>DATKOZ010000009.1:0-233803 GCA_035524375.1 Binataceae bacterium (SeqCode) | reverse complement strand
ATCGTTTCCGGAGTTAAGACCTCGAAGAAGGGCAATCGCCGGGGCGGAAAGCCGTTCTCGCGCGGAGCGCTCTACCACCTGCTCTCCAATCCGATCTACCTAGGCGAGATTCGGCACAAGAATGAGTGCCATCAAGGGCAGCATGAGGCGATCGTTAGCCGCGAACTCTGGGAGCAAGTCCAACGGCGGCTGCAGGATCAAGCTGGACGCCCGGTGGGAAGCCGAGACAGCCAGCTGTCGGACAGTCCGCTCGCGGGCAAGCTGTTCGACCAAGACGGCGAACCTCTCTATGTGCAAGGCACCAGCAAAGCTGGACGATGCTACCGCTATTACGTCTCTCGAAAGCTGGTCCGGGGCGAGTCGGCGAATGCAGAAGATGGATGGCGGCTGGCCGCACGTGAAATCGAGCGGACCGTTTCGATCGCCGCCCAGCAGATCCTCGCCGACCGGGCCGGAATTGCCCAAGCCCTTGAGGGTGCCCGCGTAGATATGGTTCGTTTGCCGTCGGTTTTAAGGTCTTCCCAAGAATGGGTTCGCCGACTGCACTCTGAAAGCGAAGCCGGTCCCGCGCTCACTCAATTGACCGAGCGGGTTGAACTGAGGTGCGATGGCATCAGCCTATCCCTGAAGTTGCCGCTTCCGGTCAGCGAGGAGCGCAACGGTGTGGCCACCGGCCACACCGCTCTTACCAGATTCTTTCCGATGCGAATGAAACGCCGCGGAATCGAAATGCGGATGGTGCTGGGGGGCGATTCCGCTCCTGCACGAGTCGATCTTTCGCTTGTCAAAGCGGTTGCCCGTGGCCGTATCTGGTCTCAAGACCTGATATCGGGCCGGGCAAAATCGGTTGCCGAGATCGCAAAGCGGGAAGGGTTCAACGAGCGATCAGTACGGCGGCTAATTCAGCTTGGTTTTCTGGCGCCCAAGATCGTCGAGGCGATCGTTGAAGGCCGCGAGCCACCGGAGCTTACCGCAAGAGGACTCACGCGCCGGATCGATCTTCCCATGCTGTGGAGCGAACAGGAACGGTTGCTCGGTCTCTGCTGATCCACATCCCGAAGGTAATCGGGGCCGGCCCATTTGAGGAGCCCGGCCCCGGTCGATTCGTTCTGCGCCCTTAAACTACTTGTTGGCCTTTGTCTTCCGAGGTTTCGCGGCTCGCTTGCCCGGCGACGCGGAACTGTAGCGCTTTTTGAAGCAGGCGCGGCATCGGGCATCGCGTCGCTTTTTGAAGGACGGTGCAAGGTCGTCGCTGCCGCAATATCTGCAGACCAACTTCTCCGCTTTTGCCGTCCCCTTCGGTGGTTGCGGTGTCCGCCGCGCAGACTTTTTCGTTTCCGACGGCGGCGTTGCCTTCCGCGTCGTGGTCTCGCCGACTCCCGACATGGGTTTCGTTTTCGCGTTCATGTGAGGTCTCCTTCTCGGGCCGGGCTTTCGCGCCCCGGCCGTGGTCAGGAGTCATTGCTCGGTTGCGGCAGAATGGGAAGGCGTTCCGCTCGCTATCTCAAGATCGCATTCGGCGCATTTTCACGATCTCGACGACTTGCAAACGGACCCCGCAAAATCGCGCCGGGATAGGATTTGCCAAATTCCCGCAATTAGGGCATCCGGAGACGTTCTCTGGGTCCGCGCGCGATCGCAAATCGCGCGCACACGCGCGGATTTCGATCGATTCTCCGCGATGTGCGGAAATTCAAAGACTGGATGGTGGACGCAGCAGGATTTGAACCTGCGACCCCTTGCATGTGAGGCAAGTGCTCTAACCGAGCTGAGCTATGCGTCCACCGGGGATCGCGATTATCGCGTCCGGCGGACGGCCTAGCAAGACCAATCGATACCCAAATGCGCAATGCGGCACGATCAGCCCGGATTCATCAGCTTGATCACTTCGGCGCGGCCCCATTCGGCTTCCGCGCGATGCCGATTCGCCATCGCCGTCAAATAGTCATGGACGGGACCCGAGGACGGCGCGATCGCGAGTGCTTCCTCGGTTTTACGCGCGGCCCATTCCTGACCGCGCGCCATCAGCAGCAGGCGTTCGCGAACCGTCCCAAGCGCGGCGACCTTGCCCGTAAATGGCCCCGTCCTATCGGAAGGTTTGCCTCCATTTTCAAAGATGAGATCTTCCAGTTCGTCGGCATTGCGCTGTTCCATGGCGCGCGAACCGGACAGGAAGCGGCGCAATTCGGCGTGCTTGACCTGTGAAATTAGCTTTTCGAGCGCGGCGACGCCGGCCCGCTCGGATTCCAGCAGCAAATTGAGCGCCTTTTCGAGCGCCGGGTCCACGGCGCGAATCTAGTAAGGCGCGCCCTTGAGCGCAAGGCAAATCGGCTGGTTAAACTTGGGACGGTTCGCTTTCCAGCCGATCGCCAAGAATTTCCGCCAAGCGCTCGGCAGGAAGCCGCCGGAGATCGGGAATCGCGAACCCGGACGCCGCGGGATGCCCTCCGCCGCCGTATGCCTGCGCCAATAATGAAAGATCGATTTCGCAATCGGCGCTTCGGCGAAGGCTGACGCCCTGGCTGCGCAGATCGAACAATGCGACAACCATCTGATGTTGATCCTTATAAAGGTAGGAGGCGACCTCGCTGCTGTAGCCGAAACAGCACGCCGAGCGAACGGTTATGCCGTTGGCGAGCTTGCGATCCACCACCGTGGCATGGGCAAGTTCCACGCTCCGGCGCATCGCATCGCGCCCGGACTCGAACGCCTCGCGCAGCCGCTTGCTCATCACCGGCTCGCGCAGCTTCAGAATCTCCCGATACGACGCAATACCGCCCAGCGTCTGCACCGCGAGCGCCCAATCCGGCGACTCGGCGATTTTGTGAATCCAGCGATCGTGATCGTCGGCGATCATCGCAAAGGGCTGGAACGCCTCGAACGCAGTGCGGCGGTTTTCGGGAATCTCGCGCGCCATCCGCTTTAGGAAATTGAACGTCAGCCGCGCCGCCGAATAGCTTTCCGACAAGACTCTTCCTGCAAACGGCACCTTGAATTCCGGCGCATCGGCACGCGATACCGCCGTGCGATGATGGTCGATCCAAAAGATGCGCGTGCCGCCAGCTGCGAGCTTGGCGAGATGAGCTCCCGTGGCCGGCTGGTTCCACGACAGATCGGTAATCCAGACTTCGTCGCTGCCGCCGTCATACTTGGCGCGCAGTCCCTGGATTGCATGATCGCTGTCGCTGTTGCCGGGCAGGATCGCGGTGACCTTCTGGCCGTCGTAAAAGCGCGCCACGGTGGCCGCCGCCATCACGCCGTCGAGGCACGACGGCCCGTGGCTGACGATTTGAATCGTACGAACTCCCCGAGAGGACATAAGGGGGCAATTCTATTACATTCTGGACATCAAGATGGAACCGCATTAGGGTCGGTCGCGATTGGCGCAGGCCCTTGACCGGTGCCATATATAAGGCTGATTCGGACGGCTGAGCATTGGAACCTCGCATACTTGAGCGCGCGGAGCATCCCGTCTCCCGCCGCGACATCGACGCCAACGTTCTTAAGGTCCTATATCGCCTGATCGGGGCCGGCCATGTCGCATGCATCGTCGGCGGCGGCGTGCGCGATCTGATGCTTTCGCGCAAGCCCAAGGATTTCGACATCGCGACTTCGGCGCATCCGCAGCAGGTGCGCGATTTGTTCCGCAATTCGCGCCTGATTGGGCGGCGATTCCGGTTGGTGCATGTCTTCTTCGGCCGCCAGAATATCGAGGTCGCGACCTTCCGCCGCCGGAGCGAGGATGTCGCCGAGGGCGAGGACGTGATGATCCGGCTGGACAACACCTTCGGCTCGCCGGAGGAAGACGCCTTTCGCCGCGATTTCACCGTCAACGCGCTCTTTTACGATCCGCAATCGTTTCGCGTAATCGATTTTCCCGGCGGCGTGGATGACCTGCATTCGCGCCTGATTCGGACCATCGGCGAACCCGAACTCCGGATGCGCGAGGATCCCGTCCGGATGATGCGCGCGGTGCGATTCGCCGCCAAGCTCGGATTCGAGATCGAGCCTGCCACCCGCGCCGCGATCGAGCGGCATCGCGCCGACCTGTCCAAGGCTTCCGTTCCGCGCGTGGTCGAGGAGACTTACCGCACGCTTTCGCAGCCGGAAGCCGCGCGCGCGCTGGTCCTGATGGCGGAGCTGGGGCTGCTGGAAGCCGTGTTGCCGATGCTCTCGGCGCATCTCAATTGCTCCGAATCGCCTCTGTCGGCGCAGCCAACGATTCGCAACATGGCGGCGCTGGGTAAGCGGATCGAGGGCGGCTATGCGCCCGAGCATTCGATCTTGCTGGCCGCTTTGATGCTCGATCTGCGCCGCGTCACCGACGGCGCAGGTCTGCTTGCGGATTTACGCGCGCGTGGATACGCCCGCGGCGACACCGAACAGATGCGGCTTATTCTGGATGCGTTCGAGTTGCTGGCCGCGCCTTCGCGCCGCACGCGCCGTCTGATGCGGCGGCCCTATTTCGGCGAGGCGCTGCAATTCTTCGAGATGATCGCGCCCGCGTATGGAATCGACGAGGCCGCAACGCATCGTTTCCTCGCGACTCCGCCGGGCGGCGCTTCACTGCCGCCAGCCGCGTTGCCACCACCGTCAGAAGGAACGGAGCCGGCGCCAGCCGGCGAACCCCGTCGCAGAAGGCGGCGACGCCGCCGCGGCGGCCGCGGCCATCGCCGCCGCACCACCGAAGGGCATCCATCGTCAGCATCGTCGGATAGCCCCGCCGCTGGTCACACGCATCACCACAACGGCGCCGGCTCGCACGATCCGCACCGTAGTTGATAGGCGGCTCAACTGGCCCCATCGACTCGCGGGAGATCATTTATTAACTTTGCGTATGCTGGCTGGAACGTAACTTTATGTCCCGGCCGGTACAATTTACAGACGAGGTGCGCAATTGGCGGCCGACGGCATACGCTCGGAAAAAATCTGGATGGACGGCGGGATGGTTCCCTACGCGGAGGCCAACGTCCATGTCCTGACCCACAGCCTCCACTACGGACTGGCCGTCTTCGAGGGCATGCGCTGCTACAAAACCGACGACGGCCGCTCCTCGATTTTCCGCGCACGCGAGCATATCCGCCGCCTGGTCGAATCGGCGCATATCGTCGAGATGCCGATCCCATACAGCCAGGAAGAGCTGCTCAAGGCATGCGCCGACGTGGTCCGCGTCAACCGCTTTTCCGAATGTTACCTCCGTCCGATCGCGTTTTACGGCGAGGGCGAGATGGGACTGGCGGCGCGCGGCAACAAGACGCGGGTCGCCATCGCGGCATGGCCGTGGGGCGCGTACCTTGGCACCGACAGCCTGCAAAAGGGCGTTCGTCTCAAGACCTCATCGTTCGCGCGATTCCATCACAACACGATGATGCCGGCGGCGAAGGCGTCTGGCCATTACGTGAATTCGATCCTTGCCGGCTACGAGGCGCGCCGCGGCGGCTATGACGAAGCGTTGCTGCTCGATACGGAAGGATTCGTCGCCGAGGGCAGCGGCGAAAACGTGTTCGTTATCCGCGACGGAATCGTGCGCACGCCGCCGCTGACATCGATCTTGGGTGGAATCACCCGCGATGCCGTCATGCGGATGCTCGGCGACGCCAAGATTCCGGTGCGCGAGGAACATTTCGCGCGCGATGCGTTCTATATCGCGGACGAGGCATTCATGACCGGGACGGCGGCCGAGGTAACGCCCGTCGTCGAACTGGACGACCGCAAAGTCGGGGCGGGCAAGCCCGGCCCAATCACGCGGCGGGTGCAGGAGACGTTTCAAGCCGCGCTCCATGGCCGCGATCCCAATTATCGCGATTGGCTCCACTTCATCTGACCACGAGGCGGATATGAAAATGAGTTCGTTTGCATTGATGACCACCGCCGCAGTCGGCATAAGTTTTCTAAAGCCGCTCTTCGCACACGGCGAACTGCTCAAGGAAGGGCAGCCCGCACCGCCATTCTCGACCCAGATGGTAACGGCGGACGGTTCGAAGCAGGTTTCGCTCGCCGATTTTCACGGCAAGAAGGTGATCCTCTACTTTTATCCGAAGGATGAAACCCCCGGATGCACCAAGGAGGCATGCGCCTTCCGCGACGGCTATGCGCGCTTTCAGACCGCCGGCATCGTGGTGCTCGGATGCAGCGTCGATTCCGCCGAGGCGCACGAGAAGTTCATCAAGAAGTACAGCCTGCCGTTCCCGCTGCTGGTCGATACGGACAAGAAAATCGCGACTGACTATGGCGCCGCCAACGGGATCCCGATTCTTGGCTTCGATCGGCGCATCACCTATGTGATTGGCGAGGACGGGAAAGTTTTGAAGGCCTATCCTAGCGTCGATCCGTCGATTCACGCCGATCAGATCCTGAAGGACATCGGCGCGACGGCCGCATCCGCCAAAGCCGCTCCTCCCGCGAGCAAGTAAGCGGCCCGCGTTGAGGTTAGCGCGCCCAGCCCCTGTCCCGAGCGAAGGGTTGGGTCGATTCCTTCCCTGATTACCTCTCCCTATTATCGGGAGAGGTTCGGTAGGAACAGAGCCGTCACTCCATTGGCCGCCGCCCGTGAGAGCGTGTCCTGAACTCGCTGAGGAAAATCCCGGATTCCGGCGCTCAGTCCCAGTCCGCGCTTAAATCGTCCCAGCTCGGATTCATCGACTCGATGAGCCGTATCTTGCCCCCCCGCGACATCCGCTTGATCTTCTTCTCGCGCGCAATCGCTTCGGTGATTTCGCCGAACTCCTCAAAATATGCGAGCCGTTTCACGTTGTACCGCTTGGTGAACGATCCCGGTTGGCCCTCCTTGTGTTCCCGCACTCCGCGATCGAGATCGTTGGTGACGCCGGTGTATAGGACCTGCGACAGGCTAGTCATGATGTAAGCGTAATAGGTATATGTGCCCATCGCGTCCTCTCAGCAGAAAGATTCGGGATGCCTCGCGCGGCATCCCTAATTCTTCTTCCTCTTCCCCGATTGCGCAGGCTTCATGCCCTTGAGTGGCAATGTCTCCGACGCCTTTTCCTCCGTCGGCGCGGCCTGCAGCGTTACGTTGCGGCCGGGGTATTCGACGCGCTTGTCCTCGAAGGCGTCCGCGATCGTTATCAGTTGAATTTTCGGGTAATCGCGGCCCCATGAATCGGAATGCCAGACGCCCGCTTTGGCCGCCTCCGCCCGCATCTCCGGCGAGCAAGTAAGCGGCCCGCGTTGAGGTTAGCGCGCCCAGCCCCTGTCCCGATCGAAGGGTTAGGTCGATTCCTTTCCTGATTACCTCTCCCTATTATCGGGAGAGGACGCCCGGCGTGGCTCTTGCTCGCCCCTCCCGTTCTTATGCGGGAGAGGAGGCCGAGCGGAGCGAGGCGGGTGGAGGTGCTTTCCTGCAAGAGCCATGACGGGCGGGTGAGGGACCGCTATGAAAAATTCCGAGCCACCCGCGCCTCCGCTCGACCGCGATCGTGCGCGGGCACTCCGCGCCGCGAGCACCGATGCCGAGCTTAAATTATGGACGCAGTTGCGCAACCGCAAACTCAAGGGAGCGAAATTCCGCCGACAGCATCCGATCCCACCGTATATTGCCGATTTCTTCTGCCTTGAAGCGCGCCTGATAATTGAACTCGACGGCAGCCAGCATGGCGAAGAAGCGATGGAGCGGGCCGACCAACGCCGCACCGCTCGTCTTGAGGAACGCGGCTATCGGGTGTTGCGCTTCTGGAATGAAGAGGTGTTGGACGGTTTGGAATACGTGCTCGAACGGATCGCGGAATATCTCTAATCCAAGGTCCCTCACCTGCGCGTCACGCCCCTTGCAAGAAAAAGAGCAAGGGAGCGCGCCGCACATCCTCTCCCGATCGCAGGGAGAGGTTCGCTAGGACCAGAGCTGTCACTCCATTGTCCGCCGCGACCTCTACAACCGCCTCGTAAAGTACGGCGTCCACAGAACGAGACCCGAACAGCTTACGCTCCCGTACTACGGTGAAGACGAAGGCCCGTTGGATAAAGCGTAAAGCGCTTCCCGGTCCCGCAGGAACTGTGCGGTTTGCACTGAAGGTTTCATGGTGGCATCTTCACCTGGACCGGATAGATGTGAAATCTTGCGGAAAAAGTTTGCCGCTGGCCGTCTTACTTGGCATTGCGAGCCTTCATTTCGCCTCCTCTGCTTGCAGGGCTGAAGAGCAAGTAGTGCGCGAACAGCGCGAAGTTCATGTGAACGGAATCCCAGAGACCTGGCGGCTCGTGTGGGACGGAAAGCCTGGCATTGTCTGCGGACCTGACGAAGTTTACATGGCCATCACATGCCCGTGTTCGGGCTGGGGATATGGCGAGTACGGAAAGCTTTATCTGACAAGAAATCGAGATGGCCGCGAAATCGAACGCATGGATCTGCGTCCACTATTTGGACAATTCGACTATCCAGACGCGGACAAGCTCAAGGGTTTCGCATATCTCCCACGTTGGCCGATGAAACTAATGAGTGACTTCGACCGAGAGAACATCGGTGATCCCAACCTGGTCGCGGATATAAAGCGTCGACCTGCTCCCGCGATCATGAAGTTTGCGGATTACGACCGAAGCGGAGACGGGACACAATTTCTTCTCCAAGTCGGTGTGCTGCCATGCGGAAAGCGACAATTTGCCGCGATTGGGTTGACGAAAAACAATCCGCATCTCCACGCATTGACTACAGTCGCTCACCCCGAACAGCCGCTCATGATCCCATTGAGCGCATGGCAGGCTTTGCTCAACAGCGAGGGACCAACTGTGGTTCCAAAATGGGAGTGCGGTGACCACGGAGCTGACGATCGTGGCGAACTTGTAGTTTGGGCGAGAACCGGCGCAATCAAGGTCAAAGAACAACGATACTCGTGTCCAGGCAAGGGCGATTCCGAGAAGTTGATCGAACAGAAAGAAGAGTGATTTCCGTGCCTGGACCAGGTACACGTACTTTCTACGGCGCCACGTGCAGACTAACTGAGTGCGTCTTGGCGGTCGGTTGCGCGCGCCGCTGGCGGGGGCATCATGGCTAAAACAATCCCAATTAGATAATGCCTCCAGCCGCGCATACGCGACGAGCATAGTTCCGGCGATTAGGGTCGCAAAGCCGTTCGCCCGCGCGGCGCACTATTCCAGCGCTGAACCGGTTCAGCCTTATGGGACACGCGCGGTGCGGATATAATCGAGCCGGTCGTTCCTTAGGTTAGGGAAAAAGTTAAACGCTGTTCGCGCTCGCCGGTGAAAGAAAAATAAAGAAAAATTACGAAACGAACCCAATTTCCCCAATGATTATGGGCAATTTGCTCTCCGGCTTTTGCGCGATACCTTTGGACTTCCCCTGCCGCCGCAACACCGAGGCAAATATCCCAACCTGTAATTTCCCTTTCCCAGCCTCTTGCCTAACGGTTGCTAGGGGCGGTACTCAAGAGATGCCGGTACGCGGCCGAAGCCGGCGGCCGGACCAAACTCCGCGGAGAGATTAATTCGATGGATTTCAATTATTCGCCCGAACAGGAAGCTTACCGGATGCAGGTGCGCAAATGGCTCGAAGATAACCGGCCGGCACCGGTCGGCCGCAAGGCCGGGGATTCGGAGGAAGGCAGCTTTCTATCCGGCGGCGATGAAGCGCAATGGGAATGGCTCAAGGCCTGGCACAAGAAGCTCTACCATGCCGGCTGGGCCGGCATTTCGTGGCCGAAGGAATACGGCGGGCGCGGCGCCACGGGGATCGAGCAGATCATTTTCCAGCAGGAGTTGGGCCGCTCCGGCCTGCCGATGGGATGCAACGTTCTGGGCGTAATCATGAACGGTCCCGCGCTGATGCAATGGGGCACCGAAGAGCAGAAGAAGCGCTACCTCCAGCCGATCCTCGCAGGCGACGAAATCTGGTGCGAAGGAATGTCCGAACCCGGGGCCGGCTCGGATTTGGCGAACATGCAATGCCGCGCTGAACTCAAGGGCGACGAATTTATCGTCAACGGCCAGAAGGTATGGACCACGATCGCCCATCGCGCCCACTTCTGCCAGATGTTCGTGCGCACCGATCCGACGGTACCCAAGCACAAGGGGCTGAGCGCGTTGATCGTCGATATGAGAAGCCCCGGAGTCACCGTCCGCCCGCTCAAGCAAATCACCGGCGACGCCGACTTCAACGAAATATTTTTCGAGGATGTGCGCGTACCCAAGGAAAACCTGCTCGGCCCGATCAACATGGGATGGCAGGTGCTGATTTCGACTTTGTTGCATGAGCGGTTCGGAATCGGCGAGACGATCGGCGGCACCGAGCAATTGCTGCATCTGATCGTGGACCTCGCCAAAAAGTCGACGCTCAACGGCCGCCCCGCAATCGAGGATGCCGACATCCGCCAGTCGATCGCCCAGTTCGCGATCGAGTCCTCAGCCAAGAAATACAACGGCCTGCGCAGCCTTTCGAAGCGGCTGAAGGGCCAGATGCCGGGGACCGAGGCGGCAATCTCCAAGCTCGTCTCGACCGATCTGATCCAGCGGATGATGAAGTTCTCGATGCGGCTTTTGGGGCCCTACGCGATGATAGAAAAGGGATCGCCCTACGCGCCGTCCGGCGACTGGATGCGCCGCATTCTCGGATGCGAGGCGCTGACGATCGCGGGCGGCACCTCGCCGGTGCAGAAGAACATGATCGGCGAAAAGCTCCTGATGCTGCCCAAGGGCTGAGGCGAGCCGCGTTATTCGGGTTTAATATTTTCGAACCGGCGAATCGCCGCCATCGTGTCGCGGGCGTTTTGCACCGCTTCGAGTTGCGCCCGAATCCGCAGCGCCAACTGCCCGCGGAACACCGGCTTGGAAATAAAATCGCTGATGCCAAGCCGCATCCCTTCGGCGCGCGCGTCGATGTCGTCGCGGGCGGTCAGCATGATCACCGGAATCTCCGCCGTGCGCGGATTGTTCTTAAGCTCCTTCAGAACCTGGAAGCCGTCCATCGACGGCATCATCAAGTCGAGGAGGATCACGTCGACATCGTCCTTGTGTAGCAGTTTGAGACATTCGTTCCCTGAGTAGGCCGAAATTGGGACAAATCCTTCACGTTGCAGATGGCGGGAAAGGACGACGACGGTATCCGAATCGTCGTCAACCACCATTACTCTCGGCGGCCGGGACGATTTGGTTTTCCGCTTATGACTTCGACTACTCTTCTTCATCATTGTCCGAGGGCGCCACAGCTATCACACCGCAGCGTCTGAGCTTGGCGGAAAATGTGGTCCGCTTCAGACCCAGCAGCCGCGCAGCGGCCTGTTTATTGCCGCTGGTTCGCTTGAGCGCCTCGTTGATTAATTTTCCTTCCAATTCCCGTACCAACTGGGTGAGATTCACCCCTTCTTCGCCCAAAACCGCGGGAATTCGCGGCTGGATGGGCCGCGCGGCATCGGCGATGGTCTCCGGCAATTGCTCGGTCTCGATTACATCCCCTTCGCACATGATCGACATCCGTTCAATCATGTTTTCCAGCTCTCGCACATTACCCGGCCAATCGTACGACCACAGCGCCACCATCGCCTCGCGGCTGATGGTCAAACTGCGGCATGGGGTGCGCGAACGAATGCGGCAGATAAAATATTCCGTCAGGCCCGGGATGTCTGAGCGGCGCTCACGCAGCGGCGGAATGCAGATAGGTATGACTTGCAGGCGGTAGAACAGGTCCTCGCGAAATCCGCCCTTCTTCACGGCCTTGGCCAAGTCGGTATTGCTCGCTGCGATGACCCGAACGTTCACCCTCATTTGCCGATCCGCACCCACCGGCCGCACTTGCCCATCCTCAAGGACGCGGAGCAATTTCGCCTGCAGACCTATCGGCAACTCGCCGATTTCGTCAAGGAATATCGTCCCTCCATCAGCCGCCGCGAACAGGCCCTGGCGCGCCAATGCGGCGCCGGTAAACGCCCCGCGTTCATGCCCGAACAGCTCGGACTCGATAAGCTCATTCGGAATCGCGGCACAATTGACGGGAATAAATGGCGCGGCCTCGCGTCCGGACAGCGTGTGGATTGAACGCGCCACAACCTCTTTGCCGGTACCGCTCTCGCCGGAAACAAGCACGGTCACGTCCGTCGCAGCTACGCGTTCGACCAGTGCGCGAAGCTTGACAATCGTGGGATGATCGCCAATTAACGTCCGCTCGACCGCGAACGGCGTTTCGGAGTCCATCAATTTGGAACGCATGCCACCCTTTCCGAGCCGATATTCTCGCCGCGCACCCAAAAAGCCGCAAGTAGGAAATTCTGTCATGCCGGACGCGCGGCCAACAAGTGCACCGCCGACCAAGCGCGATTTAGGCTGAATAAGGCGAAAAGGACTTCAGTGTCTTGGGATCTCTCTGCGAAAAATAGCAGCTTGGCCCGGCCCCTCGGCGACGGACACCTCCATCGCCGTGACTTCCGCCATCGCGCCGCGCGCCTCCAGCGCTCGTGCCAGTTCGTCCCAGATATAGCGCGCCAACTCTTCAGCGGAGCTGTGCACTATCGGCACCATGCACACATCGCCCGCCGGCAGCACGAACTCATCGCGCTCGGTGCGGATGCGCACCTTGCCATCGACGGGCCCCTCGATCTTGAGGCAGTCACTTTTGGATGGAATGATCGTGTGCTCGTCGAGACGATCGACGATTTCCTTGGCCAGCTTCTTGATTAGGCCAAAGTCGATGACATAGCCGGTCGGTGCAAGCCGGCCTTCAACGCGGATGCCGGCCTGATAGTTATGGCCGTGAAGTGGTTCGCGAAATCCTGGATAAGCGATGAAATGCGCAGCGGAGAACTTCAGGTTCTCCTTGGCCACTTGGATGGAAAAGGTATCGCCCACGCCCGAAACTTAGCCGATGCGCATGCGCCTGAGAACCACGCCGGCGGCTATTGATGAATTAATGATCCGGTGTTGAGGCAATTGGGCGGGCCGGTCGTAGATGAGGTTATCGACATGAAGTTGACTTGAGTCGCGATGCCAGATCCATTGATGCCGGCGTAAGCGGCTCCGTAGGTCTGGTTTCCCAAGACAAGTGTCGTACTGGTCACGCCGAAAGTATCCGTGAACTTACCAGACGTCTTCGTGAGATCCCCGCTGCTGCTCCCTTGCAGGACCAGCGATCCATTTATCTGAAAGCCGTTGAACGTATACTTGCCAGATGTGGCATTGAATGCGGCGGTTCCAAAGTTGTACTCGAGGGAACCACTGTCCACGAAGGCGGGAACCGATAGATCGATGCTGGCCTGGCAGGTTTGAGAAAATGAGAAGGTATACGTCCCCGAGAGCTTCGGGGTCGCAGCCTTCGCTTGAGCGCATACGCTGAATGCCATCAACGCCGCCGTAAATAGAGCGATTCGAAATTTCATGCGTTTCACCGCCTTCGGAAATTTTAGGCTCTTTCGCCGCTTCGCGCGAGACCCTGAAGTTCTCCCGAGCGAATGCACTCCCGATCGGTCAAAAATCGAAAATCTCGCGCATCTTCGACAGCAGCCACTGGCGGCGGCCGCCGGGGCCGCCGCTGCCGCCGGGCTTCGCTAAAATTTCCTGACGCTCTGACTCGCGGATTGCGATCACTTCGGAAATCCGCTCGGCAGCCTGGGGATTATTTTGGAACAGGCTGGTAAACCCTTCCCGATCCATTTCCAGCACTTCGACGTCGGTTAACGCCTTGATGCTGGCGTTGCGGGGTTCGCCGAGCAGCAGCGCGGCTTCGCCGAAAAAATTCGATTTGCCAAGGGAGGCCACCCGGTGCACTTCTCCGGTTGGCGTTTTAAGCGTCACCTCGGCCGCGCCGTTGCGAATCACGTACATGGATTCGCCGACTTCGCCCTGCCTTACGATCATCTCTCCAGCACCGAACTGCCGCTCCGCGACACTCGGAACCAGCGTGCGAAGCTCTTCTTCCGTCAATCCGCGCAAAATGTCCACCTGCCGCAGGTCGCCCATCAGCTCGCGCTCGAAATCCGCATCGACGCGCCGGCCGGCATGCGAGTCGGGAACCGGCGTTACCAGTACCGGGTTGGGGATCTCGATCGAATGGCGGCGCAACGCGTACCACAGGCTGGAAACCACGCGATCGCGCACGCGCTCCTGCGCATCGTAATCGGAGATCCAGTAACGAACGCGATACTGGATAGCAAAATCCCCGTATTCCCACGCCATCACCTGCGGCGGTGGGTCGCGCATCACCTCCGGCAAGTCGTGCAGCAGCCGGAGCGCAACTTCACGAATGTGATTTGGCGCGATTCCATAACCGAGGCCAAGGTTGACCTCGTCGCGGATCGCGCCAGACTGATAATTGGTCAGAATTTCGTGCGCCACGGTCGCGTTGGGAATTCTCACTTGCTCGCCGGTGCGCGTAACAATCGTGGTTGCACTCCATCCAATTCCATCAACTCTGCCAATTGAGTTGTTGGTCTTCACCCAATCCCCAACTTTGAACAGGGAACCCATTTGCAAGGCCAGCCCGGTGAAAATATTGCGCAACGGTTCCTGCAACGCGAGCAACAGCCCGCCCAGCGAAACCGAAGAAATCGTCACGATGTGAGTCAGCTTGAGTCCAAAATCGGCGTACAGAACGGCCATCAGGACACCCGCCCATACGACCAGCATCAGCAGGTCCTTGAATATCGTCGGGAAGGGCGTTCCTGTGCGGCGCCGGAGCAGTTCGTCGATCGCCTCAAGCGCGAGGCGAATCACACCGAGCATGAACACCGCGAACGCGCCGGCAGCCAATTTTGAAGCGATATCCGGGGTTGAAAGCGACCGCGCCACCTCGTCGAGTACGACACCGGCGGCCATCAACACGAAAGTGCTCGAATTAAACGCCCAGCGCCGGCGCACTGCGATTGCCGCCGCAAGAAAAACTATCACCAGGATCGAGTCGTCAACGATGCGCAGGCCCGATGACATCCAGCCCATTCCCAGCAGAGTTTCGAGGTGAGTCACCATCGTTCAAATACCGGCGGCGTCCACGATTTCGCCGAGCAGTTTCACCGCGTCGAAGTATTCCTCCGCGATATCCCGCGCCGCGTGCGCATGCCGTGCGTAATCTGAATTGACCGCGCGGATCGCTTCGACCGCGCCGGCAGAATCGTTAAACGCAAGCAGACCCTCGCCAGCCGGCACGAATTTCTCAAACCCGGTTGATTGCGTAATCACGGGACGCCCTGCCGCCAGATAGCATGCGGACCGATCGCTGAACCAGCCTGTGCGTGGACGCACATAAATGTCCTTGGATGCCGTGAATTCGCCGCGCGAGGAACTGATGTATTCGCGGTAAGCGTCGATATCCAGCGACATCGGGATTACGGGCACGAATGTGAAGCCACCGGCGATTCCCCGATCGTAGTCCGGTCCGGAAGTGAGATTGGTGGCGATTTCGATGGGCTGGTCGGCAAGGCGCGCAACGTCGAGTACCTTCACGAAGTTGATGTGCTTCGACCAGAAATAAGTTTCGCCTTTTATCACCATATCGCTGCCGTTGTTCCGCCAGGTGCCGACGGTAGTGAACACGCGCGGCTCCGCGGGACCGACACCAGGATGCCATTCGTCGAGTATTACCGGCGGCCGGGTGTGATGCCATTCGATTCCGGCTGCCGGCAGTATGCAATCAGTTGAGCCGATATTGTAGCCATAGGTGAAGAACAGTTTATGCGCGCGCGCAAATTCGACGGTACTTGGAATCTTGCGCGCAAGTTCGAGCTGAAAGACGCCCGGATCCGTCTCCAGATAGATGAGGCACCGGGTTTTTTCATGCTCCTCGCGCGGCTCGGTCGCTCCGCACAAATTGATAACCGCGTCGGCATCGCGGAATAACTCCATGCATTTTTCGCGCGGCATTCCCAAGTATTCATCGCGCGCGGAATTTAAGAACGACCATCGATCGCCGAAGCCATAGCGCGCAAGGATACCGCCGATAAGTTTAAGATTGTTGGAAGGATCGGGGGTCGCGGTCTCGATTGACGGGTCGTACACGTAGGCGCGGTGATCCTCGATGTAATATACGTCGAATCCCATCGCGCGCAGGCCGAGCAAATGGTTGAGCAATTGCCAGATCACCCCGGCCAGCGGATACCGTGCCGCCAGATGCAGAACGACGATTTTGCCCTTGCGTTTTCCCTTCACGTTCCGCGCGGGAATTGTAATCCGCCCGCCAGCGTCATCATAGGCGAGGTTATACGCTTGCTGCTATCTGTTTGAGCTCGGCTGCAATCATCATTACGGCCGTCCGCCGCTGACTGACTCGTGCCTCTTCTTCCTCGCCGAGCTCGCCGACGTAGCGCCCACGTTCCGGAAGAAAGAGCACCGCGCGATACGGAAAGCCCGGCCGGATTTCGGCCATCGCACGCTCCGCAATTACCCCTTCCATCGCCGCTTCCGCAATCCGCTCCCGAACTTCTCCCCGATCTTCATACACCAGCGCGATGCACGCGCGCAGCCGTGCCGTGCGGCGTGCGGGTGGAACGGCCTGCATACGAACGATTATCTCGTCAGCCAGAGCGCGATCCGAGTTGTCGCGGCCGGGCCCCAGCCATCGATTCGAGTGGATCCCCGGCGCTCCTCCGAGCGCGTCCACTTCAAGCCCGCCATCATCGGCCAGCACCGGAATCTTCGCGCGCTCGAAATAAAACCGCGCCTTGAGCATCGCATTCTCGGCAAAGGTTGCGCCGGTCTCCTCCGGCGCCTCGTGGATGCCGACCTCCGTGAGCGAGATCGGTTCGAGATCGAAGCCGCGCAGCAGGATGCGATATTCGGCCAGCTTGGCCGGATTGGTCGTCGCGATAAGGAGACGCCGCATTGCTATTTCTTCGGCTGATAAGTGATTTTGAGCGCCGCGCGCGCGCGATGCTCTTCCACCGCCAATGCAATCAGGCGATCGATCAATTTCGGCAGCGGGATGCCGGTGGCTTCCCAGAGCTTGGGATACATGCTGATCGCGGTGAAGCCGGGAATCGTATTGACTTCGTTCAGATAGATTTCACGGAGATCGCGAGTGGCCAGAAAATCGACGCGCGCCATTCCGCGCAGTTCAAGTGCTTTGAATGCCGCCACCGCGATCGCGCGGATTTTTTCCGATGCGGCGCGCGGAATGTTGGCCGGAATTTTCACTTCCGAGCCGGTCGGATCTACGTACTTCGATTCGTAGCTGTAGAATTCATGGCGCCCCTTGACGATTATCTCGCCGACCACGGACGCATCCGGCCGCTCGTTACCCAGCACCGCACATTCCAATTCGCGCCCTTCGCACGCCGCCTCGATTAGCGCCTTGCGATCGTACTGGAACGCATCGTCGAGCGCGGCCTTCAGGTCCGCCGCACGCTTCACGCGGCTGATTCCGATCGATGAGCCCAGCGCTGCGGGCTTCACAAAAACGGGATAGCCGAGCTTGCCCGCCATCCGCGCGGCGATCGCGGGACGCTCGCGGAAGTCGGCGCGCTGAATCGTAAAATATTCGACGACCGGGATTCCGGCATCGCGCAACAGCCGCTTCTGCACGTCTTTGTCCATTCCGACGGCGGAGCCCAGCATGCCCGAGCCGACATACGGCAGTCCCGCAAGATCGAGCAGCCCCTGAACGGTGCCGTCTTCACCATACGTGCCGTGCAACACTGGAAAGATGACATCGAGCGAGCGGCGCAACCCGGCATCGCCGCGAGCAGGCGCGGCGACCAGCGCATGACGATTCGGATGCGGCAATATCGTTACGGGAGGACCGCCCGCGCTGAGCGCGGCCAGATGGGGAGTCTTTTCGGCGAGCACCTTGAGGGCGTCATGCTCGAGATGCCAGCGGCCGTCGCGGCCGATTCCGATCGGCACGACCTCGTAGCGCTTCGGATCCATCGCCGACATCACCGTCAGCGCGGAACGAAGCGAGATTTCATGCTCGCCCGACCGTCCTCCGAAGAGGACACCAACCTTGAGTCGTTTTTTTGGAACCATCAGTGAATGCCACGCCCGTTCGCGCGATGCGCGACAGATTGTGCCACGCCACGCGCCCCGGTTCGAGCACCCACGATTGATGACGCGCTACTGCCGGTAATTCGGGGCTTCCTTCGTTATGAAGACGTCGTGGACGTGGCTTTCGCGCATCCCGGCGTCGCTCACCCGGACGAATCGCGCGCGGCGTCGCAACTCGCCGAGATTTGCCGCGCCAAGGTAGCCCATCCCCGATTGCAGACCTCCCGCCAACTGATCGATATTCGCCGCCATCGAGCCCCGATGGGGAACGCGCCCCTCGATTCCCTCCGGCACATGCTTGCCGCCGGGAACTTCCGACTGTCCGTAGCGATCGCCCGTGCGCTCGTTCATCGCGCCCAGCGATCCCATCCCGCGATACAGCTTGTAGGTGCGGCCCTGGTAGAGAATCGTCTCGCCGGGGCTTTCTTCGGTGCCCGCGAACAGCGATCCGATCATGACGGTATCGGCGCCCGCGGCGAGCGCCTTGGTGATGTCGCCGGAGAAGCGGATTCCGCCGTCGGCGATAATCGGAATGTTGCGCGGACCTGCGACCGCGGAGACATCCATGATTGCGGTGATCTGCGGCACGCCGACTCCCGAAATAATCCGCGTGGTGCAGATCGAGCCGGGGCCCATCCCGACCCGAAGCGCGTCCGCGCCCGCATCGCACAGGGCCTTGGCGGCCTCCGCCGTGGCGATGTTCCCGGCGACGATTTCCACCTCCGGGAACTCGCGCTTGCACGCCTTGATCGCGTCGATCACGTTACGGGTATGGCCGTGCGCCGTGTCGATGCAAATTACGTCGACACCCGCGCGCGCCAATGCGGCCACGCGCGCCTCCCGCTCAGGGCCCACGCCCACGGCGGCGCCCACGCGCAGGCGGCCCATCTTGTCCTTGGTCGAATGCGGGTAGCGGATCGCCTTGTCGATATCCTTGACGGTGATCATCCCGCGCAGCCGGTTTTGATCGTCCACCAGTGGCAGCTTTTCGATTCGATGCGCCTGCAACAACTCCTTTGCATGGTCGAGATCGATTCCGGGCCGCGCCGTTACCAGCTTGGTGGTCATCACTTCGCGCACCGGCTTGTCGATCCGTTTTTCAAAGCGCACGTCGCGATGGGTCAAGATTCCCACCAGCTTGCCGTCGGAAACCACCGGCAGGCCAGAGATGCGATAGCGTTCCATCACGGCCAGCGCCTCGCCGAGCTTGATGTCGGGGTTGACGGTGATCGGATCGACGATCATCCCGCTTTCGTACTTCTTTACGATTTCGGCTTCGGCGGCCTGCTCCTCAATCGAGAGGTTGCGATGGACGAATCCGATGCCACCCATCTGCGCGATCGCAATCGCGGCGCGCGATTCGGTGACGGTGTCCATCGGGCTGGAGACGATCGGGATGTGCAGGCCGATTTTCGCCGTAAGCTGGGTCGCGGTATCGCAATTGGCGGGCAGAATTTCGGACGCCTGCGGCAGCAGGAGGACGTCGTCGAAAGTCAGCGCCTCGCGTAACTCCTGATGCTGATGCGGCATGATGAAACCTCCTTGGAATAAAAAAAGGCCCGCGGATCTCCCCGCGGGCCTTTACCCTGTTCAGAATTTGTACGCCTTCCCTTTTATCAGGTGCGCCATATCTGAAAGTAGCAGGCATGGAAGTCACGATCAACCTGCGACGATTGGCAGCGCAAGGAATAAATCGACCGTCACCTCCCGCACCAGACCGGCTGGCGCTTGTCGAGGAACGCTCCGATGCCTTCCTGAGCGTCGGCGGCCATCGCATTTTGGCTCATCACCTCTTTCGTATGCTCGTATGCCGCAGCGGTATGGAGATCGATCTGCGCATAGAAAGCCTTCTTTCCGATCGCGACCGTGTACGGGCTCGCCTCAGCGATTCGCATCGCGAACTTGAGCGTCTCAGCCACCAGCTCCGCATCCGGCACCACGCGATTGACGAAGCCCCATCGCTCCGCCGTGTGCGCATCGATGGGAACGCCCGTCAGCAGCATCTCCATCGCATGCTTCCGTCCGACCGCACGCGACAGCGCAACCATCGGCGTGGAGCAGAACAGTCCGATTCTGACTCCCGGCGTGGCGAAGCTCGCGCTCTCCCCTGCGAGGACAAGATCGCAGGTCGCCGCAAGCTGGCATCCCGCCGCGGTTGCGATGCCATGCACGCGCGCGATGACCGGCTGCGGCATGGATTGGATCGTCATCATCAGGTTCGCGCATAGCTCGAATTCGCGCCGGTAGAAGGGCAAGTCCTTGCCGCGTAATTCGGACAAATCGTGGCCGGAGGAAAAGACCGGGCCGGCGCCGGCGATAATCACGACCTGTGCGCCGCCGCGGCTTCCGATCGCGCGAAGTTCCGCCAACATCGCTTCCATCATCGCAACCGACAACGCATTGCGCTTCTCGGGCCGGTTCATCGTGACCGTGACGATTGGGCCATCCTGTTCGACGATTAAGATGTCATCCGCCATCGAAATGCCCTCCTGCGATCAACTGTAAGCTTCGATCAAATGACGGGGCAATCTGGGGAACTGTGCGGCTACGGAAAATGGTCCGGCTTGGATGCGATTTAACAAAGTTCGCCGGCTGTGATACGCGGGTTAGTGCTGCTATTCCCAATGGAAACCCGGCACGTGAGCGCATCGCCGAAGTCGCAATTTAACCAAGACGAGAGCGTCTCGCTCACGGTGCTGACGCCGGTTTACAACGAACGCCGCTTGGTAGCAGAATCGTTGGCGCGCCTGATTCCGATAGCCAGCGAGCGGATTATCAACCGCATGCAGATCGTCGTGGTGGATGACGGCTCTAATGACGGGACCGCTAATGTTCTGGCGGATTTTGAGCGCGAGCATCCCAGCGTGCCGGGCGGAAAAATCGAATGGGTCTTTCTCCGCCACGAACAAAATCGTGGCAAGGGCGCTGCGATCCGGACTGCACTGGCGCGGGCAAACGGCGACATCGTGCTAATCCACGACGCCGATCTTGAATACGATCCGAAAGACATCCCGCGGATGCTACGGGCATTTTTCGATCGCAAGGCCGACGCGGTTTTCGGCTCACGGTTCGCGAATGCGGAAGTACGCAGGGTGCTCTTTTTCTGGCATCAGTTGGCCAACAAATTTCTCACCGCGCTTTGTAATTTGCTGGTCAATCTAAACTTCACCGATGTCAATACCTGCTACAAGGCCATCAGTACGCCGCTATTAAAATCGATCCCGCTGGTCAGCAACGACTTCCGGATCGAACCGGAAATCGCGCTCAAGCTTGCGCGGAGGCGCGCCCGGATATTCGAAGTTCCAATCAGCTACAATGGCCGCACCTATCGCGAGGGCAAAAAGGTCGCGTTTACAGACGCGATCCTTGCGCTTGCAGGAGTGATTCAATTTGCCGTGACCAGCGACCTCTACCCGGTCGACCGCCTTGGCGCGGCCGCCTTGGAGAATCTTTCCCAGGCGCCGCGTTTCAACGCATGGATGGCAGACGCAATCCAGCCTTACTGCGGAAATCGCCTGCTGGAAATCGGCGCGGGGATTGGCAACCTGACCGCGCATCTCCTTCCCCGTGGTGAGTACGTCGCATCAGACGTCAACCAGTTTTATATCGATCTGCTCGATCGTCTCGCGGCCGATCATCCGAATATGAAGGCGGCCTACTGCGACGTCCACGATGCATCCAGCTTTCCACCCCAGCCCGGCGGCTATGACACAGTCATATGCATCAACGTCCTCGAGCATGCCGAAGATGACGCGCGGGCGTTGTCAAATATCCGGCAGTCGCTGGCCCCGAGCGGCAAAGCGCTCGTGCTGGTGCCCAACGGGCCGTGGAACTTCGGGAGCCTAGATGCCGCGGTCGGCCATCAACGGCGCTACACACCCGAAACGCTGCGGCAATTGGCGGAGCGGTGCGGGTTCGAAATTGAACGGATGATTCCATTCAACCGAATCGGCACCATCGCATGGTTTATCAACGGCAGGATTCTTCAGCGCAAAACCTTCGGTATCGCGCAGGCGTGGCTGCTCAATCTGCTCACGCCAATAATGCGGATCCTTGATCCCGTGGTGCCGCTGCCACCGTTGAGCCTGATCGCGGTGTTGAGACCTCAAAAGGCGGAGATCGGCGCCGCGCACCTTTCCGTGGAAAAGAAATGATAGCTGGCGCCGACGGACCACTATGGCCGGAATTAATCCTCCGGGTCCGGATCGTTTTTCCATTCCTCGGGATACAGCAGCAGCAGGTCCTGGCCAAGCGCGCGCACCAGAAAGCGCTGCGCCTCGCCGATCGCGCGCTCCAGCGCACGCCCGCCGATTAGCCAATGGCCGCGGCCGGGAATTATCGCCATCTTCGCACCGATCGATTTTGCGAATGCCACCGTACGATCGCGCGGCGCAAAAACATCGGAATCGCCCGCGACGATTAGCCGCGGCGCGCTATTCTCGGGCGTGCCGAAGTCAATTGTGCCGGCGGCGATGTCCGCCATCAGCGCTCCCGAGGCTGGAACCATAGCTGCGATCAATCCGTCACGCTGGTACGGGTCCGCATCCGCAATGAACTCGAACAGCTGCCGCCCCGTCGGAGGTTTGATCGGCTTGCCGCGCCATGCCGCGAATCGGTTCGCAATGCCGCCGCCGAGCGCCGTGCGAAAACCGGGGATGAGCGGAGCATACGCAACGGCAGCCTTCACCCTCGGATGCGCGGCTATTGCGAGCGCAGCCAATCCGCCCGCGCCGTGCCCTAGTACGATCGCGTCACGGGTAAGCGCGTCGATTGCCTCGCGCACCATTGCGGCCAAATCTGCGAAGCGGAATGGTCCCTGCATCGAACCTGGATTGCCGGCATCAGCAACGCGAAAATCGGGCGCATAAACTTCCCATCCGATTGTCGCGAGATAACCCATCAGGACCGCTAAATGGCGCGTGGCCGTGAACAGGTCCGGAACCAGCACGATCGGCCATGCAAACTTGGCCGGCTCGGGGCGCTCACATTGCGCGCGAAAGCGACCGAGCTGGACGTCCATCGGCTAGACGGCGCGCGCCGGACGGGTCAGGAAATTTTTCGGTGGGAATTGATTCATCGAGGGGAAAAGGAAAGCCCCCTCTTTCAAGGGGGCTCCCCCGTATTGCGAGGCCGCTTAGGCCTCGGCTTAATCCAGCAGCAAACCTGGCAACCTTAGCCAGCCTCCGGCATTTAGCCGGAGGTAAACTCGTTAGTGGTTACCGCTTCTTCTTTTTCGCAGCCTTCTTCTTCGGCATAGCTCTCTTCTTCAAATTTTTTGATTTAGTGGCCTTTTTGGCCCGCTTCCTAACTGGCATAGGCACCTCCTCTGCAATGGGCTGCTGCTGGAAAAGCACCCTGGCTAATGTATGGGGTCAATTCCCCATCAATGTGAGGCCGATTATAGAAACCTGTTATTGAAAGGTCAAGCACTTTTGGGAAATTTTATAAAGAAATTTTAAAGTGGGAAGATTGTAAGCGATCAAGCAAGTTTCCAATTTCAAGAGTGCCGTCGGACATTAGCAGGCTTGAATCGAGTAGTGGTCATGTTTTACCATTACTCGGATGACGAGGTTAAGCTTTTTAATTCGCCGGGAATGGCTGAGCCTAATTCTAGGATCCGTTCTGGTCGCTCTGGCCGCAAATGCCTTGGCCGGCCGCTCCGGCCCGCGCGACCTGATCGCATTGCGGCAGCATCGCGCGGAACTGGAAGCGCAACGCGCTCAATTGATCGCAGACAACGCCGCGCTTCGTACCAGCTTGCAGAAACTGCGGTCTGACAATCGCTACATCGAAGGCGTGATTCGCCGCGAACTCGGTTACGCTCGCCCCGGTGAAATCGTCTACAAGTTCACCGGTCCCGCTGACAATTCTCCGCGCTAACACGCAGTCCTGGCGCCGCTACTGTTCTCACACTCGCGAGTCAAAAGTTCAAAAGATCGATTTTGGAATCAGGCGGTATTCGCGCGCCTGCCGCTCCAACTCCTCGCGGAAGTCGGGATGGGCGAGCGAGATCATTGCGCGGGCGCGGTCCGGCACCGACTTGCCCTTCAAGTTGACGATCCCATACTCGGTCACGACGTACATGACGTCGGTGCGCGGCGTCGTAACGATATTGGACTCAGCGATGCGGGCGACGATTCGGCTTGCGCGCCGGCCCTCGCGCTCGTACACCGAACTCAGGCATAGAAATGATTTGCCGCCGCTCGATGCAAACGCACCGCGCACGAACTGCAACTGTCCGCCGGTGCCGCTAATGTGGCGCAGGCCCGCCGATTCCGAACATGCCTGCCCGGTTAAATCGATTTGCGCCGTGTTGTTTATCGACACCACCCGATCGTTGAGCATGATGCGATGCGGCAGATTGGTGTAATCGACCGGCGCGGCAAAACATGCCGGGTTACGATTGATAAAATCGTACATCCGCTTCGATCCGGCGGCGAACGTATAGCTCATCTGATAGCGGTTGAACGCCTTGTGCGCACCGCTGACTTTGCCGGCCTGGTAAAGCGAAACGATCGAGTCGACGAACATCTCGGTGTGAATTCCCAAATCGGAGATCGATGATCCCGCCAATAGTTCACACACCGCGTTCGGCATCGCGCCGATTCCGATCTGGAGACATGCACCGCTCGAGATCTCGGGCGCTATCAGCTCCGCGACCTTGCGTTCGACCGCATCGACGGACGGATTCTTGAGCTCGGGTAGTGTGCCCGCTCCGCCGTCAATGACAAAGTCGACATCGCTGATGTGTACACCGTTTTCCAATCCGTAGACGTACGGCATATTCGCGTCAGTTTCGACGGCGAGGATTTTGGCCCGTTCGGTGATCGCCTTGTGATAGGTCACCGATGGACCGAAATTGAAAAACCCATGCTCGTCCATCGGCGCGGTCTTCAGGCAGGCCACATCGACATCGATAAAATTGCGGTAACATTCGGGCGCCTCCCCGAAATTCATCGGGATGTGCTGAACCATCCCGCGGTCACACATTTTTCGCTCGAGTCCGGAGAAGTACCATGAGTAGTACGCGAGATGCCGGCCTTCGGGGTCGGCTTCCGCCGCCGCCCGTGGCCGCATCGCAAGGCATGCGCGCAGCTTGACGCGCTCCAGATTGGGAACCAGGGCGGCGAGGGACTGATCGAACCGATCGGGCTGGCCCAGTCCGAAACCGTATTCGACCCAGTCGCCCGATTTCACCCGCGATGCAACCTCTTCCGCGCTCACCCGCTTTCGCTTGATTTCTTCTTGATATGAACCCGCCATGAAATTCACCAATCCCGTCGTAATGTATTCGCTTGACTGCGCGGCTTGCGTAAGATTTGTTCAGTCCGCGTAACTCCATCAATGCCAAGTATCGAGCCAGTCAAGCAAGCGGCCGAGCCGGCCGGCACAGGCGGCGCGGCACGGACGATCCTGTTCCTGACCGTCTTCATCGATCTGCTCGGCTTCGGGATCGTGATCCCGTTCCTGCCGATGTTCGCGAAAAATCTGGGCGTAGGCGCGTTTGGTGTGGGCCTGATAATGGCGATCTACTCCTTGATGCAGTTAATTGTCGCGCCGGTCCTGGGGCGAATTTCCGACCGTGTCGGGCGTAAGCCGGTCATAATGCTGGGCCTGTTGGGTTCGTCGGCCGGCTATGCGATTTACGGTTTTGCCGGATCGTTTGTGGCACTATTGGCATCGCGCGCGCTGCACGGCGCCTGCGCGGGCACGATTTCGACCGCGCAGGCATATGTCGCCGACACCACCGACGATAAAAATCGTGCACGCGGGATGGGCATGATCGGCGCCGCGTTCGGACTGGGCTTCGTGCTGGGGCCGGCGCTCGGCGGGCTGTTGGGACAGTGGGGACTGCGCACGCCGGTATTTTTCGCCGCAGGGCTCACGTTGGGAAATTTCGTATTCGCGGGAATCCGGCTGCCTGAATCCCATCACCCCGATAAGTCGCAGCCCTTGGAGCGCGGTGGCATCATCGAGCCTCTGCTCGCATTGCCGCGCGAGCTTACTCGCCATCGGCTTACTCGGCTGTTTGGTATCGCATTCCTGGTAACTTCCGCAATCGCAGCGCTGGAGACGACTTTCGCGCTTACCGCCGCCGCTGTCTACGGCTACGGCGCAGTCGGCGTCGGAATGACGCTCGCTTTCGCCGGCGTAGTACAAGCGGTCACGCAGGGCTATCTTCTCGGCAAAGTGGTCAAGAGGGTCGGGGAGCAAAGCTTGGTCAAATGGGGCGCGCTCGCGCTTGCTGTGGGGCTGGCCCCGCTGGGCACCTTGGCATCCCCATTTGCGATGCTCGCGCTGATGGCCATCCTTTCGCTAGGCTATGGCCTGGCCAGTCCCTCGATCGCGAGCTTGATTTCGCGCAACACGGCGGGTCACTTGCAGGGCGAGGTGCTGGGCGTGAACCAATCGGCGATGTCGCTGGCTCGGATATGCGGTCCGATCATGGGCGGGTTGCTGTACCAAGCGATCGGGCCCGCCGCACCATACATCAGCGGCGCGGCGATTGCGGTGGTGGCACTGGCGATGGCAGGCAAAATCGATACTGGAAACCTTCAGGAAGAGGGAGCACGCCAATGTTCGGCCTAATTCTGGTAGTGCACATCTTTAGCGCAATCTATTGGATGGGCGGCGTGCTGATGATCACAAACATGCTCGCGCGCGTGCCCGAAGAGGTTGGTCTGCCCAAAGAGCGCTTTTTGGGGGCCGCGCGCCAATTATTTGAGGTCAGTACAAATGTCGGCGCCGCAATCACCGTGATTTCCGGAATCGGACTTGTTGTTTTGCGGCGGCATGCGATCACTGAGGCTTGGCTCGACCTGAAATTCGTCGCGGTTGCCGTAATGCTATTTTACCATGTTCGGTTTATACGGCGGCTCCGGTATCTCGAAGATAACCCGAGCCAAATCACGCACGAGGAATATAATTTCATCCATGCGGCGGTCAGCTTGCTGCTATTTGTCATAGTTCTGCTGTCAGTTTATGGCGCCGGAACAATCCGCCTGCCGATACCGGCTAACATCCCGGTTCATCTCTAGAACCGATCCTTTAGCTCGCGTGTCTTGGCGAAAATCTCCACCGGATCCTCACCGAGGGCCGGTTCGATCCGCTTCAGGTTGGCGCGCAGCTCGGGGCTATCCGTTCGCAGAAACGGATTAGTCGCTTTCTCATCCGCAATCGTGGACGGAACGGTGAATTTTCTATTTTGCCGCTCCTTGACGCTCCACTCATGTTTTCGCTTGAGCGCCGGATTTCCCGGCTCCAAGGTGAGTGCGAAGCGCAGATTCTTTTCAGTGTACTCGTGACCGCAATAGACAAGTGTGTCTTCTGGTAGCGCGGCTAGCTTCGCCAGCGATGCCACCATCGTCGCCGCCTTGCCCTCGAACACACGGCCGCATCCGCCGACGAACATCGTGTCGCCGGTGAATACCGCATGAAGTTGCGGAAAATAATATGCGACGTGGCCGTTGGTATGCGCTGGAATTCCGATCACTCGCGCCTCAAGTGCTCCCATTGAAATGCGGTCACCATCCGCGATGGGATTGGTGAGTGCGGGAATTCGTCCGCCTTCGGCGCCGGCACCATAAACCTTGATACCGGGAACCAGTGCGGCCAATTCTTCGTTGCCGCCGGAGTGATCGCCGTGCCAATGCGTGGTCAGGACGGCAATCAGTTTCACGCGATGCGATTTCGCCGCGGCGACGACTTTGCCGGCTTCCGCGCAATCGACCACAGCGGCCACGTTGGCCGCGTCATCAATCACGAGATAGGCATAGTTGTCAGAAAGTTGAGGAACTACCACGATCGCCATGTCGGCCTCCTTGCGGCGAAAGGCGCCGAAGTTTCAACCCGAAATATTGTAGCCGACATCCACGTAGATTGTCTGGCCGGTTACGCCGCTGGAAAGATCGCTCAGCAGCGCCGCCGCCATCGTGCCGACCTCCTCGGTTTTCATCGCGCGCCGCAGTGGAGCGCGACTTTCGACCTCGTGCGCCATCGTGTAGTAGTCGCGTATTGCAGACGACGACAGCGTGCGGGCCGGTCCCGCGCTGAGCGCATTGACGCGAATGTTCTTGCCGCCCAAATCCAGCGCTAGATAACGCACGCAGGCTTCCAGAGCCGCTTTGGCCACCCCCATGACGTTGTAATTTGGCACCGCGCGCACCGCGCCCAGATAGCTAAGCGTCAGAATCGATCCGCCGCCGCGCGCTTCCATCAGCGGTTCCGCGGCGCGCGCCAATGCGACCAGTGAGTAGGCGCTGATTTCCAGGGATTTGGCAAAATTGGCGCGGCTGACCGTCAGGAACCGGTCGCGCAGGTCGTCGCGCTCCGCGAACGCGACCGCGTGAACCAGCAGATCGAGCCCGCCCCATTTCTCCTTCAGCTTTGCGAATGCGGCGTCGATCTGCGCATCGTTTCCGACATCCAGTTCGCCGATCACCGTCGCGCCGACTTGTTCGGCGAGTGGACGCACACGTTTTTCGAGCACGTCGCCTTGATAGGTCAGCGCAATCTCGGCGCCTTCCGCCGCCAGCGCCCGCGAAATTGACCAGGCAAGGCTCTTGTCGTTTGCCACACCGACCACCAGCGCGCGCTTGCCTTGAACTATACTCATTGCCGATCGAGCCTCTGGACGCGGTTAAGGTTACAACTTGATTTTCATTCCATCGAAAGCCAGCGCGATTCCAATCTTCTCTTTGCGGCTCAAGACTTCACTGCCGAGGTGCGTCAGCACCATCCGCCGCACGTCGAACTTATCACGATTGGCGGCGATGAGCGGATAGTCGAGATGAAAATCGCGGTGCCGGCTCTTGAAGTAAGTGCACTCGCACAGGAACAGATCGGCGCCGGCGCTGAATTTAAGCAAATCATCGTTCCATCCCGAATCGCCCGTAAAAACAATTTTCTTGCCGGCCGCCTCGATGCCGACCGAGAGCGACACATCGGGCTTGGTATGCGGGCTGCGAATCGCGCTGACTTCGATTCCGGATAGCTGCCGGCTCGCGCCGGGTTCAAGCACGACGAATTTCAACTGATGCTGAATCTTGGCAAGCTCGAAGCGGGGATACATCGTTTGCATCAGCCGCCATGTGCGTTCCGCGAGCTTGGGCGGACCGATCATCGTCAGCGGCTTCTTGAGCGGATTCTCCCACATGTATTCGAGGATCAGGAATGGGAGGCCGGCAAAGTGATCGCCGTGCAAGTGGCTGATGATGATAACGTCGATGCTGTTGGTGACGATGCGGTTATTTTTGAGCGCGTAAACCAGTGTGGGCCCGGCTTCCAATACGGCGCGAACGCCGGGGGCATCGATCAGGTAGCCGGAGTACCCCCGGCCAAAACTTGCAAACGCGTCGCCGGAGCCCAGAACGGTCACCGTGACAGAAGCGCCCTGTCGCTTGGCGCGGTTCCGATTCATCGTGCCGGGGTATGCTAATATCAACTGGAAACCTGCGCAACGATATCACGCGACGGATGAACCGAATCCACATCCTTCAGAATCCTATGCAGAATAAATTGGGACCGCGTTCTACATTGCTTTTTGCAATTTCGATCCTTGTCGCAACGGCCTTCGGTTGCTCCAATCCCGCACCCCCGCCAAGGCCGCGCCTGTTCGCGAGCGCGGAAGAGGTGGAACTAAATTTTGGCGGCCGCACATTCATATTGGGTGATAACGATCGAATTGCGGAAGTACGACAGCCGGGTTGGCCCAAGGATCATTTTCTGCGCTTGCCCTTCTGGCTTGGCATCAATGTTCTGATACCCGGTGTCACGCAACCGAAGGAAGGCGACTATTACGTCATCAGTGAAGCAGCACTGGAAAAACCGCTGGGTGCGCCGGATCAGTGGGTGATCGAAGCAGGCAGCACGCTGGTTAAACAGGAGGCGGTCTTCGTCACGACCCATACGCATTACGTAACTCCGGGAAAGATCCTGCCGACCATCGTTCAGTTCGTCGGCATGCGTAGCTTCCCGCGTGCTGACGGCAAGAATGTCGCGATTGCCGAATTACACGAGCTTTCGCTTCCAATGAAATGGACGCTGGGCGGAAACATTCCGCCGGACTACGCGCGGTATCAGTTGTGAGGTCGTGCCGCCGGTTGTTTGCCGGCATATTGGCGATGGCTTTAGAAGCCATCATCATTGGATGCTCGCCGGGCAAGACGATCGACTTTGGCCCGGTGGGCGAAATTTCGACGCCTCCCGAAGATCAGTTGAGCCGCGATATAATGCGCGATTTTCCCGGACGGGACTTCCTGCTTAGTGGCAACGATCATGAGGCCCGGGTGCGGCTGACGGATTGGCCGCCGAACCGAGAAATCATCATGCCGTTCTGGCTCGGGGTAAATCCGATCTACCCGGGCTTTCTGCGTCCGACCGTCGGACACTTATATGTAATGAGCATGTCGGTGATGGTTCGTCCGCTCGGAAACAACGAATACCTGATTCGGGCCGGCTCGAAATTGTTCAAAAGCGATACGCTGTTCCAAGCGACCAACACCCGATACATCGATAATGGCGGGATGCTGCCGACCGTCGTTCGATTCACCGGTACGCGCGTGGTCACAGTGCCGCGCGATCCTCCCGCGACCGGCGCCATAACCGAAAAAGTTCCCGTATTGCGCGAAGTATCGCTTCCGATGCATACGACCCCGCTCGACGACCTGGCCGGCTACGCTAAATTTGAAATCATCAAGGCGGGCGCCGGCCCAACGTCCTCGGCTACGGCCACGGCACATTAATCGGCCGCGTCTTCCTCTTCCGCAAGCGTGGCGGTCGGCAGAAGCTCGATCGGCACGTCCTCGATAAACCGCGATGCACGGCCCATCGTGTGGCCGAAATTGCGATCGAACATATAAATCGGATAGCTCAAATAGAGTTCGTCCCGCGCTCGGGTACTCGCCACGTACATCAGACGGCGCTCCTCTTCCAGCGATCCCTCATCGATGCTTTGCGGCCCCGGAAACCGGCCGTCGGCAGCCCAAATGATAAAGACCGCCTTCCATTCCAGCCCCTTGGCGGAATGAATCGTGCTGAGCGTCACGCACTCGTCGTCCGGGTCGGCCGCCAGCACGCCGGCAAGCGAATCGGTCGGCGGCTCCAGCGCCATGTCGGCAAGCATCTGCTCAAGCGAGCGATACCGTTCGGACAAATTCTGAAAATGCTCCAAATCGCGCTCGCGGCGCGGATGATCGTCGGCGTACGCCTCCCGCATCAGAGGCGCATAATACTCCAGCACGACCGCAATCTGATCGGCGGGGCGGATTCCGGGCCGGCGCAACTCAGCCAACATCGCACCAAGGCGTTTCAGTCCGCTCTGAGAGCCACCGCGGGCGCTCGTGCCAAGCTGCGCAAGCGCACCCGCCGGATCCCGCGAAGTCGCGATCGCATCGGCGGCGGGACCGGCGGTGCGCGGCCCGATGCCCTTGATGATCGCGAGTACGCGCAGCCATGAGACGGCATCGGCCGGATTCGCGATCACGCGCAGATGGGCGAGGACATCCTTGATGTGGGCGGCCTCGATAAATTTGAAGCCGCCGCGTTTGATGAACGGGATGCCACGCCGCTGCAACTCCAGTTCCAGGTCGAATGAGTGAAAACTCGATCGAAACAGCACCGCGATTTCGTTCAGGTCCGCGCCTTCCTCGCGCAGTTCGAGAATCCGCTGCGCAACGAAGCGCGATTGCATGTGCTCGTCGGGCGCACGCACAAGGATCGGGCGAAATTCCCCCGCCCGCTTCGTAAACAGGGTTTTGGTGTATTTGTCGCGGGCTCGGGAGAGCACGTCGTTGGCAAGGTCCAGGATTCCTTGCGTCGAGCGGTAATTTTCTTCGAGTTTCACGACCTTCGCGCCGGGAAAGAGCGCGGGAAAGTCCATGATGTTTCGGAAATTTGCGCCGCGAAAGGAATAGATCGACTGCGCATCGTCGCCCACCGCCATCACGTTGCGATGCTCCGCGCCGAGCAGCCTTACCAAATCGGCCTGAATCAAATTAGTGTCCTGGTACTCGTCGATCATGATGTACCGGTAGGTGTCGGACATCCGCCGGCGCGCTCGCTCGTGCTGCTCCAGCAATTCCGCGAGCCGGTAGAGCAGGTCGTCATAATCGAGCAGGCCGCGCTCACGCTTGTAGTCCTCGTATTGGCGCGCCAGCTCCATGATTTCGGACAGGTGCTCGAACAGGTGCGGGAAATCCGCTTCGATTTCGACCTCGAGGGTCTGGCGCTTGTTGCGCGCCATGCTGATTGCCTCCGCGACGGTACCCTTCTTCGGGAAGCGACGCTCGCGCGAGCCAAGACCCATTCGCGTACGGATGAGATTGATCACATCCTCCGAGTCGCTGCGGTCGAGGATCGTGTAGTTCGGCGCCAATTCGATCATCGAACCCATCCGGCGCAGCACGGTGTTGGCGAACGAATGGAAGGTTCCGCCGGCAACCTTGCCCGCGCGATCGCCGACGATTTCCTCCGCCCGCCGCAGCATCTCGGTCGCGGCGCGGCGGGTGAACGTCAGCAGCAGGATCGAGCCGGGCGGTACACCGCTTTCGATCAGGCGAGCCACGCGATAAATCAGCGTGCGCGTCTTACCAGATCCGGCACCCGCAACGACCAAAATCGGGCCGTCGCGATGTGTGACGGCGGCGAGCTGCTCGGGATTGAGCAGATCGGCGTACTTGATCTTGAAGACGTGTTCTTCAGAGGGCGCCGCCGCGCGCAGGCGAATTATTTTCTCCGACACAACATCGGCATTTTATCACGATGCCTACCCGCGATGATTCAGACGCAACGCAGAATTTCAAACAATCCGCTCAAGCCGTGCGGTCACCGATCCGCCACCTTGGCGAGTGCCACGCCCGTGGTTTGATCGAGCCACGCCTTTGCTATCGAAAACCCGTAAAGAGCATCGACGTAGCCGGCGTTATCCTGGATGTAGAAACGCTCCGCGTCGGTGAGTTCGATAATGTTGCCCAGCCCGGCGCTGTAGCGCTTCTCGGCCAATTCGAGTTGGCCGGCCGAGGCCGCGAGTGTTTCCTCGGATTCATGAATCCGCTGCAGGGCCGTTTGAAGATCGAGGAACGCGCTTTTCACTTCGAGCCAGATGCGAAGCTGCAGATCCTGCATTGCATAGCGGATCGAATCCTGCCGCGCCTTCGCTTCGTGAATCTGCGATTGGGTAAGAAACCCGTTAAAAATCGGCCAAGTCACGACGATTCCCGCGTTGAAGTTGTTCGCCGCGGGCAGACCGGTTCCCATCGTGTTGTAGCCGGCCTCTGCCGCAATCGCAGGATAGAAATCGCTTTGTGCCTGCGTCACCTGTGCTCCCGCCGCGCGCGCCTGCTGCTCGAGTTCCTTCAGGTCAGGCCGCAGCCTGATCGCGGTGGTGAAATACGACCCGAGGTCTCCCGCTACCTCTTTGTAGGTCAGCATGTCAGCAAGCTCGTAGTCCGGAGCGTTCGTACTCAACGCCATCGCATTGTTGAGCGCGACGCGTGCGGTCGCCTCCTGGTTGGACGAATCGAGCAGGCCGGTTTTCGCGCGCGCCAGTTCCGACTGCGCCGTCAGCACGTCGATTTGGGAAGTCAGGCCGGCGCCGGCCCTGACCTTGGCGGCGTGTAATTCCTCGCTGCGCTGGTCGATCGCCTTTTGATAAACCTTCACCTTCTGTCCAGCCGCGAGCAGCGCAAAGTAGCGCTGCGTAGCTTCGAAGACCAAATCCAGATCGGTCTGGCGCGTCGCCGCCTGAGCCGCACCGGCTTCGGCCTCTCGCTGTTCGATCTGGCCGCGCACGCGTCCGAAATCGAATAGATACTGCTGAACGCCGACGGCACCCAGAAAATTGTCCGTGGTGGAGAAACTTTGTCCCTCACCCGGCCGGCCGCCATGCAGGGTTCCGGTGATGCGCGGAACGAAGCCTGGATTCAGATAGGTGGTGTTCCCAATCGGATTGTCGGTCGAACGCAGGTATTCGCTGGCGCCATACACTTGTGGCATAAGCGCGGACCGCGCCTCGCCCACGCGCGCGTCCGCGGCGATCGCCTCGGATTCCATTTGCATGCCGCGCGGATGGTTGCGCAAGGTCAACTGAATCGCGCGCTGCAGCGTCAGCTTTTCCCCCGGCTTGAGAGTTTCGAGACAATGCCCGGTGCGCGGGACCGCCAGCATGCACAGCCCGAGAAATAGGGCTGCCGTCGTTCGAAATGAGATGTTCGTAGTCGGTGTCTTCATTTATGGATCCCCATTGGCGACCTTCGTCGGCATCGATTGCGCGGAGCCCTTCTGTACGACGTTGACTGCCTCGTCTTCTGCAAGCGAAGGATCGACCGCAGCAACGACCTGTTCCGAGCCGTCCAAGCCGCTGGTCACCTCGGTCATGTGCTCGCTGCCGATCCCGGTTGAAATTGGCTGGACTGCAAGCTTTCCTCCGCGCACGACCATCACGTAATCGCCGTCCTTGGATTGCCCGATCGCGGAGTCCGGCAGTCTGAGCACGCCGCGATGCTGCTGCAACTGGAGCGTGACGGAGGCATACATGCGCGGGTAGAGCCGATGGCCGGGGTTGTCGATGTCGATTTCGGTCAGCATCGTGCGCGTGGACAGGTCGAGCGCCCTGGCGAATCGTGCAACGGTGCCATTGAATTCGCGGCCGGGAAATTCCCGAAACGTGATTTCCGCCGGCATGCCGGTCTTGATCATCGGCACTTCGGCCTCGGGGACATAGACGTAAGTGCGCAACTGGTCGATCTGTGCAAGCGTCAGGACCGGTCCACCCTGGCTGCCAGTCGTTGCACCCTCGGTTGCACCCGGACTGACTTGGACGCCGATGCCGTTCATTCCGATGTCGCCGCCGCCGGCCCGAATCAGCGCTCCGGGATCGGCGAAGCGCCCTGTGATCACGCCGTTGAACGGAGCGACAATTTTCGTATAGCCGACCATCGTTTCCAGCGCGGCCGCCTCGGCCTTGGCCTGCTGCCATTTGCTCCGCGCGATGTCGACATCCTGTTGCGCGACCAGGCGGGAATCGCTGTCGCGCACATGTTTCAAGCGATCGTAGGTCAGCCGCTCGATCTCGAGGCTTGCGTGAGCACGATCCAGATTTTGCTGGAGTTCCGGAACCTCGATTTCGGCCAGCACCTGCCCCTTGGTAACCCAATCGCCCTTGTCCACCGCGATGCTTTTCAAGTAGCCGGTGACCTTGGCATGCAAAGCCGCTTCATAAAACCCCACCAGATCGCCCGGCAGATTGATCGAGAGCGTGGCGTCCCCGCGCTGGGGCGAAATGACGCTTACGGTCGGAGCCGATTTCCCGGTCGCGGCGGGCGCCGGATTGCCGCCGCATCCGGAGAGCGCGGCGGCGAACGCAATTGAGAAAACCCACAGCCGTTTCATGTCACCGCCCCTCCCGTCGCGAATAAAACGATTCATAAATTGCCGGCACCAAAAACAAGGTCAGTATTGTTGAGACGGCCAATCCGCCCGCAGCCGCGCGCGCCAGCGGCGCGGATGCTTCCGAGCCTTCGCCGAGTTTGAGCGCGACCGGCAAAAGGCCCGCGACCGTAGCAAGCGCGGTCATAAGAATTGGCCGTAAGCGGATTCGCGCCGATTCGATCACGGCGCGCCTGAGTCCGTGGCCTCCGCGGCGGCGCTGATTGGCGAAATCCACCAGCAGGATCGAATTCGACACGACGATTCCGACCATCACGATGATGCCCATAAAGGATTCGATGTTGAGCGTGGTTCCCGTCAGGTAGAGCGTCCAAATGACGCCAATCAGCCCCATCGGCACCGCGAACATGATGATGAATGGGTCAAGGAACGATCGGAATTGCGCGACCATCACGAGGTAGAGCAGCGCGACCGCCATGAACAGTCCAAAGCCAAAGCTGGAAAACGACTTTTGCATCGAGGCGACGGAGCCGCGGTACGAGATTTGAACTCCCGCCGGCAATTCGATGTCCTTCAGCGCGCCTTGAATGGCGGCGAGTGTGCCGCCCCAATCGCCGGTTGCGGGCGCGGCCAAAACGTCGACCACTCGCTGCGCGTTGTAGTGATCGGCTTGAGCGGGATGGCGTTCGCGGACCACGTCGGCCACGTCGCGCAGCAAGACCGATTGCGCATGTCCGCGCTCGGAGTCGGTGCCGCGAACGGGAATATTGCGCACGGTTTCGACCGCATCGATTTCGTGCTCGGGATACTGAACGGTAAGGTAGTAATCGTTGCCGGACTTCGGATCGATCCAAATCGACGGCGCGATCATCTGGCTTGAGTTGAGGGCGGTAATTACGTTGCGGACCACGTCGCGCTGCGTCAGACCCAGGCGCCCCGCCTTGAGGCGATCGACTTGCACGTCGAGCGTCGGGTAGTCGGACTCCTCCGGTATGAAAGTTGCCCCAACCTCGGGCAGCCGCTTGATCCTGCGTTGCACTTCGCGCGCAATCGGAAATAGCGACGTATAATCCTGGCCGCTGAGCTGCACGTTTATCGGCGCGGGCGAGCCGAAGTTGAGAACCGCATCGATGATGCTGCCGGAGGAGAAGAACGCATGCAGTTGCGGCACCCGCGCCGGCAGAATGTCGCGCAGGCGGCGCATGTACTCCGCCGTAGGAGTCCGATGGTCCGGCTTCAGACTGACCAGCACCTGTCCGGTGTCCTGGCCCGAGTTCGTCGAATAAACCGCCGAGATGCTCGGCGCAAGGCCCAGGTTCGACACGATCATGTCGAGTTCGCTTGCGGGAATTACTTCCCGGATCGTGTCCTCCAGCCGGTGGGTCAACTCCTCCGTCACCTCCAAGCGCGAACCCAGCGGCGCGTGCACGTGGATTGTGAACTTTCCGGCGTCCGTATCCGGGAACAGTTGCGTGCCGAGCAGGGGATATACTGCGAGACTTGCGGCAAACAGCACCGACAGCGACGCCATCACCGCAAACTTGTGATCGAGCGCCGATGCGAGCGATTTTTCATAACGTCGCGCCAGTTGTTCGTACCGGTGGTTGAACCGGGCGAAAAATCCCTTTGGGGTCGGCATCTTGTCGACGACATCAGGAGCGGCAAGGGTTTCGTCGATCACATGGCCGCCTTCGAGCGCTCGCGCCTCTTCCTGACTGAGAAACCGCGCGCAAAAGATCGGAATGACCGACATCGCGACCACATACGACGCCAGCATCGACAGCACCACAGCGAGCGCCAGCGCTGAGAACAGATACTTTGCCACTCCGAACAGGAACATCACCGGAAAAAACACGATTACCGTGGTGATTGTCGAAGCGAGCACGGGCAGCGCGACCTCCTCTGCGCCCGCCTTCGCGGCGGCATGCGGCTCCTCACCCATTGCCAGATGCCGGTTGATGTTTTCGAGCACGACCACCGAATCGTCAACCAGCCGGCCGATTGCCAATGCAAAGCCGCCCAGCGTCATGATGTTTATTGACGAATCGTTCATGAACAGCCCAAACGCGGCGGCGAGAATCGAGAGCGGAATCGATAAAAAGATTGCGACTGTCGAGCGGAAGCTGCCCAAGAAAATCAGGATCATCAGCGATGCCAATATCGCGCCCGAGACCGACTCGTGCTCGAGGCTGGTAACGGCGCTGCGTACGTAGCCGGATTGATCGAAGATCGCCTTGAGCCTCATCCCCGACGGCAGGCCGACGATCTTCGGCAGGAGGTTCTTAACGCCCTCGACGACCGCGATCGTATTGGCGCCCGGCTGCTTGAGCACCGGAATGAACACCGACGGTTGCCCGTTGATGAGCACGAGGTTGTACTGGATTTGGGCGGAATCCTGGACCTTGGCGACATCGCGCACCATCACCGGGACCTGATTGGCGCCGAGTTTCACCGGCACATTGTTCAGGTCCTCGATATCCGGCAGCATGCTGTTCGAGTAGACGAAATAGTCGGTGTTTCCGATCTTCGCGTCGCCCGCCGGCAGGATCAGGTTGGACGAGTCGACCGCGCTGACCACGTCGTTCAAGCTGAGCCCGCGCGCCTGCAGCGCGCGGCGATCGACATAGGCCATCATCTGGCGAAACTTCCCGCCAAACGGCATCGGTATCGACGCACCCTGCACGGTGGCCATTTGCGTGCGCACGACGTACCGCGCGGCATCTTCCAGCTCGGTCTGTCCAAATCCCTTTCCTTCCGCCGTCACCAGCACCACCGGCAGCGATGAGGCGTCATACTTCAGGACCAGCGGCGGCAGCGTACCGGGCGGCAGGACACCCAAATCCGCCATCGCAAGGGTTCCGAACTGGGCCGCGGCGGCATCGACGTCGGCGCCGGGCTGCAGGTAAATGGTGATGATGCTGACGCCCGGCAGCGAGCGCGACTCCATATGGTCGATATTGCTGCCGAGCGTGAAAAACCGCTCGTAGCGAGTCGTAATGTCGTGCTCGATATCGAGCGGCGGCATTCCGGGATAAAACGTCGCAACGACGACCGCCGGGATCTTTAGATTGGGAAATACGTCCACCGGCATTCGCGTGAAAGCCGTGACGCCCAAGAGCGATATGATCAAGGCCCCCACGATTATCGTGTGGGGGTTGCGTAATGAAAAACCGGGCACGGATATAAGCCTCGCACTTTGGGCGCCGGAGCTAACTTCGGCGCTCGTTGAGATTCTCTCCGCCGGCGGGTGCCAAAGCGTCCCTATCCGGTGGAAACACTACTCCACGACAAGCGGGCTATATAAGAGGATCGGGATTGTCCGGCCGCGACGGGCCGAGCTTGAGCCGTCGCAACGGACGGATTGGCAGGACTTCGGCCGAACGAGCTAATTCGAGGGCCTGCGTACCGCAGCGATTATCAATTGTTGGCGGTGGAACCATTCGCTGGAATGCGACTGCGGGAGCGATGCGTTCGGCAGCGTTGAGTTCCGGCTGTGCCGGGTTGGCATGCTGCTCCGTCAAGCGGCCCATGTCGGGCACGCGAAAATGCGGCGTATATTGATGCGACTGAATCGCCGTCAAGGCGACCAGCATCGCAACGGCCGCACCGCATGCGACCGCGCGCGGGATCATCGTAATCCCTCGGGCGGTAATTTTCAGCAACTTTTGCATCGCGATAATTAGAAATTACGCCCTGCCACTACGATCCACAAGCGTCACGAAATATCTGTTCCGGCCCACGCCATCTTTCGTTTATCTTAAGAAAGGGCGCGGGCGCCACGAGGGGCGCCCGCGCCATCTCGCCTCTCCCTTTCGAGTTTAGTACCTGAACTCGAAGTTTATGAAGAACGCATGCACATCGCGCGGAACCGCGTAGGGAGTCTCCGGAACCGTCGTGCTTCCAAAGGTGCTTTCCGGGAATGTGAACTGGCTGTGGTAGTAGTCGATACCCTGTCCGTCCAAAGCAACCCGCAGGTTCTTGTTAACCATCCACTGGATACCCAAGTCATAGCGATGGAAATCGAGGGGATTCTCGGTGGGCTGCAGATTCGGCATGAATGATTGCCACAGTCCGAACACCGTGAACGGCGTATTCGGAATGTCCACATGGCCCAAGATATCCCAGCCCAATTGATTCGTTTGGCCGGTACCAAGGAGCTTCGAGGCCATTGTATTCCAAGCGCCGAAGCCGCCGGGACTGCTGATGCCGATGGCATCCGATGGACCAGAGCCAGAGTACAGATTGCCGGATGAGAAGGCGTTGTTGCCGTAATCGATTTCGCCGATCATTCCCCAACCCCATCCCCAGAAGTCTTCAGCACGGGCGGTGTAGTGCAGCAACCCGGACGTCCTCATGATGTGTGCATAAGATGCAGCAGAACCGGGAATCTGGCCATCGGGTGACTTGTTGGGATAGCCGTAGTCAAAGAAGTAAGTCAGGCCCAAGCTGTCATAGCGGCTCTTTGCGCCAAGCGGATTGACAGTCACACGAACCATCGCCTGCTTGTACGAACTCTGCTCGATCGCATGGAAACTGGCATCGTCATACACGCCGAAGTCGTAGTCGGCATACTGGGTCTCGTTGATCTTGATCGGACCCTTCATCGAAACGCCGACCTGCGATGAGCTCAAGCTCAGATAGTTCCAAGGCGTCAAACTCTGATAGCGGAAGCCCCACAGGTTTTCTTCCCAGTCAACCAGCGGATTCTGTTGCTGGCCAAAGGTGAACTTGTCGTCCTTCATCGCATCGACCTGCAATATCTTCTTGAAGAAGGTGTTGTAGTCGAGGTAGGCGTACTTTATGCGCATACCAAGGTTTCCGTCGTTCGTCTGCGCCCATCCGGTGTTAAGACCATCCGGATCGCCGGTGCTGGCGGTGCATTTCGCTCCCGCGACGCCGGAAACAGAGCACTTGCCGCCCGTATTAACCATCAAATACATGTTGGGCGTAACGCGCATCGTGACGTCTTCGTTGGGGGTGAACTTGAAATCGAGATAGGTACGCGTGATGTTGAAGGCATTGAAGCTGTTGTTGCCGGGTCCCGGCCATACCTGCTGAGTCAGGAACTGAGGACCGAAGCCGGTGTGCGTGAAGTAGCCCCAATCACCGTAAACCAAGGTCCCAATTGAAATTTTCTTAAACCAGCGGTCGCCGAATTCCTGCCACGCCGGCTGCATCTGCGCGACCTGCTTGGCCATCTCGCCGTTCCACTGCTGTTGCTGAGCCTGCTTGGACTCCATGTCGGCTCGCATCTGCTGCTCATCCTGCTGAAGCTGCATATGAGCCTTCTGCACGACGCGCTGCTCCATCTCTTCGGCCGTCCCAACCGGAACATACTGGCCCAGCTTGACCCGATGCTTGCCCGGCTTGGTGTACACCTGGCCCGTGGTGGGGTCGGCATACAGCGTGATCGACGAGCTTGAGGCGCTGTACGCGGCTTTGGGCGCCATTACCGCGCCGGCCAACATAGCGGCGGCGGCAAGGACCGAAATCGCGATCCTTCGTCTCGAACCTCTCATTACCAATCCTCCCATTAGAACGTTTTGTTTATTCCGTAAATTCTTTGGCTCTCACGTCACGGAACTTGAATCTGCCCCAACTGCGCCTGCTCGCGCTGGACGACCGCCGCGGGAAGCTGCGCATACTTGAGCGCCGGCGCATATTGCTGCGCGCCCGTCAGCGCCCATTCCAGGAACTTCTTGATCTGCTCGCCTTTGTCCTTGTCAGTCTGCTTTTGGTACACGAGCAGATAAGTGAACGACGAGATCGGATATGCATCCGCGCCCGGAGCGTTGGTGATTGAGACGCGGAAATCGGCCGGCATGTTGTCCGCAACCGACGCAGCCGCCGCAGTCACCCCGTCAAGACCCGCCGTTATCCAGTTGCCCGCTTTGTTTTGAAGCTGGGCAAATGGAATGTTGTTGTTGAGCGCATAAATCAGTTCGATGTAGCCGATCGCGCCGGGCGTTTGCTGCACCAGCGCGGTCACGCCCTCGTTCCCCTTGCCGCCGATTCCCGCGGGCCACTTTACGGCCGTGCCCTTGCCGGGACCCGGATCGCTCCCCCACGCGGAGCTGACCTTCGACAGATAGTCGGTGAAAATGTACGAAGTGCCGCTGCCGTCGGAACGATGGCATACGACTATGTCCTGGGTGGGAATCGATGCGCCCGGATTCAGCGCCTTGATCGCATCGTCATCCCATTTCGTGATCTTGCCCAAATAGATGTCAGCCAAGACCGGACCGGTCAGGCGCAGCGTCCCCGTGTATCCGGGGATGTTGTAGGCAACCACAACCGCACCCATGACCGAAGGGAAATGAAGAATCTTCCCGGGAGCATCGGCGAGTTGTTGATCGGTCATTGGAGCGTCGCTGGCGCCAACATCGACCGTGCGATTGGACAGCATCCGGATGCCGCCGCCGGAGCCGATCGACTGGTAGTTGAATTTGATGCCGGGATTATCCTTCGCGTAGACGTCAAACCACTTCGAATAGATCGGATACGGAAAGGTCGCGCCGGCGCCGTTTATCAGCAGATCGGCAAGGCCGTCGCGGCTGGTCGCCGCAATCGCAAGCGCCGCCAGCAGAAGCAGAATCAATTTCTTTGGCCGCATGTCTCTCTCCCCTCGAAATTCGAATTAAAAATGCGCACGCCTGTTCGTAGCGCGCAGAAGGTTAGGGATCGAAGATTAAGGAAAGATGAACTGGCGATTGCCGCGGCTTGAATTTATCCGGCCCCAGCGCGCGTTCGATGTTGATAACCGGACCGGTTTAGAGAAGTCGTAAGCTGTTGTGTTGCCCTTCGGCGAGACTCGAATCGGTTTGCTTCATCGATATGCGGGCGAAATGTCACTGGGTCGGACCGATTCGGAGTTGCCGGGACGAACCTCTGACCAATGATTAGATTGAAAAAGTGAGGCCACTTAGATTCGATTTCATTTCCATACCGAGCGTTTTCGCATTTATGTTATTCGAACTCTCGTCGTGCATCCCCGTCGTTTCGCCCAACCAGCGTCCGGAGGTCATTGAGCAGCTACAAGCGGCGAGGCAAACCGACCTTGAAGACGCGACGGATACCTCGCTTGGACCCGTCGCGCAAGGCGATTACCTTGTGCAGGCCGAGAAAGTGGATTCGGTAATCAAAGAATTGAACCAAAATTCGGATGTCCCCCAATCGCAAGTCGAGGCCGCGCTATTCGTACCGCCCAAACATATTTCGCCGGAGATGAGAGACTATTTGGTTAGAAAATTGGAGCAAGCAAGGGCGCTCGACAATGAAAAATGGCACAATAACCTGGGAAGCGAGGATGAAGCATGGCTCACGCTGCTGTGCGAAATTCAGGCGAGGCGGGCGACGCGAGTTATCAAGAAACTTGAGACCGGAGAGCCAGTTTCCTGGGTCGAAATCCACGACGCGATGACCACTCCCGACGAAGTGCCGTAATGCCGGCACATCGGGGGGATCGACCCGGTCGCTGTTGAAGAGCTAATTGGCGAGTGCGTTGCGCGATTAGAACATTCCTTTTCAAACACTAGTACAATAACGCCGATCCGCCCTATATATCCTATTGGTGTATGGAGTCTCGCGGAAATAATTCACTGCCCGGACCAGCCGATTCGAACGCTAAAGCCGAATCGGCCATCGCCCCGCATTTATTGGCGGGTGAGGCGCTTCTATGGTGCGCCCGGCCGCACGATCGCGACGCAGTCCGTTCGCGAACCACTTTGATTGTCGTAATCGCGGCCGCCGCAATCGTCATGCGCATGATTCCGGGCGAATCGGCGCTTGCAACAACTGCTCAAGCAAACGCGATATTCCTGGCGATTCTCGTCATCGCATTGATCGGAGAAGCGATGACCTTCCATACGCGCCTGGCATCCACATTTTACGGCGTCACCAATCAGCGGGTGATAATCGTGTGGGGATTGCGCGAGCACGACTTTGCCGGCGTGCCGCTTGGCCTCATCGCAGCCGGCAAGACAATCCTCCGCCGTCGCGGCGACAACCTTGAATTGCGCGATCCCTCGCCCGAGTCCTTTTTCGACACGTCGTATATTCCGTTCACCAACCCGTCCGCACCGCCGCGATGGGCCGGCCAGGCGCGGACCTATCGATTGATCGGCGTTACCGAAGCCGGCCGGATCTATGGATTGATCATGGACACGGCCGCACAGCGGACCTAGTTCTCACTGCGCGTGGCATTGCGCCATCGTGTCTCAAGTGCGCTACTATGCGGCGCGACCGACAGTTTCGCGAGTGCAGTAGCATGGCGTACGTTACAGGTGAATCAGTCCAACAAGTCCTGAAAGACCTCTACGGCTACGAGATTACCGCCGCCGATGCGAACGCGATCGCACACACGGCAGGGGCGATGCTCACGATGGCCGAGCATCTGAGCGGACTGAACCTGGAGGGCATCGAACCGCCATTCAGCTATCCGGGCTTGCTTGCCGAAGCGGAGCGGCTTCAAAAGAACGGTAAATAACTCGGGCCGGATGCCAAGTATCGGAGATTCGCTCTCATGCCAACCCCGTTTCTCGAACTCCTCGCCTTCGATGCCGCCACCCTCGGCGAGAAGATCCGCGCTCGTGAAATTTCCCCGGTCGAGGTGACCGAGGCCTACCTGACCCGGATCGAGCAGACCGACTCCAAGATTCGCGCCTATATCACCGTAACCGAAAAACTCGCGCGCAAGGCGGCGAGAAAAGCGGAAACCGAAATCGTGAAGGGTAAATGGCGCGGGCCGCTGCATGGGATTCCAATCGCACTCAAGGACCTGATTTATACCAAAGGAATTCGCACCACTGCCGGTTCGAAAATCCTGGCCGATTTTGTCCCCACTCACGATGCCACCGTATGGACGCGCCTTTCGCGCGCCGGCGCGGTCCTGCTCGGCAAGCTCAACCTGCATGAATTCGCCTACGGCCTCAGCTCGTCGAACCCGCATTGGGGAATCGTGCGCAATCCCTACTCGATGGATCGGATCCCCGGCGGATCCAGCGGCGGTTCGGCGGCCGCGATTGTCGCGCGAAGCGCCGCGATGACAATCGGCACTGACACGGGAGGATCGATTCGCACTCCCGCCGCGCTATGCGGATGTGTTGGGCTTAAGCCCACTTGGAGCCGCGTCAGCCGCCACGGCGTATTTCCGCTGTCGGCGACACTCGACCACGTCGGCCCGATCACGCGTACGGTACGTGACGCCGCGTTGATGCTGAATGTCATCGCCGGCCATGATCGCGACGATTCGACCTCCAGCCGCGAGCGCGTGCCCGATTTCACCGCAAGCCTTGCCAATGGCATTTCCGGGATGAAGATCGGCGTAATCAGCGAATTGAACAATGGGCTGGACGACGAGATCAGGAAATCATTCGATGCCGCAATAGATACGATCCGGTCGCTCGGCGCGATCGTCGATGAAGTTTCAATTCCATCGCTCCCGTTCGCCGCGATAGTGAATACCATCGTAATGATGGCGGAGGCCTTCGAGGTCCATCATCAGTGGATGCTCAAGCGGCCGGACGACTACGGCGCCGATGTGCGTCGGCTGTTGGAAGGCGGAATGATGATGACTGCGCCGGCCTACATCCGCGCGCAACGCGCCCGCGCACGCACGATCGCGGATGCGTTATCAGCGATGTCCGATCATGAAGTGCTGATTGCGCCCGCCACCGCAATCCCGGCACCGAAGATCGCGGGTCCGTCAGAGGTGGAAGCCGACCTCGTCACGGGGATTCTGCGCTTCATGCAGCCATTCGACGCGACCGGCCAGCCCGCGCTTTCGGTGCCCACCGGCCTTTCTCCAGACCGTCTGCCTCTATCGATGCAATTTATTGGCCGGCCATTTGGCGAGGCCGCGATTCTTCAGGCCGCGGCGGCATACGAAAACGCCCGCGGCCCGATTCCGCCCCCGCCAGAGATTCGATAGCGCGGCCCTTCAGGCGCGATCAGGCGCCCGGGTCGAGGCCCCACTTCTTCTTGTTCTCGGCGACCTGCTCGGGCGTGGGATGATCGGTCTTCACGAAGGTCTTAACCTTGAAATCTGCGATTTGCTCGAGAATTGCGTGATTGAGCTTGACGTCATCCTTTAGCGGTGCGGGAACCGCGGGCTCCTCGAAAATCGCCTGCCAGGGGCATTCGGGCTCGCAGGCGCCGCAATCGATGCATTCATCGGGGTGAATGAAAAGCTGATTGGGAAATTTCTGCTTGTCGGAACCGGTATATTCGTAGATGCAATCGACGGGGCAGACGCTGACGCATCCGGTATCAACGCAATCAATGCACAGGCGGGTAATCGTCCAAGGCATGTTTCTAATCCTCTCCTATTGTCGAACCGCGCGCCCTAAACTATACCGGCTGAGCGGCCCGGAAAAGACCGGCGCGGGGGGTAAAATCAGGACCCCGCCGGGACCGGCCGGGGTGGAATCATACTGATTCAAGGAGCACTCATCCAGCGGTGGAAAGACGGAAAATTATGCCAATCAAGAAGGCGTCAAAGACCCTGACACGAACCGAAACCGACAGCATGGGGGCGATCGAGGTCCAAGCCGATAGGTACTGGGGCGCGCAGACCGAGCGCTCGCTCGAGCATTTCGCGATCGGATTCGACCGGATGCCGCGTGCGATGATTCGCGCGTTTGGCCTGCTCAAGCTGGCCGCCGCCGAGGTCAACCGCGACTTGGGCAAGCTGCCGCCGAAGAAGGCGCGCCTGATTGTTAGTGCCGCGCGCGAAATGTCGACCGGCATTCTCGACGATCATTTTCCGCTCCGCATCTGGCAAACCGGAAGTGGAACTCAGACCAACATGAATGCCAACGAGGTCATCTCCAATCGCGCGATCGAAATGGCCGGAGGCGTCCGCGGCTCCAAAAAGCCGATTCATCCCAACGACGATGTGAACATGTCGCAGTCGTCGAACGATACGTTTCCAACCGCGATGCATATCGCGGCCGCAGAGGAGATTACCCGCGAACTGGTTCCCTCGCTTCGGGCGCTGCGCGATGCACTGGCGAAGAAATCCCGCGATTTCGCGAAAATCGTGAAAATCGGCCGCACCCATCTGATGGATGCGGTCCCGCTCACTCTTGGACAGGAATTTTCCGGCTACGTCGCCCAGCTGGATTACGACCTTAAGCGAATCGAAGCGGCGCTGCCCGATCTTCTGGAGCTCGCGATCGGCGGAACCGCCGTCGGTACCGGCCTTAATACGCATCCGGAATTTTCCAAGCGCGTCTGCGCGAAGATCGCGAAACACACGGGCCTGCGCTTCAAGCCCGCTCCCAACAAGTTCGCCGCGCTGGCGGCACACGATGCGGTCGTGGCGGCATCGGGCGCGCTCAAGACGCTGGCCGTGTCGCTCATGAAAATCGCAAATGACATCCGCTGGCTGGGTTCGGGGCCGCGATGCGGACTGGGCGAACTGATCCTGCCCGAGAATGAGCCGGGGTCGTCGATTATGCCGGGGAAGGTGAACCCCACCCAGAGCGAGGCGATGACGATGGTGTGCATTCAGGTGATCGGCAACGACACCGCCATCTCGGTGGCAGGCTCGCAGGGCAATTTCGAACTCAACGTCTTCAAGCCGCTCATCATCCACAACTTCCTGCACTCAGTGAAACTGCTCGCACATTCGTGCGCCTCGTTCACCAAGTACTGCGTCGTCGGGATCGAGCCCAACCGCGTGCAAATCGCGCGCAACGTCGAGAACTCGCTGATGCTGGTGACGGCGCTGAACCCCCACATCGGCTACGATAATGCCGCCAAGGTCGCCAAAAAGGCGCACAAGGATGGCTACACGCTGCGCGAGGCCGCGATTTCTCTGGGTCTTTTGTCGGGCAAGGAATTCGACCGGCTGGTGCGCGCCGAAAAGATGCTCGGACCCGAACGATGAGTTGAATGCCGCGCTGGACGCTTAATATCGCTGCTTTAGTCGCCGTCGTAATGTTTTGGGTGGCATGCCCTGCCTACGCGGCTGACGCGACCGCGCCCGCAATCAATCCGGTCCTGGGGCCGCCGCCAACGCAAAGCGGAAAAATCGACGTCGCGGTCGGGATGCATATCTCCAATATCGCGTCGATTGACGAAGTTGCCGGCGAGTTCGATATCGTCGCTTACCTGTTCATGCGATGGAACGATCCGCGCCTGGCTTACGAACCGACCGCTCAATCAACCCAGACCCAGCCGCGCGACGTTAATCCCGCCGACATCTGGATGCCGAAAGTTATGATCGTCAATGCCGTCGGGCCGCGTGACAAGTATGACATCGAAACAAACGTCAAACCGGACGGCACCGTAAACTACACCGAGCGATGCAAGCTCAAGCTCTCGGCCAAATTTGAGCTGCGGCGGTTCCCATTCGACACCCAGCGGCTGCCCATTCTAATCCATCCGTTCGCTGGCGATGCCCATTTGCTGACGTTCAGCCTGAACAATCATAAGCTGTGGCTGTCGAGCGAATTGAACTACTACAGTTCGCTCGCACAGTGGGACCTTAAGGCCGTCACGCCGACGATCGGCGAGTATCTGTTCCTGGATCAGACCAAGGTTCCAGAAGCCCGGTTCGAAATTGAAGTAACCCGCCAGTCGGCATTCTACCTGCTCAAGGTGTTCCTGCCGCTGATCTTGATGGTCTTTCTGTCGTGGGCGGCGTTCTGGATTGAGACCGGCGATCTCCAGAATCAGCTGCAGGTTGGAATCTTGACGATCCTTACCGTTATCGCATTCGCCCTGGCGATTTCTTCTACGATGCCGCGAGTTCCGTACCTGACCTACATCGACGCGTTTTTTCTGCAATGTTACGTGTTTGTATTTCTCGCAATCGCCGAACTGATGACGGTGCATGTATCGCATCGTTCCAATCGGCGCGATCGCGGCGTCCGGATCAGATCGTATTCGCGATGGGTCGTGCCGATGGCATTTCTCATCAGCAACGTATACCTGGCGGTGCATTACCTGGGATGAGCGGCAGCGCGCCGACTTCGGCCCCGTCGAGCCGCAACTATTGGATTGCCGGCGCGGGCATCGTCGCGCTCGCCGCAAGCGTCGAATTCGCGATGGGCCGCAAACTCTGGGGCATCAGCGGCGAGCCCGGATTCTGGGCGGGCGATATCTGGAGCTCGCACAATTCGCAATGGGTTTTCGATCCGTACAGTTTCAGCCATCTGATTCACGGAATGCTGTCATACGGCGTCCTATGGCTGGTCGCGTCCAGGTTGCCGGTGCGCACCCGCGCGATTATTACGCTGGCGGTGGAAGCCGCGTGGGAGATGGTCGAAAATAGCGGCCCGATGATTCACCGATATCGCGAAATCACCATCTCGCTGAACTACTACGGCGACAGCGTGGTGAACTCGATGAGCGACATCATGACCTGCATGGCCGGTTTTCTGATTGCTTACCGTTTGCCCGCGCGGGTCACAATCGCTGCCGCGATAATTCTGGAAATCGGCATGATTCTATGGATTCGCGACGGCCTAATTCTCAACATCCTGATGCTGATTCATCCGATCCCGGCTATCCGGGAGTGGCAGTTGACTCACTAACGGATCACATCCTGAACACGCCGAACTTGGCGCGTTCCGGGATCGGCGCGTTGAGCGAGGCCGCGATTCCCAGCGCCAGCGCCGCGCGCGTCTCGATGGGATCGAGCACGCCGTCGTCCCAGAGCCGGGCGCTGGAGTAATAGCAGCTCGATTCGGTCTCGTATCGTGCAAGCGTCGGAGCCATGAACTTGGCCTGCGCCGCCTTGGACATTGTGCGCCCATCGCGCTTTAGCTGTTCCAGTTTCACCGTCAAAAGCGTATTGGCCGCCTGCTCTCCGCCCATGATCGAGATGCGCGCGTTGGGCCACATGAAGAGCAGCCGCGGCGAATAGCCCCGCCCGCACATCCCGTAGTTCCCCGCACCATTCGACGCGCCGATGATCAGCGTGAATTTCGGGACTTGCGCATTGGCAACCGCATTCACCATCTTGGCGCCGTCCTTGGCGATGCCGCCCTGCTCGTAGCGCTTGCCGACGATGAAGCCGGTGATGTTCTGCAGAAAAAGCAGCGGGATGCGCCGCGCGCAGCATAGTTCGATAAAATGCGCCGCCTTTAGCGCGGATTCGCTGAACAGAACGCCGCTATTCGCGACGATGCCGACCGGATATCCGTAAAGCCGCGCGAATCCGGTTACCAGTGTAGTGCCATAGCGCGGCTTGAATTCATGCATCCGCGAGCCGTCCACGATTCGCGCAATCACTTCGCGCACGTCATACGGCTTGCGCACATCGGCGGGAACGATGCCGTAAAGCTCGCTCGGGTCGTAATGGGGGTCTTCTGGCGAATCCTGGTCGATTTGACCAAATCCCTTCTTTCCACCGAGGTTTTCAAAAATCGAACGTGCGATCTGGAGCGCATGATCGTCATCCTCGGCCAGATGATCGCTCACCCCGGAAATCCGGGTATGCGTATCTCCCCCTCCCAACTCTTCGGCGGTAACCTCCTCGCCGGTCGCCGCGCGCACCAGCGGCGGCCCGGCCAGAAAGATCGTCCCCTGTCCGCGGACAATGATATTCTCGTCGCACATCGCCGGCACATACGCGCCGCCGGCGGTACACGAACCCATCACGACGGCGACCTGCGCGATTCCCATCGCGGACATCCGTGCCTGGTTGTAAAAGATGCGGCCGAAATGGTCGCGATCGGGAAAAATTTCGGATTGCAGCGGCAGAAAGCCTCCCCCCGAATCGACCAGGTAAACGCACGGGAGCTGGTTCTCCATCGCGATCTCCTGCGCGCGCACGTGCTTCTTCACCGTCATCGGATAGTAGGTTCCGCCCTTGACGGTGGCATCGTTGGCGACGACGACCGCCTCGCGCCCGTGGATGCGTCCGATTCCGGTGATAATCCCCGCGCACGGCGCTTCGCCGTCGTACATCCCGAAGGCCGCCAGCGGCGAAAGTTCAAGAAACGGGCTGCCCGGGTCGAGCAGCCGTTTTACCCGCTCGCGCGCGAGCAGCTTGCCGCGGTCCGCATGGCGCTTGCGGATTGGGGCGGGTCCGCCCTCGCGGATTCGCTCCAATTCGGTGCGCAGCTGCGTCACCTGCTTCGCCATCGCGTCGCGGTTTCGCCGGAACTCCTCGGACACTGTGCTTACCCGTGATTCGATCCGTTCCATCGCCGCTCCCGGTTATGATGCCGTCAAAAGTTGGGCTAGATATTAGCCTGCAAGCCGGGGATATGCGCAAAGGCTGCCGCGGCTCAAAACAATGCGGGAACGGGACCTCAAAGCGCTTGAATTCGACAAGGTGATAGTCCTGGTCGCGGAATTTTGCGCGTCGGAGCCGGGGCGCGAGGCGATCCTGCGCATCCGCCCTTCGATCAATCCGGAAGAGGTGCGCGCACGCATCCGCACCTCGGCCGAGATGGTAGACCTGCGTGCGCATTCCGGCTCGATTCCAATCGGGGAATTCACCGACTTGCGGGCCATCCTGCTTGCCGCTGCGCGCGCCGGTGCGATTCTGGGCGGAGCGGCGCTGGTCCAGGTGCGCGATTTCGTGGCCGCCGCGCGCCATCTGGCGGCGTTCATGCGCTCGCGCGTGGAATCCCGTCCGCTAGTGGCCGCGATCGCGCAAAATCTGCTTGCGCCCAAAGAATTGGCCGATGCTCTGTGGCGTGCAATCGCCGATGATGGCGCGATCCTTGACGACGCCAGCCCCGAGTTGAAGCGGCTGCGCTCGCGCCTGCGCGATGAACGCGCCGAGCTTGAAGCGCGGCTGCTGCGCTCGCTCGGGGCGGCGGGAATGGAATCGTTCGTGTCGGATTATGTCGTCATGATTCGCAATCGCCGCTTCGTGCTGCCGCTCAGGCTCAACTATGCGGAGCGGCTTGAAGGAATCGTGCAGGATCGCAGCGTCTCTGGCGAAACGCTGTTTGTGGAACCGATGTGGGCGGTCGAGCTTAACAACCGCCTGATGATGATCGAGCGGGAGACCGAAGCCGAAGAGACCCGCATTCTGGCGAACCTCACCGCGATGGTCGGCGGCTATGCCGAAGAGTTGCGGCTGACATTCGACGCGATGGTCGCACTCGACGCACTTAACGCACGTGCAATCTTTGCCGAACGTTACGGATGCGTCGAGCCGGAGATTGCCGAGGCAGGCATCGAATTCTGCGGCGCGCGCCATCCGCTGCTGATGAATCGCGGGCGCGAAGTGATTCCGATTCACCTCAAAATCGCGCCGGGACAGCGCGGAATCGTGATTTCCGGGCCTAACACTGGCGGCAAGACCGTCGCGCTCAAGACACTTGGGCTGCTGTCGCTGATGGCGCAGGCGGGCATCCCGATTCCCGCGCGCACGCCCGCGACCGCCACGGTGTTTCGCAGCGTGTTCGCCGATATCGGCGACGAGCAATCGATCGAGGCCAATTTGTCCAGCTTCTCCGGCCACATCACGAATCTCTCGGATATCGTCCGTTCGCTGGAAGAGCCTGCGTTGGTGATTCTTGATGAACCGGGCGCGGGCACCGACCCGGCCGAGGGGGCGGCGCTGGCAATCGGTCTGATGAATCATCTTGCGGCGCGCCGATGCATCGTTGCGATCGCGACCCATTCCACCGCAGTTAAGATGCACGCCTACTCGCGCTCAGGATTTGAGGCTGCCGCAGTCGATTTCGACGAAGATCGTCTGGCGCCACTCTACCGGCTCAAGCCGCACACCATCGGTCAAAGCTACGGGATCGCGGTGGCACGTCGCCTGGGGATGCCGGCGGAGGTGATCAAGGCGGCCGAGGAGGCGCTGGGCGCCGGCGGCATCGAATTGAACGATACGCTTGCACGGCTGGAGAAAGAGCGTACGCGGCTGCATGCCGATGCCGAAAAGCTGCGCGAGCGCGAGGCCAGTCTGGCCGCCACCGAGCGCGAGGCGCGCCAGTCCGCGCAAAGCATCGCGGAGCGAGCCGAAGCCGACCGCAAGCGCATTCGCGCGCAGGCGGCAGAGCTGATGGACGAGCTGCGCCGGGAAAGCGCCGCCGTCATCGCCGAGTTGAAGAGCCGCGCCCGAGCGCGCCCAGCATCCGACGAGCGCCCCGAGCAGCCAATCCGCGAGTTTCTGAGCAGCGCTGCCGAAAAACTCGGTGAGCTTGCGCCGCCGGAGCCGACTGCCGCCGAGGAGGCTGGGGCGCTCAAGATCGGCGATCAAGTCGAAGTCGGGGACATCCGCGGCGAGCTATTGGCGATCGAGCCCGGACGCGCCGTTATCGGGCGGGGCGGTCTGCGGATCGAAGTCGCGCCCGAGCGCCTTAAGCGATCGGCGAAAACGGCCCGGGAGCCGCTAGCGGTTGAGAAGCCTCCCGCCGTGACCTTTAGCGCGGAGGATTCCGCGCGCGGCGAGTTGAATCTAATCGGGATGCGCACCAGCGAAGCGTTGCACAAGCTTGAGGAATTTCTCGATCAGGCCTTCGTCACCAATCGCCCCGAGGTGAGAATCGTGCATGGGATCGGCTCCGGCGCGCTGCGCAAGGCCGTCGCTGAATACCTCTCCACGTCGCGATACTGTGCGTCGTTCCATCCGGCTGAGCCCCGTCAGGGCGGCGCCGGCGCCACAATCGTGCTGATGAATCTGTAATTTTGCGGCTAGAAGAATTTCTTCAATTGATCCAGCGGGTTGGGCGGCGGAGGCTGATTGTTGCCGCCACCGTTGCCATTTCCGTTCTCGCCGCCATTATCCGGCGCGGAGTTATCGCCGCCGAAGATCCCGCCCAGCGCTTTTCCCTTCTTGCCGAGCAGTTTGCCAAGCAGCTTCTGGCCCTGTCCTTCAACGGCACGCTCGCCGGCTCGCTGCGCAAGTTCGGAGACATTGGGCAACACCATGGGTTTCGGCAGCTGCCCGGTCACCTGCAGCGGAACGATGACCTGGCCGTCGCGGTCGGCAAGATACTGGATGTTCCTCTTCGCGGCGATCAATTCGCCGCTGAAGCTGCGCGACAGGATGATCTGCGCGGTCATATCGACGTGCTTGTCGATATCGAACCATCCGCTGCCCAGCATCCCGTAGTCGACGGTCTGGACTTGGAGGTCGCGCGTGTTAATCCTGCCGCCCGCCATCGCAAAACTCAGGCTGGCAATCTGGATATCGGTGTCGGGACTGCTGAACAATTCCGGATGGCGCGCGATGACGGATTGCGGCACCAAATCGCCGATTACCGGCAAATTGTTCACCTTCTTCAGCGCCTGAGCCCCGACATTGACACCTATCAGCTTGCCGTTGGTCAGGGTCAACTGACCGGTGCCGTTGAGCGTTGGTTTCATGGCGTCGATCGAGCCCGCCTTGCCGGACAGGTTGATGTTGCCGCCGATCGTGCCGCGCACGGTTTCGGCGGCCTTCAAATCCTGGGATTCCATCGCCTGCTTAAGGTCCAGGTTAGTGAAGCTGGTCGACGCGGAAAAGTCCGAACCGGGCGTCAATCCCGCGCCGCCGGTGCCGCTAACATGGCCCGAAAACGCATCGACGCTCAGGCTGGAGAGCCGCGCGAAAGTTCCGTCCAGCCCGGCGACGGCTTCGAGCTTCGAATATGGAACGCGATTGACGTTGCCGGACGGCGAATTGATTTTTGCCACGATCGCCGGACCCAGCTGCGGCTTAATCTCAAGCGTTCCCGTGGCCGTCATCTTGTCGATTCGGTCGGTTGCGGGCCGCGATGGAACGATATCGGCAAGATGGATCGACCCGGGTACCGACAGGTCGTAGGACAGTTTCACCGGCTGGATAGAATCGATATGCGACGTGACCGTGCCGCTGGCTGCGCCCAAGTTGAACGTGATCGGGCCGGCATCGGCGGTGGTGCCGGTCAGTTTGATGGCTCCATTGACGTTGCTGAGCGGCGGCGCTTTTCGTTCTGGCGCGGAAAATCCCGCGTTCGAAAGCGTTACCGTGCCGTTTGCCGATGGTGCGCCACCGCCGATGTGAACATTGGTGTGGAATTCGCTTTTACCGGAAAGATTGTACGCGCCGAGCATCGGCACGAGCCTGCCGATCGATCCCAAATCAAAGCTGTTGCTGTCGGCGTGAGCGCCGATCGCGCTGCCCGCCATTTTGATGTCCGATGCTTTTACCTGCATGTCGGCCAACGTTATGTTCGCCTGCTTCGCCTCGATTTCCGTGCCCGAATCGGTGCCCTCGCCGGAAATTTTGAACGGCACGCCGGCCGGTTTGTTGAACTTATCGCCGAACGCGACCTGATCGGCGCTCAGGTCCGTCACGGCGCTGAAATTCAGCGCGCCGGAAGTGCCGGTTGCATTGGCATCTACACTCATCGGATCGGACACGGAAAGTTCGGGCGGAATCGCGCTGGCGAGCTGCGGGATCGTTTTCAACTGATCCAACCGCATCGGACCGAGCTTTAGAGTCGCCGTGATCGGAATCGCATTCACGTCGATTTCGCGATTCCTGAGCAGCGGACCGATCGTCGCGGAAGATTCGACATTCTTGTCGCCGCCAAAGGCCGCCGCCTCAAAATCGACGGTGAATGGGCGTTCGAACCCAAAATCCTTCAGGTGGAGGTCGATCGATTTGACCGACGCTTCCTGTACCGCCCCTTGCTGCTCGTAAATGAGGGTGCCGTCTTCGATGGTAAAATTCTTGATCAGCAACGCATTTAGGGCGGCCGACTCTTCCCGTTTCTTCAGCTTGCCGGCCGATGCTCCGTGGGTCGGGCTCTGGCCAGACTCCTCGCGCTTCTCGCCGATCGTTGAAAGGTTCAGCTTGCCGCCGGCGGTTCGGACGATCCGGATCACCGGATTTTCGACGACGACCTCCGTCACCTCGATGCGCTTGGCCAGCAGCGGGAGCAGTTCCAGGCGGGCGAAAATCTTTTCCGCATGCACAAATGGCTTGCCGGAGATCGCCGGGTCGTCGGCGATCGTCACGTCCATGATGTCGGCATTGACGCCCCATCCGATTTCCGCGGCAATCTCCTTAACCTTGACGTCGCGGCCGAGCACCGCGCTGACCTTGGCCATCACCGCGTCGCGCCGGTCTTCGATTATCGAGTTGAGGTTGCTGGCGGCATAAAACAGGACCGCCGCGGCAACGCCCACGACTAGCCCCACCACGGCGGCGATGATGATTAATGTTCGGCGCATAGCGACTCCGCGAAAGTTTAGACGATCCACGCGCGAATCGCATCAATTTGCTATTCGCACCTGTGGATGGAAGCGGCGATGCTTTGCCGGGTTTGAACCGCACCAGCGCGGTATCGTAGGCTTCATAATGCCAAGGCTGCATGGTCGTGCGCTTTCTTCCGATGGCAAAAAAACGAAAACATCGTGAACCGGTTGATGAACCGAAGGAACCCGCCGCCCCCAAGCCGGTTTTCGCATCGCCATTCAAGGATCTGCGCAAGCTGATTGCGGGCCGCGAACTGCTCAAGCCCGCGACGCCACCCGCCCCGCCGCCGCCCAAGCCCGTCGAGCCGACCGACGATGACATCCTGCTAAAGGCTTTGGCGGGGGTACGTCCGTTAAATGGGACGCGCGCGGCGCGAATTCCAATTGAGCCGGTCGTCACCCATACGATCACCAGTGAAGATGCCGAAGTAATCGCTCAGCTAAACGATTTGGTGTCAGGGCAGGCGCCATTCGATATCACCGAATCGGACGAGTACGTCGAGGGATGCCGCGTCGGCCTCGATCCGCGCCTGCTGTCCCGGCTTCGGCGCGCTGAGTACGCGATGCAAGCGCACGTGGACCTCCATCGGCTGGTCCGGGAGGACGCCAAGTCGAAGCTGGAGGCTTTCGTCGCCGATTCGGTCAGAAAAGGCCATCGTGCAGTTCTGGTGGTGCATGGCAAAGGGCTTAATTCAGCCGGTGGGCAGCCGGTGCTCAAGCAGGCGTGCGCGCAATGGCTGTCGCACGGGACGATCGGCGGCCACGTGCTGGCATTCGCGAGTGCACGGCAGCCCGACGGCGGCGCTGGAGCAATGTACGTGCTGTTAAGGCGCGACAAACGCCGCGCACCGTTCGATGTAATGCACGGCGCAAAGCTCAAGGGATAGCGAAAAAAGAAACGGGGCCCGCATTCGCAGGCCCCGTTGCCGTTTTTGTCTCGCCTGACAAGCCGTCAGGTTTTCGCGCAGCCTTAGATCTTGGCCTGCAGCAGGTAGGCGATGACCAGCGCGTACAGGGTCAACGCTTCGATGAACGCGAGGCCAAGCAGCATCGGCGTGAAGATCTGGCCGGCTGCATTGGGGTTGCGGCCGATCGATTCCATCGCCGCTGCCGCCATCTTGCCCTGGCCAAGTCCGCCGCCGAACGCCGCGATCGCGACGCCGATGTTGGCGCCGATCGCGATCAATCCCGCGCGCATCCCCGCGCCGGATGCCGCCGCGCCGCCCGCCTCTTGCGCCATCGCCAACAGCGGCGACGCCAGCAGCACAATTGCGGTGGTGCTGAGAACCGTTCCAATCTTTCGAACCATTACCATTCCTCCTTGCTTTCGCGCGCCTTAGGCCCCGCCTTGGGCCGCCTCTCTTTCCTCTACCACTCCGTTTCCGGGCGAGGTCCCTGGCAGCGTGAAAATCCTATTAGTTATGCGATCAATGATCGTGGCTGACCGCAAGCCGGACGTAGGCCATCGACAGGATCATGAAAACCATCGCCTGCACCACGCATACGATCGAGCCGAGCGCATAGAACGCCAGCGGCACGATCAGCTTGGTCAGGCCGGTAAAGATGCTGAGAACGGTGTGATCGGCGAACATATTCGCATAGAGACGAACGCCGAGCGAAAAAGGCCGGAATAAGTTGTCGGAGATCTCGATGACCAGCATCAGCGGCGCCACCGCGAGCATTGGGCCCAGGAAGCTGCGCAGATATTTCAGCAGGCCCTGCGCCTTGATGCCGTTGAAGATGTAGAACGCAAACGCGATTGTCCCCAGCGCAAACGTCAGATCGGAATCCCCCGTCGGCGGTTCCATCCCGGGCAGCAGGCCGAAGAAATTCGCCGACAGGATAAAGAGAAACAGACAGCCGAAAAACGGCACGAAGTCGCGATGCCCATGCAGTTGAGTGACCTCGTGAACGAAATTGTCGAGGAACTCGGCAATCGTTTCAGCGACCGAACGCAGGCCGACTCCTTCCGGCGGAGTCAGCGGATCGTCGGCATTCTTGAGCGACCGGCCGGCCAACCACGCGAATACCAGCAGGAGCGCCATCACGATCCAGGTGCCGACGACAACTTCGGGGATTACGCCGCCCCCGATCATTTCGAGAAAATTTACCGACTTCTGCAAGAATCCCTCTCCGCTGGCTTCATACCGGACGCCGGAACGAAGCCCGCCCAGTTTCAATAATTGCCGCCGTCATCTGCGTCAAGACTCCAAAGGTAAAGCCCAACCCGTCGATCTTCGTGTGATTGAACAACAAGTACACCAACGCACCGACCAGAAGCAGCTTAAGCGGGATCGCCAGCGCTCCCAGCTTCGCCGAGGTGCCCGATATTCCCGAGCCTGCGGCGGCAAGCACCAGCCCCACCAGGAGGCTGTTCAGCCACAGGCTGGCAATCACGACTCCACCGCCTAGCAGGCATCCAATTGCCGCACTGGCCGAGACAAATGCGGCCAGCGCGGCCGCGACGACCGCAACCACGATTAGATTCATGCGCTGAATCGCGCCGACAGTAGGAATCTGGGAATTTTCCATCTAATCGTTCAGCCGTTGGAGCTCGGGGGCGCCGGTGGGTGCGGCATTTCCTTGTAGATTCTGACGATCGTCAGAATCGAGTGGATGAATCCGCAGACGCCCAGGATCAGCGTAAACCACGGTTTCGTCCTGAAGTATTCATCGACATAGCTGCCCATCCAGCCACCCGCAATCGGCGACATCGGGATCTCCATCGCCATCGCCATTTGCCGCGCATATTTTCCGGAAACTATCGGCACCGATGCCTCTATGCCCGCATCCCGGCGATCGAGGCTTCCGCAGCGGCAATCGTCCGGTCGATATCGGCGTTGGTGTGGGCCGCCGAGATGAACATCGCCTCGAATTGCGAGGGTGGAATATTGATGCCGCGCTTTATCATACCGAGAAAAAATCTGGCGAATTTTTTCGCATCCGAGGTTCGCGCTTCGTCGGCATCTCGTACCTGTTTGGGTCCAATGAACAAGGTTAGCAAAGATCCGGCGCGATTCACGCATCCCGGCTCGCCGCTTTTTTCCATTGCCGCGCGCAACCCCGCCTCCAGCCGCGCCCCGGCGGCATCGAGTTGCGGATATGGATTCGTCTCGCGCAGGATCTTCAGCGTCTCCAGCCCGGCGCGCACCGATACCGGATTTCCCGACAGTGTTCCCGCCTGATAAACCGGGCCTGCGGGCGCAAGCAAATCCATCAGGGCGGCCGGTCCCGCCACGGCGCCTATCGGCATGCCGCCGCCGATGATTTTCCCAAGCATCACCAAGTCGGGCTTGATTCCCATCGCTTCGCTGGCCGCGCCGAATCCCAAACGAAAGCCGCTGATGACCTCATCGCAAATTAGGAGCGCCCCATTGCGACGGGCGATATCAGCCAGTCCGGCCAGAAACCCCGCTTCCGGCATCACGACGCCCATATTCGCGGCAATCGGCTCGACGATTATAGCAGCGACCTTACCTGTAATAGCGCGAAAGATATCTTCAACGCTTTTCAGCGAGTTATATCGCGCAACCATGGTGAGCGCCGCAATTGATTCAGGCACCCCGGCACTGTCCGGCTGGCCCAATGTCATCGCGCCAGACCCGGCCTTTACCAGTAGCGAATCGCTATGTCCGTGATAGCACCCATCAAACTTGATTATGTTCGGCCTTTTGGTGGCCGCTCGCGCAATCCTAAGCGCGGTCATTCCGGCTTCGGTTCCGGAGCTGACGAGCCGGACTTTTTCGGCGCATTTGATCGCGGATGAGATCATCTCCGCGAGTTCAACTTCGAGGCCGGTTGGCGCTCCGAAGCCGAGCCCCTTTTCGGACTGCGCGGCGATCGCTTTTACGACTCGCGGATGAGCATGGCCCAGGATCGCGGGACCGTACGAACCGATGTAATCGATCAATCGATCGCCGTCGGCGGTCGTCACCGCCGCACCATCGCCGCCGGCGATGAAGATCGGCGCGGCGCCGACCGCCTTCCACGCTCGAACCGGAGAATTTACCGCGCCGGGAATGGATCGTGCGGCGCGTTCAAACAGATCGTCCGAGTTTTTTCGTGAAGTCATCTTCGTTGTGCCGCTTCGTTTAGTTGGTTGCGGAATTTTTTCGTTGCGAACCAGACGTAGCGCGCGAACTTCCGATCGCGCTCGATGGCTTGTGGAGCCATTGCGCGCGATCAGCGTTACACGATCGATTTTCGTACAAAATTCTCGCGCGCGACGCCGCGCAAAATTTTCTTTTCAAATCGCGCACGTAGGCGATTCCGAATTCTCGCGCTTGTAACATTCGTGAAAAGAGTTTATCACGTTCGCTTGACCGCAAATATTTTTCCTCGCGTGATTGTACCGCCGCCGGGAAAAGATTTGCGCGATGCGGAAATCATGGCTTGCTGGAACGTACAGTCTTTCGATGCTTCAAGAGAAAAATTCGCAGCCAAAGATCCCGAACGCATCCCGGACAAGTTGATAATCCGCGATCCTCGATCGTCAAATCGAAGATGGCGGCGAGATAAAATCCGCTTATCCACAGGTGTGGATAAGCTTGTGCGTAATTCGCTTCGGTAGTCAGGCCGGAGCCATGGCTTCGCGGCATGAGGGTGCCGCGGTTGTGGAGGGGGACCAGTATGAATGGTTTGTGGCAGCGCGCTGCCGAGCGTGTGCGCAGCGAACTGGGCCAGGTTGGCTATGAAACTTGGATTGGACCGCTGAATTTCGTAGGTCAGCAGGGCTCGACCGTAACAATTCAGGCGCCCAACCGGTTTTTTCGCGATTGGATCAATGATCGTTATGCGGGAATGCTGCGCCAGGCGCTTTCGGCCGAAGCCGGCTCGCAGGTGGATATCCGCCTGACACTCGGCGACGCCACCGGATCCTCTCCACAGCCGCGTAATTCCAACGGAAAATCTGCTCCAGCCGCCCCGGCTCAGTACAGCAATGGCGATGCGATCCGGCCTGATCGCCGTCCCCCACTCAACCCGCGTTATACTTTTGCAGAGTTCGTGGTCGGTTCGGGTAACCAATTCGCTCATGCCAGCGCACAGGCGGTCGCCCGCCAGCCCGGTGAGAAATACAACCCGCTCTTCATCTATGGCGGCGTCGGTTTGGGAAAAACCCACCTGATAACCGCGATCGGCCATCAGATCTGGTCATCTGGCGATCGGCCGCGCAAGGTCCTGTTCATGCCGGCTGAGATCTTCATGAACGAACTGATCAGCTCGATCCGTCGGGAGAAGACCGCAGAGTTCAAGGACAAGTTCCGCCGCGTCGATGCGCTCATCCTGGACGACGTCCAGTTTCTTGCCGGCCGCGAGCGGACACAGGAAGAGTTTTTCCATACCTTCAATGCGCTCCATGCCGAGCATCGGCAAGTCGTGCTGACCTCCGACAAGGTGCCGCGCGAAATTCCCGGCCTGGAAGAGCGGTTGTGCAACCGCTTCGAGTCCGGCCTCATCGCCGACATCATGCCACCCGACCTTGAAACGCGCGTGGCGATTATCCAGAAGAAGGCGATCATGGAGAACCTTCCGATGGAACCGGAAGTGGCGATGTATATCGCGCAGAACGTATCGTCGAACGTGCGCGAACTGGAGGGATGCCTGACCCGGTTGGCGGCGCTGGCGTCGCTGAGCAAGTCGGCCATTACGCTCGACTTCGCGCGCCAAGCCCTTCACGACCTGATTCGCAACCACGTTGTGAAGCCAGACGTCGACGCAATCCAGAAGGTGGTTTCGGATTCGTTCCATGTGCGGCTGGCCGACCTGAAATCGAAAAAGCGCACCCAGCACATCGCCTTTTGCCGGCAAGTCGCGATGTATCTGTGCCGGAAGCTGACCGACTGCTCGTTCCCGACGATCGGCGAGCATTTCGGCCGCGACCATTCCACCGTGATTCACGCTTACAATCTGATTCATCGGCGCGTATCGGGCGATTCGGCATTTCGGATGTCGATCGAAAAAATCGAGCGTGAACTCAAGGTGGTTAGGGCCAACGCCGCCTAACCGTTGTCATCTTGTTGAGCGGGTGGGTATAACTCTGGATAGATCGATGCGATCGGCCGGTGCGGTGCGATAACGGTGGATCGGAGCGGTTTTTGCCAACACTTTTTCAGTCATCGAATTGCTTTAATTTTCATATGCTTGTCAGAACGATAAACAAATTAACAGGCTCTACTGCTACTGCTGATCTTTTTAAATTTAAGAATCAGGATCAGGAGTGAAGGCTTATAACCAATGGGACTGACGCTCGAACGCGCTTCATTGCTTGCCGGGCTTGGCCTGATGCAGGGAATCGTCGAACGGCGCACGACCGTTCCGATTCTTGGCCATGTCCTGCTGGAACCGGCCGGAAATGCGCTCACGATAAGCGCCACCGACCTGGAAGTCGGGATAAGAACCCAGGTGGCATCCACCGGCAAGGAGAAAAATCTCACGCTTAACGCGCGGAAGTTCTTTGAAATCGTGCGCGAGGCAGAAGGCTCGGAAGTAGTTTTGACTTCGCTCGATGGCGATTGGGTCGAATTGAAATGCGGTCGCGCGAAATTCAAGACCATGGGACTGGATCCGCGCAGCTTCCCCGCAATGCCGAGTCAAAACCTGTCAAAGGAACCCTCGGCCGCGAAAAAACAGGTCAAGGCCGAGTTGGCGCTCCCGGCCAGCCTGCTTGCCACGATGATCGATAAAACGATTTTTGCCGTCAGCCCCGATGAGGCGCGCTACAACCTAAGCGGAGTTTACGTCGAATCCAACGCGCCGGGCGCCGCAAGGATGGTCGCGACCGACGGCCATCGGCTTGCGATGATCGAGCGCGAAGTCAAAGGCTTCAAGATGGAAGGCGGAGCCATCATCCCGCGCAAAGGATTGGTCGAGTTGCGCAAAATCCTCGACGACGGCGGCGACGCCGAAGTCCGCCTTTCAATCGACGGCCAACTGGCCTATCTGAAACGCGGCGCGACGGAAGTTTCGATGCGCCTGGTCGAAGGCGAGTTTCCCGACTATCGCGGCGTGATTCCCAAACAGTCAAAGCACAAAATCCTTATCGGTCGCGATGCGCTCTTCGCCGCGATCAAGCGCGCTGCGATTTTTTCCAGCGAACGCTACCACGGCGTGAAATTCGCGATGTCGCCCGGGACGCTGACGGTGTCATCGACCAGCCCGGAGACCGGCGAGGCCAGCGAATCCCTCGACGTTGAGTATCGCGGAGAGGAATTCGCGATCGGATTCAATTCCAGCTATGTCCAGCAGGTGCTCGGAGTGATTCCGGCCGGCGGCGACAGCAAGGTGGAATTGGGCCTCTCCGACGATGTCAGCCCCGGCGTCATCCGCACCCCCGCCGACAGCCAGTACACGTATGTCGTGATGCCGATGCGGCTGTGAGGCAGCAAAATCGGGTGTGTGACGCATGGATGAGGAAGGCGAAGCATTCGCGTCGCTCATCCGGTCGTTGCGGTATTTTTGGACCGCGTTACTAGAACAAATTGAGACTGGAAAAGCGCCAGAGCCAGCCGGACCTTGGAGCCAGCCCCATTGAGAGTTGAGGGGCCGACCGGACAGCGCGCAATTTTTTCGATCTCTTGCGGCGGTGTTACCTGCCGCAACGACAATGTTCCTCGAAGCAAGCAGCAATACCAGTGACGTTGAGGAATTCCTGAGATCTACCAGAGAGCCGGGCGAGTACCTTCCGAATCCCCGAGCCCGAGAGCCATCACCAGACCGTCATCGACTCAGATGGGAAACCAGCAAGGGTTTCGGTTTAGAACTGTTCCCACCAAGCTATTATTACCGGCTCAGATACGACGGTCCAACCCTCATGGCCCTAGCCGACTTGGCAGAGAAACATGCGGAGCCGGAGCTTTTGGAGCATCTGTTTGTGTACGAAGGGAATAAAATGCTGCTTGTTTGGTGGGATGCGTTTCTCGGAGAAGATTGCCCTCTGTACATCTCCGGGGACGCCGATGAGCAATGTGTTAGGAATTTCGCCGCAGTGCTGGGACTTGAACTGACTCGCGTCGAACCGGATGATCGCGGGTGAGGCCAAAGTCATGCCAAGCGGTGGCAGCCGAGAAGGCACGGTAAGTGAACGACGCTGACAGACTCGCGTTCGGATACGAATCGCATCGCATCGGGCGGTCGTTGCTTATTCATGCTGACTGTTTCGAATGGCTGGCAAAGATTGCCGAAAACACACTACATGCAGTCGTTACCGATCCACCCTATGGCGTGAAGGAATTCGACGAAATCGAACTTGAGAAACGAGCGAAGGGAAAAGGCGGGGTTTGGCGTATCCCGCCTTCGTTCGATGGGTGCGCTCGCGCGCCGCTGCCCCGGTTCACCGCCCATAACGAAAAGGAAAAAAAGCGGCTGTTCAAATTCTTCGAGGATTGGTCTGCGCTTTCGGTTCGTGCGCTTCGGCCGGGTGGCCACGTGATAATTGCGACCAGTTCAATAATCGCCGCGTTTCTCTATGAAGCGCTTGCCAAGGGCGGTCTTGAATTTCGCGGTCAGATCATGCGTACGGTTAGAACTCTGCGCGGCGGCGACCGTCCAAAAAATGCGCACGAGGAATTTCCCGAGGTTTGCGTGGTTCCGCGTGGGTGCTACGAGCCGTGGGGACTTTTCCGCAAGCCGCTTCCAGCCGGGATGCGGGTCAGTGACTGCCTGAAGGAGTTTCAGACCGGAGGGCTGCGGCGCCTCGCAGGCGGCAACCCGTTCGAGGACATAATCGAAAGCGAGCGTACCCCGAGACGCGAAAAGGAGATGGCGGATCATCCGAGCCTCAAGCCGCAATCCTTGATGCGGCAACTAGTTTACGCGGCATTGCCGCTGGGCTCCGGGATTGTTGCCGACCCTTTTATGGGCGCAGGCGCGACGATTGCCGCAGCCGAAGCGGTGGGAGTCACCGCAGCTGGAGTCGAGCGCAACCGGCAATATTTCGAACTCGCGCGAAAGGCGCTCCCGCTCTTGAGGGCTATTCAAATTCCCGGGATCGACGAATTGGTTGGAAAAGGCCAGCGTGCGCTCTTCAACGGGAACGGTCGCAAGACCGCGGCGCAAGCAATCGTCTAAATTCGATAGATCCAATTCTTGGCCAGCTTTTTGTAACCCGATCCGGTGACACTGGCGGTTATTGTACGGCGGCTGGTTTTCGAGCGGCCGGAAAACTGCCAATCGGATTTCATAAGCTGAGCGCCGTACACAGCCTTGAACCCGAACGGCTTGGGGTCGATTCCTTTAACCGCGTCGGCCGCACTGTTTGACTGGAAGACGAATACGAGCAACCAGACCTTTTCGGCGTTGTGTCCTTGCCATCCCCTGTCATGGCGGGAAGCTTTAATCTCTATGCCGGAATCGCCGTGAAGGACGCTATCGCCGGGATAGATGCGTTTTGGAACAAGATCCGGATGACCGTTGGGATACCGGTTCTTGACGAGAGTTGGGCAATACCTCGGGATTCTAATGGCAACAAATTCTCCCACCAGCGAACTGAAATTTGCTGGCATCATGAACGATTCCAGCCGTTCGAGTTCCCGCGAATGCAGTTGCTTGTTGATGAAGGCGAGGAAATCTATCCATTCTCCCATTGCTGATCGGATGTGGCTTGCCGTACATCCGTGAGGGAGGGCCGCCTTAGAGTTGAACTTTGCCGGATCGACCGGGATTGGCGCGCAAGCGATTTGCTCAAGGTCGCTCATCAACAGTTGGAAGGGGAGCTTAACGGATTGGCGGCATGATGTTGAGAAGGGTAGCTGCGGTGCGCTTCACTTCCCGCTCTTTGGTGCCGCCCCATCCTCACCAGCATCACCTTGTCGCGATAATTCTCATAGCTTGCCAAGGCAGTACCACAAGCCGAGCTTTTTCACGAGCCAGTTTTCATATAATCTGATTTCATGAAATCACGCATCTCAGCGACGGAGGCGGCGCGAGGGTTCTCGGAGCTTATGAACCGGGTTCGCTATCGGCGTGAGAGTTTCGTAGTGGAACGTGGCGGCAAACCGATTTGCGAGATCGTACCGGCGGGCTCGGCGAAATTTACTGGCGCCCAACTGGTGAATCTTTTGCGTTCGCTGCCCAAACCGGACGAAGAATATTTGGCGGTCGTCGAGGAATTGATTGCGAAACAGCCCGCGGTCGCGGAAGCGCCATGGCGACGCTGATCGATTCGAGTGTCTTGATCGCGGCGGAACGGGGTCAAATCGATCTGGACCGGCTCTCCGCCAGATTCGCTGGCGAAGACATCGCCATATCCGCGGTGACCGCGGCGGAACTTCTTCACGGCGTTCACCGCGCACGGTCTTCAGCTCAGCGAAATCGTCGCCGGGCCTTTGTGGAGGGGCTGCTGGCGGAGCTTCCGGTGCTTGCTTTCGATCTTACGGTCGCGCGCGTCCACGCCGCGCTGTGGGCGGATTTGGCCCGGCGCGGCATTGCGGCCGGCGAGCGGGACCTGATGATCGGTGCCACCGCAATCGCCAGGAACTATGCTGTCGCTACGCGAGATGATCGCAGTTTCCCGCGAATGCCGGACCTTAACGTCGTACGCATCTAGAATTCGCGGTTGCGTACGGCTTGCGTGAAACTGAACTTCGTGCGATGCCCGGTCTATTTCGGACTTGGTGCCGATTCCATCCTGACCAGCACCACCTTGTTGCGGTAATTCTCGTCGGTTTCCCACGGGTACGACGCCTCGGCGGTGAGGATCGCCGGGGAGCCGAGAAGCGGAAGATCGCGCCGGCGGACGATCAGCCATTTCACCGAACCGCCGCGGACCGCCGCGGCGAGGTCGTCGGTCGTGTCGAACTTGGGAATCGGCTTGGGCGGATCCATATAGAAGAGCGGGCCGACCGTTTTGAAAAATCCGAGCGTGCCGGTATCGCCGTTTAATTTTTGAAGCGCGGCAAGGGCGAAATCCTTCTCGCCGCGGTATGCCTCCGCCGCCGGCATCGCAAAGATGTAAATGTACACCATCGAGAACGATGCGATCAGGCCAACGGAGACGCCGATTCGATGCGGTGAGAGCTGACGAATCGCGTAGGCTATGCCGGCGACCGAGACCACCCAGAACACGATGAATGCGCCCTCGTACGGAAGCGGAGGAAGCAACGCATACGCGCCGCGCACGATCGCCGACGCCGGCACGAGCATCACGATTGCGCATGCCGTCGCCAGCGCCAGGAGTGCATAGCCGCCGAGCAATAACTTCCGGGCCAATCGTGATTGGATTGCGCCGGATTGAGCGAGCGTTCTGGCAACGAGAATGGCTGCCGCCGGCAGAATCGGCAGAATGTAATAACTGCGGCGCGACCGGGATAGCGTAAAGAAAACGAATGTCGCCCAGAAATAGACCAGAGCGAAGCGATCCGAACGCGCCGGCTCAACATCGGTGTCGCGCAAATGATGCGTCTCGACCAGCGCCGCCGGCAACAAAACCGACCACGGCGCCATCAAGGCGAAGATTACGTACAGATAAAGGTAAATCGGCCCGCGATGGTCCCACGGCTTGAAGAATCGCGTGACACTCTCGTGAAAGGCCATCTGCAGGCCTTTCCCCGAATTCGTCACGTGCTGCGAAATTTGGAACGGCGCAACATACGCCGCCAGCCCCACAGCAATTGCAACGACCGAGTACCAGTTGAAGAACCACCGGTTCCGCTCGATGAGCCAGCCGATTCGCCCCGCGATCGGGCCGTGCAACGTCTGCCGCTCCAGCTCCGCCCATCCATCGCGCAGACACGAATAGGTTCCGATCATTACGATCGGCAAAGCGAAACCAAGCAGCCCCTTCATCAGCGAAGTTACCGCCATGATCAACCACAGGCCTACGACCCACCATCCGCCGCCGCGATCCTCATTGCGCAAAAAGAGCAGCAAAGCTGCGAGCTCGCCGGTGACAGTTTCCACGTCGGCGGATGCATGACGCGAAAAGAACACGAAGCTGAAGCTCGTCGCGAGGATAAACCCGGCCCACACCGCCGTACGCGAGTCGTACAGCCGCCGCGCGAGAATCATCAGGAACGCGACGCCGAGCAACCCGGCAATCGCGCATGGGAGCCGCGCCGCAGTTTCATTCATTCCGCCGGTGAATGGCGTCGACAGGACAATCAGCCAGTAGGTGCCAAGCGGTTTGTCGAAATAGACGATTCCGTCGATCGTGGGCCAGAAATAGTTGCCGGTCTTGAGCATCTCCCGCGAAATTTCGCCCCATCGGAACTCCGACGACCACAGCGCACGCGTGCCAAGCCGGGTGAAATAGAGGATCGCCGAAAGGGCGAGGACCCCAGCCGCCCACAATCCCCATTGTGGCTCAGTCTGCGCGGCTCTCTGCTGCGTTTGATCGATCTGGTGCGACATCGACGCCATCGCGGCGAATTGTAGCCGCTCGCACCGAGGCCGTGCTACCGTCGAAGGATATTCCATGAGCAATTCAAGCGACTCCGGCCGCAAGGCCAACCGGCTCATCAATGAGCAGAGCCCGTATCTGCGTCAGCATGCCTACAACCCAGTCGATTGGTACCCGTGGGGCGACGAGGCGCTCGATCGCGCCAAGCGCGAGAACAAGCCGATCCTGCTCTCGATCGGCTACTCAGCATGCCATTGGTGCCACGTCATGGAGCGTGAATCGTTCGAGAACGATGCGATCGCGCAGCTGATCAACGAGAATTTCGTTGCGATCAAGGTCGATCGCGAGGAGCGGCCCGACCTTGACCAGATTTACATGGATGCCGTCCAGATGATCGTCGGGCGCGGCGGATGGCCGCTCACGATGTTCCTGACGCCTGACGGCAAACCATTCTACGGTGGAACTTATTTTCCGCCCGAGGATCGCAGCGGGATGGCGGGATTTCCGCGCGTGCTGATTGCGGCCGCGCGTGCGCATAAGGATGGACTCAAGGAGGTCGCCCACAACGTCGAGCAGGTCACCAACGCGCTTGGCGCTCTTGCCACCTATACCCCTGAAAGCGGCGACCTCAAGCCGGGATTGGCTGCCGCTGCGGCGCGCGGTCTGGCGCAGCACTATGACAGCGTCAATGGCGGCTTGGGCGGCGCGCCGAAATTTCCCAACACCTTTGTCTTCTCGCTGTTCCTTCGCGTCGACAACGCGGAGGGCGACTCGGCAATGACCGAGATGGTCCGCCATACGCTCAAGAAGATGGCGCGCGGCGGCATCTACGATCAGATCGGCGGCGGATTCCATCGCTACAGCGTCGATGAGCGGTGGCTGGTGCCTCATTTCGAAAAAATGCTCTACGACAACGCGCAGCTCGCGCGGCTCTACCTCGATGCCGGCCGCGCGCTCGGGGAGCCGGAGTTCATGGATGTCGCGCGCGAAATTCTCGATTACGTGCTGCGTGAGATGACATCGCCCGACGTAGGCTTCTATTCGACGCAGGACGCCGACAGCGAGGGCGAAGAAGGGAAGTTCTTCATTTGGATGCCCAAAGAGGCGAAATCCGTCCTGGGCGGCACGTTGGCCGAAATTGCCGAGCGCTACTTCGACATCACCGATAACGGCAACTTTGAAGGCGAGAACATTCTGCACCGGACGATTGAAGTCGCCGATGCGGCCCGACTATTCAAGCTCTCTGAAGAGGAAGCCGCGGCCAAAGTGGACGAAATCCGCAAGCGGCTGTTCGCGGCGCGCGAAAAGAGAATCAAGCCCGGCCGCGATGAGAAAATCCTCACCGCTTGGAACGGGATGATGATCGGCGCGTTTGCCGAGGGTTATCGCGCCCTCCACGATCCGCGCTATCTGGAAGCGGCGGAACATGCGGCTACTTTTGCGATGACGAAGATGTGGGACGGCCGCACGCTCAAGCGTTCGTATAAGGACGGAGTCGCGCGCTTCAATGCCTACCTTGAGGATTATGCGCAGCTGGCGGCTGGGATGCTCGACCTGTATCAGGCGACGTTCGACGCGAAATGGCTCGGCCATGCGCGCCAGCTCGCCGACGCGACCGTGGATCGTTTCCTCGACCGCGAACGCGGCGGATTCTTTTTCACCTCCGATGACCACGAACGGCTCATCACGCGCTCCAAACCGGCTTTCGACGGTTCGACACCCTCGGGCAACAGCTCCGCCGCGATGACGCTGTTTCGCCTTCATGCCCATACCGGCGAGGAGCGTTACCGCGTCGAAGCGGAGCGAACGCTTCGCCTATTCCGCGAATTCATCGAGAAGCAGCCGTTCGGCTTCTCGCACATGCTTGAGGCGGTCGATTTCTATCAGCGCGGCCCGGTTGAGGTCGTTGTGATCGGCGATCGCAAGTCGCCCGAAATGCGCGAATGGATCGAGCGCTTGGGCCTAAGCTATGTGCCCAATCTCGCGCTTTTCGTCGCCGAACCTGATACGGCGGGTGCCTTCGTGCCCGAGGCGGTGCGCGGAAAACACCAAATCGACGGCCGCGTCACCGCCTACGTATGCCGGGAGCGCGCATGCACACCGCCGATCACGTTGATTCGCGAACTCGAAAAGGAACTTGCCGCCTGACCGCATCGACGAAAACCCCTGCACGCGAACTTTCCTACGGCGGGACGGTTGCTGATGTGATGCCGGAGCCTACCGTGGTCAATCGGCCCGCCCGCCGAATCGGACCGCGCATCCGCGTGGTGGAATTAAATGCTCGCGGAGGCGCCCGCTTCGAGACCCTCGTTGCGTGCCTTAAGCGTCACCCTCTTCACGGCGCTGGACTTATCATGCTGTGCGAGGCGGACGTCGGAATGAAGCGCTCCGATCGCCGCTCGGTGGCGGCGGAACTCGCCGAGCGGATGGAGATGAGTTACGCGTTCATCCCGGAATGGTTCACCGTCGATGAAAGCGGAAAGATCGTAAAGCAAATCGGCAATGCGATTCTGAGCGCGTCGCCGGTTGAAAACGTGGAGGCGGTAGCGCTTCCATTCGTCGCGACCACGTCAGTCCTATGGTCGAGCAGTCTGCGCGAGAAGTTGCGCGGGGGCTTTACCAGCCTGATTACGTCGATTCGGTTCGGATCGTCGCGGCTCTCGGTGGGCGTCGCCCATCTGCACAGCCGATGCGATCCGCGCTCGCGCGAGCGGCAGATGGCGGCTTATATGTCCGCGTTTCCGGCGTCGGGACCGGCGATAGTCGCGGGAGATTTGAATTCGACCACGCGGGAGCTGTCGAGCATCGGCGGGTTTGCCGGCACCTTTGCCGATATCGTCGTGAATTCCGGCCGCTATCGCACGCCGATTCCTCACGAACCGCTGTTCGAACGGATGTTCGAGCGCGGCTTCTCGCTAGAACACGCAAACGTACCCGCGCGCGGCACCTTCACATATCATCGGTTTATCCCGCGAATGATCCGGCCCAAGCTCGACTGGATAGCGGTGCGCGATCTGCGCGCGGTCGCGGGGACTGCGGCAGTCATACCGCCGCGCCGATCGCCATTCGATATTCGTGCGTCGGACCACGACTTCATCACTGCCGAGATCGAGTTGTAGATCCGGCACGCCGGCGATGTCGCCTAGAGTTTTGGCCGCTCTCGACGCACATAGCTGCTAAGCCAAGGAACCAGCTTGTCGAAGCGGACCGAATTTCCCGTGGCTGGCGAGATTCGCAGCCATCACCTGCGGGCGCGGTCGGACGTTCTTATGCTTTTCAATCAGGTCGCCAAGAGCCTCGTCGATTAGCGCTTGTAGCTGGCGACCTTCCTCGCGGGCGAGCGCGCGAAGTGCCTTGAGCGTTTTGGAATTGACCTGCGTCGCGAATTTTTCACGGATTTGGCGCATGGGAACCGCCGCTTGGCTGCGATCCGATGAAATCATGACAAATCATGAAATGCCAAGGCCGCTAGAACAGGCGTTTCTGGCCGTGCTTGAAGCCGCCCTGCTCGCCGATCGCCTCGTTGGGGCGCTCGCGCTCCCGGTCGCGGCGATTGCCGCCTCCGCCGCGACGTCCATGACCCGGCTCGCGAGGCGGACGGCTGACACCGCCCACCGGGACGATCTCTATCGCGCGTAGGAATCCGTCGCCGGTCGATTTCGTCGAAAGCATCGGATCGTCCTTGAGCGCCAGATGAACCACGCGGCGGTCGCGCGGCGGCATCGGCTCGAGTTTCACCGACATGCGATCGCGCTTGGCCCGCTCGCCCATCGACAGCGCCATCCGATGCAACTGATCGCGGCGCCGCGCGCGATACGATTCGGTCTCCAGCGAGATGGCGACGGCGTCCTTTATGCGCCGGGCCAGCGCCCGGTTGACCAGGTATTCAAGGGCGTCCAGCGTCTGGCCATGGCGGCCGATCAGGAGTCCCGAGCCGTCCCCCTTGATTTCGATTTCAATCGATTCGTGGTCCATTTCCAGCGGGAAGACTTCCGCCTTCTCGCCCATCAACTCCAGGATTCGCGACAGTGTCGAGCAGGCATCCTTGCTCTGCTCCTCAAGCGCGACGCTCTTGCGCTCGGGTCCGCCGGCCTCGGATGCCGGCTCCGCCGATGCGGAGCCAGCCGATTCGCCTCCGGCCGTCCGCCGAGTCACGCGCACCCGGGCTTCGCGCGCGCCCATTCCAAGCACGCCGCCGCGCGGGGAGTCGATGACCTCGATTGTGACGTCGTCCTTGGTGGCGCCCAGCTGCGCGAGCGCATTTTCAATTGCCTGTTCGGCGGTTTCCGCCGTGGTTTCGATCGAGTCGTTATTGCTCATGTGGGTCCAGCGCTAAATTCGCGGTTCAAAAAATATTGTTGGATTACGCCCAATGCATTCGATGCAAAATAATACAAAACCAGTCCAGCCGGGAGCCGGACGAAAATGAAAACATAAAACAGCGGTGTGAACATCATCATCCGCTGCTGGGTGGGGTCCGGCTGCTTCGGCATCATGTATTGCTGAAGCAATCCGGACAGCGCCATTAGGATCACCAGCACCGGAAGTCCGCGGCACGGCAAAAGCGGCAGCTGCGGCATCAGAGGAATCGGCAGGCATTCGGGCGCGGATAGATCGTTGATCCAGCCGATAAACGGCGCCTGCCGAAGCTCGATTGCGTTGAGCAGCGCTTCGTATAGTCCGATGAAAATCGGCAGCTGGATTAGCATCGGCGCGCATCCGCCGATCGGATTGACGTGGTTGCGCCGGTAGAGATCGATGGTTTCCTTCTGCAGTTGCTCCTGATCGTCCTTGTACTTTTCTTTCAGCCGTTCCAGTTGCGGCGCCAGGCGCGCCAGCTTCATCGCGGAGCGCTGGCCCTTGATCGACATCGGCAGCGACAGCACCCGGACCGCGACGGTTACCAGTAGGATATCCACGCCGTAATTCGGCGCGACGACATGGAACAGCTTGAGGGTGCGCAGGAAGATGATCGCAAGCATCCCCATCCATCCGAAATCGATCGCGCGGCGCAAGTCTGGGCTGGCGGCCTCCAGCGCTTCGAGCAGCTTTGGGCCCATGTAAACGCGGGAGTGTATTTGCGAAGTGCCCGCGAAGAGGACTCGGGCGACTGCCTCATCGTGGCCGAACGCCATCGTCAGCGTTCCGGAGGCCGGCTGTTCCGGCAGCAGCACCGACAGGAAATAACGATCGCCGAAACCCGCATAGCTGATAGTTCCGCTGACCGGCTCCACCCCGGCGACAAGCTTCTTTTCCGTCTCGGTGATGACTTGATCGGCGACGTCGGCCTGCAATTCGGGGATGTCGTAGTAGCCGGCGTGTGCCTGTAACGGCTGGCTCATCGACAGGCCGACCTGCTGCGCCGCGGGTCCGCCCGTCGCGGCGATGGCGACGTTGAATACATAGGTGTCCGGTTCGAACGAAAATGTCTTGGTGATCGTCAGACCGTCGGCGGTCTTCCCGATAAACTCGACACTGGTCTTGTTGTGCGATGTTATTTCGACCCGATCGGCGGCCGGCGTCAGATAGGCGAGATCGTGATCGTCCATGGTTACGCCACCGCGGATTAGCACCGCACCCAGCGGCAGAAGGGCATCCTTCCCCGCCGGTGCAACCATCTCGTACCACGGGCTGTCAGCCGCCACGGTTTGCCGATAACGCTTCAGTTGGAAACTTTTAATGCGCGCTCCGCGGGTGGTGATTTCCGCGCGGAACAAGTCGCTATCGATCTGGATGATGCGCTCCGGCGTTACAGGTACCGCCGCGACGGTCGGCGCCGCCGCAGGCGCTGCCGCCACCGGCGATGCGGCCGCGATTGCAGCTGCGGCGGTTGCGGCGGCAGTGGGCGCATTGGGAAGGGCGGCCGCCTCGGCGGCCTTCTCCGCCTTGGCCTTCTGGGCAGCCTGCTCGGCAGCCGGCGGAAACATCCGCTTCAATACCACTTCCTGGTAGACGAAGATCAGGACCAGCGATACGACGAACGCCAGGATGAGTCTGGTGTTATCCAAGGCGGGTGCTTCCCCCGGAGCTTGATACGCCGCTTGAGCGCGATGGAACGGGATCGTAGCCGGAGCCGCCCAGCGGATGGCATCGGGCAATCCTGCGCAGCGCCATCGCGCCGCCGCGAATTGCGCCATGCTCCGCGATCGCGTCGTGCGCATACTCCGAGCAGGTCGGCTCGAAGCGGCAAGCGGGACCATAGGTTGCCAGCAGAAGCGGCGAGATTATCGAGCGATAGACGGAGATTGCAGCGAGCGCCGCGGCGCGCGGCGCGCGCGCGATTGCGCCGGCCGTGCCCCACGCGATGCGCCCGATGTTAGTCATGATGCGGCGGCCTTGAGGCGCGCGCCGGCGATGCGCACGGACGCTGTCAGTTCGGTTTGAATTTCGCTGTAGCGGAGATCGCCTGCGCCCTTGCGCGCGATCACGACCAGCGACGCATCGGGCGGCATCAGATCGCGCAGCTCCAGCCGGAAGCATTCGCGGACGCGGCGCTTGATGCGATTGCGCACGACCGCATTGCCGATTCGGCCTGAGACCGTCACGCCCAGCCGCGGGCGCGCGGAATCATCCACGATTTTTCCTGCGTAGATCACGAAGTGACGGCTCTCGTGCCGGGATCCTCCGCGCTGGAGGCGGCGAAACTCGGCGCTGTTATGCAGCCGATCCGCCGCGCTGAAGCTGAGCGATCCCCGCGCCGGTACTAGCCCGGCTGCTTGGGCGGAATCGAGACCGCCAGACGCTTGCGGCCCTTTGCGCGCCGGCGCTTGAGCACCTTGCGTCCGCCGGGCGTGGCCATTCGCGCCATGAATCCGTGGGTTCGTTTTCGTCGCCGATTGTGGGGCTGGTAGGTTCTTTTCATCGCGTCGCGCCAAATTCACTAGTTTAGGATGGACAGACGATGCCGTCTGCCGCTACGGGAATCCTCCTGCAGATGGATTATACAGGTCTACAGGCCAAATGCGCCGAAGACGCCCGCGCACGCAATCGAACCATACCGCGAGCCTGCGGGCAAGCGGCAGACATGCGCCGATGAGGGGGACCGATCGCGAAAAATCGCGATTACTTGCGCAGGACGACCTCGCAGCCGTGGCATGAGCGATGATACTCGCGCGGCAGCAGCCACATACTCGAGGAATTGTTCAGGCAAATCACCTCGACGGTTCCCTGCGGCATGTTGACGATGGGGTAGACCGCCTCGTTGGGATTTCCGCTGGATGCCTTAAAGGGCCCGACCGTGCTCACCTCGTTACAATCGCATCCTTTGGGCGGCAATTGCAGATCGGGTCGCCGGCTCAGCGTGGCCGACGCCAATTCCTTGCATTCGGCCATGTCCTTGCCCTGCGCGACCGGGGGCATTTGCGCTGCGGCTTGCGGGAGGGTGGCCTGCGGCGATGCAGGCTGGTTTTGATTCTCCGTACTCTGCGGAGCGCATCCAACGATTGCCGCTGCAAACCATGACACGGTTAACAACGCGACAGCATGGCGTAATTTCATATCCCCGCTTAATGCCTTATTTTCACGCCAGTGGCAAGGGCTGCAATATCGGCGATCGCAGCGCCTACGGGACTATTCGGGCGCGGTCCCCAGCAATGCTAGCGTAGGTGAATAATGTACGTGGGTGACACGATTGTTGCGTCGGCGACGGCGCCGGGTACCGGCGCTGTGGCGATCGTCCGGCTTTCAGGACCGCGCACGATGGAAATTCTGCAGGCTATTTTCACACCGGCAAGCCCCGGCGCGATCGAGCCGCGCAAACTCCATCTGGGCGATGTGATCGATCCTGTTACCGGCGCGCAGATCGATCGCGCGATGGCGGTCAAAATGCCGGCGCCGGCCAGCCTGACCGGAGAAGACGTCGCGGAAATCCAATGCCATGGCGGTCCTTACCTGGTGCGCCGAATTGTGGCGATCGCGGTTGCGGCGGGCGCGCGAATGGCCGAGCCGGGCGAGTTCAGCCGCCGTGCGTTCCTGAACGGGCGGATCGATCTGGCGGAGGCGGAAGCGATCGCCGATCTCATCGAAGCGCGCGGCGAGAGTGCGCTTAAGCAGGCGCTGGCGCAGTTGTCCGGCGCGCTCTCGGAGCGCGTTGGGCGTCTGCGCGAACAGGTAATTGCAATTGCAGCGCACCTGGAAGCCGATATCGATTTCTCCGATGAGGACATACGCCTGCCGTCGCGCCGCGAGACCGCAAGCGCGATCGAGCGGCTGCTCGCCGATGTAACGCTGCTCCATTCCAGCTTCGCGCGGGGCCGGCTGATGCGCGAGGGGGTGCGCGCCGCAATCGCGGGTCCGCCCAATGCCGGAAAATCCAGCGTGCTCAACCTGCTGATCGGCGCCGACCGCGCAATTGTCACGCCGATTGCGGGGACCACCCGCGACGTGATCGAAGAATCGACGGCGATCGGGCCGCATACGATGGTCCTCAACGATACCGCCGGAATCCGCGAGTCCAATGACGAAGTCGAGCGCATCGGGATCGAGCGCACGCGCCGTGCTGCCGCGCAGGCCGACCTGTTAATCGCCGTATTCGACGGTTCGCGCGCGCTGGAAGCGGCCGACGACGAGACAATCCGGATACTCGAAGGCCGCCCCGGCATTGCGATCCTCAACAAGCGCGACTTGTTACCGGTGACCACTGCATGTCATTTGCGCGGCCGCGGCATCGCGATGCCGATAATCGCATTGTCGGCAATTGATCCCGCTGACGCTGAGCCGTTGCGCGCCGAACTCGAACGCGCAATCGAGGCGATGACAGGCGCGCCGCCTGCTGACGAAGCAACGATATCCCGTGAACGACATCGCGCGGCATTGGAGCGCGCCGCGTCCGCGCTCAAGCACGCGCGGGAGAGCGCGCTGGCGTTGATGCCGCCGGAGATCGTCGCGGTCGATATCGCATCCGCATCCGATGCGCTAGGGCAAATCACCGGCGCCGTTTCCGGGGAAGATATTCTCGACGCCATCTTCCGCGATTTTTGCATCGGCAAGTAGGCGCGCATGGCATCCGGCGTCAATTCCACCGTCAGGACATCGCGATCCGAAGAGAATCCCGCTGCGCCGTCTTTTGGTTTTGGCCACGAAATCTCACCATCGATGGGTTTGGGGGTGCTGCTGGCGATCACGGCGCTCGCATACATCCGGTCGCTCAGCAATGAGTTCGTGCTGGATGACTACGCGCAGATCGTCAACAACCCGCAGCTCGGCGATTGGTCATTCATTTGGAAATCGATGGTGAACAACGCGCTATGGTTCAGCGATCCGCTCCACCCGCCCGCAGTCACATATTATCGCCCGCTGCAAAACGTCTGGTTCGCACTTAATTTCCATCTGTTCGGGCTGAATCCGATCGGGTGGCATGCGGCGATGGTCGGACTTCATTTGGCTGTGGTTTGGCTTGCCTACCGGGTTGCGTCACTGCTGGCGAAAGATAGATGGACGGGATTGGTCACTGCGGCACTGTTCGCATTGATGCCGATTCATGCCGGCGCCGTAACTTGCGTCTTTGCGATTGGAACACCGCTGGGCGCGATGTTCGAGCTGGCGGCCTTTGAGTTCTATCTCCGCGGGTATGCGGGCGGCGGCGCGGATGCGCACCGCTCGCGTTGGCTCGGGCTTTCGCTTGCAGCATTTAGCGGCGCGCTCCTCAGTTATGACAGTGCGATCGTCTTGCCGGCCCTGATCGCCGCGCACGCATTGATATTTGAAAATGAGCGAAGCGAAACGCCGACGTCCAGCACCCCAGCACTCGGGTGGAAAATACTCACCGCGATATGGCCGTATGCGATTACAGCGATTGCGTACCTAGGGCTGCGATATTGGGTGCTGGGCTATATCAGCCGGTCGGATCGCTTTAACAGTTTGACAGGAATCGAAGTCCTGCTTACAGCTCCCAGCGCGATTGCAACGTACATTACGCTTCTTGCGATGCCGTGGCGGGCCGGACCGGCGCATCCCATGCAGTTCGTGCATAGCGTTGCGGAGCCGGAGTTTTACCTGCCGCTGCTGGAATTGTTGGCGCTGTGCAGCGCGGCAGTTGTTCTGCTCAGGCGCAATCCGCGCCGCCGGCTGTACGGCTTTTGTTTCGCGTGGTTTCTAATCGCATTGGCGCCGATACTCAGACTGGATCTGCTATTTTTCAAGTTTGCGATTCAGGATCGTTATCTGTATCTGCCTTCATTTGGCGTGTTCCTGATGGCGGCCGACTTGGCGGTCTCATTCGCGCGCCGCAATCCGGCGAATGTGAAGGCGATCTGGTTCGGGATCGGTACGGTGGCGATCGGCTATGCGGCGCTGCTCCTGCCTGCGGAGCACTATTGGCATGACGAGGCCGCGCTGTACGCACGCTGTATCGAGGCTGAACCGGACTCGGGATACTGGCACCACGGGCTGGGCCTCGCGCTAAAGGGGCGCGGCGATCTTCGTGGCGCGCGCGATGAACTCCAAAAGGTCGTTGCGCTGGAACCGCAAGCCGGCCCGGATGTTTACTACGAGTTGGGGCGGGTATACGAAGAACTCGGCGATCGGCGTGCGGCGGAGCATGCGCTGGCAGAGCGTATCAAACAGCTCAATCCACCCCGCGCCGGGGCGTATGCGGACTTGGCAATTGCCGCCGATGCCGCGGGAGATTCGGCCCAGGCCGACGCAGCACTGAAGCGGGCCGAAGCGATGCCCGGGGGCAGCGAATTCGCAGCAGTGACGCGCGCGCAAATCCGCATTTTCCACGGCGATCCTAACGGCGCGCAGGCGGCGCTCCGGGATTTTCTGAAAAATAATCCCGATAGCGTTCAAGCGTTGGCCGCGCTGGGCGCCGCACTGTTGGCGGCGAAAGACTACAACGAAGCCCTTGATGCGTATCGGCACGCGGCGGCAATCGCGCCTGCGGATCCGGCGTACCGTTACAAGATGGCGCTAATCCTTCACCGGATGGGACGCGACCGCGAGGCGCACGATGAATGCGCAGCAGTGGTGGCCGCCTTGCCGTACGACTTGAAGGCTCGGGCGCTGATGGCGGAAATAGCGCGCGGCGGGCCGCGCGATTAGCCGACACCAGATGGAACCTCACGGAAATTCCAAATACACCGTGCGCGCGTGGCTTTGGTCGCTGCTCGCCGTCACAGCGCTTGTATACTCTCGCGCGCTCGGCAACGGCTTTGTCGCCGACGATTACGACCAGATCGTTCGCAATCGGTACCTTGGGCAATGGTCGTTTTTATGGAGGTCGATGTCGGCGGATGCGTGGTGGTTTTTCGACCCATCGCGCTTGCCGCAGGGCCCGCTCTATCGCCCCCTGCAGAACATCTGGTTCGCGCTCAACTTTCATCTTTTCGGGCTCAATCCGATCGGATGGCATGCGGCGACAATTGCGCTTCATCTGCTCGTCGTAGGCATGGTGTATCGGGTCGCCTCTATTCTCTGTGGGGATCGGTGGACGGGACTTTTTGCGGGTGCGTTGTTCGCGCTGATGCCGACGCAGATCGAGGCGGTCATATGGGCCGGCGCAATCGGAACGCCGCTTAGCGCATTGTTCGAGCTGTGCGCATTTGAGTTTTACCTGCGCGGCAGCACCGGCAAATCGCACGACCCGCACCCGCTGATACTTTCGCTGGGCGCGTTTACGCTTGCGCTGTTGTCGTATGAGGCGGCGATCGCATTTCCCGCGTTGGTTGCGGCGCATGTCTTCCTGCTTGGCGGGGAAGGGGACGAGCTACACGACAACGGTCCGACGGCGCGCTGGCGCCGCGCAATCACGGCCGCATGGCCGTACGCAGTTGTTGTAGCGGGCTATCTCGGGCTTCGGATCCTCGTGCTGGGATTTATCAGTCAGCCGCAAAATCCGATGACCTACACGGCGGCGGCCCTGACGCTTCCTGGTGCGCTGCTAAGTTGCCTGATGCTGCTCCTGTTACCGTGGCGCGCCGACCTGGTGCATCCCGTCCACATCGTTCGCAGCATCGTATCGCCGGGATTTCTCATCCCGGTCGGCGGCTTAATCGCCTTTTCAAGCTCGGCAGCGCTGCTCTTAAGGCGAGATCCTAGGTGTCGCCTGTACGCCTTCTGCGCCGCATGGATTCTCATTGCATTCGCGCCATTGCTTCACATGCGCGGACTGTTCAACCCTGCGGCGATGGAAGATCATTTTATTTATTTTCCAGCGTTCGGAGTGTGTGTGATTGCCGCCGACCTGACGATGAGGTTCGCGGCGGAAAGCGAGCGCAACAGAACCGCTATTGCCGTCGCTGGAGCGATTCTGCTGACAAGCTTCGCCGGGCGGCTCATCTACCTGGAAGGTTTCTGGCGCGACGATGCCGCGATGTTCTCGCGTTGCACAGAGATTGTTCCGGGATCGGCGGTCTATCATGACCGGTTCGGGATGGCGCTTGCCTCGCGCGGGGATTACCAACGCGCGCGAAGTGAATTCTATTCGGCGTCACAGGATGATCCCGCAATCGGAACGTATGCTTACAACCTCGCGTTGGCGGACGAAAAACTCGGCAAGCGAAGTGATGCTGCCCGTGAAATGGCAGAAGGCCTCAAGCGGCTTCCGCAGGCGCCGCCCGATGGATACGCCGAATTGGCGGTAGTCGCGGATTCCGCCGGAGATAAGGCGCAATCGGAATCGGCACTCAAGCACGCGGAGTCGATGCCCGGCGGTGCGGAGATCGCAGCGCGCACCCGCGCTCAAATCCTGTTTCTGCATAATGATCGCAAAGGCGCGGAAGAGGAGTTGCGCAGGCTGCTGCGGCAAAATCCCGCCGACGAGCAGGCATTGGCCAGCCTTGGTGCAGTATTGCTGGCCGTCCAGCGCTATGAAGACGCGCTTACGGTGTATCGGCAGGCGGCCGCGATCGCGCCCGCCGAGCCGGCGCTCCATTTCAAGATCGCGGTCATACTTCATCAGACCGGGCGCGACCGTGAGGCGCACGATGAATGCGCGGCGGTGCTGGCTGCCGCGCCATACGATCCAAAGGCGCAGGCCTTGATGGCGGCGATCGAGCAAGGCGATGCTCCGCACTAGCAGTGCGTCAAAACCGGCTAGTGCGGCTGGGCAGTATCGAGTTTTGCGGCGATGGCCACGATTCGATCGGGAGCAAATTCCATTCTCAGGAACGCGCGCTGGTCGGGCGGCGGAATGGCAGCTCCCGGCGATCGCAAATCGTGCGAAGTCCCAAAATAAATATGTGATGCGGCATCGCGGTAGCGATCAACGGTTGAAGCGAAATCGGAAAAGGTGCCGGGCGCGCCGATAATTATAGTACCGCGCGGTGTTCCACCGATTTCGACCCCGCAATACCAGTGATGGATGGGATCGACTATCGGGAGCCGGCGGCCCGTCGACGATTCCGTAACTTGGCCGGCGCACCAAGAGTCCTTGAGCAGTCCCGCCTCAAACGCCTTGGCCGGATCGAATTGGGCGGGATTGCGCCCGGCGGCGATCCACCCGGCAGCCGCAAGCATCAGGCTGTCGATTGTGGCGGATGCGGCGCGCTGACGCATAAGTGAGGCAGGCAGTTGACTATAGGGCGCAAGCGCAGAGGCGGAAATACGATAGACCGTGATGCCGCCGGCGGTATGGATCTGGTTTGAGAATTTCGCCAAAGAGGGCTTCCATGGGGTGGCGTCTGGATCGTTGTCTGCCACTACGGCGGCATCCACCTGATGGGCCGCCATGAAGGCGCCAAGCTGCTCTTCCGCGTCAGGCAAATATGTGGTGAACAGAAATGAGTGGAAGACTGGCCAATTGTCGAACTCCGCCGGATAGAGTCCAGTCCAACCACCTACCATCCGGAAATACATGTTCGTATCCGCCTGCCACAGCATGCTGTCGCCGCGCCATCCGAACGGTAGCACCAAAACGTTCTCGCCTTGCTTCAGGTAATCGCGGTAAATCCCGCTGGTGAAAAATTGGGGCTGATTGGCGGGCCGCACCCACGGGAACGAAAGGCTCGGCATCGTCGACAAAACCACGATTGCGGCCAGCGCGAAATTTGTGATGCGGCTCAATTGATTGGACGCGAACCACAGCGACACGATAATCGCGAGGAAGAGCGAAACGTACATCATGTAACGGTAGGGCAAGATCTTGTCGACCAGCGGCAGCGCCAGCAGAATCTTGCCCGGAAACGCGAATAGCGCGGTATTATGCGATATATGCAAACGCGGTCCCATCGCAAAGACGCACGCAATTGCAATCAATGAGATCAACGTTTTTCCCGCCGGCGCGCGCCACTGGTGCCGCGCGTATGCGGCCGCGATCACAATTAGCGGCACGCCCAGGTACGTCGCATTGATGCTCCAGCCGGCGGGGCCAAAATCGGTCCATAGATCGCGGAACGGATTAAATGAGCCAACCTCCATTATCGGAGCGGGTAAAATAAATGACAGCAGGTCAGCGGAGTAGGTCTCATTCCATGCCGGCCAGATTCCACCTCGCGGCCAGCCGAAGGCGAATAGCCAGTATAGATATGGACTGACTAGGACAGCCATGATCGCATAAGCGCACAATATTGGAAGCGTGATTCTGGCTATCCGGACTGAAGTCTCCTTCGGCGTGAACCACCAGCCCAAAGCGAGTGCAATCGCTCCGAACATCGTCATTCCGGTTAGAATTTCGAGCGACGTAAGAAATTGGGCGGTCAATATAGCCGCCAGTATGCAGACAAACCTGGTCACACGGATGCCACCATCGATTGCCAGGAGCGCAGTGAGCCCGGCAAGCGGTACGAGGAAAACCACGATCAGCGGCGTTGTTCCGATGAGGGTGTTGCCCAAAATGTAATATGAGAAACCAAACACGTAGCCGCCGATCAACGCCGGCCACCACGACCTGGAAACCTGCCGGCAAAGCAGAAAGGCGCTCCATGCCCCCATCGGCGGCGCGAGCAGGCTCAAGACATTGTATGCCGCGACTGGACCAAAGACGGCGGTTACCGGCCACATCAGCACGCTGGCCAATGGGAACGTGACCACCCAGGCCAAATTGATGCCGCCGGGCGCCCATATGAAGTTGGTGTAAAGCGGGTTGATGTGCCGTGCCAGTGCGTAGGGCGACCATACCAAATCCCACATCACGATGGTTGGATCTTCGCCCGTTCCGTGGTGAAGGTTGCCGAAACCACCGAGCAGCGGCCGGCCCAGGATCAATAACGAAAACCCAAGATAAATTAGAAAGGCCAACAGGCCGCCAGGATCGCTCCTTTTTGATGCGAGCGAGCCCGCTACCGGGATTTCCATTTCCGTGCGAGCGCTCCGAATATTGGCGCCTGGCTGCCCAAGAGGGATCGCGGACAGCTACTGGGTCACGCCGGCCATCTTTGCGGTCGTCCGTCTTTGCAGGAACTCGTGTAATGTCTTGTCCCCGCGCGATTCCTGCCGATTGACCGCGAAGTTATGGAGGGTACGCCACAGCCGCCAAGGCCGCCGCGCGTACTGCGCCCCGTAAAAGGCCAGATAGCCGAAGATACGCAGCATCGCGATTTCCCGGCTGGACAGATGCTGGGACCGGGAGACCACGTTTCTCAGATCGGTGAAGGTGGCAAGCGACAGGAAATATTTCTCGTCGAGCTTCGGCAGGTCCCCGCGCGCTCTCATTTGATCGAACAATTCCGATCCGGGATATGGTGAAAAGACCGAAATCAAAACGTCATGGACGCCGGCCAGTGCCGTCCGCGCCATGAAGGCGATGGTTTGCAATGCCTCGAGCCGGGTTTCGTCGGGAAAACCGATGACGATGTTGGCCTTCAGGCTAATCCCTTCCCGTTCGGCGCTGCGCATCGAGTCCATCATCTTGTCGAGATTAACCCGCTTCTTGATCCGCTTTAGCACGGCCGGCGAGCCGCTTTCCGGCGCGTAAGCCACGTTACGGCACCCGGCGCGGTACAATGCCCTGCAGGCCTCCGCGTCGAGCGCTTCCGAACGCGTGCCGCTGGGTAACTGCCACGTAAACTTCATCCCGCGCTGCTCGATCAAGTCGCAGAAGGCCAATATCCAATCCTTCCTTACGATCGCCGTCAGATCGTAGAAATCGATGTTGGTCGCGTGATAGCGCTCCATGTAGTCCTGAATTTCGTCGAGTACGGCGGCTGGGTCGCGCGCCGTCCATCGCGTCGTCCACATCGTGGGACTGGAGCAAAACGTGCATTGATAGGGGCAGCCCCGCGTCGCGAGGATCGGCATGCTGCGACCTAGGTTGATTCCATAGCCCAAATCATTGTCGAGGTAGTTGTCGATCGGGGTCAAATCCCACGCCGGGCGCGGAATTGCATCAATGTCCCGCACGCGGGCGCGTGGCGGAGTCAAAGTTGGCTTGCCATCGCTCCGGATAGCGATGCCCTTGATCTGGCCGAGGCCAACGCCAAGTCGGCCGGCAGGGCTTAGCCTACCCTCTGCCGATGGCTCAGCGCAGGTCGTTACGCAATTGGCGACTTCAACGATCGTTTCCTCACCCTCGCCAATGACGCAGAGGTCGATCTCCGGGCAGGTTTCGAGCGTGAAGATCGGAAGCGCCGAAATATGCTCGCCGCCGGCGGCAATTAAGCTGCGCGGAAATGCGCGCCGAATCGCCTCAGCAATCTTCCGCACGTGAGGCCAATCCTGCGAGAACATGCAGCTGATTCCAATCACGTCCGGGTCCGCCGGGATGCGCGACACGATTTCGTCGATAGTCAGCCCCATCGCGATCACGCTGCCGTCAAAACACGGCGTCCGTTGCGAAGGTGCTTCGCCCAAGGCGTCCACGATGGTGACCTGATGTCCGGCGGCGCGCAGGTTGGCGGCCAGGTAAGCCACTCCAAGCGGCGGTGTAATTGGCGCCTGCAACGTGCCGGTGGATACCAGCGGCGGCGGGCGGACGAGAGTAACTTTGGTCATCGCGAAGCCTTGGGCATTGCACGCCAGCACATCTGAATGCGGCGGCCGCGCATGCGACCGGCCGCTTCAAGATGAGCGCTTGGAAAACTCCCCTCCACTCAGATAGCACCGCATTGCCGTTCAGGCAATGATAATTGATAATAGGCCAAAATGCCGCTTGAGGGTATTGTTCCGCATGGCAGCCGCGCAAACCGAATTTACCGCATCGAGGCGCGGAAATCGGTCGAGACAATCGCGGCCAAATTCCATCTTCAGGTATGCCCGTGTTTTGGCGTCGGAAACGGCGGTAGCCGAGGATAGGAGATCGTGCGGATATGGGAAGTACATATGCGCGGGGTATCTGCGATAGCGGGCGATGACGGGTTTGAGGTCGGCATACGAATCACCCAGTTCGATAAGCGCGTAGCCATCGGGTGTAGCACCGAGCCCAATGCCGCAGTACCAGTGGTAGGCCGGGTCTACGAGCTTGGTGTTCACGCCGAAAATTGGATCGCGGCTCGGGCCTGCGCACCAATCCTGCTCAAGCGCGCCGGATTGAAGCATCTTTTCCGGAGATTGGGTGGATGTTGACTCTGCCCGAAAAATACGCAAAGAATTAGAGGCGCGCCGGTTTGACACGCCTAGGGGCGATAGTCGAAAAGCACATCCGTGGGGTGTGCCTTATCGGCTATGGAGTCTAGGTGAAATGTTAAGTAATTACGCTCGCTTCTACAGTGTGATTCAATGCCATCTTTCTCAAGCGGTTTATCGCCTTCGCCTAGAGGAAATTGCTGGGGATGCCACGATCTTGGTTCCCGGTCCAGATGGTTCAAATTGGGCGGACTTAGCGGACGCTAAGTTTTGGAAAGGTCTCCGTACATCCTTTGAAGAAATCGACCTTGAGTCTGCGCTTAGTCAACTAGATCGAATATGCGATGCGGTTGAGTCTCCGGGCATCAACCGACTACATCGATCGCAATTTCGTGCGCTTATCCAAGAATTGATCAATCGAATTGAGGACGATTTGGGAAAGCGGCTTTTCCTCTACATTCCCATTTCTAGGGTGGGCTTTTGGGAAGAAGAAGCACTATTTGGCGACGAAGTGTTGGAACGTATTCCGGAAGCGACGGACGACATCTACGAAGCCGGATCGTGTTTTGCGGCTGGCCGTGCCGGTGGAACGGTTTACCATTGCATCGGCATCATGCAGGCCGCGTTGTTTAAGGTAGGCCAGAAACTTGGCTGCACTATCAATTTAGAATTAGACGATTGGGGTACCGTAACGACGAAGATTACGGATGCCGTTAATGTTCTTCGTCTGCAAGCCGAAGCGCAGAGTAAGGCTGGGGATGCGGCTACATACGCTGCATGGAGAGCTTCGGATGCGGCTTATGCGGAATTATTGAGCGATGTGAATGCAGTTAAAAAAGCGTGGCGGAATCCGTCTGCCCATTTTCGCCAGAAATACACACTTGACCACGCTGGAAAGATTTTAGGGAAAGTCGGTGACTTCGTTAAACATGCGGCTACGCTATTGCCATAATGTAATAGCCGCTGGCAATTACGATTGCGGCAAACCCTAATCCCACGATGTTCATTATTGTAGTCCCCTTCGTTACATAATGACTTGCGATCCGGCCCACCTATGGTTAATCATAGGTAAGTGAGGTAGTGGAAGATGGCTGGTGAAAGTATGATTGCGGCTCTCCAGAGTCAGCGTCCAAAGTTGGTGGAACGGCGGAATAGTGAAATTGCGCCCGCCCAAGATGAATTGCGCGTAGGGATTGGAAATTTAGAGGTACTGCTGAAAGCCGAGCGCACGGAACTTTCAAGCGAAGTTGGGGCGCTTCGGAAAACAACCGAAGAACGAAAGGCGCTTACTCTTGCTATTGATGGAAGTGGGCCGGGGTTGGCTTCTCAATTAACCAATGGACTCGATGTCTTGAAATTACGCGAAGCCGAAGAAGAAAAGAGAGTTAGAGAGCGCCAACGGCGAATTCCAAAGTTGGAAGCGCAACTTACATCCGCGAAGGCCTTATTGGAAAAGCTCGATGCGGAATTTAATCAAGTCAGCGAAGATATTGCTGAATTGGATAAGCGTATCGAGAAATTACGCGAAGCTAGCGCCGCTATATCTGACCGGAGCGCTTAGGCGTTTCGCGTTTCCGCTGATGCGGAACTTTAAGCAACGCGCGCAAGACGCGATCAAATTTCGGCATGTCGGCGTGCCTTAGTTCTTCGCGGGCTTCTTCGACTGCCTTTTTTGTTTCCGGTTTCGATGGCACGGACCCATTTTAGCGGGCGGCCAATCGGTTTGCTAGCAACGCGAAAGAAGCTCCATGAACATGTCGGGGCTGTTCCGGTTGTTATGCCTGAAAGTGAACTCCGCCAGATAGAGCGGCAGATAAGCTTTGCTCACGTGATGGAAGCTACCGACAACGCCGCGCTTCAAGAGACTCCAAAAACTTTCGATGCTGTTCGTGTGGACGATGCCACGCACGTACTCTCCGCGACTATGATTGATCGCTTGATGGGGCATATCGCGCCGCACGTAGTTGTAGGCTTGATGTTCATCAGTCGCCACCAGCGCCACGCGGTCGCTCACGGTTTCATGCACGAAGCCGCTTAGTGTGCGCGCATCGGCATCGCCAATCATTTTGCAAACAATATTCCCCTTGCGCTCAATAGCGCCAATCACGCCAACTTTGCCGTAACCGATGGCTTCGCCTACTGGTTGGGGGCCTGCTGCTTTGCGGACATTCGCGCTTTTCTTATTCCAATGGCGATTGCGGTCTTTCCCGCCGATATAAGTCTCATCGACTTCCACCACGCCCATGAGCTTCGTCCATTCTTTGTTGCGCATTGCCGCGCGAAGTCGCGTACACATATACCACGTGGTATGATAGTCGGCGGTGAACGGATCGCCGTAAAGAGTACGATGGATTTCGAGCGCGCTTCGGCTTTTCTTGGCAACCAGCATCAAGTAGGCGACCTTGAACCAGAGCTTGAGCGGCTTCTTTGTGTTCTCGAAGATCGTGCCGCTAATCACGCTGAAGCGATAATTCTTGCAGGCGCGGCAGAGCCAATAGAACGGCTTGGACTTGAGCGCATAGACTTTGGCGTTCCCGCACTTGGGGCAGGCAACGCCATCCGGCCAGCGCGCAGCCATCAAAGCCTCACGGCAAGATTCTTCCGTAGGGAAGCGACGATCAAAGGCATCTAGTGTCTCCATGCTTCAAATCGTAGCGCAAAATCAGGCATGAGTCAACTCCCACCTAATCCCCTCTTTTCCAGAGTGAAATCCGGCAGACTGTGGTCCGCCGCAAACCGTTTGCCGGCCGTGATGACCCCCCCCTAAATCTACCCCAGAGTGGTCTGCTGAAGACCGCAAATGAGATAGACAAATAACTTAAGAAAGCCGGCAGGCCATATTATTTCTTGGCGGCTTGCTTGCGGCTAATAGCCACTGGATAATCCATAGGATGATGGCTGATAGCTATGGCTGCGAAGCCGGGAGTTGAGAGGAGAGCGCGGCGACCATGCTTGGAGCGAATTCAAGCTTCATGAAAGCCCAATCGCTGACGGCGGAAGCGGGAGCGCGCGGCGCCAGCAGGTCGTGCGGATAGGGGAAATATATGTGCGATGCCGAAGTGCGGTATCGAGCGATGGTTGGTTCGAGATCGGCGTACGTACCAAATTCTCCAACCACCAGGCGTTGGCCATCGGGCGTCACAGTTAGCATTACACCGCAAAACCAGGGACTGCCTGGACTTGTGACGGCAAGCGGCTTGCCGGTGAACATGCCAAGCCGATCTCCGACGCACCAAGATTCCTTCAGCATCCCGTTTTGATAGGCCGCAAACGCTGTCAATTGCCCAAGATTATGACCGGCGGCGAGCCATCCGCCGGCGACGCCCAGTAGGCGGTCGGCTGCCGTCAAGGCAGCCTGTTGCCGCATCTCCAATGCGGTGGTTTGGCGATAAGGCTCCAGCGCTGACGGGCGGATCCGGTATATCGTAACGCCGCCGTCACTATTTTTAGTGCTTGAGAACTGCGACAAAAGCTGGTCCCACCGTTCGGCTTCTGGTTCGCCGTTGGCCACGATGGCGGCATCGACTTGGTGGTGGATCAGGAAAGCGCCGAGCTGGCTGGCTGCATCGGGAATATAGGTAGCAAGGTAAAATGCCTGGAAGATGGGCCAGCCGGAGTATTCAGCAGGGAACACTCCCATGTGTCCCCCCACCATTCGGAAGTACATATTACTCTCAGCTTGCCAGAGCATGCTGTCGCCGCGAGCGCCGAACGGGAAAACCAGAACATTTTCCCCGGGCTTCAGGTAATTTCGGTACATTTCAGTTGTGAAGAAGGATGGAATATCCGCCGGCCGGCTCCATCCATGAGATAACAAGTTAGGGACCGTAAAAGCGATCACGATAGTGGCAAAGACGGCGTTTGTTGCCGGTCCAAATCCGTTCGAACTGAACCAGTGCGTAACGACGATTGCGAGAAGCAGGACGCAATATATAAAAATGCGGGCCGGGAACGCCTGCTTCATTACCGGCAGAAAGTCCAAAACCTTCCCAGGCAACAAGAAGAGAGCCTCACCGTAGACGTGAAGGCGCGGGCCCAGCGTGAATATTGACACGATAGCCAATGATGCAAGAAGCACTTTGGCCAGCGGCGTGTGCCGGGTTTGCCACGCGTAAACTGCGGTGATCGCCAGTATTGGCAGATTGGACGGCCGGTTATCGAGGCCCAAAAACTGCAGAAGGTCGAGCGACACAGCTTCACCAGCTGTTGCTTCACTGGGTGGCCATCCGCGGGCGAACAACCAGTAGATAAACGGACTGAGCGCAACAGCTGCTAATACGTACGCATATAATATTGGCAACGCGGCTTTAATTGTCCGCCGGGCGGTTTCCTCCGGAGAAAATGACCAGCCGGCAACCAGCGCCATCGCTCCAAACATTGTCATCGTTGCGCAAGTTTCAGTGGAAATCAGAACTTCGGCTGCGAGAATGGCAGCGAGCGCCGCCGTCAGGGTGGCGCTCGCAATCTCGCCCGCAATCGCCCGGGCGGTGGCAAGTATGGCCAGCGGCACCAAAAATACCGCCAGTGCCATATGCAGTTGAGCTCCAAAGACATGTAGCAAGTTTTCATTCGTGAAACCGAAAATGTAGCCGCCCAAAAGCGAAGGCCACCACGATTTCGAAACGTACCGGCACAGTACGAAGGCGCCCCAAGCGGCAAGTGCCGGCGCAAGCAGAGTGAGAATGTTGAAGGCCGCAACCGGCCCGAATTTGGCGGTTATGGGCCACATCAAAATGGCGGGTAATGGAATTGACGCGGTTCCCGTCAAATTTACGCCGACTGGGTACCAAATGAAGTAGGTGTAGAACGGATTCAATCCCCGCCCCAGCGCATAAGGCCACCAAGTCAAGTCCCACATGAAGATGGTCGAATCCTCACCCATGCCGGCATGAACACCTTGCATATCGCCCAATAGCGGACGGCCGACTATCAACAGGGAAAGCGCCAGAAACACCAGAAATGCGAGCAAGCCGCCGGCGTCACTTGGATTTGACCAGCGGAATTGACGGAGCCGTACGCTCACGGTGTCGGCGCCCGAAGTTGATTGGCAATTGCAGAAATACGGTCCGGTTCGAATTCCATCTCCAAATATCCCAGTCGTTTGGCCGGCGGGACCGGTGTCCGCGGTGAAAGCAAATCGCGTGGAAAGGGGAAAAATATGTGTTTCGCGGTGGTACGATATCGCGCTATGGCGGGTTCGAAATCGGCGTATTCGCCGCCCAATCCAATCATCAGGTCGCCATTGGTGGTTCCGCCGACCTCGATACCGCAAAACCAATGATGAAGCGAATCCACGGAGAACCAATAATGCATCGAATCCACGGACTTCGGATACTGTCCGGAAAACAGGTCTCGGGTGGGACCGACGCACCATGAGTCTTTGAGATAACCTGCCCTAAGCCCCGCTGCCGGCTCGAATTGCTTAAGGTTGTGGCCTGCGGAAAGCCATTGGTCACCGGCGAGCAGGAGAGCGTCGATCGCGCCTGAAGCAGCCCGCTGCCGCATTTCAATTTTGGTGGCCTGGCGGTAGGGCTCCAGCTTGGAAGGCAGGATGCGGTAAACCGTTACGCCACCGGCATCATACTTTGCGCTCGCGAATTTGGAAAAGATCCGGTCCCAGGATTCCGCATCCGGGCCGCCGCCTGCCACCACGGTGGCGTCGACCTGAAAATGCGCCATAAACGCGCCGAATTGGTCGGTCGCGTCAGGCAAAAATGTCGGCCAGGAGAATGCCTGAAGCGCTGGCCAATTGCTGAACTCTACCGGACACAACCCGGTCCATCCGCCGACCATTCGGAAATACAATCCTGTCTGCGCCAGCCAGAGCATACAATTGCTAAGGGCGCCAAACGGCAGCACCAGGACATTCTCACCCGGTTTTAGGTAGCTGCGATACATTCCGGTGGCGAAAAACGCGGGGGTGTTAATCGGATACGCCCATCCGAATGAGGGACTCGGCAGCGTCGAGAGGACGATCACGGCGGCCACCGCGGTATTTGCCATCGGCCGAAGACGGTTGGTTGAAAACCAGAGCGATGCGATAATTCCAAGAAATAGTGAACCATACATCGTGAACCGGCCCGGCAGCGCTTTATCGATTAACGGCAGAGACAGCAAGGTTCCTGCAGGGAGCGGAAAGAGCACCGTACCGTGGATATGAAGACGCGGGCCCAATGCGAATAAGATGACAATGGTGAATGACAAGATAAGGAATTTTCCGAGCCGCGAGCGCCAATTGCGTAGCAGGTAAACCGCCGCGATAGCCAACGATGGCAGGCCAATGTAAGACGGATTTGTGTTGATGCCAGGCGGTGACGCATACGCCCAAAGATCGCGGAATGGCGGAATTCGGCCAAGTACGCTCGAACCGGGGGGGGCCACGAGGTTCAGGAGATCGGCGGAGGCGTTTTGGGCCAGCCCCGGTAGAATTTCGCCATGCGGAAAACCGAAAGCAAATAGCCAGTAGAGATTTGGGCTGACTATCATCGCCGCCAGCAGATATGCGCAGAATGTCAAACAGCCAACGTTGACTATTCTCCGCGCAATCTCCGGACTCGCAACCAGCCAGCCGGTCGCAAGCGCTATCGCGCCGAACCAGGTCATAGTTGCAAACACTTCGTTGGAAATTAAAAATTCCGCCGCAAGAATCGCCGCCAGCAAACAAATCAGCTTGATATTGGACCGGCTTCGCACTTCAAAGATCGCACGGCTGACTATCAGTCCGAGGATCGGTACCAGGAAAACCAGCGTTAGATGGCGATCTCCGCTGCTCTCTTCGTTCATCATGTAGGCGGAAAAGCCGAAAATGTATCCACCCAGAAGCGACGGCCACCATGATTTCGATATATAACGGCAGAGCAAAAATCCGCCCCATCCCGCCAGCGCGGGAGATAGCAAACTTAGCAAATTATAGGAGACGATGGGCCCGAACGCGGCAGTTGCCGGCCAAATTAGAAGCGAAGGTAACGGCATGGCGGTGACCCACGCGAGGTTTATCCCGACCGGTGCCCAAAGAAAGTAGGCGTAGAACGGGTTCAATCGATGAACAAGTGCGTATGGCCACCAAACCAATGCCAACATCAAACCACCCGGCGTGGCCGGCGTGCCGATATGCGCATCGCCAAAGCGGCCCCAGAGCGAGCTGCCGAAGATCAGGATCGAAAGTATCGTGTATATTGTGAATGCCAGGAGACCACGCCGGTCACGTGATTGTGACAAGCAGTAGTTCTCGGCTGAACGTTCCATGCTCGGATGTGATGCCATTGAGGAGCTTACTCCCGGGTGTGGTCGTGTTCAACGCGGCGGCTAAGAACACGGGGCGCCTGAATTAGTCCACACACTATGCTTACGGCTTCGCCTGCTTCGAGTTTGTGGCAATCGTACGGACGCGATCCGGGTCGAATTCCATCACCATCAAAGCCCACTTGTCGGCAGCGGGCGCTGGAGCGCCAGGCGATAGCAAGTCGCGCGGAAACGGGAAATATATGTGCTGGGCGGCGGCCCGATAGCGATCGATCGCAGGTTTCAGATCGGCATATGAGCCGAACAGGCCGACCATCAGGCGTCCGTCCGGAGTCATACCGAGTCCGGTGCCGCAGAACGAATGACTATGTATGTCTGCCGCCTCGTCCAGCGGTTTGTAATTCCTGTTTGCTAGAAATGGAATCTTGGGACCCAGGCACCAGGATTCCTTCAGGAAGCCGCGTTGAAGCGCGGCCGGTGGCGTAAGTTGAGCCAGGCTACCGCCACTTAGGAGCCAATTTCCTGCGGCTACGACCAGGCTGTCGACGGCGCTGATGGCTGCTTGCTGGCGCATTTGCAGTTTCGTCGCATTGCGGTAAGGGTCCAGCGAAGTAGAACGAATACGGAAGACCGTAACCCCGCCGATGTGGGTGTTTGCGCTTGAGAAATTCGCGAAACACTCGCGCCATACGGCTGCCTCCGGATCGGAATCGGCCACCACCGCGGCAGCAACCTTAAAATGCGCCAGGAAAGCGCCAAGCTGAGTGTTTGCATCGGGCAGGTAGGCTGAATCAGTAAACGCCAACAGCACCGGCCAACCCAAAAATTCCGCGGGATACGGCCCTACCCATCCCCCGACCAATCGAAAATACATGCCGGATTCGGCCAGCCAGAGATCGCTCTGTCCGCGATGGCCAAATGGCAAGATCAGAACGTTCTCGCCGGGATTTAAATATTCCCGGTAAGTTCCATCCGAGAAAAAGGCCGGTGACCTGGCCGGCTGCGACCATGGATATAAAGGGTTCGGCAAGGCAGCCCCGATCACGACCGCGGCCAGTACTGCGTTTGCAGCCGAACCGAGCCGGTTCGTGGCGAACCATAGCGAGACTATGACTGCGAGAATGAGAAAACTGTACATCATGAAGCGGCTGGGGAGCGCCTTGTTGAGCAATGGCAGTGAATAGATAATTTCACCAACAAGCGAATATGGACGAAAGCCAAAGACGTATGGCCGTCGCCCGAGCGCCGACAGTGAGACAAACACGAACAGGATTAGCAGAGTTCCACCCAATCGCGATCGCCACTGGCGCCATCCATAAGCAGCCAGGATCGCTAGCATCGGCACGCCGATATACCATGAATTGGTCTCCATCCCGCCGGTAAAGAACCGCTCCGCAAGATTGCGGAATGGGGCAAGCGAGCCAATCGCGTTATCGATCGCCGGGATCGCAAATCGAACCGGATCGCCGGAGAATAGGTCGGTCGCCCCCTGCCATACCTCGCCAGGGGGCACGCCAAGGGCGAATAGCCAATATATATATGGACTAAGTATAACTACTGCGAGCAGTGATGCCCACGCTATTGCAATGATGACCGTGACGATTCGCTGTGCTGTTTGAGGAGGCGCGAACAACCAGCCGACGAACAGCGCGCTTGCTCCGAACAGGGCCATCGTTGCGAAAATTTCGGTTGAAATCAGGAATTCAACGACGAACAACGCCGCAAACGATAATATAAGGCGGCCGATTGCAGGATCCTTTGGTTCGGTAATTGCCCGAACCGCCGTCAGGATCGCAAGCGGCACCGGAAAGGCCAGAGTCAGATGCCGATCGCCGCTTATCTCCTCGCTGAGCATGTAGGCCGAGAAGCCAAACAGATACCCACCCAAAAGCGATGGCCACCAGGATCTTGAGAGATGGCGGCACAACAAAAATGCCGCCCACGCCGCCAATGGCGGAGAGAGCAAACTGATGATGTTATAGGCGGCGATCGGTCCAAACGCGGCGGCAATCGGCCACATCACCAAGGCGGGCAGCGGCAGCGAAGTTACCCAGGTCATGTTGATGCCGACGGGGGCCCACATGAAGTCCGAATAAAACGGGTTCAGCCGGTGCATCAGCGCATACGGCCACCAAGTCATAAACATCATCAGGCCGACGGGACTTGGGCCCGTGCCTATGAATGAGTCGCGAAAATGGCCGGCCAAGGGCCGCCCGAATACGAAAAGTGAAACCGCCAGATATAGCGAAGCGGCGCGCACTCCGCGCGGATCGCTCAACTCCGGCAGGTGGCGGTTCTCGGCGAGGATTTCCATTTTGGCTGTTTCGGAGCTCCGGCAGGGACGGCTGGGCGGGATCCCGCCAGTGATCGAACGGGACCCGCGTTCACTAATGGCCGCTAACCGGCCTGTTTGTTCATCGCGCGCGGTCCGCCAACCTAGCCGGCAGTGTCACGGCTGGCGAGCGAGCCGATCCTGCCGCGCGGCGAGCGCCTGTGTAGGATCCGCGATATAAGTTCCTAAAAGCCAATCGGTCAACGGGAAAAGTGTGTTGAAATTACAGCCCAGCTTCAGGCGCGGATCGTGATGAATAGTATGATTGCGCTTGACGAACTGGATCAATTCCGTCCGCGCTAACCAGCTAGTTTCCGGAAGATGGGAGGCCAGATGCAACAATTCGTAACTCATGACGCAAAGAGTCATGGTCGCGAAATAGAGCAGAGCTGGGTTATGAAGTCCCAGAATCCAGATGAACGCCGACGGCGGCGCTACCACAACCAGATAAAATAAGAACAAGCCGTAGGACTTGGTCAGAATCAATCCGATTTCACGCTGGTCCTGTATCGACATATCATCGTCGGCGAAAACGATGTGATGCTCCGGAGTATGGTGATCGTAGACAGCTCGCTTCAGGAAGAACCAGCGCTGTCCGATGTCTAAATCGTGGTGAATGGTCCATTCGATCGGATTGAAAATTAGCCACGTGGCCGGAATTGCGAGCAGCTCCCATCCGCGTAGGTTTCTTAGCCCGCCAACAGCGACCAACAGCATCGCGACAGTAACTAAACACAGCGTCGCAAGATGCAGAGCCGGGTTATACCAGCGCGGAAAGTTCGCAATCAAATCGGCGCGGATTTCAGCGCGCTTTTCGCGGCGGGAGGGCTTCTCGGGCAGCCCGGGTTGGCTAGTTGTCATATCGTGCGTATCCTACCGCAGTTTAACCACACTAATACCGCGAAACTACCTGCATTGGCAAGGTATTGTCCCCATTTGGTGGAGCGCTAAGCTGGATACCCATGGCCGCTGAAAGCCTCGAAATCGCCGCCGTTCCCCGACGGCCGGAGGCGCCGTCCAGCCGGCTTCGCTCGCTCCTCACGCGCTTTGGCGCGGGCGATGCACAGGTGGGCGGTTGGCTGGCGGCGATACTGATCTTCACCGCGCTGGTATATTGCCGCTCGCTCGGAAATGAATTTGTTGGTGACTTACGCTTTACAGTGCAGAGCAAATTCATTGGAGACTGGCTGTATCTATGGAAGTCGCTGTTTCACGATGAAGGTTGGCTGATCGATCCGGTACATCCGTCGCAAAATTCGTTTTATCGCCCAATGTCGGGAATTTGGGTGGCGCTCAATTTCCATTTGTTTGGACTTCATCCGGCCGGGTGGCTAGCGGCGAAAATTGCACTGCATCTGCTGTGCGTGTGGCTGGTGTTTCGGATCGCGTGGCTCCTTGGCGCCGATCGTCCAACAGGGTTGCTGGCTGCAGCACTGTTCGCATTGATGCCGGTGAATGCGGAGGCGGTGGTCTATGCCGTCGCGTCGCCAATTAGCGCGGCGTTTCAGTTGGCCGCATTCGAATCGTATCTGCGCTATCAAGGAGAATCGGTGGCGAAGGATCGGCCCCGCCACTCGCTTGCCGTCTCACTCGCGTTTTATGCCGCCGCACTGCTGACGTACGAAGGGGCCATTACGTTTCCGCTTTTGATCGCAGCTCACGCTTTTTTGTTGGGTTCGGATTGGGACGATACTAGTGTTGCTGGCTTTAAGAATGGATTGCGCCGCACATTTTCCGCAGTATGGCCCTACGCGATAGAAGTGGCCGGCGGTTTGGCGCTCCGATCATTCGTACTCGGCTACCTGTCCCGCGGCAGCCCGCTTCGCATTGACAGCGGAACCCCAATTTGGTTCGGCATAGTCACTTCGAGGTTTCCGGGATTAGTGGCTGGAAGCCTAATTCTGTTGATAATGCCTTGGCTGCCTTCACCGGTAAACTTCATCTGGCCGATCCCGCCGAACGCGATCCAGACGTTCATGCTGTTAAAAGCGGGACTGGCAGCGGCCTCTGCAGCGGCGATAATCGTCATATACTATTTCTTGATTAAATATCATTCACGTTATTGCCTGTGGCTATTTTGCGCGGCATGGATTCCGATTCCGCTCATGATGGTGGCGATTTGCTGCCACTTGGAGACTCATTACATTTATCTTCCGGCGGCCGGATTTTGCGTGCTGGCCGCCAGTGTCGCAGTCGACTTCGCGCGTGGAAGCGCGGTAAAGGCGACAGTCGTTAAGATCGCGGCGGTTGCTGTGTTGGCCGCTTACGCCGGGATACTCTTTTCTCTGCAACGCTACTGGAAGAATAATGCAACGTTTTACTCGCGCTATATTGAAGAGAGTCCCCTGCAGTCCGATCTGCACTACCGGCGGGGCCTCGCGCTTGAAGACCATGGCGACATAACCGGCGCGCGCCGTGAGTTCGACACAGCTGCGGCCTTGCCCAATGCCGATCCGGCTCTCTACCGTGAGCTAGCGCGGTTGGAAGTGCAGCTTGGCGACCATGCCGCGGCCGAGCGCGCGATGGCGCAATGGGTCAAGCGGCTCGATCATCCGGATGCCAGCGCATATATCGATCTGGCGATTGCCGACGACGCGGCCGGCGACGCGCACAGCGCTCAAGCGGCGCTGGCAAAGGCGGCGGCGCTGCCGGGCAGTGCGGAAATCACAGCACTGGCCGACGCGCAAATCCGGTTTCGTCACGGTGACAGCAAACGGCCCGAAGAGATCTTGCGCGAATTGCTCCGCCGCCATCCGGACAACCAGCAGGCGCAGCTCGACCTCGGGATGGTGCTGTTTGCCCAGCATCGCTATGACGAGGCATTGGCGATTTACAGGCGGGCTGCGTCCGGCCTGTCCACGTCACCTGGGATTCATTACCGGATTGCCATGACGCTCCATCAGATGGGCCGTGAGCGCGAAGCGCATGATGAATGTGCAATTGCGCTTGCGCAGGCGCCGGGCGATCCCAAGGCCAAGGCATTGATGGCCGCAATCGACCGCGGCGGTGGAGTTCACTGAGATGGCGGATAATAGAAACTTCACCGCCGATGGGCCCAACCGCGATGCAAAAGTGTCTTGGTGGTTAGGCGGCGAATCCGCTCCACCCCCATGGCTGGCGCGATTTCAGCCGTTTTTGACCAGGCTGGGAAAAGGCGACGCCCAAAGCGGCACGTGGCTCGCGGCGATCCTGGCGGCCACCGCGGTCTTGTACAGCCGCTCGCTGGGCAACAAATTTGTCGGCGATGATTGGCCAGATATCGCCAACAATCCGTACATCCGGGACTGGTCATTCATCTGGAAGTCGATGGTCCGCGACAGAGCTTGGTATGTAGATCCTGCTCATTTACCTCAAAGCGCGCACTATCGGCCGCTGAAGAACATCTGGAACGCGCTCAACTTCCACCTCTTCGGGACCGATCCGTGCGGCTATCATGCTACTTTGATTGGGCTCCATCTGATTATGGTGTGGCTGGTTTTTCGCGTTGCAGCGCAATTGACCGCTGATCGCTCAACGGCGCTATTATCTGCTGCGCTGTTCGCTCTAATGCCAGTGCACGCCGAAGTGGTATCGTGGCCCACGTCTATAGAGGTTCTGCTCTGCGCTCTATTCGAACTTACGGCGTTTGAGTTTTACCTGCGATGGCTGAGTACCTACGGGTCGGCGGAACGTCATGGCCTCCGCTGGCGAATCCTATCGCTCGGCAATTTCGGCGGCGCGTTGTTATCGTATGAGCCTGCGGTCATGTTTCCGCTGCTGATCGCGGTCCATGCGTTCATAATTGGGAAAAGTGACAATGATCGCCAAGTGCCGCTTTTGCGGCGCATTCACGCGGTCCTGGTTGCAACCTGGCCTTACGCGGTCGTGCTCGCCGCATACTTTGGACTTCGGTTTTGGGTGTTCGGTTTCTTCATCCATCCGCAGTTCCGAGGCTGGACAATTTATGCGCCGCCTCAGATCGTCAATTCGGCGAATTCTGGCCGCCCGCTGATGACAAACGCCGTTGGCAGTCTCTGGACGACAGTCGGAATCGTCGGCCAAAGGATTCTTGCTCTAATCGCAATGTATACTATGCTGCTGGTGGTGCCATGGTTGGCTGGACCGGCACATCCGATGGCGGATGGCATGTGGAATTCGGGACAGTCAGACTTCAGCCTACTGATTGCGGGAATCGCAGCAGCGTTGGGCATACTTAGCTTTTCACTCTGGCCCCATCCACATCGTCGCCTCCGACTCTTTTGCACCATATGGGTTCCGACTGCAGTTGGTGTCCTGATGGGTGCTTATACGGCTGCGGATCGATGGGCTTACCTACCCTCGTTTGGATTTTGTTTGCTGATTGCGGATGTCGCGGTATTTTCCGGGAGAGAAAGCAGGGCGAGGGCAAAAGTGGTCGGGGCCGTGATAGTCGTGATAATAGTCACTTACGCTTCGGTCCTCTTTTCTATGCAATCCTACTGGTACGACGACGCCTCGGCAACGTCAGCTCTTGTCGAGGCCTATCCAAAAGTCGCGGCATTCCATTCGTCACTGGCAAGCGCGCTCGAAGCTCGCGGCGACTTGGCGGCAGCGCGCCGTCAATATGAGGAAAGCATTTCGCTCAGTGCGAATCCGGATGCAGAGCAAGTCCATTATCTGGCACATGTCGATCAGCGATTGGGCGACAATGCTGCCGCAGCGCGCGCTATGACCGATTGGTTCAAGCGGCTCAAGCAACCAACTCCCGATAATTGCATTGAGTTGGCGTTGGCGGACGACGCCGCGGGGGATTCTGACGGCGCGAAAGCAGCGCTGATGCAGGCGGCGGCGCTCCCAGGCAGCGCCGAGGTCACCGCGCTGGCGGACGTCCAGATTCGTTTACGCCACGGCGACCACAGGCGTTGCGAGGGAATCTTGCGTGAACTGCTCCGCCGCCATCCAGACAACAAGCAGGCGCTGCTCGACCTCGGAACGGTACTGGTGGCGGATAATCGTAGAGACGAGGCATTGGCGGTCTACCGGCGCGCAGTGGCGCGCCTATCCTACGCGCCGGATATTCACTACAAAATCGCCTTGCTGCTCCATCAGATGGGCCGAAATGCAGAAGCGCGCGAGGAGTGCAGGGCAGCACTCGCACAAGCACCCAACGACGCCAGAGTGCAGGCCTTGATGTCCGCGATTGGTGGCGCGGAAATAAAATGATCACCGCCGGCGGCCTCGCGGCGTCATTCAGATCATCGTCGATTGGGTGGAAAAAAGCCCCCATTTACCTTGTGTTGGCAGATTTATGCTAGATTAATTACGATTGCAGGCGCAGGCACGGAAATCCCCGTTAATATCCAGAGCATGGTTGCCGCCTGCACCCATGTGGGGATGCGGCCGTGAATAAGGCAAGTTGATGACGATACGCGGAAATCCATCCACACCCGCTCCGGGACAGGCATCCGGCGGTTCGAGCGATGCGCCTCGCTTCGTGCGCGGTTGGTCTCCGATTGTTACCGTCGCTGCGGCGATCTTCCTCGTACTGTCGTGGCACGGCGAATGCTGGGCTTATATCGACCCGAATGCGGGCGGATTTATCGCGCAAACATTGGCTCCGCTCATGGCGATTTTTCTTTCGTTTATTTTCTATTGCCGCAAAGAAATACGCCGGTTAATCAAATCCGTCCGCGACCGATGGAAGGGAAGCGACCCATCCGGCGCCACGGACAAAGTCAGGAAGTAGACCGTGGCTCGCCGATGGTGGCTGTTGTTTCGCAGCGTTGGTGTGTTAACGGTCCTTTTCCTGACGCCAATATACGCCAGCCAATTGCTTCCTTGGTCCTACTACCTGACCAAATGGGAGGCAGTCGCAGAACTGGCGCTGGAAATTTCGGCGGTCCTCTTGCTCGAAGCTGTCGGTGCGGCAGTCCTTGCGCTGCTTCTTCATTTCGGCCGTGCGCTCAAACTGTGGGGCGAGCGGGCCGATGCGAATTGCGCGGGGATACTCGCCTTCACGAGCATAATTTCATGTTTCAGCGCACTGGCAACACCCGTTAGCAGCACAATCGGTGCTGGGGCGAGCGCACCGCTGAGCTACTTGCCGGCCGTTGCGGTAATCGGGCTAATTCTGTTCTTGGGCTGGCGGCATGCTGTTGAACTCGTCAATCGCCTCAACCAGTCATCGCAGATTGTGCTTGCGGCGGCCTGTCCATTGCTCTTGGTTGTCGTGCTGACGGGAGGTTTTGGCTGGCGCAGCTTTGATTCGATGCCGAACGCGCGGCAACCGCCAACCAATCGCACGGACAAGCCTAACGTGGTGATCATCAGCTTCGACGCGTTGGCGGCTCAGGATATGTCGCTCTATGGATACCGTCTGCCAACCACGCCACAATTCAAGGATCTAGCTCGGCGCAGCTATAACTTCGTCAATTTTGTCTCGACGGCCGACCATACGACGCCAGCGGTTGCCTCGCTGTTGACCGGCCAGTACCCGCTGACCACGCGGGTGCTCGGGATTAATTGGCATATCCCTCCCGAGCACCGCGAGCGAAACATTGCCTGGATACTGCGCGAGCACGGATACACTACGGCGGCAATCGTCACCAATCCGGTGGCTCATCCTCTGGTTTTGCAGCTTGATGATTCCTTTTCGATATTGCCGTGGCCCCCAACGGCCTTTTGGTTTTCCCCGGAAGTCTTTTTACTTCAGGTGCGGCATAGCCTGCTGTTTGAGTGGGCCACCCGCGCCAGACTTAGTGAGTTACTAACAAGGACAGTAGTGAGAATCGGCATGCGTTTCAGCGGATTCAATCTACATATTGTCGACCCGCGCGCGGTTTTTTCCTCTGCCGAGGATTTTATCAGGGGTGCACCCGAGCCCTACTTCCTGTGGGTTCACCTGTATCCCCCGCATTTTCCCTATGTGACAGATGCGTCTTTTCGGGGCCGGTTTCTTACCGGCCCCGAGGCGGACTTTCCCCCCGACGGGCTACCCCCCGCGATGAGCAATCCGGCCACGTGGCAACACGGCGCCGACGTGCTGAGACTGCGCTATGATGAGGAAGTGGCCGAGTGCGACGATGCACTGGGACAGTTTCTTGCCTGGATGGCCGCTGACCATCGCAACGCGAACACCATCCTGGTGGTGACCGCCGATCATGGCGAAAATTTTTCCGACAACTTTTGGAGCCACGGATCGCCAGACCTGCATTATCCAGAAACCCATATCCCGCTTCTGATTTCGCTGCCGGGCCAAGACCGCGCATACACCGAAACCAAAAACGCCGACCTTTCCGATGTTGCCCCCACAATTCTTGCCGCTCTTGGAATTGCGGCGCCATCGTGGATGGAAGGTCACCCGCTAATGGATACCACGCCGGCAGCATCCCAGCAGGAACCCAGCTACTCGATGTATCTCGCTCAATCCAGCGCATTCAGCCGGCCCCGCATCGGAACAATCGCCGCGAATTCCGGACCCTATCATCTGGTGATGTATCTTCCTTCCGGAAGGAATGACTTGTTTGATATCTCGCGCGATCCGGAGCAATCCCGCAACACGTCAGAAGCCGCGTCTCTCGCGGACGAAATGGGCCTGATCGGCGATATCAGGCGGCGATTTTGCGATCAGCTTGGTTGCGGACCGCCGGTTTGCCCTTCCCCATCCGAAGCGACGACCGTCGACGCGGAACTGAAGAACCAGTTCGCGCTGAATCGCGCGCAAACCCGCTTCCGGCAGGGCGATTTTCTGGATGCGGAGAAAGTGCTTCGCGAAGTGATTCGGGAACAGCCCAACAACCGCGACGCGACGCTCGACCTCGGCATGGTGCTGGCCTCCGAGCATCGTTATGACGAAGCAATCGCTGCCTACCGGCAGGCGGCATCCGGCCTTTCAACCGCGCCGACGATCCATTATCAGATTGCGCGCTTGTTGCATCAGCTGGGCCGCGATCGCGAGGCTCGCGACGAATGCGCACTGGCGCTGGCTCAGGCGCCCAATGATTCCAAGGCGCAAGCCCTGATGGCCACGCTCGGTGGCGGGAACTCAAAATGATCATCGCCGATGCGCTGCCGGTTTCTCCTGCATGAGCTCAGGAGCCTGGTCACGGCCGGCTTTCAACCTGAGTCTCGCCGCATGGCGCAGGATCCGCGGCCGCAATCGCGAGCCGATTGGCGGCGCGCTAGAGGCGCGCTTCTACTTGGCGGGCGGCATATTCTCCGCGCTGGCGACGCTTCAGAATCGGTTGTACCTGCCAACCCTCAACCGCCTCGAGCTTAGGCCGCCGCTCTTTCTGGTCGGACATTGGCGCAGCGGAACAACACTGCTGCACGAGTTGCTTGCGCTCGACGACGCCTTCGTAGCTCCTAGCACCTACGCTTGTTTCAACCCGCATCATTTTCTGCTCACGCGCTACGGCGCACCCTCCGCGGAACGGGTCACCCGTCCAACCGGCGACATCACGGTTTCGGCTTCCTCGCCGCAGGAGGAGGAGTTCGCCCTGCTGTGCATGGGTGCAACATCGCCGTATGAAGCGTTCATGTTTCCCTCCGCGATTCATCGATTGGAAGCCTTGAGCGATCCCGGGCTTTTCGAGCCCGCGCAGGCGCAGAGTTGGAGCGATGCGATGACATGGATTCTGAAAGCGACCACCTTCATCCAGGGACCCGAAAAGCGGCTGTTGGTCAAATCTCCAACCAACTCGTTTCGAGTACCAACACTCAGCACGCTGTTTCCGGGCGCGATGTTCATTCGGCTGGTGCGCGAGCCGTGTGCGGTTTTTGCCTCGACGCTGGGGCTCTGGCAGAGCATGTGGCAGCGCTACGCGCTGACACCGCCACCTCACCAGGACATGCTGATCGAGCGGATATTGGAAACCCGGCTCGCGATGGAACGTAAGCTGAAAAACTCGATGCTGAAGTTGCCGGCAAATCGGGTCGCGACGATTCGCTACGAGGATCTGGTTGCCGACCCGTGTGGCGTCATTTCGCATTTGTATGAACGGCTGGGGTTTGGCGATCCGTCCGCTATGTTGCCGAAGGTGAGCGCATACATGGCGCAAAATTCACGCCGTACGGCGCAATCGACCGCGGACTGGAGCCCTCTGGTGAATGCTCGATGGTCTGAATTGTTCGACGAATTCGGCTACGTGCCGGGAAAACGGCCTTCGTAATCGCACCTCCGAAACTCCAACGACCCTTCGGTCATCCTTTCTCACCTAGACCGGAAGTCTGAAACTTTGTTGAGGTTTTAGTGGCATTTCCGCCTCGTCGGCGCGAGAGTGCGTGCAATGGCCGCGATTCTCGCTACGACCGCAATCGGCATGAATCGTGATCCACGCGGGATGGCAGCGCTGAAAACGGTTAAAGAAACTGCGTGATATCACTACTGAACACCGTCCTGCACGTTTCGCTATGGTAGTGACAAATAGGCGTATATGTGCTATTGAAGCAACAGCTAGCAGTATTTGCTTGGAGGGTAACCTGGGTCATCCGGGCCGGGTTCACCATTGCGTCGTGGGAGCAATGTACCCCGAGATTTTGAGATACATAATCAGATTGGTGGCGATCGCTATACCAATATATGTGGCGTTTTCCGTGCGGAGCTTGATTCGAGCTTCGCGCACTCGCGGTAAAACCGGTCCATTGTCACCAGGCCTTCTCGTCGGGGAGCCGCGATTACGGATGCCTTTAATGGAAGGATTCGTGGACCGGGCCTTTTCTTTGCGCGATCGGAAGTTGCGTGCCCTGATCGGCGAATTAGTGAAGCCCGGTGCAACGATATGCGACGTGGGCTGTGGCGATGGAAGCCTTCTGCAGGCGCTGGAACGCGATGGATATGAAGCTTGCGGGCTGGATTTGGATATCAGCATGGTCGCCAAAGCTCGCAAGCGGGTTGAGCGCGCGGAGGTACTGCAGAAGGACTTGTCCGGCTTGAGCGACCACCCGCCGTTCGACGCGGTGCTGTTCTGCGATTCGATCCGGTACATGCTGCAACCGCACCAGGTTCTTTCGGATGCCCTCAAGATTTCCAAGCTCGTGATCATTTCCGAACCTCACGAGGTATGGCATCGGATCGGGCGGATTTTATTCTTGCGTTTTTTCTACCGGGTCGATCATTTGTCTAATTTCTCCGTTCGCAATGCTCCGGTGATAGCCACGCGCCGTACTTTGTTTCATCGGTTTTGGATCTTGAAGGGAGAGGCGCAATCCGGGAGCCTCGATTGGCTGGCTGACGAAGTTTCGAAAGAAACCATGTGGATGGTGAACAGCCTGATGCATCCGGCGCTTGAGGCGCGGATGAAGCAGATGGGGGCAATTGCATTTATTTCCGGCGTCGTCGCTCTTTGCTGCGTGATCCTGCGTGCTCTTGCCAATTGAAAAATCATGGCGATTTCTATTCGGAATAAGCAGTGGCACATGCCAATCGCTCTCAACGTGCCCGCCTGATGTGGTGGTTTTGCCACTGTGACGCAATGCGATGAAATAATGTTGGCCGGCGAAAGCCGGTCGTTTGGACGATTCGACCGTGATGAATTAGAGTCTCGGTGGTTCGGCCGACTAGCCAATCCGCCGTTGTGGCGAACCCGCCTCCAGTTGCTCCTGGCGCGCTTGGGCGGCGGCGATGCTCGAATCGGAATTGGAATGGCGGCTACCCTCGCCGCTACTACGCTCGTATATAGCCGATCCTTTGGAAACGGGTTTCTTTACGACGATTGGTCGGAGATCGTTTACAACCGATACATCGGAGACTGGTCGTTCATGTGGCAATCGCTAGTTCACGATTTCCACTGGTTTATTGATCCCAGTCATCTGCCCCAATCTGCAAGCTACCGGCCGCTGAAGAATGTCTGGAACGCACTCGACTTTCATCTGTTCGGGCTTAATCCAGCGGGGTACCACGCGACGATGCTGGCGCTTTATTTGGTCGTGGTATGGCTGGTCTTTCGCACGGCATACCTTTTGTCCGGCAGCCCGGTGGCAGGTTTGCTGGCTGCGGCATTGTTCGCGTTCATCCCGGTCCACGCCGAGACGGTCGCATACGCCACAGATAATGAAGTGCTGATTTGCGCCGCATTCGAATTCGCCGCATTCATATTCTACCTGAGGTCGCTCCCCGGTAACGGAGCGATCGGCTTCCAGCGCCTGCGCTGGCGCCTTGGGTCGCTCGGATTGTTCGGCGGCGCCCTGCTGGCATATGAACCAGCCGCGACGTTTCCGTTGTTGGTCGCTGCCCACGCCTTCATTTTCGCGGAAGGATGGAATTTGCGAGAGCCGATGATTTTGCAACGCGTGCGCGCGGCCCTGCTTGCCTCGTGGCCTTATGCGGCTGCGGTGGCCGCCTATCTAATGCTGCTGGCATGGATAATCCATCTGCAAATTCCAGTGGACGGTATGCCAACTGTCGATTCCGCGACATGGGCAGCATCTCAGATGATCTCAAGGACGGTGACCGCCTATACGCTTCTGCTTGTGATGCCGTGGCGGGCGGGCCCAGGGGGTCATTGGAGGCTTGTTGGCACCGTTGCGCGGCTGGGATTCATACCATCAGTCATCGGACTTGCGGTATTGTGCGGCACGGCCGTCTGTCTACTCAGGCGCGATCCGCACCGCCGCCTGTATCTGTTTTGCGCCGTTTGGTTTCTGGTCTCGCTCGGTCCGACATTTCTCTCGGCTGCGGTTACCGATCGATGGCTCTATTTTCCGTCGTTTGGACCTCTGCTGATGGGCGCCGACCTTGCGGTTCAGTTCGGGCGCGGTAGCAAGTCTAAATCCTGGCTTGTATCGCTTGGGGCCGTCTCCATTTTGATTGCTTACGCATCGATCCTCTATTCCGTCCAGGCCATCTGGCACGATGATGTGTCATATTGGTCGTGGAAAGTTGCAAGGTATCCAAAAAAAGCCAGTCGCTATATCTCGCTCGGGAGGGCGCTCGAGACACAGGGCGACTTGCTTGGCGCTCGCCATCAGTTTGAGGCCGCCACGCTCGCCCCTGATCCTCGCGCCGCGAGCTTTTATGAATTGGCGCATGTGGACAGCCGGCTCGGCGATCGATCCGCCGCCGCGCGTGCGATGACCGAATGGATCAATGAGCTCGAACATCCAACTCCCAAGGCCTATGTCGAACTGGCGCTCGCGGAAGACGGGGCAGGCGACGAAAAAGGGGCTTATGCGGCGCTCACGTTAGCCGGCGCGCTCCCCGGCGGCGCGGAAACCGCGGCAATCGCTGACGCGCATATCCGCGCCCGTCATGGCGACTATGCTCACGCCGAGCGCATCCTGCGCAGCCTGCTGGAGCGGCATCCGGAGAATTCGAACGCTATATTCGATCTCGGGATGGTGCTGTCCTCGGAGCATCGCTACGATGAAGCCTTAGCGATCTACCGGCGCGCGCTATCAAATCCTTCCGTCGATCAAATCGCCCACTATCGGATCGCTCTGCTGCTCCATGCGCTGCATCGCGATCGCGAAGCCCACGACGAGTGCACGCTCTCGCTCGCTCAGGCGCCGGACGATCCGCAGTCGCGTGCCCTGATGGCCGAACTCGAGCGCGGTGACATGCCACGCTAAACACTTCAGGGTGCTTCGATTATTCCATCTCTGCGGAGCCCCTCACCCTTCGGCTTCGCTCAGGGCAGGCTCGTTCCGCACCTCCCGCCTGTTTCTCCCGAAAATGGCGGAACGCCGTTTTCGAACGGCTCTGAATGAGACGGGAAGTCCGAAACCCGTTAGGGGTTTCGGGAATTAATTCCCTCGCAGGGCCTCGGGACGCCTGCTCGTGACCATTCGCGGGCGCTTTGCGCACCGCGATGCGCCGCGCAATAATCGCCGGATCATGCCCTATGACGTCATCGTCGTCGGCGCCGGCCACGCCGGCATCGAGGCCTCGCTGGCCGCCGCCAAGATGGGCGCGCGCACGCTGATGCTCACGCTCAATCTCGACCATATCGGCCAGATGTCCTGCAACCCCGCGATTGGCGGAATCGGCAAGGGCCATCTGGTGCGCGAGATCGACGCGCTGGGCGGCGCGATGGGGCAGCTAATCGACGCGACCGGAATCCAGTTTCGTTTTCTCAACACTCGCAAAGGCCCTGCCGTCCGCGCCCGCCGCGCGCAGGCCGACAAGGCGGCGTATCGGGCGGAGAGCAAGCGCACGCTGGAGCATCAGGCGAACCTGCAAATCCGGCAGGCGAGCGTCGAGCGGCTGATTGTCGAGGATGGCCGCGTGCGCGGCGTCGAATCGCAAATCGGAGAGGTATTCGAGGCGCCCGCCGTTGTGCTGACGACCGGGACTTTTCTAAAGGGCCTGGTCCATGTCGGCGACAAGAACTATTCCGCCGGCCGTGCCGGCGATTTCGCCGCGATGGGCCTGTCTGCCCATCTGGCGGAGCTGGGCTTTCGTATCGGGCGGCTCAAGACGGGCACCTGCCCGCGCCTTGACGGCCGGACGATCGATTATTCCGAGCTTGAAATTCAGCCGGGCGACGAGCCGCCCCCGCCGTTTTCATTCCGCACCGCCGCAATCGAGCGCGCGCAGATCCCATGCCATCTCACGTATACCAACGAGCGAACGCATGAGGTGATTCGGGGCGCTATCGACCGGTCGCCGATGTACTCCGGCGTCATCAAGAGCCGCGGCCCGCGCTATTGCCCGTCGGTCGAGGACAAGGTGATGCGCTTTGCCGACAAAGAACGCCATCAGATTTTCCTTGAGCCCGAAGGGCGCGACACGGTCGAGGTCTATCCAAACGGCCTTTCGACCAGCCTGCCGCTGGATGTGCAGATCGCGATGGTCCAATCGATCAAGGGACTCGAGCGCGCCGAAATCATGCGGCCCGGCTACGCGATCGAATACGACTTTTCCGACCCGACGCAGCTTGCCGCATCGCTGGAAACCAAGCTCGTGCGCGGGCTGTTCTTCGCCGGCCAAATCAACGGCACCACCGGCTACGAGGAGGCCGCGGCGCAGGGGATCGTTGCGGGAATCAATGCGGCGCTGGGCGTTCGCGGCGAGCCGGCGATGGTCCTGCGGCGCGACGAGGCATATATCGGCGTGATGATCGACGACCTGGTTACGCGCGGAATCGGCGGCGAGCCGTACCGGATGTTCACGTCGCGCGCGGAATACCGCTTGCTACTAAGAGAAGATAATGCCGATAGGCGGTTATCCCCGATCGGGGAGCGGCTCGGACTGCTGGGCGCGGAGGCCGGCGCGCGGGTGCGCGCAAAATCCGATCGTGTCCGCGATGAAATCGCGCGGCTGTGTGCGTCGGCGGTACCGGCGACCGACGCCGTTAATGCGGCGCTGGCGGAATGCGGCGCAACGCCGATCGCCAATCCGGTCCGCGCGATCGAGCTGCTGCGCCGGCCGGAAGTATCATACGAAACCGTCGTGCAAATCGGCGGGCTATCGCGGGCGCTCAACCTGGATGAAGCGGCCGAGCTTGAAACCGAGATCAAGTACGAAGGCTACGTGCGCCGGCAGGCGGAGACCGTCGAGCGCTTCAAGCGGCTGGAAGAGACGATAATTCCGGAATGGCTCGACTATAAAAGCATCCGCGGGCTGTCGACGGAGGTGCGCGAGCGGCTTTCGGCGGCGCGGCCGCGATCGCTTGGACAGGCGGCGCGGATGCCGGGCGTGACGCCTGCGGCAGTGACGCTCGTCGCGGTGCATCTGCGCGCCGCCCGCCCCCGCGCCTAATTCCCCTCCCCCGTTATTTTCACGGGGGAGGTCGCCGACCTATCGCGAAGCGTTAAGACCGACGGCGGGTGAGGGTGCAGGATCGTTCGCTACGCCACCGCCCGCCTCTGAGCTCGCCCTCATTAGAGGGTTAGGTCGATTCCTTTCCTAGTAACCTCTCCCTATGTTCCCCCTTCCCGTTTAGGGAAGGGGGCGAGGGGGATAGGACGTGCGCGAAAGAACCCACTTCTCCCCATTCCCGCGTGGCACGAAAATAGCTCGTGCTCTCGCGCTATTTTCTTGCCACGCGGGGAAGCGTTTGGACCTGCGTTCGCGTCCTATCCCCCTGAACCCCCTTTCCCTTGGGAAAGGGGGAACCTGAGGCCGCAACGTGCTCTTTGTCCTTGAAGAGATTTGCGGGACATCGCACTAGCGAATAACAACCAGACCGAGGGCACGAACGTGAACTTAAGTTGTTCTGCGAACGGGCGCTCGGGTGAGGGAAGCGGAAGGCGGTTTTCGCAGATAGCTTCCGTGTGCCATCCGCTCGCGAAGCGATTCAACCGATGGCGAGTGAGAGCCTGTCCTGAAGCGCAGCGTAGGAGTGCAGGATCGCTCGCTATACCACCGCCCTGAGCGAGAGCTTGCCCTTCCCTTCAGGACAAGCTCCAAGGCGCGCGAGAGTCTGTCCCGAGCGGAGGGTTAGATCGATTCCTTTCCTAATAACCTCTCCCTATTATCGGGAGAGGACGCGCGGCGCGGCGCTTGCCCACCTCTCCAGCTTTTTTGCGGGAGAGGAAGCCGGGCGGAGCGAGGTGGGTGAGGGTTCTGCAAGCACCATGACGCGCGGGTGAGGGACCGCAATGAAAAATTCCGCTCCTCTCGCACCTCCGCTCGACCGCGATCGCGCGCGGGCGCTGCGCGCCGCGAGCACCGACGCCGAGCTTAAGTTATGGTCGCAGTTGCGCAACCGCCAACTCAAGGGAGCGAAGTTCCGCCGCCAGCATCCGATCCCGCCCTATATTGCCGATTTCTTCTGCCTTGAGGCGCGCCTGATTATCGAACTCGACGGCAGCCAGCATGGCGAAGAAGCGACGGAGCGGGCCGACCAACGCCGCACCGCACGTCTTGAGGATCGGGGCTACCGGGTGCTGCGCTTTTGGAATGAAGAGGTGTTGGACGGTTTGGAAAACGTGCTCGAACGGATCGCAGAGCATCTTTAAGTTTAAGGTCCCTCACCTGCGCGTCACACCCCTTGCAAGAAAAACAGAACAACGGGCGCGCCGCGCGTCCTCTCCCGATCGCCGGGAGAGGTTCATTAGGAGCGGCCCTGTCATTTCGTTGGCCGCCGCGCGCGAGGCACCCCGGATCCTGTCCCGCCTTCCTTGTCACCCTGAGCGGAGTCGAATGGGTCTCGCACGCCGAAGGCGGGCGCACGTAACGCCCACCAGCAACGTACCTTCCCCGCCCTCGCAACCCCCTCCTTGTCATTCAGAGGCATGCGCCCGCGAAGCGGGCGCTGCCGTGGAATCCCTAAATCTTATCCTGCGGCCACTTATAGGTTGATTTCTTCACCGCCTCGTAATTGGCGTCCAACGCCGGCTCCATCAGGATTATCGCCGCGATCCGCCACGCCATCGCCGTGACCTCCTCGATTTCTTCCGGCTTGAGATCGCGGCCCAGAAGATCGCGCTCGCGATAGCTCAGCCATTTCTTAATTACCTGATAGCCGCCGATTGTGTATTCCCACACGCGCGCCGGGATGTTTTTCCAGTACGCGATTTCGTTCAGGAAAATATCGTTGGTGCGCTCGCCAAGGAGGCGGTAAGCATCGTTGGCCGAAAGGCCGAGTTTCTTTGCGCCTGCCTCAACCGCCGCGCGCTCATCCGCAGAATAATCGCGTTCAACGACGCGCCCCTTTCCGGGCATTACCGCGCCTTCCACTCCCGCGTGGCCCCATCCCGCCGTCACGGCGAGATGGCCTTTGCCGGGATCGAGGTTCTTTCCGCCCTCTCTGGAAATGACGGCGATGATTTTCAATTCAGGCCGGACCGCGCCGCCGGTAACGCCCTGAACGGCGGCTTCGGTATCGAGCAGCGCCGCGATCTCGTGGCCAAGCACGGCGGATCGGACTAGCGCGTTTTTGGAATTCGGTAGCGGAATCCTTGGCCAATTCTGCCGTAGCGCAGTAGCGTTCGCCGCGGAGTATGCGCTGGAGTACAAAATGGCGACGGCATGGTTGAACAGGACCGGCACATCTTTGTCGGCGAGTGCCTGGTCCGCAAGATATTTCGACGAATGCTTTGAGAGATTCGGCTGGTCGGTATTGTGCGTTCCCAAACGGAGGAACGCCGGGAACATATTTGCTCCTCGTTCGATCACATGAAGGGAGCAGAGGTTGGTGCTAAGCACAGGCGGATCGAAACTCTTCCGATTCTGCTGAGCGGCTGCCAACCAGATGTTTCCCTCAAATATGTTGGGAAAATATTCGGAGCGTTTTTCGTCAAGCAGCTTTGTTTCCGGTTCCCAGTAGAGCCACCGATTATCAAAGGGCCGGTAGGAGTAGCGAACGATGTTGTTCGCTTTGAAGCCGCGTTGAACGAGATATCGCCGCGTCTCTTTCGCATTGAACCTAGAAGCATCCGTGATCGCGGCTGGTATCACGCTTCGAACGTCATCATCGCTTAGGCGAGGATCGAAATACTGTTTCATCCGCTTCGTCAGAAACATCCGGCTGATGTCGACTACTACCTCATCGCGGCTTGTTTTGACTCCGGGGAAAGACGTTGGAAAGAGCTCTGGTAGAAGCGGCCACGATAGATACCCCGTTGAGACCGCCGTTGGCCGGAACGGAAGGCCAAGTTCGAGAACAGGGCGCAATTCCTGATACCCCTGGGAACGCCAATCTCCCGATTGGCGTCCTCCGCCTGCCCCATCGCCAATCGGGAGATTGGCGTTCCCAGGCCGGAATGCTCTGGAGTGGTTCTCCGCTTCCTCGCGGAGTTGAGTCAGTTTCGACTTGCCCCACAGGTCGCGGAACGCGATCGATTCCGCTCCATTCGATTTCGCCCGGCGCGCAAGCAGCGCGATCGCCGTCCCTACCTGAATTCCCTCGCGGTTGAAATCGGTCGAAAAGATGCTTGGGTCTGGCTTCCCCTCCGGCGTAAGTTTGCCGGTCTTGTATTTATCGCCGTTTAAGCAATCGATCCGAATCGTATCGAACGCTTCAAGATAGCGCTCGCGCATCCCGGTGAAGGAAAGGCCGTCCAGCCACGAGTAATTGGAGATGAAGCAGACTATCCCCTTGCCGGTCATTTCCGCGATGCGCCGCTCGGCCATTCGGAAGAACCGCACGTAAAGATCGTTGAGCCCCTGACCTTGCGGCTTGGCCGCGCGTTTGGTCTCTCGATACGCGGTGGTCAGGCTGCGCTCTTCTTCCACCGCCACGCCGGCAAATCCGTTGTAAGGCGGATTGCCAAGGATCACCAAAATCGGCTTGGTGCGCTTGACCTCTTCAGCCGCATCGCGTTCCGCCTCCAATTGTGGAAACGCGATGATGTGCTGCTTGGGGCCTTGCGGCGGTTCCCATCCGGTGAGGGCATTAGTCAGAAAGACTCCAGGCCGCTCCTTTGCGCCGTTGGTAAGGGGGGCACCCATCTGCGCCAGCGCAATGCCGAGCTGCAAATGGGAAACGACGTACGGGGCCGGCATAATCTCGAAGCCGAAAACCCGATCGATTGCGGCGCGCTTGACCTGATTCGCGGTGAGCGCATCGGAACCCTTCTCGCGGAGCGTCTTTTCGATTCGACGCAATACCTCGACCACGAAGCTTCCCGTGCCGCAGCACGGATCGAGGACGAACACGCGCGAATCGGCCAGGCCGTCGGAAATTTCAAGCTCTGAGCGAAGTACAGAATCGACGCGCTCGACCATGTAGGAAACGACTTCCGGCGGCGTGTACCAGACGCCAAGCTCCTTGCGCAACGCGGGATCGTAGGCTTCGAGGAATGGTTCGTAAAAATACTGGACGGCGTGCTGTTCCTCGAATGCGGTAAAGAAACCGGCGCGATCCACACGGTTTAGGACGTTCCCCGCCCAATCGAGGACCTCATCGACGCCCAATTCCTTGAGCCGGCTTGGTTTGGCGATCTCCTCGAACAGTGCGCTCACAATCGGAACGCGCAGGTGGTATCCCGCAAGCCGCCAATCGAATTCCGCCTTCTTTTCCGAGGGCGGATGCTCCTTGCTCCACAGCACCCACGCCGCAAACACGCCGTAAAAGAGCGTCTGCACCAGCGTCGAACGGAAGAAATGGTCGCCCTTTTCGCCTTCGAACTTGAGGCCCAGCGCCTGCTCAAGCGCCTCGCGCAGGGCGGCCAGCGCGGGCAATTGATGATGCTCGACGCGCCAGCGCGCCTCCCGGGCATACGAAGCGAGGAACCACGCGACATCCTTGGGATCGGCAAGATCGGCGGGATGGAGCATCGCGCGCCGGAGAAAGTCGGCGAAGCGCTCCCCTTGATTCTCCGCCGCCGCGCGAGGATGGGCGGCAGCCGCCCAAAACGCATCTTCGTCCGAGGCCAGGCGGTAGCTTTCGAGAATGCGGCGCTTCCCATCGCGGTCCAGATCAACGAGGACGAAATCGCGGAAGTTGGTCGCCAGCACCTGCCGGTAGCGATCCAAATATTTTTTGACTTGCGCCGCTTTCGCCAACTCGAACGCGTCGTCCGCAACCGGTTTAGCCTCGATCGCGCCGCGCGACGGAGGCGTATCGAGCGGAACGTCGTCGCCGTTCGTCTTGCGCAACTGATCGGGAGTGAAGAGGCCGCCGTCGGGCAGTCCCGCGCCAAGCCCCTTGGGATGGAGGATGCATCGGACCTTCGGCTTGAGCTTGCCGCCGATCTCATTTAACAGCGCACGAAGCGCCGGATAGTGAGTGGTTTCGGCGACGCCGGGATGGCGCGCTTCGAGAATATCGCGCAGGTAGGTCTCCAGCGGATGCATCGGACGGATGCGAGCGTAGCAGATGGGGCGGGCTTGTGTTGAGTGGGGGTGTGAAGGCAAAGAAGAATTTTAGGGATTCCACGCGGGCCTTCGGCGAAGCCGAAGGCATCCGCTCTGAATGACAAACAGGGGGAGAGGCGACATCGGCATTTCTGCACCCTCACCTGCGCGTCACGATGCGTGCAAAAAAGGGCACGCATCGCGCCGCGCTCGTCCTCTCCCGTATAATGAACGGGCGAGGGATTAAGAGCGCGCTTCGCGCGCGAGACCCGTTCGACTCCGGCAGCCTGCCCCGTTCGCGGAGTTTATCCTGAGCAACGTCGAAAGGCTCCGGGCTTCGGCTGAATAAGGGCGGCCGCCTCTCCCGTAAAAATGCCCTCACCCCAAGCGAGGACGCTGTTCCCCCTCCAGCAAGCTTGGCGAGGGTAATTGGGTACGCGCCAAGCGCGACCCTTCGGCAAGACTCAGGGCAGGCTCCGAGGGGCGAGGGGATTAACGGGCGGAGGTGTTTGAGCGGGGCTGAACCGGTTCAGCCCATTCGACTCTCCCGTGCTCCGCTCGGGAATCGCTCAGGGCAGGCTCTTATCGAAATCGCGCGGGGCGGATATAATAGGGCCGGGCTTTTAATAGGTAGGAATTAAGTGGCATCCGCTCTCGCCGGGAAAAAAATAGTAAAATTACGAAACGAACCCAATTTCCCAAACGATTATGGGCATTATTCCTTTTGGCGGCGAAATAGCGGCAGAGAGTCCGCAGACGGACGCTTTGATTCGTGAGCGGAATAATACAAATAGACTGGAAATACTACTATCGGAGCCAGCGGCGGCACGCATCGTGACACTGGTATTGCGCTGGGCTTTCTAGTATGAGCAGGAGAATCAAAATCGGCGGAGGTTCGAGAGCGGGCATCCACGGTGCAATTGGAGCCAAAACCTCAATAATTTCAACTAGTTAAGGCAATTCCGGGCAATTCCGGGCGGCCCCAATTCAAAGATTTTCTTTTATTTTCAAGCACTTAGATGATTATGTTTCCGGGTGCCACCCGCGAATCAATTCGCATCGAAACCAGTGATTATCTTTTATTTCCAATAGTTTACAAGAATATGTTTCACGTGAAACGTCGGTGCGAATCGTGAAGCATCCGCATAAAAAACCGCCTCCCAAAAAACACCGGCTCAGCCCCGAGGAGATCGCCGCCGAAGTCCGCGAGGAGTTCGCACCGGCAATCCCTGGGATCGGCGTCGTCGCGCGCAACCCGGCCTTCCTGGATCGCATCGAGCGCTTCGCCGCGACGCTCGCCAAGTGGGGAGCGAAGACGAACCTCACCGCCAATCCCGGCGATCCCACCGAGATCGTCTTTCACATCTTCGACAGCCTGATCCCGATCGCGCTGGCCGTCGAGCAAAAAGCGATTCGGCTGCGCCCCGCCTTCGAGCGCGACACGCGCATCCTCGATATCGGCAGCGGCGCCGGATTCCCCGGCTTGATAATCGCAGCCGCACTCAAGGCGCATGTGACGCTCGTCGAGTCGCGCCGCAAACGCGCAGGCTTCCTTGAGGACGCCTCGATCGAAATGGGTCTGCGTAATGTCCAAGTGATCGCCGGGCGCGCCGAGGAAATCGCCGGTCGTTTCGATCTCGTCACGGCACGAGCGGTCGGCGATGCGCGCGGCCTGTTCAATATCGCCGCACGCGCGCTTCATCCCGGCGGCATGCTGATGCTCTATGCGAGCGCAGGGCAACGCTTCGATGCGAAAGCCGCCGAAGCCGCCAGCTTCGACGCGGGCCCGACGATTCCATACGAGCTGCGTCATCGACGCGAGGTCGTCCCGCGCGCGGCGGTTTTCTGGACGCGTCGGTAACACACCCCACTGCCTGTTGATGAACGCGATCGCGCGGGTTGATTTGCCGCGGCGATACGCGTTTAATTGGCGATGTGAGGTGATGTTTCACGTGAAACATTATCTCACATCATGCGCATGGGGCGCGGACTGTCCGCGCAGATGAGGTGAGGCTGGTGGCGCGCGTAATCGCGGTTTCAAATCAAAAGGGCGGTGTCGGCAAGACCACGACGGCGATAAATCTCGCGGTCGCGCTTGCCGAATCGGGCCGGCGCGTTCTTTTGGTCGATCTCGATCCCCAAGCCAACGCGACCTCCGGTGTCGCCCCGCGCGAGGCGGTCGCCGAGGCGCGCGCGCAGGGCAGGACGATCTATGAAGCGCTGATCGGTGGTGCCGCCGGCCGCGACATCCTGATGCAGGTGCGACCGACGCTCGATCTCCTTCCAGCATGCAATGAGTTGGTCGGCGCAGAGATCGAACTCGTCACAATGGAAGGGCGCGAGCGGCGACTGTCTGGGCTTTTGGGGCCGCTAAAAGAGGAATATAACACTGTTTTAATCGATACGCCGCCCTCGCTCGGCATCCTTACCCTCAATGCCCTCGTTGCCGCCGATTCGGTGATTGTCCCGATGCAATGCGAATACTACGCGCTGGAAGGATTGAGCGCCCTGCTCGGTACGATCGACAAGGTGCGCGCCGCGATCAAGCCCGAGCTCGAGCTGGAGGGGTTGGTCCTTACGATGTTCGACTCGCGCAACCGCCTGACGCATGAGGTCGCTGCCGAGGTTCGGCGGCATTTTCCCGAGAAAATTTTCCAGAGCGTAATCCCGCGCAGCGTGCGATTGTCCGAAAGCCCGAGCCATGGCCTGTCGGTGATCGAATACGAAGGGAAATCCGCCGGTGCCGAGGGATACCGTGCGCTCGCCGCGGAACTAATCACGCGCGAAGAAAAAATTTACCACCAAGACATCAAGGCGTTAACTTGAACAAATTATTCCATAACTTTGTGCCTTGGTGTCTTGGTGGCGATCTTTTAGGGAGACAACAACGATGATTAGGAAGCCATTGGGGCGGGGGTTGGATGCGTTAATCGGCGGTGGCGCTGCGATCACCACCGGTGCGGCAGCGGCGGTGGCGACACCGGAGGCGTATACGGAAGCAATCGGCGGTGCGGTGGCCGTGGCGCGCGTGCGAGTAGTGGAAGATACGCGCGACACGCAATTCGCGATGATTCCCGCCGATCGGATCGAACCGGGAAAGTATCAGCCACGAATTCATTTCGACGAAGAGCGGCTTTCGGAATTGCAGGCCGCAATTCAAGCGCAGGGTATTGTCGAGCCGCTGATCGTGCGGCGAATTACGGCATCGGCCGGCACGGGCGCACCGCATTATGAATTAATCGCGGGCGAGCGGCGGCTGCGCGCGGCGCGCGCGGCGGGGCTGAATTCGGTTCCCGCGATCGTGCGCGAACTGGACGATCGTGCGGCGCTGGAGATGTCGCTGGTAGAAAATATCGTGCGCGAGGGATTAAGCCCGATCGAGGAGGCGATCGCGTTCAAACGCCTGGTGAAGCACTTCGCGCTGGGACATGACGAGATCGCGGCGCGGATCGGCAAGAGCCGCCCCTACGTCAGCAATCAAATTCGACTCTTGGAATTGCCGCAGGAGGTGATCGAGATGATCGCCGGCGGACTGCTCACGGCGGGGCAGGCGCGTCCGCTGCTGGCGATCGCATCGGAACGCGAGCGGATTGCGGCAGCGAAGAGGATCCTGGAAGGACACATCTCGGCGCGCGGATCCGAACGAATCGCCGCCGCACGCTCGGGGCGGCGCGAACATGCGGAGGGCGCCAGCCGGGATCCGAATGCGCTTGCGCTGGCGGAAGAATTACAGCGCACGCTCAAACGCAAGGTGCGGATCATGCGAAAGCGCGGCCGCAAGCCGGGCCGAATCGAGATCGATTACTACGACGACACCGATTTGACGGCGCTGGCCTCAACGCTGATGGGCCACGCCCACACCGCCGCCGCCGCACGCGCGTAGCAATTATAGCCTTGCGAAACCCCTTACGGGTTTCGCGCTTCCTGTCTTACGCGAAAGCGTCCGAAAACGGTGCTCCGCGTCGTTTTCGGCACTGCGGGAAGATTGAAACCCGTCAGGGGTTTCAAGAGGGCTAAAATTAAGCGAAGTGTGCTAATGTCTTGCCCGGTCGGGCACAGAAATCCGCTGGGGAGGTGTGCGATTCATGATCGCAAGGCGTTTTTCGCCGTTCACACGCATCGCTGTCGTTGCTGTTCTTCTCATCGGCCTGTCCGGATGCGGCATCAACAAAATTCCTTCGCTGGATGAGCAGGTTAAGGCGAAATGGAGCGAAGTGCTCAATCAGTACCAGCGGCGCGCCGATCTGATCCCGAATCTGGTCGAGACAGTGAAGGGATACGCGCATCAGGAGGAGAAGGTCCTGACCGAGGTGACTGCGGCGCGCGCCAAGGCGACTCAGATGCAAATCCCCGCCGACGTGTTGTCCAACCCGAATGCGTTTCATCAATTTGAGCAGAACCAGACCGAACTTGGCGGTGCGTTGGCGCGGCTTTTGGCGGTAAGCGAGAAGTATCCCGATCTCAAATCGAACCAGAATTTCCTCGCGCTGCAATCGCAACTGGAGGGCACCGAGAACCGGATCGCTGTTGCGCGCCGCGATTACATCCTCGCCGTTCAGAACTACAACACGGCGCTGCGGACGATCCCCGACCGCTGGACGGCGGCTTGGTTCTATCCCGATCTCAAGGTCCGCGAGACTTTCACAATTTCGGAGCAGGCGCAGCAGGTACCGCAAGTAAAATTCTGATGCGCAGCCCTGTTATGTTCCCTCTCCCGCCGGGAGAGGGCAGTCTGATTCGGCATCGATGCGGCAATAGCAGTGCTGGAATTTCGTCTACCAGCGCACAGGACACGTTGGGTGAGGGTGCTGCTACCCGAACGTGCGGCGATAAGTGTGCCGCTTTAAGATTTGACATTCGAGAAGCGGAACCCTCACCCAGTGTGTCGCGTGGCTGGAGGGAAGCGATCTGGCGAAGCGCACATGCAGCTTCCACAGCGATCCGCGTTACCCTCTCCCGCCGGGAGAGGGAACAGAAGGAGTCGCGCACGGGGCCGTTAACTCGTTACGCGCGTGCGGCATCGCTTGCGCTTTTGCTCCTGCTTGCGGTGGCGATGCCGGCGTATGCATCCGAGCCGAGTTTTCCGGCGCTTACCGGCCGTGTTGTCGATGGTGCGGGCGTTCTCAGCGAATCGACAAAAAGCCAGCTCACCGATGCACTGAAGAAGCACGAAGATGCAACCGGCGATCAGGTCGTCGTGGTCACGCTCGATTCGCTTCAGGGCTACACGATAGAGGATTTCGGCTACCAGCTCGGGCGCCACTGGGGTATTGGCCAGAAGGGAAAAGACAACGGCGTGCTTCTGATCGTTGCGCCAAGCGAGCACAAGGTCCGAATCGAAGTCGGCTATGGCCTTGAAGGGACGCTGACCGACGCGGCCAGTCGCACGATAATCGAATCCGACATTCTGCCGAATTTTAGAAGCGACAATTACGACGCCGGTGTTATCGCCGGGACTGCGTCGATACTGACGGCGCTAGGCGGCGCCGGCGCAAGCGCGCTTTCGAACGTGCCGCGATCGGAGAGGCCGATCAGGATAAAGGACTACCGATCTCATTCGCGGAACGACGTGAGCGACGTGCACTTCCTACTGGTGATGCTCCCGTTTTTCATCAACATCGCGGCATTTATCTTCCTTGTCGGTTACAGGATTCGCCAGATTCCGAAAGACAAGCGCCACCCATATAACTTGATTTGGGGCGGCGGAACGTCAACTAGTGGAGGATTATCCAGCAGCGGCTTTTCCGGCGGGGGAGGCTCATTCGGCGGCGGCGGCGCTTCGGGGAGTTGGTGAACGTGGGCAAAGTTTCAGATTCCAAGCAACGGAACGATGCGGAGTGTGGACGACCTTAAATACATCGAGATCTTAGTCAGTTTTTTTGTAATCTGGCTGTTCTTCAGGTACATCGATCGTCTTGAGGAAAGCTTGCCGCCTAATCCTCATCCCAGCTTGCGCCGTCGTAGGTTCCATGGATATGCAGGGATTGGATTTTCTGGCGGTGGTGGTTCTGGAGGTGGCGGGGGATTTTCGGGTGGCGGTGGCTCATTCGGGGGCGGCGGCGCGTCCGGGAGTTGGTGAACGTGGCAGTCGCGTCATACATAAGACATCACTTGCGCATCCACGCGGCGATATTATTCGCATTGCTGATGATCGCGACCGCTGCACGAGCGATCGCAGCGCCTAACTTCCCGGTGCTGACGGGTCGCGTCGTTGATGACGCCGGCATTCTCAGCGAATCGACGAAAACTCAACTCACCGATGCACTGAAGAAGCATGAGGATGCGACCGGCGGCCAGGTCGTGGTTGTCACGCTCAAATCGCTGCAGGGGTACACGATCGAAGAATTCGGCTATCAACTCGGGCGCTACTGGGGCATCGGAGAGAAAGGGAAGAACAACGGCGCAATCCTTATCGTTGCGCCGAATGAGCACAAGGTCAGAATCGAGGTCGGCTACGGGCTTGAAGGGACACTGACCGATGCGATCAGCCGAACGATTATCGAATCCGACATTCTCCCTCAATTCAAGCGCGGTGATTTCAACAGGGGTGTGGTTGCGGGAACGGAGGCGATCCTTGGAGTGCTGGGTGGTGCAGGCTCTCCTGACTGGCAGGCCTCATCACCGCCGCCGGAAGCGGGATGGCACATTTCCACCTTGCTCGGCATTGCATTTTTTGCAATCTGGGGTATTTGGATTTTCGCGGTTTTCGTCATGTTCATCTTCAGCCTTGCGCGGGGCGTGAAAGTCATCCGCCATGGCGGCGGTCATTTCTATTCCGGCGGCAGCGGGGGTGGATCTTCAGACGATTCCTTTTCAAGCGATGACAGCTTCTCCGGCGGAGGCGGCGACTTCGGCGGCGGGGGCGCATCGGGGAGCTGGTGAACGTGGCATCGAAACTTACCATCGACGAGCACAAGCGCATCGGCGCCGCGATCAAGGCGGCTGAGCAGCGCACGGCGGCCGACTTCAGCCTGGTCATAACGCCGGCCAGCGATCGATATCCGCTACACCCGATGGTATGGGCGGGATTCTGCTCATTGACGCTGGCGGCGGTTGTGGCGTTCATCTGGCCGCGCATCGGCGGGCGCAGCGTAATTTTAATCCAGATGGCGGCCATGGTCGTGCTCAATCTCATCTTTGATTTTCCGCCCATCCGGCTCTGGCTGGTCCCCGATCGGATCAAGCGCGCCCGCGCCGAGCATCTGGCCCATCGCGAGTTCGCCGCGCATGTACAGGCGGGCGGGATAAGCAAGCATCGAGTGTTACTGTTCGTATCGACTGGGGAGCGATACGTCGAAATTATCGCCGACCATGAGACTCATGCGATGGTGCCCGGCGGAACGTGGGACAAGATCGTCGCCGATTTTGTCGGCAAGGTGAAGGCCGGCCGCGTAGCCGACGGCGTCCTCTCGGCAATAGAGGCGTGCGGCGCGGTGCTGGAGACGCATCATCCGGCCGCGAAGTCGTAGCGGAATCAGAGGGCGATTCTCCATGCGTCGGCGCTCCCTTGGACAATTCGATACGCGAAGGTAGAGTCCATCGCATGAGTGCGAAGCGGCAGGCGGAGAAACCGGAAAGCGGCGGCGCCACCTACGATGCCGTCGGGGTCCGCGCGCTGGGCAAGCGCAGCGGCGAAGGGCTGGGCGAACTGGCGCGCTGGGTGAACGAGACCTTCGGCTTCAATGCAGCCAAGCCGATGCTGCCGCTGGGCTACTTCGCCAACGTAATCAAGCTGTCGGCGGAGGTCGGGATCGCAATCTCGACCGACGGCGTCGGCACCAAGATTCTCATCGCGCAGGAGCTCGGCAAGTACGACACGATCGGCATCGATTGCATCGCGATGAACGTGAACGACGTCATTTGCGTCGGTGCGCGGCCGGTTTCGATGGTCGATTACATCGCGGTGCAGAAGGCCGATCCCGAATTTCTGGGCGAGATCGGCAAGGGACTGTATGAGGGCGCGCGCCAGTCCGAGATCAACATCCCGGGCGGAGAGATCGCGCAAGTGCGCGAGATGATCCACGGCACGCGCGACGATCGCGGCTTTGACTTGGTCGGTACCTGTATCGGTACGGTCCATCCCGATCGCCTGATAATCGGGGAGGATGTGCGCCCCGGCGATTTGGTCGTCGGCATCGCGAGCAGCGGAATTCATAGCAACGGACTGACGCTGGCGCGCAAGGCGCTGTTCAAGGACGGCGAGATACGCGCGTCGAGCTATTTTCCCGAGTTGGGCAAAACCATCGGCGAGGAGTTGCTGACCCCGACTCGGATTTACGTGAAGGAAGTGATGCAGATGCTGGGCGAGGGCTTGCGCGTCAAGGCGCTCATCCACATCACCAGCGAAGGGCCGATGAATCTGGTGCGCGCCAGGGCGGACGCCGGATACGTAATCGACAAGCCGCTTGAGCCGCCGCCGATTTATTCGATCATCAAGAAGACGGGCGGAATCGACGACGCGACGATGTTCGAGGTCTTCAACATGGGCACGGGCTTCTGCATCGTCATAGATCCGAGAGATGCCGAGCGGGCCCGCCAGATCGCAATCGATCATGGCGGGACGAGCTCGATCGTCGGTTATGCGGTTAGCGATCGCGAGCGGCGCGTATGGCTGCCTTCGCACAAGCTGGCCGGCATCGGCAGCAAATTCTCGGCGACTTCAGAAACGCCGCCGCCGTATCCGAAGGGCAAGTAACGGGGCGCGGCCAAGCTGATGCGTCCGCACGGCTATCGCGCCGCAATTCTCGCAGCGATTCTCTGTTTGGCATCGGCGGGATGCACCGGCAAGCCGGGATTTTTTCTGTGTGCGGAGGACAGCGACATCTCCGCAAGTGAACGCACCGGGATCGAAGAAGCCGCGATGCGCTTTGTCCGGACGATTTCGGGCGGCGATCCCGCGGCGGCATGGCCGCAATTGACCGCCGGCGCGCAGCATAATCTCAGCCGCGAAAACTTGATCGCATTGGTTCGCAAGCAGGTTGCTCCGCTCGCGCCATTCAAGGATTTTCGCGCGACGCACGCATACCTCGTGCGCGGCGTCGGCGACGAGCAGCAGGTGGTGTGCATGAAATGGACCGGCTCGACCGCATTCACCAACGTCGTCGCGGCGCCGGTCCCCGAGCAGGCGCATGCGGTCGTCGAGGCGGCAAGCGCCGGCGGCAATACGGCGGCATTCGTTCTTTGGATGCTTCCCGAGGGCGGCGAATGGCGGGTTAAATATTTTTACGCCGGCACCATCGCGATGGCCGGGAAACCGGCCGAGGATTTTCAAGCGTTGGCGCGTCAGCAGGAAGAGCGCGGGAATCGCTTCAACGCTTATGTCCTGTACACGACCGCGCTGGATTTGGCTTCGCGCGGGCCCAACGTCGTGCAGGCAATCGATTATCAAGTGTGGGATACATGGCTCTCGTTGCAGCCACCGGAACTCAAGGGCCGGCCACCGCATCTATGGCAATATCGCGGCGACACATTTCACGTGATGAAGGCCGGTGCGATCGTCGTGGATGGGAAAATTTATTTGCAACTGACGCAGGTACTGTCGCCATGGCCCGGGGACGAGGGCGCCGATGCGCGCAATCGCGCGCTTATTGCGGCCTTCGCCGCGGCTCATCCCGAGTATTCCGGCGTCTTTGCGGGAATTGCCGCCGACGCGATCGAAGCGGGCGGAGATCGAAGCCGCCGGACGATCGCCGAAGCGCCGCTTCATGCGGCAAAATGATTGCTAAGCACGCGCGCGTCAGTGCGATGGCGGCTGCGACTTGGCCGGAGCGGCCGGTTCGGGCCCGGGGTCGTCGTAGCTGCGAATCTCCCAGGTATGCGATTTGCCGGCGGGATTTCCCTCGGTCGACTTAAGATAAGGGCTGTGGCTGTCTTCGTAGAGCGACTGCCACTGATCGTGATCGGCGTCTTCATCGACGATCGAGCTGCCGCCCCAATATCCGCCGGGCCACCATCCGTATCCGTAATCTCGGCGGTATCGGTAATCGCTCGGGTTTTGCTGATTTCGATGCCAGCGTGAGTTTTGGCGGTTCGACGCCATCCGGGAACGGCGCGCGGCCCCGCCGTGAACTGCGGCATGGGCGCGTGCATGTCCTGCGGAGGCATGGCCGCCACTGTGCCCGCCGCCGCCGTGGCCAGCCGCATAGGCGACTGAAAGGCCGCCGATGGCGAAAATCATAACTGCCAGTAGCATCGAAAGAATCATTTTTGATGGTTTCATTTCAGCGCCGTCCCGCCACGCGAGAATTCTGTCCTATTGCTGCTGCGACCAAGCCGGAACTTGACCGGCCGGAATCGACCAAGCCGGTGTCTGGCCTGCCGGGATGCCCCATGCCGGCGGAGCCGCGGCACGGAATGCCGGCTGACCGGCTGAACCCGATGGCGGACCTTGATTGGGCTGAGTGGACGGATTGGAGTTGACGGTTGCGCATGGGGAGGCATACGGATTGTTCGCGCAAAAAACTTGCATCTGGCGCTGCAATTGGAAATCGGAGAAGGCGTGCGCGGGAACCGGCATTGCGAGCGCAATTGTCGCCAGAATCGCGGCCGTCTGAACTTTTGACACCTTCATAATTGACACCGCCTATTCAATAAATACGATAGCGCACCTGCCTCGGTTACAAAAGCGGATTGTAAAGGGCCAAAACCGGCGTAAATTCGGCGCATCGCGCATCGCCGCCGCATCAGGTAGGCTTTGCCTTGGCAGCAGATGAACGGCCTCGACTACGTAGTGATCGCGATGATTGCGTTCGGCGCGCTGGATGGCTTCCGCAAGGGTGCACTCCGGATGGCGACGTCGGTGGTCTCGCTGGGTGCGGGAATATACGCCGCGTCGATCTATTATCCCGCCGCCGAGGCATTGGTGCAGGCCCGCTTCGAGATTGGGCAGCAGGGAGCCGCCATTCTCGGCTATGCCGCTGTATTCATGATCGTCGTTTTTGGGGTGCAAGTTGCCGGCAGCACGATAGTCCGGCTGGTCAACCTGGCCAACCTGGGATGGGCCGATCGGATGGCTGGCGCCGCCATCGGCGGTGGAATCCTGGCGGTGATATCGGGGCTGTGCGTGATGCTGCTGACGGCGATTATGCCGCCGGATTCGCCGATAATGGTCATGTCGAAGCTCGCGCCGATTTTGATCAGGTATGATGAACAACTGATGAGTTTCGTCCCGGACGAGGCCAAGCTTGCCTACGAGCGCAATCGCGACGAACTAATCAAGGAGTGGCTCGCGGGCAAAGCGTCCGGCGGATCCTCTTCGGCTGAGAACCCTCCTCCGCCAGTGGTTGTACAGCTTCCGGAGAAGCCGGCTGCTCATCCGACAGCCGAGACGATGGGATCCGAATCCAGTCCGACGACCCGAACGGTCATCATTCCGGATAACGACAACTCCTCGTCGTCGGATGGGAAATAGTCAGGCCGCCAGGGCGCCGTCGACTGCGCGCACCAGCGCATTCTTGGGCACGGCGCCGACGATCTGTTCCTTGACCTGACCGCTCTTGATGATGAGCAGATTGGGAATGCCACGGACTCCGTAGCGGCCGGGCACCTGCGGGTTGTCATCCACGTTGATCTTCACGACCTTCAAGCGGCCAGCGTATTCGCCAGCCAGTTCGTCGATAACCGGAGCGATCGCGCGGCATGGCGCGCACCATGGAGCCCAGAAATCGATCAACACCGGGGTGGCCGATTTCAACACTTCATTCTCGAATGTGGCGTCGGTGACGTTAACGATATTCTCGCTTGCCATGATGATTTTCTCCTGCTCGCGTGCGCAATGATGAAGATAAGTTCGATGGCGCAGCCAGTCAAGGCGGGACGGACGTTGACCGCCTGCCCGCCGTCTCAGTTTGTGTCATTCCTCGCGCGCAACCACCGCGCGAGGGGATGGCACGTGAAACGGGCGCTGCGTCGTGCGTCGCTCTCCTGACTTGGCCGGAGGGGCTGGCCGCTGCCTATTCCCGTTCCTGAAAGCCTTCCAAGTTGCGCGAGCGGCCGGTTTGGCGCAGCTTGCGCAGCGCCTTGGCCTCGATCTGGCGGATGCGCTCACGCGTGACGGCGAACTGCTTGCCGACTTCCTCCAGCGTGAAGTCGGTTTTCTGGCCGATGCCGAAGCGCATGCGCAGGATTTGCTCCTCGCGCGGGGTGAGCGTGGCGAGCACCTTGCGGGTCTGCTCGCCGAGATTGCCCTGAATCGCCGCCTCGACGGGCGAGGGCGCCAGCTCGTCCTCGACGAAATCGCCGAGCGAACTTTCCTCCTCGTCTCCGATCGGCGTTTCCAGCGAGATCGGTTCTTTGACGATCTTGAGCACCTTCTGGACCTTGTCCAGCGGCATCTCCATCTGCTCCGCGATCTCCTCCGGTCCCGGCTCGCGGCCCAGCCGCTGCACCAGCAGGCGGGTAACGCGCAGCAGCTTGTTGATCGTCTCGACCATGTGGACCGGGATGCGGATGGTGCGGCCCTGGTCGGCGATCGCGCGCGACATCGACTGGCGGATCCACCAAGTCGCGTAGGTCGAGAACTTGTAACCGCGCTGGTACTCGAACTTGTCCACCGCGCGCATCAGGCCGATGTTGCCCTCCTGAATGAGGTCGAGGAAACCCAAGCCGCGATTGGTGTAGCGTTTGGCGAGGCTGACCACGAGGCGGAGGTTGGCCTCGGTAAGTTCTTTCTTGGCGCGGCGGCTCTTGTCCTGGCCCGCGGAGACGGTCTCGAGCCGGCGGGCGAACTCTTCGCCGGTGGCCTTGACGCTCTTCTCGACGGTTTTGATCGTCTTTTGCGCCTCGCGGATTTTCTCGGCGATATCGAGCAGGTTTTCGCGGGTCGCGTCGATCTTCAGGACGTGGCGGCGATCCTCGGCCTCGCCCGCCTCCTTGAGGAGCGCGATGCGCGAGCGGCCGGTCGCATTTTCGTAGCGCGCGATCGTGCGCTGGGAGTCGCGATGCTGCCGCATGAGATCGCGCATCCGCGAAATCGCCGCGTCCATCATGCGGCGCGACAGCTGCATCCCGCGCAGCGTCTTTTTTACACGCTCGCCAAGGCGAGTCAGAGTTTTTTCCATCTTGAGCTTGCGGCGCGGACCGGCCTTGCGAAGCTCCTCTTCGGTTTTCTCGATGCCGCCGCGGATATCCTTGAGGCGGCGGGTCGCCAGCAGCAGCTTCTTCATCCTGCGTTCGTCATGCTCAGGGCCGCGATCTTCGTCGGGGTCGGAGGGTTCTTCGGCGGCATCCTCGAAGACCTCGCGCAGGTCGATTTCTCCGGCTTCGGCACGTTCGCCGACGCCGATCACAAAATCCAGCGTGACGGGCGAGCCGAGCACTTCTTCTTCGACTTCGTTCTCACCGGCCTCGATCCGCTTGGCGATTTCAACTTCCTGCTCCCGCGAAAGGAGTTGGAAGTTGCCCATCTCCTTCAGATAGAGGCGGACCGGATCGGACGATTCGCCGAGGGAATCGGCGGGAACCGGGGCGGCCTCAGGCTGCTCTTCGGGCTCTTCTTTCGCCTCGGTTTCGATGTCGGCATCGGCGCCTTCGGCGGGGACTTCTTCGAGCACCTTGATGTCAAGGTCCTCGAAACTGTCTAGTGCGGCGCGCAACTCGGTTGGCGAAGATACGTCCTGGGGCAGGTAATCGTTGACCTGCTCGAACGTCAGATAACCCTGTTCGCGGCCGAGGTCGACCAATCCTTGGAGGTCTTTTCCTTCAAATTTTTGCTTCATTCTTGCGTTTCCGTCGGTCAGCTAAGTCGCCTCATGCGCGGGCATCCGCCCGATACGTTGGCATCGGCGCCTTCATCCTTATTGGCGCGATGCCTGGAGCAGCCTCATTTATTTAGACGAAGTTGCAAAGGTAAGCGAGAGATGCTCAAACAAGCAAGTCTAAGGCCGGATTTTTAGCGGGTCAAGCGTCCTTCCCTCTGCAATTATCGCCATCCACGGGCTCGATTTAAATATAAGCATCGATTCCCGGTTTGGCCCGCATCAAGTGCAAAGGCCTCCAGTGAGAGCTGAGAAAACGAATCGTTGCCGGCCACGGACCCATCCGTGCCGCGATAATGTCCTGCAAGCGTCCGACCGGGGGCCGCTATTCGGTCTCGGCCTGCTGATTTAGCTGCTGAATCTGCTGGCGCTGGCGCTCGATTTCCTTCTGCTGCGACTGGATTTGCGCCTGCGTCTGCTTCTGCTGGTCTTCGTTATTTTGCATCGCATTGCCGATCAGAAATCCGCCTGCGACGCCAAGTGCCCCGCCGATCGCGGCGCCTGCGCCCGGAGAGCCGACGGCAGCGCCGATAATCGCGCCGGTTGCGGCGCCCGCGCCGCCGCCGATGAGAGTTCCTTTCTCGCGAGTCGAAAGCGGCTGTCCAGAGCATCCCACGATCGTTAGAGCAACAATTGCTGCTGCGGCAAGCATCCCAATTTGCTTCAATATCTCTTTCATAACGATATCCTCAAAACCCCAGCCGAATCGGCTTGGGTCGGTCAATTCGCTTCGCGTCTCGGAGCAATTATTGCTGCGGAGCCGCGCCGGCGGCCACGCTGGCCTCCTCCGGCAGTCCGGCTATCGTCTTTCCGGTCTCGTCAGCCAGCGCAAGGCCGGGCTTGCCGTGTTTGCCGACATGAAGCTCCGCGCGATCGCGGCCCTCTTGATCGAACAGTGCGACCGCCGGTGCTCCGGTTGCCGCGACACCAACGCCCGCGCGCGCGCGGCCGGAATTCGGATCGTAAAGGGTGAGGCTGGCCTGGTTATCGTCGGTCGCCGACAGGTTTACCAGTTCGCGGCCGTTCGAACTGAAGATTGCAACGCCGCTGCGGCCTGTGGCTGCCTCGCCGACCAGCACGCGCCTGGAGCCATCCTGACTGAAGAAGCCAAGCGATGCGGTGCCATTGTTTTCGACGCGCATTTCGGCGCGATCCCGTCCCGAGCCGTCATACATCGCCAAGTCCGACATCCCGCGCGCGGTGATCTCGAGCGTGGCGCGCTTGTTGCCATCGTGATCGACCAGGACGAACTGTTCGGCTTCCACCGAGCGCATATGATGCGCAGCCATTGCAATCCCGGGGGCCAATTGATTTGAGATCGCGCCGCCAATCAGCCCGCCCATCAAGGCGAGCGCTGCGTACATCCAGTTATTCTTTTTCGGCATGGTTCGGCTCCTTATGTTAGTGATGCGGGAAATATCCTAGACCCGCCGGGGATCTATTGCGAGGCAGTTCGGTTCCGCTATTGCTCGCCATGGGCAAAGATTGACGGCATTAGCACCGGCGCGACGGCTGCGATGCGCTGGAATTAGGCGGGCGGCATCCCTATTCTCAACCCGTCCGCTGCCGACGCGGCGAGTTCCGGAGCCTGATATTTGGCGATTCATGCGATAATTCTGCTGCTTAGCTTTGCGATAATCCTTGCGGGGTCGGAACTATTTACCAACGGTGTCGAATGGGCGGGCCATCGGCTGAATCTCGCCGAGGCTGCCGTTGGCAGCGTATTGGCCGCCGTCGGGACCGCGCTGCCGGAGACATTCGTCCCTGCCGTCGCACTTTTGACCGGCCGCGAATCTCCCGATGCGCATGACGCGGTCGGCTTGGGCGCGATCATCGGCGCGCCGCTGATGCTCTCGACGATTGCGCTGTTCGTGATGGGTGTTGCGGAGATGGTTTATCGAAAGCGCCGCCGGCGTGACGGGCTGCGAGTCAATCGCGACGATGCGCGGCGCGACCTGGCGTTCGTTTTCCCGGTGTTCGCGCTTGTGATCGTTGCCGGAATCATGCCGACGGTCCCGATGATTCGGCATATCGCGGCGTTTGGGCTGTTTGCCGTTTACGCCGCCTACGCAACCACGATGCTCCGGCTCGGACGGGCGGCCGATGCAGACGTCGAGCACGGCCTGTACTTCGAATCCTTGATGCGCGGCGATGCGATGCATCCGCGCTCGTTTCCAATCGCGATTCAGGTGCTGGCCGGCGTGCTTGCGATCCTGATCGGAGCGCGCACTTTTGTCGAGCAGATAATCCTGTTTTCCGAGCACGCACATTTAAATCCCGGCGTGCTATCACTGATCTTGAGTCCGCTGGCGACGGAGCTGCCCGAAAAATACAACTCGGTCGTATGGATTCGCCGCGGCAAGGATCATCTGGCGCTCGCGAACATCACCGGCGCGATGGTCTTCCAGGCGTGCATTCCGGTGGCGATGGGGATCGCGGCTACGCCATGGCATCTGACGCCGCCCGAGCTGCTGGCGGGTGCAATCGCGCTGGGTTCGGTTGCGCTTCTCTATCTTAATCTGCGCGATTCGAAGCTCGGCACGCCTGCGCTGATGACGGGCGGCGCGGCTTATGCGATCTTCCTGCTTGGCCTTGCCTGGCTGGGGGCACTATGAGCAACTGGCAGGAAATTTCGGCGGAGTTTTACGGCAATCGGCTGCTGTTCGGCGATCCTGAAGATGCTGGCGTTGTCGCGGTCGAGATTGTCTCGAAAACCGAGGTCGAACTTTTCAAGCGCATCGGCGGGAAGCTCACTTCTGAACGCCGGCCGCTCCGCCTGTTCGTGCTGATCGACGATCCTTCGCTGCTCGGCGGATTCAAGGGCGAGCATCAAGTGCGCCAGCTCGACGGTGAGTTCCGGTATCGATGGCTTGCCGAGTTCGGCTCCCTCGACACTTTGGAAGCTGCGCGGCGCCATCTCAAGAACGTCAGCGGAAAAACGCCGAGCGCGCCCAATGCGCCGTATGTCGCGCTCAGCGATCCGGTCGAACAGCACCTGATGCTGACCGGGACGACGTTTTTCATGGGGATGCAATTCTCCGACTTGCGCCGGCTGCAACTGGATATCGAGACCTACATTTCTCCGGGATTCGAATTTCCCTCCGCCGCGCGCGAGGGCGATCGCATCGTCGCAATTTCGCTTACCGATTCAACCGGCTTCGAGCGGCTGCTCAAGGGCACCGAGATGGACGAGCGCGCGATGATCGAAGAAATGGTGCGAATCGTCGCCGAGCGCGATCCCGACGTGATCGAGGGCCACAATCTGTTTCGCTTCGATCTCGAATATATCGAGACCCGCGCCCGCCGCCTTAAGGTCAAGCTAAAACTTGGACGCGGCGGAGGCGAGATGAGCGCGCGCGCCTCCCGCCTGCAAATTGCCGAACGATCGATCGCGTATCGCCGTTACGATATCCCCGGCCGCAGCATCATCGATACGTGGATTCTGGCGCAGCATTACGACATCGCCAGCCGCCAGTTGGAGAGCCTCGGACTCAAGCAGGTCGCGATACATTTCGGAATCGCGCGGCCGGGACGGGTTTACCTGGACGCCTCGAAGGTGAGCCATTACTTCGATCGCGAGCCGGACAAGCTTTTCGAGTATGCGCTCGACGATGCGCGCGAGACCGGCGCATTGGCGGAAACCCTCTCGCCCAGCTACTTCGTGCAGGCGCGGATTTTTCCGTATTCGTACCAGAACGTGGTGTTGCGCGGGAACGCGACCAAGATCGATGCGCTAATGATGCGCGCGTACCTGCGGCAGGGCCATTCGATCCCCGAGCCGCAGCCGCCGATTCCGGTCGCCGGCGGATTCACCGAAATCCGCCGCGCGGGTGTGGCGCTTGGGGTGCTCCATTGTGACGTGACTTCATTGTATCCATCGCTGATGCTCGAGTTCGGATATGCGCCGGCCTCGGATCGGCTGGGTGTATTTCTAAAGCTGCTCGGCGATCTGCGCAGCTTCCGCGTGCGCGCGAAGTCGCTCGCGCACGTACTGGCCGGCTCCGATCGGCGCGAGGCGGAAGCGCTCCAGCAGACGTTCAAGATTCTGATCAATTCGTTTTACGGCTACCTTGGCTTCGCGATGGGCCATTTCAATGATTTCGATCAGGCGGGCGCCGTCACCAAGCACGGCCGCGATCTGATCCAGGCTGCGGTCGCGAAACTCGAAGGCGAAAATGCGCAGGTGATCGAGGTCGACACCGACGGCATCTACTTCGTGCCGCCGCCGGAAGCTGCCGGCGAGTCCGACGCGGAAAAGCTGCTGGAAAAGGTTGGGGCCGTGATGCCGCGCGGAATTCGGCTGGAAATCGACGGCCGCTACGCCGCGATGTTCTCCTACAAGATGAAAAATTACGTGTTGCTCGATGAATCGGGCGCAATGACGATTCGCGGCTCCGGGCTGCGCTCGCGCGGGCTGGAGCGTTTCCAGCGCCGCTTCATGGAGGAGATGTTCCGGCTGATGCTGACCGGGCGCCGCGAGGAAATTAATCGCCTGTACGACGACTATCGCGCGCGGCTGGCGCGGCATGAAATCGGAATTGCCGGCTTGATGAAGACCGAGACGCTGCAGGATTCGCTGGAGGTCTATCGCGGAAAGATCGGCGGCAAGCGGCGCAATCTTTCAGCGGCGTACGAACTCGCGCTCAAGGCCGAGCGGCCGTACCTGGCCGGCGATCAGATTTCCTACTACGTCACCGGGCGCGGCGCGCGCGTCAAGGTGAATGCCGCCGCGAAGATGGCCTCCGAGTACGATCCGGGCGCCCCGGACGAAAACGTCGAGTACTACCAGTCGAAGCTCGCCGATCTTTATGAAAAATTCCTGCCCTTCATCACACGCCCGGGGCTGTTTCCAGCATCGGAGGATGGCGGTGACTCGGGTCAGCAGGCAATTTTCGAATCCAAACCCGAAGATTAAACATCGCCCGATGGGTTTGGCCGCGATGGCGCGGCGGCACCCGAATGGTCGATACTGGCGGCTCCAGGAGGAAGTCGAATGGCAAACGAAAAGACGCAACTCGATTGGGACCGCGTGAAGGCGTTCTCAATGCAGGTCGGAATGGATATCAGTGCGACGATGCTCGGCGCGATGAGCTATATCGGCGATCGGCTCGGGATCTTTCGCGCGCTGGCCGATGCGGGCACGGTGACCAGCGCCCAATTTGCCGAACGTACGGGGTTGAATGAGCGCTACATCCGCGAGTGGCTATCCGCGATGGCGGCGGGCGGTTACATCACCTATGACCCGGCGGCGAAGACCTTCACGATGCCGCCTGAGCATGCGATGGTGCTGGCGCGCGAGGATTCGCCATTCTTCAGCGGCGGATTCATCGAGATGATCGTTCCAAATTATTCGTCCATCCCGCGCGTGATGGAATCATTTCGCAAGGGCGGCGGCGTGTCGCAAAGCGAGTATCCCCCGGAGACGTGGGAGGGAATCGAGCGGGTTACGGCCCCGATGTACCGGCATCATCTGGTCCAGCAATGGCTGCCCGCCATGACCGACACGGTTGCAAGGCTGAATGGCGGCGGGACGGCGCTGGATGTCGGATGCGGATGCGGGCGCGCCGCAATTGCAATTGCGCAAGGGTTTCAAAACGCAAAAGTGGCGGGCTATGACGCGCATTTGGGATCAATCGAGCGTGCACGGGCCAACGCAAAGGCCGCCGGCGTGGCAGACCGGACGGCATTTGAGGTTGTCGATTGCGCCAAGTTGCCTGCGGCGAAATTCGATCTAATCACTGCCTGCGACGTGGTTCACGATTCTGTCGATCCCGACGGGCTGTTGCGTTCGATTCGCGGCGCGCTCAAACCGGGCGGCGCATTCCTGATGGTCGAAATGAACGTGTCATCCAAGCTCGAGGAGAATCTGAATCCGATGGGGCGACTGCTCTATTCCGTCAGCACGCTGTATTGCATGACAACCTCGCTGGCGCATGGCGGCGCCGGGATCGGCGCGTGCATGGGCGAGGCCAGGGCGCGTGAACTCGCGTCAGCGGCAGGATTCACAAAATTCCGCCGCCTCCCGATTGACGATATGTTTTCCGCGTTGTTCGAACTGCAGGCGTAGGGGTGTTTGGCGTAGACCCCGCCGGTCATGATGACAGCGCTGGGTTTGGATTTATAATTGGGATCGGTTAATTGGACCGAAGCCCATCGAGGTTGATCTGTAATGCGGTTGATAAGGATCGTGTGGGTCTTCGCGCTTGCCGCGATTTCGGTCGGCATTTGCTCGTGCGCGCTGCTGTTTCAGGGAACTACTGAAAACATCAACATCCAGAGTGACCCGCCGGGCGCCGCGGTTACACTCAACAGCGGGGAGAAGGGGGTCACGCCGTTCTCGGTGACGGTACCGCGCGATGAGGATCTGCAACTTCATTTTGACAAACCGGGCTATCAGTCGGTCAACCTGACCGATAACAGCCGCGTTGAAGGAATAATTGCTCTGGACGCAATTCCATTTCTGATCCCATGGGCGATAGACGCTGCGGCGGGCGCCGGATACGAGCATCAGCAGTCGTCGGTGACCGCCCATCTCGCTCCGGAAAGCGGCACCACCGCAGGCGATTCAGGCAAGGCTCGCAGCCAAGTGTCATCACCGAGTCGGTAGGGGCTGTGAAGATGAGTTCAGGGAATCAAGGAAATCGAGGCTTGGCAATTTTTCGGATTATCGCCTCGCTGATAGTCGCGATTCTGCCGCTTACCGGCTGCGCCTTTACGACCGGCCACGTCGATCTTTCGTATCAGCCAATGACCAAGGTGACAAAAGTCGCCCAGCCGGATTCGCCAAGCGTGAATGTCGAAGTCTCCGACAAACGACCGAACCCTGTAGTTGGCGAAAAGATAAACGGCTTCGGCATGAAGACCGCGGACATCGTGTCCAATAACGACATACCCGCACTACTAAAAAGCGCTTTTGAAACCGAGTTGAACAGCCGCGGATTCACCGCGGGGCGGAACGGGAATACCGTACACGTCCAGCTTGATAATTTTCAGAATCAGTTCACGCTCGGATTTGCTTCCGGCGACGCGACCGCCAGCATCGGCATGGATGTATCGATCGTGCGAGCGGATGGGGCCGTTCCCTACAAGCAATACATTACGGCACAGACCAAGGATTGGATTGAAGTTGCGGGAGAGGACAATGCGCAGCGCATGCTCGATGCGGCGCTGCACGATGCGGTAGCAAAGGTGTTCAACGACAACGCCTTCATTGATGCGCTTGAAAAGAGATAGACGCCTCACGAGATCCGCCGCCGGAATCCGTCCTTGAGTGCGGGCACGACCTCGCGCCAGTCGGCGACCAATCCGATATTCGAACGTTCGAAGATGAGCGCTTCGGCGTCGTTGTTAATGGCAAGCACCGTCCCTGCGCGCTTGAGCCCGCAGGTATGGTTGGGCGCGCCGCGTACGCCGATAGCGATGTAAAGGCGCGGATCGATCGCCTTTCCCGTCAGCCCCACCTGCAACTGCCGCGGCACCCATCCCTGATCGGTCACGCGCCGCGTTGCGCATATCGCCGCGCCAAGCGCGTGCGCCAATTCCACCGCTTGTGCGACACCCTCGGGCCCGCCAATTCCCATCCCGACGCCGACGACAACTTCCGCGCCGTCCAGGGGCGCGATGGAATTATCCAATGCAAAATGCGCCGCGACGAGCCGGCTTTTCGGCAACGCGATATCCGGACGGATGATTTCGACCGCTGCTTCCTTGCTTTCCGACGGCGCCGCCAATTCCAAGACGCCCGGTCGCACAGCGGCCATCTGCGGAAACGTTTTCGAGTAGATTGGCGCCACGATATTGCCGCCGAACGCGGGCTTGAGCGCGGCCATTCGATTCTCAGTGTCGAGCTCGATATCGATCGCGTCGCCGGTCAGGCCCAGTCCGAGACGCGCGGCGAGCCGGGGGCCGAAGTCGCGTCCGCGCTCGGTCGCGCCAAGCAGTAGACCCCATGGCTGATGTACTCGCACGATTGTGGCAAATGCCTCGGCGGCGGCCTCGGGCGTGTACGGATCGAGGCCCGGATGCTCAAGCGCGATCACTTGATCGGCGCCGAAGCTGGCGAGCAATCCCGCATGACGGGCAAACCTGCCGCCGAGTCCAATTGCGATCAGCGCGCCGCCAAGGCGCTCGGCGAGTTCGTCGCCGCGCGAGAGCAATTCCAGCGTGCCGCGGGTGATTCCGCCTTCCAGATTGGTTTCGCACGCCACCCACACGTCGCGACCGCGTGCCGCAGCGCGCCGCGCGGACGGGATCTGGCGGCGCTTATGAATGCGCGGGCTGAGCGCGCCCAGCTTTTCCAGTTCCTCGATCGCTTCCGCGGCAGCGCGCTCCGGGTCGGCTGGCGAGATGAATTTACATTGCGTCTTTGGCGTTTCGACGATGCGCACCTCGCGCACCCAGGTCGGCGAACCGGCAAGGCCGAATTTTTTCGCGTCGGGATCGAGTTCCGCCGCACCGACGATTGCGATCGGCTTGGTCTTCGCAGTGTCCTGCGCGCCCGGCTTAAGTTTGATTGGCTGTGCGACGCGTTCAGCGCAGGTCAGCAGCGCGGGCATCGCCGCTTCGATTTCGTCGTACCCCTCATCGCTCTCGCGCTCTGCGCGAATCATCCGGCCGTCGATTTCGAGCTTTCGCACGCCGGTGATTTGCGCGATTCCCAATAGCTCGGCGATTTCCGGGCCGACTTGGCCGGTCTCAGCATCGAGCGAATATTTGCCGAGCAGGACGAGGTCGAATTTCTCGCGTCCGAGCCAACTCGCGAGTGCGCGTGCGGTGGCAAGCGTGTCGGCACCGGCAAAAGCGCGGTCTTCCAGATGCACCGCGCAATCCATTCCCATCGCAAGCGCGTCGATCAGCGCCTCGCGCGCCTGCGGCGGACCCATCGTGACGACGGTGGCCTCCCCGCCATGGCGCTCCTTGAGCGCAACCGCGAGCGAGATCGCCCGCAAGTCAAAGGCGCTGATGACGGCGGGTCCATCGCGCTTGATGGTCTTCGTCTCCGCGTCGAAGTTGGCCTCTTCGATGAGCGGAATCTGCTTGATGCAAACGGCGATTTTGAGCAAGGCGATACTCCCGCAATCGGACGATCGAGGTTAACGGAGCACCCTTGGCGGGTGCAACCGAACCGCGCTGGCCGCTTACCCGCACGGCCCGGATGGGATAGTTTCGCGGGATGGGACGGTATCGCCGCGCGGGCATATTTGCGCTGATATTCATCGCCGTATGCGCGGGACGCGCCGATGCGGATGCGCCGATGCGATTGATATCGCTGGCGCCGTCGGTCACGGAGATTCTGTTCGCGCTGGGCGCGGGGCCGGAGGTCGCAGGCGTGTCGGATTACTGCGACTATCCTCCGCAAGTGCGGACGCTGCCGCACGTCGGCTCGTTTTTGACGCCCAATATCGAAGCGATTATGGCGCTGCATCCGACGCTGGTGATAGGAATCGGGCTCTCGTCTGACGTCCGGCAGATCCGTGCGCTCGAATCGATGGGATATCCCGTGCTGCTGGTCAAGGACGATTCATTCGAGCAAATCGAAAAGAGCATCGTCACGATTGGAGAACGGATCGGACGCGCGGCTCGCGCGCACGAAATCGCGGCTGGAATCAGTGCGCAAGTCGCCGCCGTCCAACAGCGGCTGAATAAAGTTTCGCCGATGCCGGTGCTGATGATTGTCGGGCATCAACCGATAGTCGCCGTCGGGCGGGGGACATACCTTAGCGAGATGCTACAGCTTGCACGCGCGGACAATATTGCCGCCGTCTCCGGCGAGGAATGGCCGCAGCTCAGCCTGGAATACATTATTGCGATGCGTCCGGCGGTGATCCTCGACGGTTCGATGGGCAACGATCCGAATTCACAAAGCCGATTCTGGGACGCGTATCCGTCGATTCCCGCGGTACGGGATCGTCGTGTCTTTGGATATCCGCAAGACCCGATTCTTCATTCGGGGCCGCGGGTGGGCGAATCGCTTGAGATGATTGCGCGGCTGGTTCACCCGGCTGTATTTGCCGCCGCGGCGGAGCCGCACAAGTGAGCGCCGACGCAAAAGATCTCGCGCCGGCGCATCTTACACGCGGGCGTCTGGTCGCGGTGCTGGGGGGACTGAGCGCGGCGCTGGCGGTGTCCGCCGTGATTGCGGCGTCGTTCGGCAGTGCACATATCAGCCTTGCGCGAGCGCTCGGCGATCCGGCCAGCGCCGACCACGCGATTTTTTTCGGTGCGCGCCTGCCGCGCGTCCTGATGGGCGCGGCGGTTGGCGCGGTCCTTGCGGCGGTTGGCGCTGCGCTTCAGGCACTGGTGCGCAATCCGCTAGCTGAGGGCGGCATCCTCGGAATTTCCGGGGGCGGCGCGCTGGGTGCGATCGTTGCCTTAATCGCGCTTGCCGGCCGTGGCTATAGCGAGGAAGCCGCGCCCCTGTGTGCATTCGCAGCGGCACTCGTCTCGACGGCGGCGGTCTATCGCTTGGCCGAAGTGGACGGGCAATTGGAGCCGTTCACGCTGTTGTTGGTCGGCGTGATTTTCAACGCGTTCTGGGGCGCCGCGATAATGCTGATCAACAGTGTTGTGAATTACTATTACGCCCACAGCATCCTGTTCTGGCTGATGGGGAGCCTGGAGGCGCCGACCTACGGCGAGACCGCGATCGTCGCTGGCCTTGGATTGGTTGGGTTCGCGGTCCTGATGCTGCGCGCACGTGACTTGAATCTGCTGAGCCTGGGCGATGAATCGGCGGCCGAATTGGGCGTCGATGTCGACGCGCTGCGCCGGACGATTTTCATCGCGACATCCGTGATGATCGGGGCGGCGGTTTCCGTCAGCGGCATAATTTCGTTCGTCGGGTTGATCGTCCCTCACATGCTGCGCACCGCATTCGGCGCGGACCACCGGTTGCTGTTGCCGGCGTCGCTGATTGGCGGCGCGGCATTCATGGTCGTTGCGGATTTGCTCGCCCGCACGGTAATCGCGCCCGCCGAAATTCCCGTCGGTGCGATTACCGCGCTGTGCGGCGGGCCGTTTTTCATCTACATGCTGCGGCGCGAGGGAAATAAGCCGCTATCGCTATGACGTCCGCGCACAGGCAAACGGCGATTAGCGCGCGCGGCATTCGCGCCGGATATCCGGGCGTTCCCGTCCTGCAAGGCGTATCGATCGAAGCGGCAGCCGGTGAGACGCTCGCGATCGTCGGCCCCAACGGCGCCGGAAAATCGACGCTGCTAAAGGTGTTGGGCGGCTCGATTGTGCCGGCGGAGGGTGCGGTCGAATGGTTTGGCCGTCCGGTAACCTCAATCGAGCAGCGCGAGCGGGCGCGGATTGTGGCCTCGGTTTCGCAAGAGAATGCGGTTGCATTTCGGTTCACGGTGCTCGAAGTCGTCCTGATGGGCCGTGCGCCGCATCTTGGAGCGTTCCGGTTCGAAGGCCGGCACGATCTCGAAATCGCCAGCGCGGCGCTGGAGCGCTTCGGGCTGCTCGGACTGGCCGGCCGCCACATCCAGGAGCTGTCGGGCGGCGAGCGCAAGCGCGTGTTTCTCGCGCGGGCTATCGCGCAGGAGCCAAAGATCGCGCTGCTGGATGAGCCGACGGCATTTTTAGATCTGAAACACGTCGCGGAAATTTTTGCGCACTTCCGCGCGCTATCCGCCGAACGCGGAATTACCGTCATTGCGGCACTTCATGACCTCAATGCCGCCGCGCTCTATGCCGATCGCGTGATGATGCTAAAGGATGGCGCGGAAGCCGCATCCGGCGCGCCACAGGCGGTGCTGACCGAGGAAAATCTCCGGCGCGTTTATGAGACGGAGGTGTACGTCGGGCGCAACCCGGCAACCGGCGCGCCGATGATTATTCCCTCCGGCCCGCCGGTCGCACATCGCTGACATTCAACGTTTGCCCGGACTACCCTGTGACGTTACGCTTTACTGTGTGAAGGCCGGACATCGCAGCGGGCCGCTGAATCTGATCTTCGATGCGGACGATACGCTGTGGGATTCGAATGTCCATTTTCTGGAGGCATTCGAATCATTTGCCCTAGCGATCGAAGAGATCGGTCTTGCCGTCGATCGCACGGAGATTCGTTCCGCCGTACGCGATGCTGAGCTCAAGCGTATCGAGGAGTTTGGGTACGGCCGCGCACCGTATGTTGCCGCGCTGCATCATGCCGCCGCCCGTCTCGCGCAGCCGGAACATCGCGTCCGCCTGCGCAAGGCGGTAGCGAAAATCGGGACGCATTTGATTGAGCGCGATTGCCCGCTGCTGCCCGGCGTCCGCCCGGCGCTCGAAGAGCTGGCCCTACGGCATCGCCTGCTTCTATTCACCAAGGGGCAGCCCGCCGAGCAACTGCGCCGCCTTGCGCGATCGGGACTGGGCCGATTTTTCGAGCGGATCGATACGCCGCGCGAAAAAGATGTGAGTGCATACAGGAGGTTGGTGCGCGAAGCGGAGCTGGACCCCGGCGCAACCTTCATGATCGGCAACAGCCCGCGCTCGGATATCAATCCCGCCGTTCGCGCCGGTCTGCGCGCGGTTTTCATCCCGCATCCCCATACTTGGGAGCTGGAGCAGGAGGAGATCCAGCCGGCCGACGGGATGATTATCGAGGTGAACTCGTTTCACCGGCTGCTGGAAGTTTTCTAGCGGCGGGAAGCTCCAAATCAGGCTGACAAAAGGCCCGCTTTTCGCTTGCGAAAGGCAAAATCGTGCTTATATTGCGATAAGTGCGGTTTTATAAAATGAGCAAGCGGCATAAGCATCCCGAAAGTGAACATTCTGCCGACGGTTCAGCCGGAATCCCCGGCGCGGAAGCATCCTCGGATTGCGGCGCGCAGCCCAGTCCCGATGGCGCGGGCGCGGCGGAAGGCAATTCGTTCAAGGAACAGATCGCCGGCAAGGACCGGGAAATTGCGGAGTTGAAGGATAAGTACCTTCGCACGCTGGCTGAGACCGAGAATATCCGCAGACGCGTGCGCCAACAGAGCGAGGAGTCGGTCCGCCTCCAGCGCGAGGCGCTCCTTCACGATCTTCTACCGATCGTCGACAACCTCGAACGCGCGGTTGAAGCCGCTCGCAAAGGCGCCGAGGCCGGGTCGATTGTCCAAGGCGTGGAGATGGTCCTGCGATCGCTGATGGACTACCTGCGCGCCAACGGGGTCACGCCGGTTGCCTCGGTTGGCCAGCAGTTCGACCCAAAGCGGCATGAGGCGGTCGATCACGTCGCATCCGACCAGCATCCGCCCAACACCATCGTGGCGGAATTCCATCGCGGATACCTGATCGGCGACCGGACGTTGCGACCGGCACGGGTAAGCGTCGCCAAGGAATCAACGAGCAGCCCGAATGGGCGAAGCGAAAGCGAAAGTGGCGGCGCCGGCGAAGTTGAAAATTACTAAATCGTGATTATCTAAATCTTCAGAGGTTCTTTAAGGAAATGGCAAAAGTTATCGGCATCGACTTGGGCACGACGAACAGCTGCGTCGCGATCATGGAGGGTGGCGATCCGGTCGTGATCGCGAACTCCGAGGGCAGCCGGACGACGCCCTCTGTGGTGGCATTTACGGAGTCCGGCGAACGGCTGGCGGGACAAATAGCAAGGCGCCAGGCGATTACCAATCCGACCAACACCGTTTTTGCGATCAAGCGGCTGATGGGCCGGCGGTTCGAAGACGCAGAGGTGCAAAAGGCGCTTAAGGTATTGCCGTATAAAGTCGTTAAGAACGAGGACGGCGCCGCGTACGTTGAAATCCGGGGAAAGAAATACAGCCCGCCGGAGATTTCCGCATTCATCCTGCAAAAGATGAAACAGACCGCCGAAGATTATCTGGGTGAGAAAGTCACTGAGGCGGTCATCACCGTTCCCGCTTATTTCAACGACAGCCAGCGCCAGGCGACCAAGGACGCCGGCCGGATCGCAGGACTGAACGTCCTGCGAATCATCAATGAGCCGACGGCGGCATCGCTGGCCTACGGACTGGACAAGAAAAAGGACGAGAAGATCGCGGTCTTCGATTTGGGCGGCGGCACGTTCGATATTTCAATCCTCGAACTGGGCGAAGGCGTCTTCGAGGTCAAGGCGACCAACGGCGACACCTTCCTGGGCGGCGAAGATTTCGATCAGCGTGTGATCGATTATCTGGCCGATGAGTTCAAGAAGGACCAGGGCTTGGATCTGCGCAACGATCGGATGGCTTTGCAGCGGCTGAAAGAGGCGGCCGAAAAGGCCAAGTGCGAACTGTCCACGGTGATGGAAACCGACATCAACCTGCCGTTCATCACGGCGGATCAGTCCGGACCCAAGCACCTGAACATCAAGCTGACCCGCGCCAAGCTCGAAGCGCTTTGCTCCGATCTGCTCGATCGGCTCGAGGCTCCGTGCGTGACGGCATTGCGCGATGCGGGCCTTAAGGCCGGCGACATTGACGAGATCGTGCTGGTCGGCGGAATGACCCGGATGCCGTCGGTACAGGAGCGCGTGAAGCGCCTGTTCGGCAAGGAAGGCCACAAGGGCGTCAATCCCGATGAGGTCGTGGCGGTGGGCGCCGCGATTCAGGCGGGCGTGCTCAAGGGCGAGGTCAAGGACGTTCTCCTGTTGGACGTGACGCCGCTGTCGCTGGGTATCGAGACGCTGGGCGGCGTATTTACCAAGCTTATCGAGAAGAACACGACCATCCCAACGCGCAAGAGCCAGGTATTTTCCACTGCGCAGGACAATCAAACAGCGGTGACGATTCGCGTATTCCAGGGCGAGCGCGAGATGGCGACCGACAACAAGGTGCTGGGGCAATTCGACTTGGTTGGAATTCCGCCGGCGCCGCGCGGGATGCCGCAGGTTGAGGTGACGTTCGATATCGACGCCAACGGTATCGTGAACGTTCATGCCAAGGACCTTGGCACGAACAAGGAGCAGTCGATTCGGATCACCGCATCCTCGGGCTTGAGCGAGGAAGAAATCAAGAAGATGGTGCGCGAGGCCGAATCGCATGCGGCGGACGACCATTCCCGCCGCCAGCAGGCCGAGGCTCGCAACAAGCTCGACAATCTGGTTTATCAAACCGAGAAGACGCTCAAAGATCATGGCGCGGCACTCGATGAGGAATCGCGCAAGCAGGTCGAGGCGGCGCTTGGCGAGGCCAGGACGAAGCTCGAGTCCAAGGATGCAGCCGAAATGAATCGCGCGGCCGAGACCCTGTCTACCGCATCTCATAAACTTGCCGAAGCGATGTACGCGAAGACGCGTGCGAGCGCCGGTCCGGGCGCTGGCGGTCCTCAGGACGGCGGTGGCGCATCCGGTGCGAGACCCTCGGGCGATGGTGCGAATGCTGGTAAAGGCGGCGCCAAGGAAGACGTCGTCGATGCCGATTACAAAGAAGTAAAGAACGATTAACGGTTTGATAGGCAACGGGCGGCGGGACGATGAATCGTCTCGCCGCCCGTTCGTCTTTTACAATGAGAGAAGGCGTCGATCGAATCCCGCACGGTTTGGCTTAATTAGCTACTGGATGTAATCTATTTGTGAGTCAAAACCGCTCTAAGAGCTTGCGAAGTGTACGCTGCTTTGCCTATAAGAGACTGCAAATTGCGAGAGGAATGGGGGATTTTCCGGTAAATGAGACCCGGCCAGAATGAGCCCTTCGCGTATTACAAGACTTTAGGGCTTGAACGCTCCGCGTCCGATCTCGAAATAAAGAACGCGTTCCGCAAACTCGCGCGCGAATATCATCCCGACCTCAATCGCGGCAATCAGGAAGCCGAACTGATTTTCAGAGCGGTTAACGAGGCCTATCAGGTCCTTGGCGATAGCGCCAAGCGAAACGACTACGATGTTTTAAGTGCGGAGCGGGCGCGCCAAGCTGTCCATGAGCATGCGAATCGCCTTGCTGAGCAAGGGGAAGCAAGCCGCCAGGCCGCGCGCCAAGCTGAGATCCAGCGCGTCGAGAGAGACCAAGCGGAACGCATCGCCTCGCGCAATGAAGCGCTGCGCACTGCGGCGATGGAAAAGCTGCATCACCATACGGCGCGGCAGCAAGTCGCTGATGCGATTGCGGCGCGCAAGCAGAAAGTGGCCCGGCCGCTGGAAATTTCGGCCATCGCGCTGGGCGCCGTTGCAGTAGTAATTTTGCTGGCTGCAGAATTCATGGCTAACGACCACACGCTGAGCATAGCCAGAATGACGTACGCATCGATGTTCGGAATCGCCGTAATCTCGGGCGCGATTGCCGTCATGCTGGACCCGACCTCGAAACTTGCAAGTATGCTCAAGTCTGCGATGCCTCCGCGCTAGTGGATGATCGACCGCCGTCCGCGATGACGGACGGCGACTTTGAGTTGGCACCCGGCGCCAATGCGGTGACGGTTTTCGCGGCGATGGTTATATTCGTATAAGGATCGCGGCGAGAATCGTTGGTTGACGTTGATGCGAGATAGTGCGCGGGTATCTATAATTAATCTTAGAGAATCTGTGAAAAAGTGCCGAAAGTAATAGGTATCGATCTTGGCACGACAAACAGTTGCGTCGCGATCATGGAGGGCCGCGACCCGGCTGTGATCGTCAATTCCGAGGGCAACCGCACAACTCCGTCGGTCGTTGCATTCACCGAGACCGATGAGCGGCTGGTGGGCCAGATTGCGCGCCGCCAAGCGATCACGAACCCGATCAACACAATCTCGGCAATCAAGCGCCTGATGGGCCGCCGCTACGGCGAAGCGGAAGTCCAAAAGGCGATGAAAGGGCTGCCATATCAGGTCATCAAGTACGACGACGGGGCCGCATGGGTTGAAATCCGCGGCAAAAAATTCAGTCCGCCGGAGATCGCTTCGGTCATCCTTCAAAAGATGAAGCAGACCGCGGAGGATTACCTGGGCGAACCGGTGACCGAGGCGGTCATCACGGTTCCTGCGTATTTCAATGACGGCCAGCGCCAGGCGACCAAGGACGCCGGCCGGATCGCAGGATTGAACGTCCTGCGAATCATCAATGAACCAACGGCGGCGTCGCTGGCCTACGGGCTGGACAAGAAGAAAGCGCAAAAGATCGCGGTGTTCGACTTGGGCGGCGGCACGTTCGATATTTCAATCCTCGATTTGAGCGAAGGTGTCTTCGAGGTCAAGGCCACCAACGGCGACACGTTTTTGGGCGGCGAGGATTTCGATCAGCGCGTAATCGATTTTCTGGCCGAGGATTTTCGCAAGACCCATAGCGTCGATCTGCTGAAGGATCGCATCGCGCTCCAGCGGCTCAAGGAAGCCGCGGAGAAGGCCAAGTGCGAGTTGTCCACGCTTTTGGAAACGGACATCAACCTTCCCTACATCACGGCCGATCAGACCGGGCCCAAGCATCTGAGCGTCAAGTTGTTGCGTGCGAAGCTCGAAGCGTTGTGTTCCGATTTGCTGGGCCGGCTCGAAGGCCCCAGCATGACCGCGCTGCGCGACGCGGGACTCAGCGCCGGCGATATCGACGAGATCGTGCTGGTCGGCGGGATGACCCGGATGCCGGCGGTGCAGGAGCGCGTCCGCAAGATTTTCGGCAAGGAAGGCAACAAGAGCGTCAACCCCGATGAGGTGGTCGCGGTGGGCGCGGCAATCCAGGCCGCGGTGATGAAGGGCGACGTCAAGGATGTCCTGCTCCTCGACGTAACGCCGATGTCGCTGGGAGTTGAAAACCTAAACGGCGTCTTCATCAAGTTAATCGAGAAAAACACCACGATCCCGACGCTGGTCACCGACATCTTCTCGACCGCACAGGACAATCAGACGTCGGTAACCGTCCGCATCTTTCAGGGCGAGCAGCGGATGGCGCTGCGCAATAAGCTGCTTGGGCAATTTGAATTGACGGAGATAGCCCCCGCGCCGCGCGGCAAGCCGCAGATCGAAGTCACTTTCGATATCGATGCCAACGGAATCCTGAACGTGCGCGCCAAGGACCTTGCCACCAACAAGGCGCAGTCGATTCGGATCAGCGGTTCGTCGGGGCTCAGTGAAGAGAAAATCCAAAAGCTGGAGCGCGAGACCGCCGCGCGGGCAATCGAAGATCACTCCAAGCGACATCTGGCCGAATCGCGCCATCATCTCCACAATCTTTGTTACACCGCCGACAAAACGCTCCGTGAAGGCGGCGCCATGCTCGGCGATGCGGCGCTGCGCAAGGAATACGAAGATGCAATCGCCCGGGCGAAGATGAAGCTTGCTTCGATGGACGTCGTGGAGATCAAGCGCGCCGCGGACGAACTGGCCGATCTGGAAGGCCGGCTCATCGAGGCGATTGCCGACAAGACCAGCCGCAGCGCCGGCGGCACCAAATAATGGCGTCGCGGCGCGTCATGGATTAGAATCTTTCCTGCAATGCCGCCGTCATCACATAAGCGCGACTATTACGAAATTCTTGGCGTCGCCCGCGGTGCCGGCGACGACGAACTGAAAAAGGCCTATCGCCGCCTCGCGATTCAGTTTCACCCTGACCGCAATCCCGGCAACCACGAGGCCGAAGAGCGTTTCAAGGAAATTAACGAGGCCTATCAGGTTCTCTCCGATCCGGAGCGGCGCGCGCAGTACGATCGTTTCGGCCATGCCGCCTTTCAGAATGCGCAGGGGCCGGGCGGGTTCGGAGGCTTCGACTTTACTCAAGGCTTCGAGGAAGTCTTCTCGGATATCTTCGGCGATTTCTTCGGGTCCGGGCGCGGACGCTCCCGTTCGCGCACCCGGCGCGGCGACGATTTGCGCTATGACCTGGAAATCGAATTCGAAGAGGCGGCCCGCGGCATCGAGAAGGTGATCAAGTTCCAGCGCCTGGCGCAGTGCGAGGCCTGTAATGGCACCCGCGCGCGCGGCGGCCAGAGCGGCGCCCGCACCTGCCCCAATTGCCGGGGTGCCGGCCAAGTGCGCACCCAGCAGGGATTCTTTTCGATTTCCACGACCTGCGGCCAATGCCGTGGCGAGGGCACGATCATCGCCGACCCGTGCCCGAAGTGCCAGGGTCAGGGACGCATCCGCCGGGCCGGTTCGCTCGCGGTTAAAATTCCGCCCGGAGTCGACAACGGCTCGCGGCTTAAGCTGCGAGGCGAGGGTGAGGCTGGATACGCCGGCGGTCCGCAGGGCGATCTATACGTCGTGATTCACGTGAAGGAGCACGAACTGTTCGTGCGCCAGGACAACGACATCATCATTGAAGCGCCGATCAGCTTCCCGCAGGCGGCGCTCGGCACCGAAATGGACGTGCCCACACTCGACGGCAAGGTCAAGCTGAAAATCCCGGCCGGGACACAGGCCGGCAAGATCCTGCGACTTAAGGGGCGCGGAATCGCCGATCTGCACGGCTACGGCCGCGGCGATCAATTGGTTCGGGTCATCGTCGAAACGCCGCGCAATCTGACTCCGCGCCAGCGCGAACTGCTCGAGGAATTCGCGCAGCTTGATGGCAAGGCGATCAGCCATCCGCTCTCCAAGGGTTTCGTCGACAAGCTCAAAGAAATGTTCGGCTAGGCCGCACGTTTCAGGTTTCGTCAAATTCTGCTCAAGCGGTTCATCAATGCGGCGCGCATTACGCCGCGCGGCGGCGCCACGCCATTGAACAGCTTGAAGGCCAGCTCGCCCTGATTCGCGAGCATTCCGGCGCCGTCGATAGCGCGCCGTCGGCTGCGCATCGCTGGTGCGAGAAAAGCGGTTGGTTTGGCGGAGTAAATTAGATCGTAAAACAGGCAATCCGCCGGGGATGCATCGTATGCGACCGGCGCGAATCGCCGGGTTGCAAGACCCATCGCCGACGCGTTGATGATCGCGCGGGCATTCGCCACGAGCATGCGGTCGGCAGCGGCCTCCAAGCCACGGGCCTCGAGGCTCGTCCTGCCGGCTTGTGGCGTCATCCGGCGCACCAGTGCTCGGGCGCGCGAGATGGTGCGGTTTGCGATGATGATATGCGCCGCACGCATGCGGATACATGCCAGCACTGCTGCTGCGGCCGCGCCGCCCGCGCCGATTACGATCGCGATACCGCCCGCAATCGCAGCGTGATTTTCGCGCAGATCGATTTCCAATCCGCGCGCGTCGGTGTTGTCGCCGAGCAGCGTTTCGCGCCGATTGGCGACGCAATTGACCGCACCCAGCAACCGAGCTTCCGCGCTCAAGTTTTTGATTCGGCGTGCGGCATTTTCTTTGTGTGGAACTGTCAGGTTGACGCCGATGATTCCCAGCGCAGGGATCGCATCGAGCGCTGCCGCCAGATTCTCCGGCCGCACGCGAAAGGCCAGGTACGCGCGATTCATCTTGAGCGCTGCGTATGCCGCATTGTGCATCGCGGGCGACATCGAATGCTCCACCGGATCGCCGAAGATTGCGGTGATGCCGGTGGCGGCATCGATCGACGGAATGATGTTCCGCGCACTCACGGTATGTTCATCATCGCTGCGCCGATTGGTGCGCGTGCTCGGCGACGATCTCCGCGGCGGTGAACACCGATTTGAATTTCAGGCCCGCCTTGGCGAACGCTTCGGCGCCGCCTTCACCCCGGTCGACGAGTGCGATTGCGGTGGTCACGTTCGCATTGGCGGCACGCATGGCGGCGACGGCGGTGACGCTCGACCCGCCAGTCGTGACGGCATCGTCTATAACCGCTGTCGCAAGTCCGGGCCGGAACGCTCCCTCGATCAACTGCTGCAGGCCGTGCTGCTTGGTTTCCTTACGAACGAAGAAGCCGCGAAGGTCCGCATTATGGCGGTAGGCGGCGCCGATTATCGCGTCGATTACCGGAACCGCCGCAACCGCCATTCCGCCAACCTGCCGCACACCCGCTTCGGCGGCCAATTCATACATCAGCTCGCCGGCCAGGTACGCGGCGCGGGGGAGAAAGATCGCGCGGCGGCAATCGAGGTAGTAGTCGGATTTTTTTCCCGACGCCAATGTTACCTCGCCTGCGACGTAAGATTCGCGGGCGAGGATGCTCAACAACTCTGCGCGTTCTTTGGGATTCATGGCTGATGGACGATCTTAGACGATGCGCCAGCCGGAACAAGACGTTCGCATGCCGGCGGATACCATGTGCGTGGAGCGCCTGATATCATCGCCGGGTGTTTTTCGCGCCGTTTTTATTCTTTTATGCGATCGTTTTCTTCCTGATTCTCGCGTTCTTCTTCATTCTGGTCGAAATCAATGTCATCAATTACGCGTTTCAGACGATAGGATTACCGCCCCAGTTGGCGTTTATGGCCCTGCTGGCCGCGCTGATCGGCAGCTACATCAATATTCCGATCGCACGAGTCGAGGGCGGTGCGATGCACCCCTCGGCGGTCGTGAATAGTTTTGGCGTCCGCTACCGCGTGCCCGTCCATTATGCCGACGATTCGACGATCCTGGCTGTCAACGTGGGCGGCGCAATCGTGCCGGTTCTGATTTCAGGCTGGGTGCTGATTCACTTCCCGGAAATCATCACGCCGGCGCTGATCGGGGTCGCGATTGTCACGCTAATCGTCCATCGGTTTGCCCGTCCGGTGGGTGGAATGGGAATCGGGACGCCGATGTTCATCCCGCCTGTCGCGGCCGCATTGGTCGCGTGCCTGCTGGTCGGACCGGGGCATCATCGCGATGCGATCGCATTCGTGAGCGGCGTGATGGGCACGCTAATCGGCGCGGACCTGCTCAACCTTAGCAAGCTGCGCGACTTGGGTGCGCCGGTCGCATCGATTGGCGGGGCGGGGACATTCGACGGAATTTTCCTTACCGGCATCGTCGCGGTCCTGCTGGCGTAACCAGCCGGTTCCCGCTGCTGCTGACATACGATCCGGCTTGGGCTAAGTTGGTTGCCGCAAGGAGCCTTTCAGGATGGCATTCATCATCTGTGACGATCACAACCTCGACGTTGAGGCCGACGGCATCGATCCGGCCGCCGCAAAGCAACTGATGCTGGCTAACGAGAAGCCCGGCGGCAGCGCAATCGAGCTGGAAGTAATCGAGTTCGGAAAAAAGCATCGCGACTGCAACATTCGGATTCTCGCCGGCTGACGCACGATCTCTCTCGCGCCGGCTGGCCGAAAAGTCATCGTTCGTATTGACCGCTCATCCAAGCGCTGGATAGTATCCACGCGCGGGGTGGAGCAGTCTGGTAGCTCGCCGGGCTCATAACCCGGAGGTCGAAGGTTCAAATCCTTCCCCCGCAACCATTAGATCCACTCGATATCGTTCAGTTTTTTCACCGGCGTCACCGCCATTAGCATGCCGACTAGTGCCAAAATTCGGCAGCCACGAACACGATTGACGGGTTCCCTACACGCAGTTTCCGCGCACCGCATCCTAGAGCGAGTCGAGGAAATTCACCAAGTCCGCTTGCTGCGACGCTGAAAGCGCTCGAAATGCCTGCGCCGCCGCCTTTCCCTGGCCGTCGTGCAGCGAAATTGCCGTGGGGATATCGGTGGCTCGGCCATCGTGCAGAAATACGGATTTGGCGCGGATGCCCCACAACGGCGGCGTCCGCATCATGGTCGGTCCGGCACTTCCAGATGTGATCCCGTCCCCGAGCGAGCCCATGTCATGCAGCAGAAAATCGCTATAGGGATGAAACGTGCGCTTTGCCAGGGCCTTGTTGACTGCCGAGCTGATGGGAGTTCCGCCCGTCGATGGCGGGACAAACGAGGCCGGGTTCGGAGAGGTGCGCAGGGTCGGAGCGTGGCATCCGGTACAATTCAATTGTGAAAACAGCGCCATGCCCCTCGAAGCGGACGAACCTTGTGGAATCGTCGGTGGTTCAGCGAGTGCGCGCATGAAATCGGCGAACCGGTCGATGTCGGCGCGTCCGTCGGCCCCCGGCCGATCCTCAAGACTGCTGTTTTCGAGCGTGATGCCAAATTGAGTGACACCAACGGCACAGTTGCTGGTATTGGCCGGATTGTCCGGGTTGGAAATTCCCATTTCGTTCAGGTAGGCGTCACCGGCAAAACCGCGCAAAAACGCGTGGTCGTCTTTCCATCCGAATCGTCCGGCGTGAGGCGCCTGCAGGAAGTTCTCGGTGACCATCTTGACTACGCCTTGAACAGAGGGCGGCTCGCTCTGCGCCAGTTGGATTAACGTATCGTCCGCAACCGCTTCCACCAAACCGCCGCCAAATAGCGGAAGAGCGGTACGTCCTGAGACACAATTCTCGCCGTTTCCAAAATTCGCGCTGGTTGGATCGCAGGTCGGCAAGTCGGTATTGAAGCTGGTACGCGAGATTTCCTCCTGCTGGCAGGCTGATAGTTGGCATCCTGATGCCGTTATCTGGCATCCGAGCGGCTCAGCCGGTATTCCGGATCTGAAGATCTGCATGGTGTCCTGCAACTGCGGACCACTGCGTAGCATGTTATCCACGGCAAAGATCTTCACTGAACTGGAATCGGGGTCGTTACGCACCCTGATCTCATTGATAAGCAGGCTGCTGCCGCCTATCGCCGGCTGCGAATGGCATCCGGCGCAACTGGTACCGTTGAACAGCGGTCCCAGTTCAGGCACGGTCACAGTCTGCTTGAAGTTGAGCTGGCCGCCAGCAAAGGCCGCGAAATCGGGTCCGCTCTTTGCAATTGCGGGCAGCGGTGTGCCAAAGCCATCGAGGTTAATGGGGGAATTTGATTGCGTGGCGGCATTCCGATTCGCGGGACCCGCGTACGCGTCGGGGACGGCCAGAGCAGCCAGCGTGCAGACTATCAAAGCCGTTGCTCTCAGCGAGGTATGGGTCTTTATACCTGAACGATTTATTTTCGCCAGGCCGAAAACTCCAAATCCGAGCCAAACGCCATCAATTTTGTGCAGCATCTGGAATCGAAGACTGATAAAAGCGATTCCTCTAAATCCCATCGGGTCGGCTGACTGATACCTCGAGGTCGGTAACCAAGCCATTCGACAGCGAATAGACCCAACCGTGGACGTAGAGTTCTTGAAGGCGTGACCACGCTTCTCTCACGAATACGTCAGAGGCAACGTTACTCACCTGTCGTTTGACGTTGAGTTCACACAAACGGTCAAGGCGAGAGTGTTCATCCGCGATGGATTCGAGCTCGTTGCGGTGCTGATGAAACAGCTCGCGGATCGGATGTAACCAGTGATCCACGAGGCCGCGGCGTTTGCCGTCCACCGCTGCCGCGATACCGCCACAGCCATAATGCCCCACCACGATAATGTGCTTGACTCGCAACACGTCCACGGCGAACTGCAGCACGGACAGGTAGTTGGCATCCTGCGGCGGCGCGAGGTTGGCGACATTTCGATGGACAAACAGTTCGCCCGGCGCCAGCCCTACAATCTCGTTGGCCGGCACACGGCTGTCGGAGCATCCGATCCACAGATATTCGGGCGCCTGCTGGCGCTCGAGCCGCTTGAAGAAATCGCGGTCCGCAGCCACCATACGCGCCGCCCAAGCCTGGTTGTTTGATTTCAAGTGCTCCAGCATGGTTGTAATCGTAAGGCCGATTTACTGCCGATCAACGGAGTTGCGTAAACGCCAAGCCATCCAAACACGGTAGCCAAAGCCAAGTCGCAGGGCAAATGAACGATCCGGCAGAGGCGATCGCCACCCGCTGAACCGAATTTTCCGGCGCAGGTAGCCACAGTGCACTGGAAACTCGGTTTGATTTCCTTTGGATCTATCAATCAAAGTATGCCCGCCAACTGTCGGCGACCCAGTTGACGAGGGTGAGCACCCTGCATCACACTGTCCCCTTAACCATCGCAATGCGTGTGGGGAGGCGATCTCGGCGATGAGTGGACACAAAGAAACTGCAAGAGACGACCGGCCATGGGGCTACTACCGCATCCTCGACGAGGGTGACGGCTATAAGGTCAAGCAATTGCTGGTGCGGCCGGGGCATCGGCTTTCGCTTCAACGCCACAAGCGCCGGGCCGAGCACTGGTACGTCGTCGAGGGGACGGCGGTCGTGACGCGCAACGACGAAGAGATAAAGCTAAGCGCAGGCGGCTCGGTCGACATTCCACGCACGGCATGGCATCGCGTGATGAATCCCGGCAAGCAGGATTTGATCTTCGTCGAAGTGCAAACCGGAGATTACTTCGGCGAGGACGATATCGAACGCCGCGACGACGACTACGGCCGCCGCTGATTCAAGCGCATTCGATATATTACAGCAGCCGTTATCAGCCCAGCAGCGAGCGCGCGACCGTTTCGCGATGCGACGGCGCGCTGCCGAAGTTGGCCTCGCCCGCCAGCGCACGGCGATGGAACAGATGCATGTCGTGCTCCCAGGTGAAGCCGATTCCGCCATGCACTTGGATCGCATCCGAGGTCACGTTCTTCGCCATATCGGAGGCGTACGCCTTGGCCATCGGAACGGCGGTCGCCGCCTCGGCATTGCGGGTATCTACCGTCCAAGCCGCATAATAGGCCAGCGAACGGGCGTTCTCGACCGCGACCATCATATCGACGCACTTGTGCTTCACGGCTTGGAACGAGCCGATTGGCTTGCCGAACTGGACGCGGGTCTTGGCGTATTCGATCGACATGTCCAGTGCCTTCTGCGCCGTGCCGACCAATTCGGTCGCGAGCGCCGCAGTGGCGATATCCATGGTTCGGCGCAGGAGCGGCCATGCATCGCCCTCTTTTCCAATCAGCGCCGCGGCGGGAACCTTCACGCCATCGTATTTCACGTGACAGAGGCGCCGCGTCATATCGACGGTCTTTAGCTGCGTGATGGTAAGTCCCTTGGCGTCGGTGGGCACGCCAAGAATTGTGATTCCTTTTTCGCCGCTCGCGCCGGTGCGGACCGCGGTGGCGATACCGTTGGCCACGTGCGCATCGGGGACGAAAAATTTTTCGCCGGTGATGACGTAATCAGAGCCGCTTTTGACTGCTTTGATCTGGATTCCTTCGGCGTCGAAACGGCCGGCAGCCTCCGCAATTGCAACTGTGCCGATATACTCGCCCTTCGCCATCTGCGGAAGGATTCGCTTCTTAAGGTCGTCGGAGCCGCCCTCGGCCACCAGCGGTGCGCCGAGCAGCGCGGTTGTGAAGAATGGACCCGGTACCAGCGCCTTGCCCGCCTCTTCAACAACGACGGTCATATCCAGGAAGCTGCCGCCTTGTCCGCCGTAATTCTCCGGGATGAGCAAGCCGGGCCAGCCCAGTTCAACCAGCTTCTTCCAGAATGCTTTGTCGTGAGCGGAGCCATCCGCCATCATCTGGCGGATGAATTTGGTGGAGCAATTGTCGGCCAGAAACCGCTTGGCCGCATCGCGCAACATTTCCTGTTCTTCTGAAAATCCGAAATCCACGTCGCTTATCCTCCGTGCCTATCAGCTGTTAGGCCGCGAGATTGTATCCCCTTGAGCTACCATTAACTCTTTCCGCCGTGCAAGTGCGCCGCATCTACGATTTTCGGTTCGAGACTATCGCGAGCACGCCTGTGTATTGCAACAGTGATGACGCTCCGCCCAGCGGTCCGATTTCAAATCCGGTGAAAAATCCCGCCATCGGCACCGGCCCGAGATAGCGCCGAATGTATGCCGAATCGTGGCCGGGGATGTTGTAAAGGCCGGCACCGCGCGAAATGCAGTCGAAGTAGAGGCCAAAGGCGGGCGGTGATTCGAGGCTGCCCGCAATATCCTCCAGCGTCGATTTCAGGTCGCTGCGAGCACGCTCGGCATCGCGCAGGAGGAAGCCGATTGTATCGCCGACTTTGGGTTGCGCCGCGACCGCCAGCGCGCCGTGCTCTTCGCTGACGCCGGAGATGTTCCGGACGATGTACTTGCCGCGTTCCAAGCGTTCTGCGCCGGGCGTGAGCGGGATGCCGACAAATACGTAAGTGAGCGCGCGGCGCATGTCGGCGGCAAGCGGCCCCGCGGCCTCGGCAAAGACCTGGTATGCCGGCCGCCCGCCGAGTTCCGTGATGACGTTGCCGCGCGCAGCGGTTATCCGATGGGCGGGACCAAGCGGAGCGCATGCGATCGAACTGGCGAGAGTCAGACCAAAATCGCCCGAAATGAGCATCCCCGATACCGCATCCGAGCTGGCGACATCGCCGCAGAAGACATAGGTCTCCCCCAGCGACCCATCCTCGCTGGCGCCGCCACCGGCGATCGGAACCTCGGGCAGCTGGCTCTTTAGCGCTTCGAGCGTCGGTTCAGCCTCGATGCGATAGGTATCGGCGAACAGAAACAGCAGGTTCGATGCTCCCAAGCCCGGGCGCACCGCCGTGGCGATTTCCTTGGCGACATCCTTGGCGCGTCCGCGCAGCGACGGGACGAAAAACCTGCGTGCGTCGATCTCCTCGCCGCCGAATACCAGCACCGCAAGACCATGACCGGATTCGGTCTCGGTCTCGCCCGCGATAACGCCCGTGCCGGAGCATCCTACCGCCTCCAAGGTATGCGTCCGCGCAGTGACCTCGCGCAAAATCATCGGATAGGCGCCGCCGTAGGCGGGCGTCGCGAAGCAGAAAGCACCGTCGGCGCGGCTTAGCCCCGCCTGCTTCAGCGCGGCGGTGGAGGCCTCCGCGGCTGCGGTGCGCGGATTTCGCGCGTTGGAGTACCCCGCGCCGGCCCGAATCATCGCACAGTCTCCGTCATTTGCCGCCCCCGAAGATGCGCAGCAGATCGACCATCCGCGCGATTCCGTCGCCCAGTTCGGCGACGCCGATTCGCTCATTGACGCCATGGACGGTGTGCGATTCGGCAGGCGTAAGTTCGATCGGGATAAAGCCGTACGAAACGATCTTCTTTTGACGGAAATAATGGCTGTCGGTGAAGCCGACGATCATCCCCGGGACTGCTTGTGACTTGTCGCGGCGATGCGCTAGCGTTTGAATCGCGGTCATCAGGGCGGAATGAGACGGCGAGGAGATCGGCGGGAAATTGAGCAGGACGTCGACCTGAATCGAATCGTCGCCGATGATCTTGCGAATCCCGGCGAGAAAATTCTTCGCGTCGGTGCCCGGCAGCAGGCGGCAATCGATCTCGGCATAGGCCGTCTCGGAAATCACGTTGGTCTTCTCTCCGGCGGAAATCACCGTTGGCGTGATTGTATCGCGGACGTGCGCATTGCGATTCGGATCGGAGAGAAACTGTTTCTGGTAGTCGGGATTCTTGAGCGCGGACCTGAGGTTAAGAAATTCCTTGGGACCATGATTGATTTCCCCCATCGCGCGATAATAGTCCTGCACCGGCGGGATGACATGCACGGGTGGCTGGTAGGTGACCAGTTTACCCAACGCGCGCACCAGGCGGGTTACGGCGGTGTCGGCGGGTGGGTCCGACGCATGACCGGTGGGGCCGGTTGCGGTCAGCTTGATCCACAGCGGTGTCTTTTCCGTAACCGATACGAAATATGCCTTGCGTCCCTCGGGCTGCTGGCTGATTCCGCCACCCTCATTGAGCAGAAATCCGGCGTCGGAAAAAATCGGGCCTTCGTGATCGACGAACCATCCGGCGCCATATTTGCCGCCTTCCTCTTCATCGCCCGTGGCGACGAACAGGACGTCGTTGTCGAGCAGGATGCCGGCCCGCTTGATCGCGAGCATCGCCATCAGTTCGATCACGCCGGGGCCTTTGTCGTCGATTGCGCCGCGGCCCCAAATTTTGCCGTCCTTGATGCGGCCCGAGAAGGGCGGTTCGTCCCATTGAGCGGCATCGGCGGGCACCACGTCCATGTGGCTGAGTAGGATGATCGACTTCGTATGCATGCCGATTCCGCGCAGCCGCGCCGCCACGATTCCGCGGCCGGGCGCCGGCTCCCAGGTCGTGGCGGGGATTCCGTCTTCAAGGAATTTTTCCTTGAGCATTCGCGCCGCCGGCATTTCGTTGCCGGGCGGATTGGTGGTGTCGATTTGAATGTATTTCGCGAGCAGCGCGGTTGCCTCCTGCGTCACGCGGTCCCAATCGATTGGCTTTGGCGGGGGTGCCTTGCGTGAAACCTGCGGCTGGACCAGCGGGCCGACGCTGTCACCGTTGGCTGCATATGCGAAGCTGGGCGCGATGAACAGCAGCGTCCCCAAGCCGATGCGGCAGAGGGCCGGTTTAATCGAAACGCTATCGCTCATCAGCTTGAATATGCCGGGATGTGGCGCATCAGGCTTCCCAGCTTGCGGAAAACTATTATCAACCGGCCGATTCGTCAATTGACGGCACAGTTTGGCTGCGGACGGCGGCGTGATAGATCGGCTGGATGGCAGCCGCCGGAAAACCCCTGCGGCGGCATCCCAGCGCCGCCGGCCGTCCTCCACTGAACCCACGTACCGTGGGCGATGCGCTGCGTGCGCTACGGCGCGAGGCGCCGAAGTGGAACGCGCCGATCGTCAGTTTCATAGCGGTCCAGACCCGCGATCCCTTCCGCACGCTCATCAGTTGCATCCTGAGCCTGCGCACCAAGGACGAGACAACGACGCCCGCGACACTTCGCTTGTTCGAACACGCACAAACTCCCGAACAAATTCTGGCGCTGGGGCCGAAGCGGCTTGAGAAATTGATCTACCCGGTCGGATTCTACCGGACGAAAGTAGGCGTGATTCGCGGGATTTGCCGCGACTTGATCGATAAATTCGGCGGGCGCGTGCCGGACGATCTCGATGCGCTTCTGACGCTCAAGGGTGTGGGCCGCAAGACCGCCAATCTGGTCGTAACGCAGGCGTACGGCAGACCCGGCATCTGCGTCGATACGCACGTGCATCGAATTTCCAACCGATGGGGTTTGGTGCGGACAAAGAATCCGGACAAGACAGAGGAGGCTTTGCGCCGCGTCCTGCCAAGGCGTCATTGGCTGGAATATAACCGGCTGCTGGTCGCCTTCGGCCAGACACTATGCCATCCGACCTCGCCTTGGTGTTCGAAATGTCCAATCGAGCCGATGTGCCCGAAAATCGGCGTCATCCGCACGCGGTAGAGGCGTGGTCTACCGCAGGCTGGCGGCGCAGTGGGCGGCGCCGAAAAGCGCAGTGGCTGGCTCCAGCGCGACACGGACTTCAATCCGCGAGAGAATCGCCTGCAGGCGCCCCTTGGCCATGAATCCCTTCATGAAGGCGCCGCCTTGGAGCATCGGCAGGATCTTCGGCGCTATGCCGCCGCCCAGATATACGCCGCCCATCGCCAGCACTTTGAGTGCGAGGTTCGCCGCCTCCGCGCCGTAAATCTCGCAGAACATCGTGAGCGCGTGGGCACAGGCGGGATCCGTACCGGCGAGCGCCGCCGCGCTGATTGCCGCCGCGCGATCCTCAGTCTTCATTTTCTCGGTAAGCCAGGAAGGCTCGCGAAGGCGGCTCGCCTTGCGGACAAAGCGATAGATATTTTCCAGTCCCGGTCCTGACAGCACGCGCTCGAAGCTGACGTGGCCGAATTCGGCCTCTAGGAACTTCAGCAGTTCGATTTGGTCCTCGCCGCGCGGTGCGAAATCGCAATGGCCACCCTCCGACGCGACGGCATAGTAACCGCCTTCTTCCCAGACCAGCGAGGCTTCGCCAAGTCCGGTGCCGGCGGCCAGTACGGCGATATTGCCGTGTTCGGGCGGATCGGTTGCCTCATGCAGCGTGGTCCTTTCCGACGGTTTCAGATGGATCGCGCCATAGGCCATCGCGCAAAGATCGTTGAGGAGGAGAACCGGAACGCCACCGAGCGATTGGGCAAGCCCCTCGGAGGTTATCGTCCATGGAACGTTGGTGGGATGAGCATTGCCGTCGATTATCGGGCCCGGCACGCCGACGCATGCGGCATCGACTTCAGGCTTGCCCTCGAAAAAGAGCGTGCACGCATCTTCCAGGCTTTTGAATTGAGAAGTGGGATAGATTCGATCGCGGATCAGCTCCAGCGGCCCGGTTCCGGCTTTGTACAATCCCAAGTGGGTTTTTGTACCGCCAACGTCTCCCGCCAGAATCCATCCGGCCATAATCGATTTTGCCGTGTCAGCCCTCGGCCTTGAACTCCTGGGCTAATTTTACCTCTTCGGCGCTGCCGATATAAATCGGATGGCGTTCGTGCAGGCTCTGCGGAACGATATCGAGGATTCTTCCCTTGCCGGTAGAGCCGCGGCCGCCAGCCTGCTCCGCCACCATCGATAGGGGCGCTTCCTCGTACAGCAAGCGTAGCTTGCCCTTGAGCGCGCCCCCCTCGGTCACCTCACCCGGATACATGTACAGACCGCCCTCAAGCAGGCAGCGGTGAAAATCCGATGCGAACGCGCCTGAATAGCGCAGCGAATAACTGGTGCGTTTGTCCTTGCGGCTGGTTAGGTACGAGACGAACTTGCGTGCGCCCTCGTGCCATTTGCCGGCGTTGCCCTGATTCACGGCATAGGCGGTGCCATGCGGCGGCATCTTGACGTTCTCGCGCCACAGGATGAACTCGCCGACCGAATGATCGAGCGTGAAAATATCTACGCCGTCGCCGGCCGTATAAACGAGTTGCGTGCTGGGACCATAGACGAGGTATCCCGCGACCAGTTGCGAACTGCCCGCGGCGAGAATGTCGGAAGCGCCGCGGCCATGCTCGGGAGCGCGGCGGCGGACGGCGAAAATCGTGCCGAGCGCGCCGTTTACGTCGGTATTCGACGATCCGTCAATCGGATCGTAGAGCAGGCAGTAGTTTGATTCGCGGCAGTTGGAGGCGAGATGATGCGGGTCTTCCATTTCCTCGGAGATCAGGCTGCACACCAGGTAGCCGCGCTCCCATTCCTGCAGGAAAACATCGTTGGCCCATTGATCGAGCTTCTTGACCTTCTCGCCCTGAATGTTGCTCGAGCCGGTATAACCGAGCGCGCCGCCAAGCGACGATACTGCGAGCCATCGCGAGATCCGTTTGCCGATCATCGCAATGCGTTCCATTACAAGAGCCAACTCGACGGTCGGCATCGTGACCGGCTTTTTCGCCATTATATGGCGGATAAGTGTGATTCCCTGACGATCGTCCATTCTGCTCTCCTCCCAGAAAGCAGCGCCGCTCCGATCAGAGCGTGCGCCAAGTGCGTCCGTCGGCGGCGATCATCAGCGCGGATTCCAGTGGCCCCCACGAACCCGCGGCATAGATCGGCGGATCGTCCGCCGCTTCATTCCATTGATCGAGGATCGGCTGCACGAATTTCCAAGCCTCTTCAACCGTATCGCGCCGCATAAACAGCGTCTGATCGCCGACGATTACATCGTTGAGCAGGGTTTCGTATGCCTCGGGCGTAGAGGTCGCGTAATGAAAATCGACCTTAACCTCCTGCAGGCGGGTCTGCGAGCCGGGCACCTTCGAAATGATGTGCAGTTCCAGCCCTTCGTTGGGCTGAATCCTGATGGTCAGCATGTTCGGATTCAGCGGCGAGCGCGGATTGGAGTTATAGAGAATGCGCGGGACCGACTTGAAATAAATGGCAATCTCGCTGGCGCGCTTTGGAAGCCGTTTTCCGGTGCGCAGGTAAAATGGCACTCCCGCCCACCGCCAGTTGTCGATCCAGCATCGCAGCGCCACGAACGTCTCGGTCGTCGAATTCGGCGCGATATGCTCCTCGTCGCGATAGGCGCGGGCCGGCACGCCGCCGATCAGCCCTTCGCCGTACTGTCCGCGCACGACCCATTTCTCGATGTCGCCGCTGCTTAATGGCCTAAGCGCGCGCAACACGTCGAGCTTGGCGTCGCGAACGGCCTCCGCGCCGGTGGTATTGGGCGGCTCGGTCGCGATCATGCACAGGGTCTGGATGAGATGGCTCTGCACCATGTCGCGCATCGCTCCCGCATGATCGTAATACGCCGCGCGCGTGCCGACGCCTTCGGCCTCGGCCACGGTGATTTGCACGTGGTCGACGAAATGCGAAGTCCACAGCGGCTCGAAAATCGCGTTGGCGAACCGCAGAACCATCAGGTTTTCAACGGTCTCCTTGCCCAGGTAATGATCGATGCGGAAGGTCTGACTTTCGGCAAAATGGCGCGCAAGCTGGCCGTTGATCTCCGTGGCGCTGGCCAAATCCGATCCGATTGGCTTTTCGACCACCACGCGCGTGAACGGCCCGCCCGCAACCGGTGGCGTAATCAGCCCTGCCGCGGTCAATCCCGCCGAGCAGTCATCGATAAACGCGGGCGGTATCGCGAAATAAAAGACCCGGTTGCCGCCGGTGCCAAGCTTCGCATCAATTTCATCCATACGCTTGTGCAGCGCGGCGTAATCGGAAGCCTGCGTGAACGTACCCTTGATGAAGTGAAGCATCGGCGCGAATTTCGCCCAATGATCCTCTTTGACAGGGCGGCGCGAGAATTTGTCGATTCCGTCGCGAGCGAAGGCACGGTAGCTGTCGTCGGTCAGGTCTTCCATTGAAAAGCCCAAGATCGCAAACCGTTCCGGCAGATCTCCGTCAAGCGACAGGTTGTAGAGCGCCGGGAGAAGCTTGCGATGGCTTAGGTCCCCGGCACCGCCGAATATCACCACGATACAAGGGTCGTAGTGATGGCGTTCCTTGGCGCCATGGGCCAAGTCGATCGTACGGGTATCGCTCGACGACATGGCAATCGCCTCCGTTAGTTCTTGACCACCGCGTGGCCGCCGAACTCGTTGCGCAGCGCGGCAAGCAGCTTTTCGCCAAAGGTCCCCTCGGCGCCTTTGTCAACACGCGAGCGGAAGCGCGTGAACAGAGACATGGTGATAATCGGCATGTTTACGTCCTTCTCGATTGCATCCAGCACGGTCCATCGGCCCTCGCCGGAATCGACCACGTAACCCTTAATCTGGTCGAGCCCCGGATCCCGGGCCAGCGCGCTGGCCGCCAGCTCCAGCAGCCATGAGCGTACCACACTGCCCTGGCCCCATAACTTGGCGATTTTTGGAAGGTCGAGCTTGTAATCGGACTTGTGCATCACCTCGAACCCTTCGGCATAGGCCTGCATGAGGCCGTACTCGATGCCGTTGTGGACCATCTTAACGTAATGGCCCGCGCCGTGCCCGCCCATGTAGCCGTAGCCATCGGGCGGAGCCAGCGTTTTGAAGATCGGCTCATAGCGCCGGAAAATATCCTCCTCTCCTCCGATCATCAGGCAGTAGCCGACTTTCAGACCCCAGACGCCGCCGCTGGTGCCGGCATCGATGTGATGCAGCTTTTTCTTGTCCAATTCCGCCGCGCGCCGAACATCGTCGTGAAAGTTGGTGTTGCCGCCGTCGATTATCGTATCGCCGGGCTGAAGCAGTTCGGCCAGTTGTTGAATCGTTTTTTCGGTCGGATCGCCCGCGGGAACCATCACCCAGACCGCACGCGGCGCCTTGAGCCCCGCAATCAATTCCTTCAGCGAGCCCACGCCGCGCGCGCCCAGTGCGGAGACTTCCTTAAGTTTGGCGGCGTCGAGATCGAACGCGACGATCTGATGGTTGTCGCGGCGCAGCCGCTCGACCATGTTCATGCCCATCTTGCCCAGTCCGACGAAACCGATTTCCATCGCGGATACCCCTCTCCTGCTGCACGTTAATTTTTAGCGGTTCGGCTCTGTGTCTAACCTAATCCATCTCGAGTCGGCATCAAAGGAGGATTGTACGCCCTGCCGCATCGACCTATTTGTGAGGACGGCCTGAGCGCTTGGCTTCAGTCGGATGCCGTCGTTGTAGCGTCAATGGTCTATGTCGCCCCATCCATCCGGTTGCCGTGGCAAGGATGAGTGAAGACGGGCCCGTTTGGGAAATTCTTCCATATAGCGTGCATGCCACGCGGCATCATCATGCCAAAAATACTGAACGGAATAGAGCAGCATTGCGCAGACAACCGCCACAACCGCGACTCCAACCCTGACGGCTTTCAACCTCGTTTCGCTACGTCTGGAGGATACCACCGCGAGATCGGCAATCATCAGGCAAAATCCGAATGACGGAAGATAAAGATATCGATCGTGGATCGCATTCGAAGGAAGCGCCGGGAGGAGCGCGATCACAAACCAGGCGCCACAAAACAGATAGAGCGACCGATGAGGATGGCGCCAAATCAGTAGGACGGACGTGCCGAATAATGCGGCAAGCGCAAGCGCCGGAAGGTAAAATCCTGGCGCCGCAATACCGGTCACCGGGCTGAACGTGAGATGCTGCGGCGCGGCGCGCCACGGCATCAATAGCAACTTGATGTGTGCGGAGATGAAGCTCGGAACCTGCAAGCCGGCATTTAGCACCCTATCGATGAATGAGATTTCGGATAAACTTGATTCCGATGCGGGACTAAGCATTCCTCCCAAAACCCACGATCGCAGCATCAGGTAGGCGATGAATTCGAGCGCATACGGCCACATCGCGGAAAGTGCCATCCGCGTTCGGCCTGAGCCTGCGATCTTTTGCTTACCGGGTTCACCCGCCCGCAATATGAAAGCGTGAGCCGCAATCAACGCCGGAAATGCCGCCGCCGTTTCATATGCCAATAGTCCGCAGCCGAACAGGCAAAGCGACACGCCAAACGATCGCCAGCGATTGCCTTGGGGCGATGGATTTGGGATTTGCCGGAGATAGGCTGCGAATGCGCCCATCTGGAACACCGCACTGAGCGGTGCTCCGATCGCATAAACTGCGGAATCCGCCTGAGTCGGGAATAATGCGAACAACCCGCACGTCCCCAGCGCTGTCCATCGATCGTTCGTCAAGAGCGTCGCGACTCGAAAGACCAGCCACACCAGAAAAAGATGGAGCGCTATATGAGTGGCGCGCCACCCTGCGGGATGCAGGCCGAACAAATGGAAGTTGATTGCATTCCAAACGTTGGTCAGCGGGCGATAGTAGGCGCTCTGCGGAAGATTTAGCGGACCGACATACCAGTGCTGATCGTTAACCAGAGACGTCCATAGGAAGTCCCAACCGGAGATATAATGGTTCTGGATGATTGTTGCATGGTCGTCCCCGATGAACTCACCGCCAATGGACCGGCTGTAAACGATTGCCGTCACGATCAGAATTGCGATGAGCCATGCTCCGGTCAGCGCGTCGCCGTTGCCAAGCTTGGAAAAATACGGCTGCATCCGCAGTGTCCACGCAGGTGGAACAGACTCACCGCCCATCCACCACGGCACAAAGCTGCTATTATGCGGATGAGCCTGCGTCTTGAGGGTGGGCGACTCGGACATATCAATGCGGTTCTATGCCGCGTTCGATTTCGGTCATCAAAGATTTCGCTTTTGCGTCGTTGGGTTCGGTCGCCAGCGCAATTGCGCACTCGTCGCGCGCTTCCTGCTCGCGCCGCATCCGATGAAGTGTCAGGGCAAGGCCGTAATGGAGACCCGGCACTTTGGGAGTGATTCGTATCGCATGCTTGTAGACCTGGAGCGCCTGCGAATATTCGCTTTCTGATAATAGCATTCCGCCCAACTCGTCGAGGGCCGGCGGATCGTCAGGGTGGCGGCGCAGCACTTCACGCACAATGCCTTCAGCTCGTTCACGCTCGCCATGGCGGAACCGTATCTGCGCATCGGTAAGGGCAGTGGCTTCCGCGCCACCCGGAATCCCGGCTGCCCGCACCAGGGCTGCATTGGCGTCTCTGGCATCGCCGGCGGCATCGGCGGCGAGCGCCAGTTCGGCGAGTTCAGTTGGTGTCGGAGACTTGACCTGCTTGATCCATTCGGCCATCACGCGCGCCGCGGCAGACTGATCGCCGAGCTGTTCATCCACGCGTGCTAATTCATGGAGCACGTTTTCGCTGGGCGGCTTCGAAATCGACGCGGCGATCTGAAGTTGATCGCGCGCAGCCGCAAGCTGGCCGTGCTTCTCCAGCGCCACACCTAGTTGGCTATGATAACCGGGGCCGAGCGGGTCAGCTTCCACGAAACGTGAGAACAGCGCGACATCGTCGTGCCAGTGGCGTTGCACTGAGAACAACGCGGACGCGCAAATTGCCAATATCGCGATCGCCCCCGCCCGTACCGCGTTGGTTCTTCGCTCCGTACCGCGCGCAGAGACGACAGCCAAGTCCGCAGCCATCACACAAAAGGCGAACGACGGCAGGTAAAGGTTGTGATCCGCATAGATGCTGTCGATCCAATGCACTATCAGGCTCAACACCGGGATCAGCGTGATCAAGAACCACGCGACGCAAAACAAGTAGAGACGGTAATGAACGTGGCGCCGGAGCAGAACATAGCCGCCACCGCAGAGCATTCCCAGTCCCAGCGCCGGTACGTAGAACCTCGGCATCGAAACTCGCATTGAAGAGCTGACAGCCCATTCAGAGATGGGCGCCGGTCCCGCGTTCCAGGGCGTCACAAGCATAAATAGAAGCGTCGCCACCACCTTCGGAAAATTTAGCGCGAACAGGGCCAGAGTCGATTGCCAGTCAGCCAACCCCTCGTTCAGGGAGAAATGAAAGGTGGCCCGCTCCCTGCCGAGGACCCAAACCCGCAAGCCAAAAAATACCGCCGTTTCCATCACGTAGGGAAATGCCACCACGAGCGCATCGCGTGTCTGGGGCCAGCGTCTCCCACCGACTCGATGTGGTTCCAGCAGGAATGCATGAGCCGCAATCAGCGCAGGAAAGATCATTGCGCGCTCATGACTCATGAGCGCGGCGCCGAACAAAACCATCGACCACACCAAATATCGCGTCCGCCGCCGGTCAAGCGCGTGTCCGGCGCTGGTACGCGCGCTTGCCGCAATTCCCTCGGTTTGATCCTGCGCAAGCTGTGCACAGAGATAAAAATAAAATGCTCCCAACTGAGGCAGGGAGCTGATTAGCGACGCATAGGAATCAACCACAGCCTCGGCTTGGACCGGCATCAATGCAAACAGTGCTGCGGCAAGGAGCCCGGTCGTCCGATCGGCGCTGAGCCGCCACGCAATTCGGTAGACCAACATCACCGTCAACAGGTGAAGCACGATCATCGCCGCGCGCCACCCAAAGGGATGAAGTCCAAACAGGTGGAAATTCAGTATCCACCATATACCCACCAGCGGCCGATAATAGGATATTGGTTCATCGCGGTCTCTGGTGAATAGCCATTTGCTCTCATCGACAACGAGTGCCTTCCAGAGATTCGACCAAGCCGCCGGAATTTGAGTGAATACAGTCCGCTGGCCAATCACGAATTCATCACCAAGCGAACGGCTATACAGAACGGCGGTAACGAGCAAAATCGCAGCCAGCCATGCTCCCGCCCATGCATCACCGCCGCCCAGCTTGGCTAGAAACGGTTCCAGCCAAGCCCACCGGCTTGGGAAACGAGAATCACGTCCAAACCACCAAGAAAGGGGATCGGAGTTCGCTTGTTGAGTCGCCGGCGTGAGCGTTGAGTTCCCCGAATCAGGCATGTCAATGAATCTTGCCGCCACGCCCGATCACTTCGTCAGTGTGCGCGGGCGTTGTCCTCCGTCATCAACTCGCGCAAATCCGGGCGCTGAAAGATCCCCGCGACAGCTTGGGTCAAAGCGACGGATAAGACCTGGCCCGGATCGTCATAAATTCCGGCTTCATCCTCGGACCCCAGCGCGAACGAACCCACCGGCGGATCGAAATACGTCTTGCTGCTCGATCCGCTCCAGAATGGCACGCTGAAGGGCGGCTTGAAGATGCGAACGTCAAGCGCAAACTCCGCCTGCGTCTGCCACAGTGGGCCCGGCTGTGCGGCGCCGCGACGCTTCTTTACCCAGCATTTCGTAATCGTTGCGGCCAGCACGTAATTGGTCGGAACCGTGGTACCCGCCTTGTAATCGGAGCTGGAGGAGGTTGACGACACCAGCCCCGCTTCGCTGGCCGATCGTACGATCGCGGCTTGTACTATCGGTCCGATCGGTTCGCTATAAAGTGCGTGTTCATCGGCACCGTTTTCGCCAAACGCAATCCCGCCAACCGGGTTGTCACCTTGCGGCGCGTCACCCGATGCGACAGCGCCACGCGCGTCGGTGGGCATCAAGACCATTATCGTCCGATGCGGATAAGAATTTTGATAGCCCTTTACCTGAAACGGATAATATTCGAGCGTTTGAATCGCGTTCGTATTGGACATCGATGGCCCTGCGGCGCATCCCGCAATTAGCATGGCGGCGGCCACCAGCGATCCGAAGCGGAAGAAATGCGGCCGGTTCACCGCCAGAATCCTTATGAGTTGCCCGTGGCGGCCCGTTCGCGGAACAAAAAGAGCGTGCCACCGATTTCGAGCCGGTCACCGCTCTTTAGCGCGTAGCGGCCACTAAGCGGCTGGCGGTTAATTGTTACCTGTCCGCCGCTCAACGGACTCACGACAAAATTGCGTCCGTCGCGGCGGATGATCGCATGCTGGCCCAGAACTGCCTGGTCGCCGAACAGGCCGATGTCGCTTTCCTCCGCGCGGCCTATAACCGTGACCGGTTTAACCAACGGATATTCGCGGCCTTCCCGTGCGTTGCGGCTCTGGCTTCGCACGACCATCAGCCATGCGCGCTTAAGAAGTTCGCTGACCAGCCCGATGAAGAAGCCGATTAGAGCGCCGAGGACAATAATGGCGATTGCGCGCCCCAACGCTTGGGGGAACGTCGCCGTCAGACCCTGATAGAAGAATCCGCCCAATGCGCCGCCTGCCAAACCGCCGATCGCGCCATTGCGGCGGCGTGCGGCTGAGCCCGAAGCGGCACCGACTCCAAGACCGACTGCGATTCCGAGTACGCCCCAACCCAAGATGCGCCCGTTGAGGCCGCCCAGCAAATCGAATGCGAGCTCGCCTACGATCAGCCCGGCCGCGCCGCCTGCCGCCCCGATCGCGCCACCGGTCACAAATCCGCGCACCGCCAGCCGCCATTGGCCGACGCTCATGGCTTCGATCGAGGCCAGGAATGCGCCAATCAACGCGCCGATCGTCGCACCGAGCAGAAAATCGCGCACGTAAACACTGCGGATACCCAAGATAGTTTCGGCGCATCCCCACGCGGCAAAGCCGCCGAGCGCGCCTGCGGCGGCGTAATAGAGCAGCTTTTCGCTGGAGACGTTTCGAGCCATGCGATGCCGGACACCAGCATTGCGCGCGACCGCCCGGCGTTCAAGCCGGAGGATGGGACAACAACTATTCATGTACCTACAATGAACCCGCCAAAACCGGCCTTGTGCGCGGCTTTGACTTGCGGTTCAGAGGTGATATTTTTTCTGAGAGGCTTTTCGAGTTCACTGATCGAGAGGTGCTGACCGCTATGAGACTGTATCTGTTTACACTTCTGGCCGCTGTTGTTCTGGTCTGCAATTTTCCCGCACTGGCGCAAAGTGCCGATACTCTAACGGCGGATAATACCGTCGGCGGGCCGTATCCACGAGCGATGGTGCAGGCGGCCCCGGTCAAGGTCGGAACGGACAAAACACCGACCACGCTCCAATTTCAATGGGATCCCAAAGGCCAATCCGGAATGCTGGCGATCGCGGACATCATCAGCTACGGCGGCCCGTTTCCGGTTATTGCCGCTCCGGACGGATGGAACCTGATTCGAGATGATGCCGACAGGTTGACGACGCGTCAGACGCTCTACTGGCACGTGATGGACTCTGATGATCCCGCCACGCTTACTTGGAGTTTCAATCAAGCGGTTGACGCGGAGGGCGCGATTGTTCTGCTGGAGAATGCGTCCACTGCAGCCCCAATCGACGCGACCAGTGGAAACATCGACAATGGGTGGGAACTCACGGCCAGTTCGGCGCTGACCACTACCAGTGGTGATTTGATCCTTTCCTTCGATAGCTCAGATTTCGGAGCGAGCGCCAATTACGACGGTGTGATCGGCCCCGGTCAGGTATTTCCGGACAACGTGAACACTATCGTGAATCAAGATTGGGCGGAACCTTACTGGATCCTTGGTGCATGGCAAACGACGCAAGGCGAGACCGGCGACATCGTTTCTAACGGCGTTCAGCTTGGCCGCTGGATTGCGTCGCAAGTGGCGGTTCGACGATAGGTTTCGCGGCTAAATCCACACCGCCCGAACGAATCGGTTAGTTTGCTTGCGCGGACCAACTACCGCGCTGGCCTGACGGCGTGGATTCGAAGGTGCCGCTTAGCTGGTCGCTCGATCGCTGGCCGTCAAAGTAGTAGGTCTCGGTGCCGTAGCCGACTTGGAATTCCACGTGATCGCCGCGGATGAATCCGTCGATTGCCGCCGTATCGAAGCCGGCCTTTCGAATCGTAATTTCGCCACGCAAGAATCCGTTGGGCTGCGGACGCAGCCGGAGTTCCAGTTCCGGGCTGCCTCCGCCGCTCAATCCGTGGATTCTGCCGACCGCGATCATTGGACTCAGGGCATCCGGCGCACCGCCGGCATCTCCGGTGCTGCCGCTGGGTGAACCTCCCCCGGGGTAGCCGACATAGGGACTACCGGCATCCGCTATGACGCGGAATTGCTTCTCGGCGAAGTACTGGCCATTAAGGTAGAAATTCACGGTGTAGGTTCCGGGTGGGAAGGCTCCGCCGCGAGAATTGCCGACCCGGCCGGTGAACGTTACCGACTTTTGGTTGGTGCTTACGGTCTGGAAGTCGTTGACTCCTCCTAGCGTGATGCCGCCCGGCCCGAGGTAAACAGCGTCCATCCGGTATTGCGCCGGTTCCAGGTTGTAGAGGCGGTTCTCAAATGTCGCTTCCCAGCCGACGAACAGGACCTTCGCCATGTCGAAGGAGGTGGCCGGCGCCGACAGCGGAGTGCCGGTCTTGGTGGAATTGACGAAATTGATCCCGCGCAGCCGAAGGGGCTTGGCCAACTTCTCGTCGATCATTGCCAGCCGGCGCGATTCTTCCTCGCGCTTGGCCGTTTCCGCCCGCTCCGCCGCTTTTTCAGCGTCAGCCGCCGCGGCGGCATCGGCGCTGGCCTTGGCGCTTACGTCGCGCTGCACGGTGAATCCTTCCTGGGCAAGCAACGCGTCGTCGGAATAGAGCGCCACCTTGTAACTACCGGGCGGTTTGTCGGTCAGCGATGGCATCAGCGTGACGCCGCTGAAATCAGCGGTCTTCTGCGCCGGGCCCACGAACAAGCTGGCGTCGCTCGATGCAATTTTCACGCCATTTATGTCGAAAAACCGCGCTTCGACTCTGTCGTTGCGGCCCTCCAGGCCGGCCAGCGAGTTTTTGAAGGTCGCATTCCATTTCAGGTAGCGCGCGTTGGTGATGTCCGAGTCCTTGAACACGGCCTGTGGCGGCCCAATCGGAGCCCCCTCGCGCGTCGACAGGGCCAGCGTCATCTGCTCGAATTCGAGCGGATGCTCGCGTGCCTTGGCTAGCAATTCTTCATGCTTCCACGGTAGGGAATCGATGAGCGGCTTGATGCCGAGGCGGAGTTGCAGCTCGGGGCTGGAATATATCAGCGTTCCGGCAAACGCCGTGCTGCCCAGCACAATCAACAGCGAAAGCATCGCGATCGCGCGCCGTGCGGCGCTCCGCGGCTTGGGCGGCGGCAGGAGTACGACGTCTTCGTACGGCGGCAGTTCGTCGGGCATCGCCAGCTCGCCGGTGCCGCCCGTTGAATCGACGGCGGGCACACCCGCCTGCGGCATGCCGCGCCCGTAGAGCATCATGTCGCGGAATTCCTGGATCGTGGCGGGACGGCCGTCCGCCTCGTATGAAAGCGCTGCATCGATTGCTGCGGCCAGATTGCCGGACACCGAGGGACACAGCTCCCTTACCTTTGGGAAGCTGAACGGCGGAAATTTCTCCGGATCGCGTCCGGTCAGCACATAATGCAGCGTTGCACCCAGCGAGTAGATGTCGCTGCGCGGATCGACCGTACCCTGATATTGCTCCGGCGGCGCGAAACCCAGCGTTCCGATCATTGTGCCCTTGCGGGCGGCCTTGAACAGGCGCGCGATTCCGAAGTCGACCAGCATGACGCGCCCTTTGGGCGTAAGCATCACGTTGGACGGCTTCATGTCGCGGTACACGATCGGGGGCATCAGGCCGTGCAGATAGGCCAGCACGTCGCACAACTGACGCGCGATGTCGATCACCAGCCCTTCGGCGAGCGGCTCGCCGCGCGCGGCGAGTTCTTCTTCGAGGTTGCGTCCCTCGACATACTCCATCACCAGGTAGTGGCGATTCTGATCGTCGAAGCGATCGGTGACTGCCGGGATCGCCGGATGCTTTAGTTGGGCGAGCGTGTCGGCCTCGCGGGCGAAGTATTCGTTGGCCTCCACCCGCTGGCGCTGATCGATGAAATGGTCAACCATCTCCTTGATCGCGCAGCCGCGGTTGGCAAGGCGCTGATCGCGCGCAAGGTATACCATCCCCATTCCGCCGCCACCGAGCAGCCGCTCGACGACATAGCGGTTCTGCAGCGTCGTCCCCGGTTCCAGCGGTCCGGGCAACGGCTGCGAGGGTGATTTCGGGTCGAAATCCATAACGCTTTAGCTCGCGAATATCACCGCCACGGAAATGTTGTCGCTGCCGCCACCGGCATTGGCCGCGACGATTAACTCGCGCGCCGCTGAATACGGATCGCCGTGGCGGGACAGAATTTCGCAGATTTGTGCGTCATCGAGATGTGCAGTCAATCCGTCGCTGCACAGCAGCATTCGATCTCCGCGCTTAAGCTTGATCGCCAGCGCTTCGGCGCCGGCCGGTCCGCTCTGGCGCGCGCCAAGCGAGCGTGTGATTACGTTCTTATGTTCATGAGTGCGCGCTTCTTCGGGGGTGAGCTGGCCGATTTCGATCAACCGTTGCACCAGCGAATGATCGCGGGTTATCTGGCGCAGCGATGTTCCATCCATCAAATATGCACGACTGTCTCCCACCCACGCCACTGCGGCATCGGGCGGCAGCACCAGTGCGCTGACCGCTGTGGAACCCATCCCGCGCGACTCCGGATGCGCCGCCTGATATTCGATAATCTGTTGATTGGCATCCTCAAGTGCCGCGGCGAGTAAGCCCGAGGGATCGGACGGCGGAACGCTCCCAAGCCGATTTTCAATGTGTTCCCGGATTGCCTTGAGAGCGATCGCGGACGCGACTTCTCCTGCTTCCGCGCCGCCCATCCCATCCGCGACTACGAACAAATGGCTCTGCGCCGGCTCAAGCAGAGATTCGCGCGTGTATTCGGCGGCCATCACGGCATCCTCGTTATGCTCGCGCATGAGGCCGACATCGGTTAACACCGCTGCCTGAATTCGCACCACGCCGGCAAGCTGCGTCAGCTCGGCCTTGAAGTCGGCGATATTTGACCATCGGCCCGCCGGATTAAATGTGAGCGCACGGCGGATCGCATTCTCAAGCTTGGGCGAAATAACGTGCGGCGGATAAAAGTCCACCGGCCCGGCCTCTTCGCGCCAGCTTTCCGACGGGATTCGCTCGCCGGTCAGCCAAGTATAAAGTAGCGCTCCGGCCGAAAAGATGTCGGCGCGTTTGTCCGCCTGCTTGCCCCGATAAATTTCGGGTGCAGTGTAACCGTCGTTAAAAATCGGCTCGCTCTGCAATTCGTTGTCATTACTTACGTAGTCGAGGCTGGAAAGTTTCAGCCGGCCGGCCTTCGTCACGCCGATCGATTCCGGGCATAGATCGTTCAGGCGCAGAGCGCGGCGATGTGCGAAACCGATCGCCTGGCACAGTTGGATGCCCAGCGCGATCGCCTCCGGTTCGCCGATCTTCCCCGTGCCGCGTCCAATCGGCGTTAGATTTTCATGCGGGTAGACCAAATAGACCCGGCCCCCTTCGCTGAACCCGGAAGTCGCCCGCATGAACGCGGGATGGTCGATTGTAAGCGACAGCGCCAGCACGCGACCGAAGACTTCGCCCAAGTCGGCGCCGCCGAATGGATCGGGAGGAGGTTCAGTCTCAAGCTCAGCCTCAGGCGGTGCCTCGGTGGCGATCGCCTCGGCAGCCGCGGCGCCATCGGCGGTTGCGACCTCCGTCAAAACAACCGGCTGCGATGCCGCCGCAGATTCCGTGGCAGTCTGGATCGCTCCGCCAGAGCCGCCGGTGGCGCTCGCATTTCTTTCGGTGGGTTTTGCAGATGCGGCGCCATTGGTCTGCACAACTGGAGCCTTAAGTTCGGTGGTTTTGGCGCTGGGACTGGCCGCGTCGGGCGGCGAAGGCTTAGCTTCTTCAGTCGCTGAGGGTGGCGCAAACCGCTCGCGGATGGTGAGCATTTCGATGCCGTTGCCGGCCGCGCGTTTTGCGCGATAACAGTTCTCAATCGATGTTTGACCGCTGACTTCGAGGATCTCGATGCCACCGATCAGCATAGTACCGGGCGCAAGCGGCGCCGGGCGGTTTGGTGGCGGCGCGGCGGCGGCCTTGGCGAGACACTGGCCGCAGCGGTCGCAGAACTTGCCGTCGTCGGGCGCCGTTTGTCCGCATTCAGGGCAGGTAATCATGCGCAACTAACCTCGCCGAAATTGTAATATAGCACCGCCCAGCACAACTTGGTCGCGGTCCTTGAGCTTGTAAAGTTGATCGCGTCCGAGCCGTCCGCGCCCGGCGATATACGTCCCTCCGATGCTGCCCAGATCGCGAATGAAATAGTCCGGCCCGCGCTTGATTATCTCCGCATGATGGCTGGCGACCCGTTCCGAGGCGGTGGAAACCTTGGTCAAATCGATATCGACAGCCTCGGCGGCGTTTTTCGAGCGGCCGATTATCGTGCGCGGCCCGGTGATACCAAATTCGATCGCGCCGGTCCGCGCCACCAGCTTGGCCGCCGCCCCGGCGCCATTGGATTTTGGCTGCGCCGTCAGCGGAATCGACGGCGCCAATCGATCCGGCCCGGGGCCGCGTTGATAGGCGGGCGATTGCGGCACGCTCGGCCGCTTCAATTCCTGCGTCTTTGCCGTCGATGCCGCGCTCGGTACGGCAGCGGGGGTGCTGGCGGCGCGAATTGAATTAATTCCGCGCTCGATCATCTGGCGCGCCTTGTTTCCGAATTCGAGGGCCTTTTTCAACTGCGGCCCGACAATCTTGGCGGCAGCGCTTTCCTCGCTTGTGACCGGTTCCGAGATCGGCTCGCTCAGAACGATCGTTGGCATCGACGAGGAGGCTGACGGCATCGCGCGCGATGGAGCGGACGGCGGTATGGAGCTTATCGGCGAAGATGACGGCACCGATTGATGTTGCGACAGCACAACTGTCGGCATCGTAGCGACCGGTGATGGCAGCCCGCGCGACGCGGCGCCGATCGTGCCGGAGCGGGCACCGGTATCAGGAGGTTCTGGCAGTGCACGCAACATCTCGGAGGCCGATGCGAAGCGTTTGGTTACGTCCTGTTCCAGCGACCGTGTAACTGCGTCGGTGGTCCTGAGCGACACCTCGGGTGCGAGGCTGCGCAGAGGAGGGAAGCTGAACGGCGGCTCAAGCTGCGGGTCGCGGCCGGTCAGCAGGTGATGCATCGTCGCGGCCAGCGAGTAGAGATCCGATCGCGGCTCGACTTTGCCAAGGTATTGTTCGGGCGGTGCATAACCGATCGAGCCGATCTGCGTGCCGCGCCCGCCGGGCGGCAAAAAGCGCGCGATTCCGAAATCGATCAGCATCGCGCGGCCGTCGCGGCCAATCATGATGTTGCCGGGCTTGAGATCGCGGTAGATGATCGGCGGATTCTGGCTGTGTAAAAATTCAAGCACCTCCAGCATCTGACGCGCCCATCCAAGCACCTGATCCTCTTGCAGGCGGGCTTTTGGCCCCATCTTGTCGAGCATTGTCTGCAGGTCGCCGCCCGCGACGAATTCCATGACCAGATAATGGCGGCCGTTTTCGGCGAAATGATCGATTAGGGTCGGAATTCCCGGATGAGACAGCCGCGCAAGCACGTTTGCTTCGCGTGTGAAGTCCTCGATAGCCTTTTTTTCCTGAATGCCGTCTCCAATCACCATCTCCTTGACGGCGACAGGCCGATTGGCAAGGCGTGTATCGTTGGACAGGTAGACGCGCCCCATCCCGCCCACGCCGAGCACTTTTTTGACGCGATATCGCCCGTCGAGTAGATGGCCTTCAGATAACGGCTCGCCCGCATTCATGGCGATTGTCCCGCTACGGCCCCGTTCGCGCGCGGTGTCCCGGCCATGCGCGAGTACTTGGGGCGGTTGCTTAAGCTATCGGTTCGACGGTCAGCTTGAGGAATGTTTTCCCAATGATGATTTCGTCGCCTGATTTTACTTCGACCGGATTGCCAGGAGACAGCCGCGGCTGACGGTTAACGTAGGTGCCGTTCAGGCTGCCGATGTCCTCGACAGTGATTTTGCTGCCTTCAATCCGAATCAGCGCATGCTTGCGCGAGATTTTGGCCTCGGGGTCGTCGGCGTCGAGATCGACCTCTGGAAATGAACCCGTCTCCGGGTCCCATCGGCCGACCAGATTGTTGCCGTCTTCGAGCGGAAATTCCTGTCCCTTGCGGCCTCCGCGCACGACCGACAGCTTCGCTTTAAATGCGGCAGTTGCGCCAGCCGGCTGGCCGGACGACGCGCCCTGTGCCCATGCGGTTTCGGCGCTGGCTGGCACCTCCGGCTTAATCTCGCCGGTGGCAGCCTCCGATGGCTTGGGCGCTTCGGCGGCGGGAGTTTCCGGCTTGGTTTCCGCCGCAGGTGTGGCGGCAGGTGCCTCGGCCTTGGTGCCGCCGGCCGCGGATGCATCTCCAGCGGCCAGCTTGCCGCCGCATCCGTCGCAGTAATCAAGTCCATCCATGTTTTCGTAGCCGCATTCCCCGCATTTGATCATGTTCTGAATCCTCGCCGGCGGGGGCATTCATCGTGTGCCCCGGCCATTTCGTCAGCTCCGGTTGATTACATTATTCGGACTTCTGGAATTCCTTCAACGCCTCTGGGTCGAGCATCTGGGTTTTGCGCACAACAGCCTGCGCCTGTAACAACGTCGTCTTTGCAGCCTTTGTTTGGAGCGTCTGGGTCTTCTTGATCTGATCCATCAGGCCCGCGAGCGCCTGCGTGGCCTTGGCATTTCCCAACCGCTGCGTTCCCTGCAGGGCGTTGCCCAGCAGGCGGGTTGCGCGATCGACGTGGCCGGCCTTCAATTCTTCTTCGGCCTTGGCCTGCAGCTTTGCAATCGACACCTGATCGACCAGGTTCATCACGCGGCCGTTGCGCTTGCTGGTGAGCGTGCGATCCAGCGTGTACTCGACGGTTAGGTCGCAGGTAGCCTGCGATTCGCCCGCTCCGGGAACATCGTAATGGAATCCGCTCTGAAGGATTCGGACCGTGCCGGGCTGGCGGGGCGGAAGCACGAGAGTCAGCAGCACTGATCCGGGAACACCGGCCTGCAGGTCGCCGATTTCGTAGCTGATTTTGCGATCCTCACCTACGAGCGGCTGTCCCAGTACATAAATTTCCGGCGAGGCGCGAAAGGCCTCGCGCACCTGCACACCTTGCGACAGGGTGACATCGATGCGTCCATTGCGCACGGAGACCGCGCGCAGGCCCTGCAATTCATCTTCGAAGATGCCGGGAATTTCGGCCGGATTGCCGATGAAGTGATATTTGCCGTTGGAATCCTGTGCGATTCGCTGGAGCAGCTTTTCGTTGAACTCGACACCTACTCCCATCGTGGAGAAGGAAATCTGTTCGCGATTTTGCGCGGCAAGATCGATGCATGCGGTTTCTTCGTAGGTTTGGCCGTCGGTGAGTACGAGGACACGATTCAATCGATCGGCACTAAGATTCTTTTTTACTTCATCGATGGCGGCGCGCATGCCAAGCGCCATCTGGGTGCCGCCGCCGATTTCGAGCAGATCGATATCATCGATTGCGCGCTTTACGGCGGCCTTGTCGCGCGCCTGGTCGGGCGTGCATATCACCTTGGCTTTGTCGGCGAATGCGACGATCGAGACGGTATCCCCGGCGTTCAGGTTGTCGGCCAGGAATTTGACCGCTTCGACCACGAATTCCAGCCGCCGTTCGTCGTACATCGAGCCGGAGCGGTCAATGACCACTGCCAGGTTAAGCGGCACGCGTCCGCCGCCGCCCTTGCCGCGGGCGATCGCCTCAAGCAGGACGTAAAGAACGAAGTTTTCCGCGCTTGAAAGCACATGATCGCTGCTTGCGAGCGCTTCGAAGCTGACCGGCTCGGCCATTTCAACTATCTCCCGGCGCCAATTGTAGGTTTAAGGTTCGGGGCTTGGCAACCGACCCATAAGAATACGCAATCATTGAGCCGCGATCCAATCCCTCCCGCACCCGGTAATTCTATGACGTTCCGGGTGCGGGAGAATTCAACGGGAATTGGGCCGTTTTTGGCCCGATCGCGGACAGTCTACGGCTTTGGCGCCTTCCCCATACCCGTCAGCGGGATAACCTGCTGGAACGACGGCTCCAAGTTGTCGATTATCGTCAGGTCGCCGGAATATTTTATCGCCTCGCTTGGAGTGAACGTCACTCCAATCGTGCAGGTCCCGGGCCGCTGGCCCTTGGCTTTCGGATTCAGATCGTCGTTTACGCATTCCGTGCTGACCGTAAACGCGGACGGCGTCGCGGTCTCCATCTCGATCAGGATCGGCAGCGGGTGCTTTTTCTTGCTGACCTTACCGGCATTGGTGACCTTCACCGTTTTAGTCTTGTTCGATCCGATTTCGACTGAACCAAAGTTCAACTTCTTGGGATGAATCCTCAGCTTGCCCGCCACGGGCGTCGGCGTGGCGGTTACCGTCGGCGTAATGGTTGGGGTCAGGGTGGGCGTGACGGTTGGAGTAAGGGTCGGAGTGAGTGTCGCCGTCGTGGTGACAGTTGCCGTCGGAGCCGGGACAGTCAGGTCGACACGTTTGCTCGCGGTACTCGCAACAAAGGAACTAGTTCCGGCAAACGTGGCAGTTAACTGATAGAAACCTGCTACAGAAGCAGGCGTCACCTGGCACGATGCCGTGCCTGAGCCATCGGTCGACGCGTCGCAGCCCTGGCCGGCGAGGTCGAAATGTAGCGTTTGGCCGCTCAGTCCCGCCTGCGGGGACGCTGACACATCGACCAGCGTCGCGGTCAGAGTCATCGGCTGCGAAACGATGCCTTGCGCCGGGCTTTGGTTCAAGCCAACGAAAGTCGTATGAGGGCCCGCGATCCAATTGACATTGACAGAATTGGATTTCAGTACCACGCCGTTGATGCTCGCGAGCGCCACAACATTGTCCGCCCCGGAGAATGTCCCCATATAGCTAAGTGAGGCGCTCCCGTTTGAGTCTGCGACGCCGTTATGCGTGCCGGTATTGGAGCCGACGACGGCCAAGCTGACCGCAACGCCCGCGGGATTCGGGTCATTAACGATCGTTGCGGTAAAACCAAGCGTGCTTCCCTGTGTCGGAGAGGGCGAAGCGATCGCTGGAGTCAGAACCAAGCCGGGCGTAACGGCGGTTGGCTCGAAGGAACAAGTTCCATCGGAATTGGTGATCTTTAGCACCCGGTCGGTTTGGATCGCATATAGACAACCGTCCGGGCCGACCTCTTCGAAATCTCCCCGCGATCCTCCGCTGTAAATTTGCGTAAGAGTGGGAGGGTCGGTGGTGGTATCAACCTTGCTAATGTTTCCGTCGTTTCGGTTGACGAAGATAAACGGATTCGCCGGGCTGCCCGGATTTTGGCCCAACACGATTCCGTCCCCGGTCGGCACATTTGCGATCCCGGTTGCCACCGGGGGAGGAGACGTATTGGTTCCGGACAAGCTCATAATATTGTCGTCGCCCAAGTCACACTCGCCCTCGCCGTAGATGGTCCCATCCGGTGCGAAGTCGAAGCCATCAAAATGATCGCAGGGCGGGACGTAATAGGGTGTTGTCGTGCCGGTGCCGGAGGCGAAATTGGTAATCCGATAAACTCCGGCTGGGCCAAAAGCGTCGTAACTCGAGCCGAATAGATCTCCGCTCAACGGATCGACCCTAAGCTGGAGGCCTGCGCCCAAGCTTGCGACGGTACGCAAAACCGCGGCAGTGCCGGGATCGAATTCGAACACTGCGCCAGAGAACTGCGAGGTTCCATACAATCGGCCATCCGCGGTAAAGGCGAGGCCCGACAAGCCGGAAAGATGCGTCGGCCCCACTTGATGACCTGGATCGGCGGCGCCTCCCTGCGGACCAAACTTGTACAGCACACCGGTGGTAAAATCGCCCACCAGCAAATTGCCTTGAGGATCGAACGCCATTCCGATTGGGCCGATGCACGTGCCGGTGTCGAATGCGAAACCGCTGGCGAAAGTGGTGACCAAGTACCCCGCGGCTGCCGTGCCGACCCCGATATTGCAGGGTGGTGGGCCGGTGGGACTTGTAAAAGTCACGTTTGCGCTTCCGGGAACGGACAAGTTACCGTCGGTAATGTCGGTTGCTGTGTAGGTGATGCTTTCAGCGATTGTATCGGTCGCTGTGAAAGAAACCTTTCCGGTTGAATCGGTCGCAGCGGTCGCCGCGGAAATCTGCGATGAGCCGCCGCCCTGCGACAATCCCACCACCTTCGCGAGTGCGGGGTTATTATTTGCATCCACGAGTGTCACCGTAATCGTAGTGGTGCTCGTGCCGTCGGCGGTAACCGTGGTCGGAAGAGCTACGATCCCGCCTGCGGCGGCCGCCGGTCCGACAAAAGTTACAGCGGCTGTCGTTGGAATCTCGCCGGCACCGGTCAATGCGCTCAGCGTTACAATCTCAGGGACCGTGTCGGTCAGCGTATAGAGCGCCGCTCCGTTGCTCGCGTTGGTAGTTGAGTTGAGCGTCGTGAGTACTGCGTAGGAGCCGGCATTTACGTTCAACGTGACGGGCTGGCCAACAACGGGATTGAAATTGGTGTCGAAGAGCAGCACAGCAACGCCGGCTTGGCTGACTCCGTCCGCAGTGGCTGAAGGTGGGAAGGGAACAATCGCAGAATTGGCTGGTACCACGCTTCCCACCGTCTGTCCGCTTAGGGCGACTTTTATCGCGGCGATGTTCGGCGATCCGAGGCCGACATGAGCGAAATCGGTCACCATCGAAGATGCGGAGTGAAACGCGGGCGAGTTGGCCAGCGGATAGAGCGCATCATTCAAAAATCCGATGTCATGCCCGAGCGATTGATTAAGCACTGCCGTAAAGGCCGCCCAAATCGGAGCTGCAACGCTGGTTCCGCCGTACAGTTGATTGGTCGGACAGCCGCCGGCATCGGCTTGGCAGATTAGGCGGCCTTCCACAGGATCGGCGGGCGCCGTCACGTCCGGAATCGAGCGCATCGAACTTGCGACGAGCCCATTTTGGTATGGCGGCCGGGAGAAAAATTTACTCGTGCCGAAACCGCCCTGTCCGGTCGGTGGAGTTCCCGCAATGCCATCCCACCAAGTTTCGCTGCCATAGGTGCCAAGGACGCTCGATGTGGCGCTGGTGCCGCCGACCGCGGTGACGTGGGGAGCATCGGCGGGGACATGTAGAGTGTCCGGGCTTCCGTCAAGGCATGTGCTGCCATGATCGCCCGCTCCGCTCACGACCGTTATTCCAGCCGCGGCCGCGTTCTGAAGGATTGAATCGATGCTTGCGACATCCGCCGCGTCGGTCTGGTCCTCGCAATAAGCCCAGCTATTCGAGATGACATCGACGCCGCCGCTTATCATCGCGTTCAGCATCGTCTGGAAACTGCCCCGGCCCGTGAACGGACCGTCATAAACGACCACATTGGCGCCCGGTGCGGTAGCCATTACCGCATCGATATCGAGCAGCACCTCGTCTTCACCGGGGCCCGGTGAGCCCGCCCCGCCTGCCACGTCAACTTCGGAGAGTTGTCCCGCGTTGTCACCCAAGCCGATGAAATAGAGGTAGTCCTGCACATCGGAAAAATTGTAATTGTCGAACTCCAGAAGGCCGATCGTTTGACCGCTTCCCGGTTGAGCCGTTGCGGCCGCTTTTGCGCGAGTATGCATAGAAGCGGTTCGTACAGCCGGAGGAAGAACTGCGTGAATGCTTCCGGCGAAAGAAGCAACCATATCCAACTCGTCCGCAGCGCATTGATAGTTGAGATAGTCCTGAATGAATACGTTGGAATACCCGATCGTGGTCGATCCTGCGGCGTTCTCTATTTCCAACAAATCGGCCGATAGATCGAACCCGTCTGTATCGCTGTGATCGCCAAATGCTCCGGCCAGGTAACAGGATGCCGCCAAAGAGCCGTTCTCCTGCGCCGGCAGCTGGTGAATTATCGAGTCCGCCGACCCGATGTGGACAGGTTTGGCAAGATTCGACAATCCTGTGACCGACTGCACCCGGCGTGACAACTCGACGGGAAGCACCGGATCGATATCATTCGCATAGAAAGTCCGGTTGCCGATGCTGTAGTCGCCAATCTTCACCTCGAACGAGCGCTCAGCGATCGCGCGGGTGCCGCGCACGGTAATCGTCAACCGGTTTTTCGAGCCGCGGACGACCTTGAAACCCTTCGATGTGAGCCAACGCCGCACCGAATCGTATTCGGCGCGGCTTGGCCCGAAGCGATCGGCGATCTGCCGCTGCGTCAGATAATTCCGAAAGACCTTCGACTTGGGATCGTAAAGATCATGTAGAAAACGATCGAAGTCGGCCTGATCGTCGCGCTTGAGCGTGATCGTGAGCGTAATCGGATGCATGCCGCTATCCGGCTTTGACGAAACGATTGCCGCTTTTGATAGCGCCGGCAGCACGTTACCCGGAATCCGAGTCATCGTACCGCCGCTTGGCGCAACCGCCGCGAGCACCAAGGTGCTGAACGAGTTGACGGCGGTTACACTGAATCCGGCGAGAAAAACCAGCCCAACTAATCGCGCTCGTATCGCCGACAGTTTCATGCCGAATTGAAATTCCCTATTTGGGCGTCTTTCCTACCCCCGTGAGCGGCACGACCTGATGGAAGGACGGTTCCAGATTGTCGATTATCGTCAGGTTGCCCGAATACTTGATCGCTTCGGTCGGCGTGAACGTTACTCCAATCGTGCAGGTCCCGGGCCGCTGGCCCTTGGCTTTCGGATTCAGATCGTCGTTCACGCATTCCGTGCTGACCGTAAACGCGGACGGCGTAGCGGTCTCCATCTCGATTAGAATCGGCAGCGCGGTCTTTTTCTTGGTGGTTTTGCCCGCATTGGTGACCTTTACGGTCTTGGCCTTGTTCGCTCCAATGTTCACCGTCCCGAAATTGAGCTTCTTGGGCTGAATCTTCAGCTTCCCGGCAACCGGAGTCGGCGTAGCGGTGACAGTCGGTGTCACGGTCGCTGTGACGGTTGGGGTCGCCGTACGCGTCGCGGTCGGAGTTGGAGGCGGTACCGGCGCCATCAAGCTGAAGCTCTTCGAGTCGCTGGACGGATTGTACTGCCCGGTTCCGGCGAAGTTGGCGGTCAGGGTCAGGGTTCCCGACCCGCCCGGCGTTACCTGGCAGGAGGCATTGCCGTTGGAGTCCGTCGCGATCGAGCAGTTCGAGCCGCCGAGCGAGAAGCCAACGGTCTGACCCACAAGCGGTGCGATGGTATTCGTCGAAATATCGGTGAGATTGGCGGTTAGCGTCACGGTTGCGCCGGGTAATGCACTGGACGGGCTTCCATTGAGCGTCAAGAACGTCACATCCGTTCCGGGTCCCCATGTCACCACTGCCTGGTTCGAAGTGACGCTGACCGTAGTCGCCGTGGGAACGGAGGTGGGAACCGACGCAGAGGCGACGATCGTATCCGTCCCTTGATGCGCGCCAGTGTAGCTGAACGAGGCCGTTCCGCTGGAGGTGTTGGCTTGCAACGTCCGCGGGTTGGCGCCCGTTACGCTGAGAAGCACGGAGGTCCCATCGGGGACGTTCGTATTGAGAACCGACGCCGTTAGCGTAACCGCGTGGCCCTGCGAAGCATTCGATACGAGCGTTGCGGGCGACAGCGAAAGCGCGGGAGGCGGATTCTGCGGTGCGTAATTGCATGCGCCGCTGGTGTCGGTGATTTTCCAGACGGTGGTGCCCTGAGCGATGTAGATGCAGCCTCCCGGTCCGGCAACCATCCCGGTGGCGCCGCCGTTTGCGATGATCGGTGTACCGATCGTGGGCGTTGAGTTAGTCAGATCGAAAGTGTTGGTCGTGAGCGGCGAATTCGGAGTGATGCTGGTGTTTCCGGGGAAGTTTGTAATCAGGTATTTTGCGTCGCCGTTGGATTGCTGGCCATACGCAAGCATCCCGAGATAGCTGCTTCCGAGCTTCGGAATCGTCGTTACAACGGGTGGATTGGGGCCGTCGGTTGCCGTGACCATCGCGCCTTGGCCGCTATCCCAAATGTACATATTACCCGAAGACGAGAACGCGATATTGGCGTTCGGGGTGTTCGGCAGGTTTGTGTACACGCTGGTCGTGGGTGAGACGCCGCTCAATCCGGAAATTCGCCATAAAGCGGAATTATTGGCACCGCCGCCGTTGCAACTATCGTCGGTGAACAGATCGCCACTCAACGGATCGAGCGACAAGGGGCCGGGGCAGGTAAGATTTTGCGCAACCGTCCCGATAATCGTGCCGGCCGATGGATCGATCTGAAGCACGGCGCCGGTGAAGAAATTTCCCGTGGTTGCGAAGCGAGTGCCGTACAGATTACCACTCCCATCGATTACCAAGCTGGCAAGCGCAGGGCCTAGGTTTGCCAACAGGGTGGAGCCGTTTGCCACTCCACCGCCCGGCGGGAACTTATAGAGATTTCCGCTCGGAAGGTCACTTACATACAGATTTCCACCCGAATCGAACGCCAGTCCCCATGCTCCTGGGCAACCGCTGAAATTAATGTTGCCGTACGAGAAGTTTTGGGCCAGGAATCCGCTGGCGTAAGGAGTTGCCACAAACCCCGGCCCGGCAACCTCGGTATTCGAGCATCCAGGCTCCGGCGCGTCGTTGAAGGTGACCGTTCCGGTGGCGGGAAACGGAAGATTGCCGTCAGTCACGTCCACCGCGGAGTAAGTAATCGTTTCATTATTGGAATCGACGGCTGTGAATTCGATTTGCCCATTGGAATCAGTTACGGGAGGAATTGGTCCGCTAATCACCGAATTGCCGCCGGTCTGATTAATCTGGACAAGTTTTCCGGGCGCGGGACGGCCCAGCGAGTCCTGAAGCGTCACGGTGATATCCGCCGGAGTCACCCCGTCCGCGGTCACCGTGGACGGGAACGCATTGAGCCCTGCCGCGGCGGCGGACGGCGGCACGAACGACAGCGATGCCTTTTGCGTCACGACTACGCCATCGGTCGTGTCGGTGGCCGTAAAATCAATATCCTCGACCGACAGGTCTTTGATCGAAAACTCCGCAGCCCCGTCTTTATCGGTCACCGCGCTTGGTGGCGAAATAGTAGCGTGGCCGCCATCCGCGCTAAGCGATACTGTCTTGCCGCCAAGTGGAAACCCGTTGGCGTCCGTGAGGAACGTTTGCACGACCGCGGCTGTGGCGCCATCTGCTGGTGCGGAGGCGTCCGCATTTGCGCCGCCGCCAACCGCGAACGAGAGACTTGCACTGGCTGGCCCCGGAATCAGGCCGGTAAGCGCCAGCCGCAGCGCCGGAAGATCGGGCGAGCCCAAGCCAACGTGCGCGAAATCGGAGCTCATCGATGCCGCGGAATGGAACGCGTTCGTACCCGCCAGCGGATACAATCCCACGTTGACGTTGCCGATATTGGCGCCTAGCATCGCGTTCAAGGCCGCTACGTAAGCCGCCCATTCTGGAGCCGCCATGCTGGTCCCGCCATAGCGGCCGCCGCTCGGACAACCGCCCTTATCCGCCTCGCAGATGACAAGCCCTTGCGCCGGGTCGGCATCAGCCACCACATCCGGCACCGAGCGCATCGCGGAGCCGCTGAGTACGCTCTGATAAGCCGGGGCGCTAAAGAATTGACTTACGCCGTACCCGCCCTGTCCCGTGGGCGGTGTATTCGAAACGCCATTCCACCATGTCTCGCTTCCGTAGCTCAGGCCCGGACCGGGGACGGGACTGGTGCCACCGACTGCGGTCGCATTGGGCGAATCCGAGGGCACCCCAATCGTGTTGGCACTGCCGTCAAGGCATGTAGTGCCGGAATCGCCGCTCCCGTTGAATACGCTGATCCCGGCGACGGCTGCATTCTGGAGTACAGAGTCGATGCTTTGCACGCGAGCCAAGGTGAATTGGTTTTCGCACGCGGACCACGAATTGCTAATGACCGTGGCGCCATCGTCGATCATTGCGTTGAAGATCGTCTCATAGCTGGTGGAGGACGGCGCGTCGTAAACGACGTACTTGGTGGCGGGCGTAGGAGCTAGCAACATCACCGTATCCACGTCGAGCAGAACCTCCGGCTCTGCCGGCCCAGGAGCCGCCACCCCGCCGTTCACCGGTACTACGCTTAGCTGTCCGAAATTGGCGTCGCCGCCGATCATCTTCAACCAGTCGTCCACATCGCTAGGATTGAAAGTATCGAACTCAAGCAGCCCGATTTTCTGTGGGTTCTTGCCGAGATTCGTATCAACGGACGCGGTGGAGGAGTTTTTCGCGGCAACTCCGCCAGCCGGAGTCGAATCGGTCGCGAAACCGGCGTTAAAGAAGTCGTTGCACTGTGGAACATTTTGCCAAATAGAAGGATTACTCTGAGCCATCGCCGCGCAAGTCGCATAAGAGGCGCCCGATGCCGCGAGAAGGCCCAGACACGCGGTTGCGAAAAGCGGAGCTGCATCCACGCGTACCGCGAGGTAGCCGGCTTCCAGTATTCCGACAAAGGCGGGCGTGGTGGTCGGAGTGAATGGGAAACATATTTCGGTCGTCAATTCCCAGTCCGGCGAGGATCCGTCCATCGAAATTGGCGCCTCGATGTCGGCGTGAGATCGATACGGGATAGCGTAGTTCGACAACCCGGCGATCGCTTGTACATGCGGCGCCAAGTTGGACGGCAACGCCGGATCGGCTGCGTTAGCGTAAAAATTCCGGTCGCCGATGCGGTAATCGGCGATGTGAACATCGAAGGCACGCTCCGCCATCGCGCGAGTGCCGCGTGCGGTGATTGTGAGCCGGTTTTTCGATCCACGAACCAGCTTGAATCCATTCGCTTTGAGATACGCCAGCGCAGATTCATAATCGCCGCGGCTTGGCCCAAAGCGATCAGCAATCTGACGCTGCGTCAGAAAATGATGGAATACGTTCGAGTTGCGGTCATAGATGTCGTGCAGATAGCGCGCGAAGCCGGCCTGATCGTCGCGCTTCAAGGTGAATGTAACCGTGAGCTTGGAATGTCCGGTCGACTGGCGCTGCTTGACGCTGGCTTTCGCGAGCGCGGGAAGTACGTGACCCGGAATTTTAATCATCGCATCGCCGCCGCTGGGCGCCGCGGCATTTGCCGTGGTCCCCAAAGGGGCGAACGCGAGTAAGGCCAAAGCGAATGCGAACAGGAACCAAGTTCTCAGGGCCGGCCTGCTGTTAGGTGCTTCTGCGCGCGATGGAATCATTTGCGATACTCCGAAATACTTCGAGAAGGGCGGTGCGACGCATCGCCGGCCGCCGGTAAATAGCTCGCCGTGAGGTTCACAAAAAATAAGTACCTTTTTGCGAGTGTGTCAAGGCTTGCAGTGTTTTGCCCCGCAATCTTTGCCATAAATCGGCAATTGCGTGGGCCTACATCGCTAAAGCCGTTTGGACGGATTCGCGCTAGGATATATTCATTGCTGGGCTGGCGTGCTCCCGCCCGAGTATCGTATTGAATGAGCGCAATGAGTTTGCGAGCTAAAACTGCCATCGCTGGCCTGGGCCAGACCAAAATGGGCAAGGTTTTCGATCATCCCAGCCCGACCGGATACGTCGTGGATGCGATCCGCTTGGCGCTCGATGACGCCGGTCTGAAAAAGACCGACCTCGACGGCCTGCTCGTCAACCCCGGCATCGTGTGGAGTAACAGCACGATGGCCTCGGTCACTCTTCAACAAGTGATGGGTCTGCGCGACCTGCGCCTCAGCGCGACAATGAATCTGGGCGGAGCGACGGCTGGCGCGATGATCATGTATGCGGCGCAATCGATCGCGGCGGGAATGGCCAGAGCGGTCGCATGCGTGTTCGCCGACTCCCCCCTTAAGCCACCTGCACCCGCTGGTGAGCGAAAGGAGGGGGGAGGCTCCGGTGCTGCGTATGCTTTCGCGCGAGGGCTGGAAGCCGCCTACGGGCAATACGGCGTAAATGCGCAATACGCGTTCGTCGCGCGCCGCCACATGAGCCGGTATGGAACCACCAGCGATCAGTTGGGTGCGGTCGCGGTGGCGCAGCGGCAATGGGCGAATATGAATCCGGCCGCGCAATTCTGCGACACGCCGCTGACAATGGCCGACTATCACGCATCGCGATGGGTGGTAGAGCCGTTTCATCTTTACGATTGCTGCCTGGTTTCAAACGGTGGTCTTGCCGTCATCGTGACCTCGGCCGAGCGCGCTAGAAGCCTGAAGAATCCGCCGGTTTATATTTTGGGAATGGGGCAGGGCCATCCCGGCGGAGATCCGGTGGAGACACTGGTCTCCGGTGCGCCGATCGCAAAGGAAGCCGCATTCAGAATGGCCGGCATCGGTATCAAGGATGTGGATTTTTGCGAGCTTTACGATTGCTACACCTTTACCGTCCTCGTAACACTTGAGGACTATGGGTTTTGCAAAAAGGGCGAAGGCGGTCCATTCGTCGCGGACGGCCGCACCGCACCGGGAGGATCGTTTCCGGTCAATACCGGTGGCGGCCAGTTGAGTTCCTTCTACATGTGGGGAATGACACCGATCAGCGAAGCGATCGTTCAGGTACGCGGACAGGCCGGCCGGCGCCAGGTTCCAAAGCATGACGTCGGGCTGGTATCGGGCAACGGCGGCATTCTGGCCACCCATTCGACGCTGATTCTGGGATCGAATCCTTGAGAATTATTTCGCTGCGGATGAGCTCTTCCGCCGCACGATAAGTGACAACACAATGCCTGATATCAGCAAGCCAGTTCCAGCCGTAACACCCGACTTGAAGGAATTCTTTGCGGGCGCTCGTGAAGGCCGCCTGATGGTTCAAAAGTGCGCCGAATGCGGCCAATTGCGGTTTCCCGCGCGCGAGTTTTGCTCGAACTGCTGGTCCAAACGTGCGGCCTGGACACCAGTCAGCGGACGGGGAACCATTTACAGCTTCAACGTGATGCATCAGGTATATCATCCGGGCTTCGCCGCCGAGATTCCGTATGCGGTCGTCGTTGTCGAGCTGGAAGAGGGCTGCCGGATGCTCTCCAATCTCGCCGGCGTTCCACCGCATCAGATCAGGTGCGGGATGCCGGTCGAAGTCATTTTCGAAAAACTCACCGAGGAAGTATCGCTGCCGAAATTCCGGCTGCGCGGCGACGCGGCACAGGGCGGAACCCGCTGATGCTCTCTCTGGACCCGAAATATTTCCAGCATCTGATTGAAAGCTCGCCCGATATTATCATCGCGGTCGATCGCGCGGGTCTGGTGATTTTTTACAATGAAGGCGCGCGCACCAATCTAGGCTTTACTTCCGCCGAGCTGATCGGACAGAGCTGTATGCGAATCTACGCCTCGGTCGAGGAGGCGCGCCGCGTGATGAAGGCGATGCGCGAATCGCCCAACAAGGACCGCATCGCGGGCGTCGAGACCGTTTTCCGCAACAAAGCGGGCCAACTGATTCCCGTGATGATCTCAGGCGCGCTCATCCGCGACGACGACGGCAAGGAAGTCGGCTCAATCGGTTTCGCGCGCGACATTTCGCGCATGCTGCACCATCAGCAACTCGCCACCGCCGGCGAGATCGCCGTCAGTCTGGCCCACGAAATCAATAATCCGCTCGAATCGATCATCAACAACCTCGATTTGATAGAGAGATGCATCGATACGCAACTGGCCGGCACCGAGAAGACGGTCCAGAGCGAGCGGCTTGAAGCAATCCGTCATTCAATCGGACGCGTGCAGGCGATCATTCACCGGCTCGACGAAATGGCGCGCAAGGGCGAATACGAAACCCGCGACTATCTGGCTGGGATGCGGATGACCGATCTGGCGCCGCGCGAATCGGAAGCCGCGGCCGCCGCCAGAGACCGCGAGATGGAGCCGGCCAAATCCGGCGGCCAATGGCCGCTGGAAGGGATGTCGGTGCTGGTCCTCGACGACGATCCGGCCGTGGTCAAATCGCTGGGCGATCTATTGGTTGCCGAGAAGTGCGTGGTGTATCGCGCCGAGCGTCCATCGGCAGCCTTTGACATCCTGCACAGCAAGAAAATCGAGGCCGTTATTTCGGATGTCGTGATGCCGGAGATGGACGGCTACGATTTTTACATGAAAGTCAAAGAGGAGATGCCCGCGCTGCCGGTAATCCTGATGACCGCGTATTACTACGACAAGGATCACATCTTAAAACGGGCGCGCCTGCGCGGTCTCGATGGCGCCCTGTTCAACAAGCCGGTCAATCCCGGCAAACTGCGCCAACTGTTGGTTCAATTGCGCCAAAAGGCCGGCCAGCCAAGTTCTACCGTGTAAGTGCGATGCCGTAAGGCTGGCTTTCCGGGTTGGGCGGATTTTCGGTCACCGCCGATCCCGTATAACACAGCGCAGCGGTCGCTTTCGGGCATGAAGCGTTCAGCGTGAATTGGCTTACCGTGCCGCCGGCCATGTTCGTCGTGTAGGCGAACTTGGAATCCGCATCGATAGCAAGTCCGGTCGGCTGGCTCAAATCGCGATTTCCGTAGGTTCCAAGTATCCCCGGAGCTTGCGGATGATCGATCAAGAATGCCGACAGCGACGCGCCGCCTTGGTTCGCGGCTATCAGATATTTTCCCGATACCGATGCCGCTGCGCCCATCCCGAACGGGGCATTGCGCGTTGGTTGCGAGGGAATCTGTGAAACGAATACCGGCGTTCCGTTCGATACGTTGAATACGCTTACGACACCCGCGGCGTTGTCATCCGCATAGAGAAAATTTCCGGTCGGGTCGAGCGTGACGAATGCCGGCTTGCCACGGCTGGCGCCCAAGCTGTTAACCGGCGCCCCGGACTGCGTTAGTGCTCCGGTTGCGGGATCGATCTGATACGACAGAATTACGCCCGCCGTGAAATCCGATGCGTAGAGGAATTTCGCCGCCGGATCGATCGCGATCGCGAATGGCGCCGCAAGTCCGGTTATATGCGACGAATAGGAGAGCAACCCGCCGGCGCCGATAGTGTAGGTGGTGATTGTTCCGTCCTTTCCTCCGGTCACCCAAGCGAAGTCGCCCGGCAGGCTATGGGCGGGGTTGAGCGCTATTTGCTGCGGACCGCTGCCGTGGCCATTGGCGATCGGCGCGCCGGGCAGCGCCGTCAGATTCCCGGTAATGGGACTTATCGCGAATTCGTAAATGTTGTCGTCAGCATAGTTGGCGACGTAGAGCGTGTGGTTGTCCTGGCTAACCGCAACTCCCTGCGGGCCTTGCTCCGCGCCGGCATTGGCGGTCTGCATAAGCGTAAGCGCACCAGTCGATGCGTCGCGCGAGTACGAGGAGACGTTGCCGTCGGCAAAATTCGTCACAAATGCGAACCCACCGGCGGAAGTGGGCGCGGGCGTACTGCGCATGCCGACGGCGAACGTAACGGTTGCGGTCATCGAAATCGTCGGCGTAAGCCCGGTCGGAGTGGGAGTAGTGGTTAATGGAGCGAAGGGACTGTGATCTCCGCATGCTCCAGCGCCGAGAGTGACCACGATAATGATCAGAGCCGGAAGCATCGAAACGATGCCCTTCACAATCGTCAGCATCGAAATGCTGCGATTTGATTCCTTGCTCATATGGCGCGCTCCTTCCGCTCCGATGAACTGTTCGTCCATCTAGAAAACCCCCAATCCTCATCGGATTACAAGAGGCGGTGCAATATCAGGGCCCGCCCAGCGCTCTTGACAGGACGCCATCGCCGGGCGGAGACGGTCATATAGAGGGGTACGCCGATTCATCCGGAGGGTTTCGCAATGGCAAAGATCGATCTCGATAAAATTCCGCGTTTCTCTGAATTGCCGGTTAAGCCGGGCGCTCCCAAAGAATCGTCGTGGGGTGTGTTCGGCGACCAGGACGACCTCGGTTGCCTCAACTTTCTTACCGAGGATGGCGTCATCGCCGCCGCCCGGCTGGTTCGCAAGGGGCGGGTCTTTCGCCTCGACACGAAAATCAACTATGCCGACCCGCCGCTCTTCGCGCGACGTCCCGCCGTCCACAACGTCGTGAGCTTCGAGAGCTTCGGGCTGCTTGGCTATGACGACTCGCTCGACAACTACAACACGCAGCAGGGCAGTCAGTGGGACGGCCTGGCGCACATCGGCAGCATGAGCCTCAAGTCGTTCTACAACGGTGTCACCACCGGCGACATCAAAAACGGTCCCGGCGGGCGCCTCAGCATCGACAAATGGGCGAACAAGGTGGTGGGGCGCGCAGTACTGATCGATGCGTACCGCTATCGCAACTCCAAGAGCCGTCCGATCGATCCGCTAAGGCCTGAAAAATACAGCCTCGACGACTTGAAGGAGACGCTCGTAGCGCAGGGCGCGGAGCTAAAACCGGGTACGATCATGCTGATTCGCACCGGATGGATGCAGGCCTACCTCGCCGCATCGCCGGAGCAGAAGGCGGAGATGGCGCCGCTCAACCAACTCAAGGCCTGCGGCATCGATGACAGCCGCGAGATGGTCGAATGGTTCTGGGATAACCGCATCGCCGCCGTCGGCACCGATTGTCCCGCCGTCGAGCCGTGGCCGTGGAATTTTCAGGACGAGGGCGCATTGCACGTCCGCACGCTGTGCATGCTCGGGCTGCCGATCGGCGAGCAGTTCGATCTGGAAGAATTGGCGGAGGATTGCGCCGCCGACCATCGCTATGAGTTCATGCTCGTATCGGTGCCGATGATAATCGAGGGCGGCATCGCATCCCCCCCCAACGCCGTCGCGATCAAGTAACCCCGCCGGCAATCTTGGCGACGATCCTGATAACCGGCGCGGCGGGGAATCTGGGCAGCCGGCTTGCCCGCCGGCTACTCAACACCGGCGATCGGCTCCGCCTGATGGTTCATCGCAAGCCGGTTCCCGCCGATCTCGCGAATGCGGCGAACGTGGAAATTGCGCCCGCCGATCTCGCGCGGCCGCAAACGATCGCGCAAGCCGTCGCCGGCGCCGATTGCATCGTCCATTTTGCGGGCGTGCTATTTCGGCCCCGCCCGGAGCGGTTCCTGCCCGAGACAAATGTACGATGGTTCGGAAATCTCGTCGATGCCGCAATCGCCGCCGGTGTGGGCCGCATCATCCTCGTTTCATTCCCTCACGTTGAAGGGCCGACGACGCCCGAAAATCCCGCTACCGATCGTCTCGACCGGCAGCCGATCTCCGCCCACGCCCGTACCCGGCTTGAAGCCGAGCGGCTGCTGTTCGCTCGAACGCAGGGCACGCGCACCACGCCGGTCGTGATTCGCGCGGCGACCGTCTACGGCCGCGGCATCCTAATGGTTGAGGCGGCACGAAAGCTCGCGCGATTGCGTTTGCTCGGCGTATGGCGTCAGCCGACTTGGTATCACTTCATTCACATCGACGATTTCCTCGACGCCGTCGCGACCGCAATCTCCAAGCCGGGAATCGAGGGTATCTATCCGGTCGGCGATGAGCAGCCGATCACGATTCAGCAATTTCTCGACGGCGCCACCGAAGTATGGGGAGTGCCACGGCCATGGCGGATGCCGTGGTGGATGATCTATACCGCGGCCGCATCATGCGAGGCGTTCGCCACGTTGTTCGGGACATTCTCTCCGCTCACGCGCGATTTCGTGCGTTTGGGCCGCGTCGATCACTGCTGCGATACAAAGCGGATGCGAGCAGAACTGCTGCCAACGCTGGCCTGGCCCACCTTTGAGGCGGGCAAGGCGACATTGCGATAACGAACGCTTCAGTCCGCCGCATCCGAAGGGTCCTCTAACTGCGCGTGCGATCCCATCATTCTCACCCACTCGCTCTTGCCTGTGAACGATGACCTTGCTCTAAAGGTTTGGTTCGGATCCTTTTCTGACCGAGGAGTAACGAGTCAATGCAATCAAGCCGAATCCGCAGCGCCGCGTCGTTCCTGACGATCATAATCGCCGGAGTCGCCCTATCGTCCGCTCCGGCATTTGCCGAACGGGCCGCCCCGCCAAATATCAGCGGCGCCGACACCGCATGGGTACTGATAGCATCGGCGCTGGTTCTGATGATGACAGTGCCGGGCCTCGCCCTGTTTTACGGCGGGCTGGTGCGGCGAAAAAACGTTCTTTCCGTGCTGATGCATAGTTTTATCGTGGCGGCGGTGGTGACGGTTCAATGGGTCCTTATCGGATACAGCCTGGCATTTTCGTCCGATCATGGCGGGGTAATCGGCGGGCTCCAATGGTTCGGTCTCAGTGGAGTCAGCGCGACCGCGCCGTACGCCGATTATTCGGCGACCGTCCCGCATCAGGCCTACATGATCTTTCAATGCATGTTCGCAGTCATAACGCCCGCGCTAATCACCGGCGCGTTCGCCGAAAGAATCTCGTTTCGCGGGTTTCTGTTGTTCAGCCTCCTGTGGACGACGCTAATCTACGACCCGCTGGCGCATTGGGTGTGGGGAACCGGTGGATGGATCCACGCGATGGGGGCGCTTGATTTCGCCGGTGGCACGGTCGTGCACATTTCGTCAGGGGTGTCCGCCTTGGCTGCGGTGTTAATCGTCGGCAGCCGCCGCGGCTATCCGCGCGAGCCGATGCCGCCGCACAATCTAACCTTGACTCTCACCGGCGCGGGGCTGTTATGGGTGGGATGGTTTGGCTTCAACGCCGGCAGCTCGCTTGCCGCTAACGGGCTGGCGGTTTCGGCATTCGTCGCGACTCATCTCGGGGCGTCGGCGGCGGCGATAACTTGGATGTTGGCGGAGTGGTGGCTGGCGGGCAAACCTACAGTGTTGGGCGCGGCCAGCGGCGCGGTGGCCGGCCTGGTTGCGATCACGCCGGGATCGGGCTATGTGGGCCCGCTGTCGGCACTCGCGATCGGCGGGGTGGCGGGAGTGCTATGCCATTTCGCGGTGAGGATGAAAGCGCGGTTCGGCTATGATGATGCTCTCGACGTGGTGGGAGTGCACGGCGTGGGAGGAATCTGGGGAGCGATCGCAACCGGAATCTTCGCAAGCTTTGCCGTCAATCCCGCCGGCGCCGAAGGACTGCTGGGCGGACATCCGGCGCAGTTGGCGATTCAGGCGGTCGCCGTGGCCGCCAGCATCGCGTTTGCCTTCATCGGCAGCCTAGCAATTCTGAAGGCCGTCGATGCGACCGTGGGCCTGCGCGCCAGCGAAGAAGGCGAGACGATCGGCCTCGACCTCAGCGAGCACGAAGAAAGCGCCTACGTTATGGAGGGGTGAATGAGCGCTGTCGCTCGATCACATCGATAGCGATCCGCACGGCACCTTCCATTGTCGCGAGCGGCAGCGACGCCATCGCGCGGAGTGGCCTATGCACTGGCGCCCTTTCTTGCCTTCAGGTCCTTCAGCAGCGAATCGATCTTCTTTTCGCGTTCCAGTGCGTGAAGGCGCACATCAACGTCGTAATCGAACAGCTCATTCTTCGCCGTGCCCAGTGCCTCTTCGATTGCGACTTTCGTGCGCATCCGTTCGAAGACACCGGTTTCTGTCGGTGCTGAATGCTGCGCATCTGCCGCGCGATGCGCCGACCGTGACCGGCGATGGCGCACAATCAATAGTTCGACCTTGCCGCGTGCCTCGGCGAGCTTCACTTCCAGCCGCTGCATCGCATTCTTCAGCGATTCAACCTGCGCTTCCTGCCGGCCAATCTGGTGATCGAAGTCTCCCGTCAATTGCTCGAAGCCCATCGCTCTTTCCAGCGCCGCCCGCGCCAACTGGTCGTCATTTTTTTCGACCGCCAGTTCGGCTTTACGCATCCATTCGACGAGCTTTCCGGCGTGCTCTTGCTTCTTCTGCTCAAGCAAATGCAGGTCGGCAACTGCCACGGCCAGTTGCGTCTTCACCTGCATGAACTGGTTTTCCATGTCCAGAATAATTTGCTTGAGCATCTTCTCCGGATTCTCTGCCTTGTCGAGCAGATCATTGAGGTTGGCCCGAAGCAAAGTTGCCACACGATCTAGTAATGCCATAACCAACTCCTTAGCCGCGCGGGCCGGCTGCTACTTGGTGCGTTCGGAACCCTTTGCGCCGTCGCCGCTTGATGCCGGAGGTTCCGGACGGGGCGCCTTGTCGCCAATCGCCCGGACCTTGCTCAGCAGCTCCGACATCTGCATCCCTGATAGCGACTCGAACAGGGCTGGCACCTGCGCCGCCATCTCCGTGATGTCGCCGGTCACCTTGTGTAACCCGGCGGAACCGCCGTTGCCGGTAGAGACCACGGTGATTCGATCGACCTTCTCCAGTGGGCTGGCCAGTGCTCTTACCACTTCCGGCAGGCCGGAAATGAGTTTGTCCACGACCGCGGCCTGGTTGTACTCTTGGAAGGCTTCCGCCTTCACGTTCATAGCCTTGGCTTCGGCCTCTCCCTTTTTGAAAATGATTTCAGCTTCCGCCTCGCCTTGAGCGCGGATCGCGCTGGCACGCCCCTCGGCTTCGACCATCGTCTTCGACTTCTCCGCCTCGGCAAGGGTCTGGATGCGCTGCCGTTCCACCTCGGCCTGTTTGAGTACGGTTGCGATCAGCTCCTTCTCGCGGCGCAGTATTTCGGCCTCCTGCACCTTGATTTGCTGCTCTTTCTCGACCTGCTGCACCTTGACCGACTCGGCGATCACTTGCTGCTGCATCACGTTGGTCTGAATTTCGTACGCCTTGTCGGCCTGCGCCTTCTGGCGTTGCACCATTTCTGCATAGGTAGCCCTTTTTACTTCAAGGTCGCGTTGTGCATCGGCTTGCCGCGCCAGCGAGGCCGTCTCGGCCGCCACCCGTTCCTGATCGGCTTGGGCCTTAGCGGTGGCGGATTCGCGCAAGGCAATCGCGCGCTTGATCGCCGTGTCGCGGTCCGCTTCGGCCGTGGCGACGTCGGCGTCGCGCTTGATACGGGCGATATCGGGGCGGCCCATGTTGGTGATGTACTCGTTCTTGTCGCGGACTTCCTTGATTGTGAACGAGATCACTTCGAGGCCCATCTTGTTCATGTCATCAGCACAAGTCGAACGCATCCGGTCGGCGACCATCTCCGGCTGCTTCACGATCTCTTCCACTGTGAGCTGTCCGATGATGCCGCGCAGATGGCCTTCCATCACCAGGCGGATGAGGGCCTCGCGATCTTCCGGGCTCTTGGTCAGGAACTGCTCCGCCGCGGTCAAAACCGATTCCGGATCGGACTTGACCTTGATTTGCGCAACCGCCTCGACCGTTACGGCCACGCCCTGCCGGGTATACAGGTCTTGTTGGGGCGCGACATCGAACGACATCAGTTCGAGCGAAAGCTGCCGGAAGCTTTCCACCATCGGCAGGATCACCGTGCCGTGGCCCTTTATCACGCGAGTGCCGCGGAAGCCGTAGACGACCAGCGCCTCATGCGGGCCCGCTTTGCGGTAGAGATCGGCAAATACGATCATCAACAGAATGATCGCGGCGACCGCAGTTCCCGCGATCACCAGAACGTCAGTTGGTATATTTGGCATGGCTGGCATGTGCCTCCTTTGATTCGATGTTTGTGTCGGTTGCTCCGACCCCGATCCTCCGATCCGCAAACTCGTCCCATCGCCGAACATAGGCGATGCCGTGTTCGTAGCGCGTAATGATTACTTCAGTTCCACGGTCCAGCGCCGCCCCGCCGTCACTGCGGGCGCCGCAGGTCTGCCGAGTGCCGGCCAGGGAAAAGATGATTTCGCCGGTGCCGGCGGCAGCGATCGGGCTGCTGACGCGGCCCAGTGAGCCAACACGCTCATAGTGCGCGGGATCGAGCGCGCGATCGTGTTCGAGCAGCGGTTTGATGACGAGTGCGAACAGGATCGCCGAGCCAATCAGTCCGGCCGCAATCGCGACTATGATGATTCCCGTCTCCGCCAGCGGCGAGTAGCGCGTAGCCAGGTAGCCCGCGCCCCCGGACCAAACCAGGAAAATGGTGAAGGTCGCGAAGTTGAAATAAGAGGCTTCCGCGCCATGGCCGGCGCCACCATGCGACGCGACGATGCCATGAGGAACCGGCACATGGCCATGCGGGACATGTAAATGGACGTGTGGAAAGTGGAAGTGCCCGCCCAAGAAAGACAGCACACTTAGCGCCGTCCCCACGATAAAACAGGTTAGATAAAACGCCGCCCAAGTCATGAGTTTGCTCCCGCCGGTTTTCTGCCTGCAGCGCGACGAGCGGCTAACGCGCCGCCATTCGGCTTCAAAACATCATGCAGCCGGTCCATCAGATCGGGCATTTCAAGAATCGCGCCCAGCAGAACCAGGCATTTGCGCGTGTCGGTATGGCGTGCCACCTGCACCAGTGCGTGCCTGACTTCCGGGTCGTTTGCAAAATGTTCCGCGGCATTAACAAGCCACGGCGCCAATTGCCCTTCCATCGCGCGCAGGTCGCTGGTCAGTTCGCCATGGTAGCCATCCGGATCGTCTACCAGGTAACCGGGATGAACTTTGAAAAATCGAGCCAGGACCAGCCGCGATGCGTTGGTCAGATGCGGCCGTGCGCCGCTTTCGATCTGTGAAAGATAAGACTGGCTGATCCCGCCGCCGGATTCTTTGAGTTCACGCACCACTTCCTGTTGGCTCATCTCACGGCCCATGCCGCGCAATGAGCCTTCGATTCGCCGCAGATGGCGGAGTTTTTCTGAGAGCTTCACTTGATAATTTCCCCGAATCCCTCGCCTTTCCAAGACTTGCTTTTATTGCAATCCATAATCTAGCTATTGCAATCCGTAATGTCAAGGCAGAAAGAAGCTCAACATCGTTATGTAGGCACAACCTATTGATTTGGCGGGGCTATATTTGAAGGACGGCGGCCACAGGGTCGGTCAAATCGAACCTGATACCACTTCAATCCCGATACGAACCGCCCATTCCATCGATGCAAGTGGCATCGAGGCCATCGCGCGATGGCCTCGCGACTGGGTCGCCGCGTAGGGAAGATGTATGAATCCCACCGGTACTGCCGGACGGCGGCGCAGATGATGCAGTGCGGCATACATCAGGGCATTGCATGCGTATGCACCGGCGCTCAGCGATACCGTCGCGGCGATGTCTGCGCGATCTAGAGCGCGGAGAATCGCAGCCAGCGGCATCCGCGCAAAATAAGCAGCGGGCCCGCCGCGAATCACGGCCGTTGATCCGGGATCGCCGGTCTTCGCCATCCTGCCGCGTGTGTCGGCGAGGTTGATCGCTACAATTTCGAGCGAAATCGCCGGCCGTCCGCCCGCCTCGCCGAGTCCAAGAACAGCGCGCGGCTTGATTCGATCGATCTCGCGCGCGATTCGGCGCGCCGCTTCGGCGCAATTCACGGGCATCCGAATCGACTTGATTGAAAGTCCACCGATTGTCTCGCCGTCGAGACGACGCGCAACCTCCCATGACGGATTGATCGGCTCGCCGCGAAACGGCGCAAATCCGGTGAGCAGCAGCGTGCGCGCCATCGAGGAAGTCAGCCGGGGCGTTTGGGATTCTCGCGCGGCAGGTCGTCGCGATTGCCCCATTCCGCCCACGATGCAAGGTAATTGCGAACGTTCGGATAGCCCGCCCGCTTAAGCGCAATGTAAGCGTGTGCGGCGCGGTATCCGCCCTGGCAATAGGTGATTATTTCGCGCTTTGGATCGAGTCCCAGCGCTTGGAACTGCTCGCGCAATTCGGCGGCCGGCTTTACCAGACCCGACGGCGCAAGAGCCGCCACCCAGTCCTGATGAATCGCGCCGGGAATCGCACCGCCATGCTTGGCGCGCACGCGCTCGCCGAAATATTCCTCATCGGTACGAACATCGAAGATTTGCGCGTCAGGCTTGCCGATTTTTTCGAGCACACGCGCAAATCCGGCGATGATTTCAACTTGCGGCTTGATTTTGAACTCCGTGGGTGAAAATTTCAGCGCCGCAGTCACCAGCTTTTCGCGCTTTAACGCCTTAAGGCCACCGTCCAGCATGCGGACCTTCGGGTGGCCGGCGTATTCGAGGCACCATACACCGCGCGCCGCGCGCATCCCGGATTCGTTTTCATAGAACACGACAGTCTCGTTCCCGGTGACGCCGAGTGCCGAGAAGATCCATTCGATCTGAGCGCCGAACTCCGCGATACCGCGCTCGGAAGTGTCGTAGTAATGAAACGGGAACGGATCGAAGTGGCGCGCGCCGCGAAGATGACCCGCCCAGTAGTCCTTGGCCGGACGCGTATCGATCGGGATCACGGTGGGGTCGTCCAGATGCCGCCCAAGCCATCTCGCGTCGGCCAGAAACTGCGTCGTTCCATTCGTGTGCACCGATTTAGTCTTCATTTGCTCTCCGTTCCCACCGCCTCGCCAATAGAGCGGAATCCATCGCGCTTCATCAAGCCTGCCAGCCCCGCTTTGATCCGTGCGACCAGTCCGGGACCCTCATAAATCAATCCCGTGTATAGTTCGACCATCGATGCGCCGGCGCGAATGTGCCCCCACGCGTCCTCAGCGCTTACAATTCCGCCGACACCGACGATCGGCATCTTGCCGCCGGTGCGATTATAAATCTCGCGAATCATCGCGCGCGATTTTTCGAGCAGAGGTCGACCGCTCAGGCCGCCCGGATGCGAGGATGCAACCCCAACCGCCTCGCGTGCGACGGTGGTATTCGTCGCGACGATGCCGTCAAGTCTGATCTCCATCGCGGCATCGCAAATGCGGAACAGATCGGCCGGCTCCAAGTCGGGTGCGAGTTTAAGCAGAACCGGACGGCTGGAAATATTATTTCGCATCGCCGCGATAATCTCGCGCATCCGCTCCGGCGATTGCCATTCGCGCAGACCGGGCGTGTTCGGCGAGCTGACATTTACCACAATGAAATCAGCTATTGCGCCCAGCCGTCCTGCGAGCGCGGCATAGTCGGCGGCAACTTTATCCGGAGGCGTCTCCTTGTTCGGCCCGAAGTTCAGCCCGATTCGGATCGCTAGATTGCGCCGCCGGATTCGCTCGATTCGCGGCGCGACGGCGTCCATCCCTTCGCTGGGAAAGCCAAGCCGATTAATGAGCGCGCGATGCTCGGGGATGCGCCAAGCGCGCGGCTTGTCATTGCCCGGTTGCGGGCGTGGCGTGATCGTGCCGAGTTCCGCGAAGCCGAACCCAAGCGAATTCCACGCGGTGACGGCGATCGCGTCCTTGTCCATCCCGGCCGCGAGCCCGATCGGATTAGCGAAATCGATCCCCCACAGCTTGACGCCAAGTTCCAGCGAATCGGCGGGCCGCGCAAACACGGGCGCAGCGGAGAGCATCCGCAGCGTCAACCGATGGGCGGTCTCCGCGTCAAGCCGGAACAAGATCCGCTTGAGAAGGGTTCGGTAAAGCGTATCGGCCGCGACAATCGGGTCCATTCGATTCGTTAGGGTTGCAGCATGGCGGGCACCGCGCAATCGGTGTGCATAACCGGCGCAGTTCCGGTTTCTGCCGCCGTCGGCATAATATAAAAGAATCCGAGAGGGTCAGGCGGCGTGAAGAATCAGGCAATAATGCAGGTCAAGCTGATCGATTTCGCGCATGCGCCGCTGGAAAAGCTCTACGCGGCGTTCCGCACCTGCTATTCGTCGGAATCGCCGATCGAAATCTGGCAGAAGATCGAAGCCGAAAAGATCAGCCACGACAAAATCCGCAGCTTTATTGTCGAGCGGCTCAAAACCGGCCATGCCTCACCGCTGGAGCAGGTCGTTTTCTGGTTCGGAATCTCCAATGTATCGCGCTCGCTGTCGCATCAGTTTGTGCGCCATCGCATCGGCATCAGCTTCGAGCAGCAGAGCCAGCGCTACGTGAAATTTAAAGAAGACAAACTCGCGTTTGTGCTGCCGGAGTCATGGACTCGTGCGGGCATGGCGGGCGATTTCGACGACCTGCTCGCGAAGACCTCCGAGCTATATGCAAAGGCGCTCAAGGCCGGCATTCCCGCCGAGGATGCGCGCTTCGTCCTGCCCAACGCGGCGCCGACCAACTTTCAGGTGATGGTGAATTTCGCCGAGATGCTGCACATCTGCGATTTGCGCCTGTGCGTGCGCGCGCAATGGGAAATCCGCCGGATGGTCGCGCTGATGCGCGCGGAGATAAAGCGCGTGCTGCCCGAAATTGCAGTGTTCCTGCAGCCGAAATGCGGCGAGAACCGGATGGGCTATTGCGACGAATCGCTCGAGGACTGGGAGAAGTGTCCGCTCGGCCGTGTCCGCCCGCACAAGTCGGCCCTGTTCGAGCTTTACGAGCGTCATGGCTCACGCAAAGCGCAGGCACTCAGCGAGGCCGAATATCGCGCCGTCGAGGAAAAGGAGATCTTGTAAGTTTAGCTGCGGATTGCGGAGAAAATCCCGAAACCCCTCACGGGTTTCGGACTTCCCGTCTTATCCGGAGCCGTCCGAAAACGGCGTCCCGCCGTTTTCGGCACTGCGGGAAGTTTGAAACCCGTCAGGGGTTTCAAGAAAGCTACGATCAGCGGCCGCATTGGCACATCAAAATTGGCAAATCCATCCAAATCGACTGTGCTCGACGATGCAATCGAGGCGTTCAATCGCGGGGATTATTTTGACGCAGCCGAGATGTTCGAGACTGCGGTGCGCGATGGCGAGGCCGACGTGAAGGAAATCGCCGACGCACTCAACCGAATTGCTGCGGCACTTCATTTGCGGTTCGAGCGGGGAGGGCGCCAGGCGACGATCAACTTGTTGTCGCAGGCTATGATTTCGCTTGAGGCGATGCGCCCGGATCGGGGCGGAATCGATATCGAGCGCTTGTACGCGGAAATCGCCGCATACACCGATGAGGTGCGGGAGTCGCCGCGCGACGAGCAAGGCGGCATCAAGCATCGCGCGCGCATCTTCGTCGAGCGCCGCCGCGCCCCGAAGATCGCGCGTTCGCGCTGATACTGCCGCATCCTGCTAGACTTGCTCCGCGATGGCCCGGAATGACGGCAAAGGCGCTGGCGAAGGCACCCATTTGGTCGCCGAGAACCGCAAGGCGCGGCACGACTTTTTCATTGAAGACGCGCTGGAGGCCGGCCTTGCGCTGACCGGCACGGAGGTCAAATCCTTGCGCGCGCATCGCGCGCAACTGCGCGACAGCTACGTCCGCATCAAGGAAGGCGAGGCGTTTCTGGAGGGCGTGCATATCGGCACCTACGCGCCCGCCGGCCAGTTCAGCCACAAGGAAACGCGCGCGCGAAAGCTGCTGCTGCATCGCCGCGAGATTAATCGGCTATGGGGCCGGGTGCGCGAGAAGGGATACTCGATCGTCCCGCTGAAGATTTATTTCAAGCACGGCCGCGCCAAGGTCGAAATCGCGCTGGCCAAGGGCAAGCATGAGTACGACAAGCGCGCGTCGATTGCGCGCAAGGCGACGCGCCGCGAAATCGAGCGCGTGCTCAAAGGACGCAACCGCTGATCGCCATAATCATGGGAGGCAATCGCGGCGAGAGCGACTTGGGTTCGATCGCTGGTTTGCGCATTTCCGGCAAACCGGTGCCTGTCGAGTCAATCCGCGGCAACAATCAAACGAATTTGACTGCGGCGCCAGGCTGGAAATTCAGGCTGCGATTTTCCATACCAGCAGCAGCAACGATACTCCGTAACAAATCAGGTTAACGGCGATCACCCAGCCAAGGTAGAATAAATCGAAGCCGGGAAATCCGATCCATAACACCGCGGCCAGAACGAGCGAGATGATGCCCGAGAAGAGCATCCACCTCCAGTTCCGCGCTCCACGGAACTCGAAGGCCAGCATCAATTCCAGCAAGCCTTCCAGCGTCATGAAGATCGCGAGAACCGTAACGATCGTGAGCAATACCGGAAGCGGCTTCCATAAGATGACAATCCCTATCGCGATCGAAAGACCAGCGGATAATAGCGACCACCAGTGCAATTTCGATCGCAACGTCAGGATCATCTGGAATGCGCCGGTCAGCAAAAGAATGACCCCGATTACCAACTCGGTGTTGAGAGCCGTTGCGCCCGGCAAGCCGGCGGCCAACGCGCCGGCGAGAATAAACACCATGCCCTGAACGATGAACTTGCCCTTATGGTTGCGAAGTTCCTGCTCGACGCGCGCCGCAAGCGCTTCAGAATCGCCGAGCGTTGCTGCGATTTTCGTTAGCGACATGGGGAAATTTTAGTCGGTTGCGGCGCGCGCCGCCACCGGCAGTGCGGATTGCGTCACGCCGAGGTGACGCACGAACCTATCCAGCCGCGAAAGATTGTATCCCTTCGGCGAGCCGCTTAAATCGCTCCACGCTCGCGGCTAGCTCCGCTGGAGATTCGCCCGCGTGGCCCAGCACCTCGGCAACCGTGGAGTGGAATTTCGCGGGCTTGATCGCGAATCCGCGTGACTCGGCAAGCGCGCCCTTTTCGTTCAGCCACCAGCGGCGGTTGAGCGCGTACAGTACCATCGTCATGAATCCTGCCGCGCGGAAGAGGCATCCGGTGATGAACATCGTATCGCCGCGTACTGCGGCTTTCGCGGCGAGGTCGATTTCGAATGCGGCGTCGAACAGGTGTTTCTTCACGACTGCGGAACGAAGCGCCTCCGGATATTCCGCAATTTTCGCCTTGAGGCGCGCGATTGCGCCGCTTGGATCGGACAGCGGGCGGCAGACATGAATTTCGCCCGCGTAGATTTGATTGGGAAATCCCATCGGATGGCCGAGCTGATAAACGCTGGAGGGACGCCCGGCAATGCAGTCCTCGATCGCGCGGCTGACCGCGCCAATCTCGCGATACAGGAAGTCAACGTGATGGCCTCGCACGATTAGCCATCCGCCGCCGTTCACGCCGGGACCCCATTCACCGAAGCCGGTCATGAGTTCGGTAGCGTGGCGATCGTCGAGCTCCTGCGCAGCAGCCGCGAGTTCGGCAATCCGAAACGGCTGCTGCGCGTCATAATAGATGCCCAGATCGATGTCCGAATGCCCGTCCGCCGTGCCGCGGGCGCGCGAGCCGCCCAGGACGATCGCGATGACGCCATCGATCTTCGCGACTCGGAGCGAAACGATATCGAGGATTTCCTGAATTTCGCGCGGCTCAGACATGCCGCGAGCTTAAGCCGCGTCCGCCATCGAGACAACGCTGCATGATATATTGTGGCTGTTTTGAGCCGGGCTTAAGCGATGACCACAAACGTCTCCAAAATCGACGAGCTAGTGGATCGCTTTGTCGAAATGGCCAACCGCGAGTGGGTGAGGCCGCTGCCCGCGGACCAAGTCCCAGAAGCGCTTCGTACGCATAGCGCGGGCGAAAGCGATCGGTGGTTTGAGTGGAAAATCCGCGCCTCCGACTCTACCCCTTGGGTCGCTACATTCGAGGAGAGGGTTGGGTTCTCCCTTCCACGCCCGTTTCGCTCGTTAATCTCCCGCTATCGATTCGCTGAATTCACGGTCGGGCCAATCTCATTTTTCGCTAACACGGGCGTAAATCTGGACGGCGAACTTTCTCGTGCGGTGTTCGCCGACAAAGGCATCTGGCCGTTTTTGCTCAAAATCGGTTACATCCAATTCGGCCGACCAGCAGGCGGCTCTTACGACCCCGTGTGTTTCGACACAACTCGCGGTAAGAATGGCGACGCCCCGATCGTCCGAATCGATCATGAAGGGGCGCTAATCCGAAATCGTCTCAGCGTGGTGGAAAATATCGCGCCTTCCTTCGCCGGTTTCATGGAGAGCGCGTTTTCAGGAGCCTTCAAGCCATCGCGATAAGCGTGGAAGTAGCATCGGCGCTTTATCAACTTGTAGCGCCAGCGGAGCCGAGCATCGCGCGCAGGCGCGCGATGCGCTGTTTGAGCGGCGGATGCGTCGAGAACAGGTTGGCGAAAAATCCTTCGCCGTCATCCTTTGCGCTTTCCCGCGGATTGACCATGAACAGATGCGCTGTGCCAGCCGTCCCGGCTTTGAGCGGAGATTCCGTCTTTGCGATTTGTTCGAGCGCACGCAATAGCGCCCGGGGATTGCGCGTGAACTCCACCGACGACGCGTCGGCAAGGTATTCGCGCTCCCGCGATACCGCCATCGCAAGCAGTTGCGCGAAGACCGGCGCGACGAGAGCCAGGATGAACACCGCCAGCGCGATCAATGCGCCGGCCTGATTGTCCCCGCTGTCGCGGGAACCACCGCCGCGGCCGCGCATGCCAAAGCCGCCCCAGAACATCCAGCGGTAGAGAAAATCGGACAGCATCGCGATGCCGCCCGCCAGCACCGCGATCATCATCATCGTGCGGATGTCGTAATCGGCGATGTGCGACATCTCATGTCCGATGACGCCCTGCAACTCTTCGCGATCCATCTCGTCAATCAGGCCCTGCGTGACGCAAATCACCGAATGTGTCGGGTCGCGGCCGGTTGCAAATGCATTCGGAGACGGATCGTCCATCACGTATGGCTTGGGTACCGGCAAGCGCGCCGCGATCGCCATCTCGTTGATGACATCGATCACCATCTGATGCTGCGGCGTGTCGGGTTCAAGCGGGCGGGCATGAACCGACAACAACACCAGTGACGCACCGCGGTAAAACGACGCGTATGACTGAATGACGGCAATCACGAGCGCGAACACGGTGACGATCGGGAAGCCGAAAAATTGACCGTTCACGACCACGATGTTGCGCATCACCAGATCGAGTCCAAATCCGAGCGTGCCGTAAAGCACGACAAACACGGCGACCAGCACCGCCGTTTGACGGCGATTCTTCGCCTCCAGGGCACGGAAATCGCTAGCCGCCATGACGAGGGCCGCTTATGGCCCCTTACGCGCGCGGCGCGCCGATGGTGAGATCGACCTTCGGGACGGCCTGCTCTTCAGGCGCGGTCTTGAAGTATTCGGCGGGTTTGAAGCCGAAGTTGTTTGCGATCAGGTTGGAGGGAAACGTCTCGATTCGATTGTTGTAGTCGAGGACCACATCGTTGTACGCCTGACGCGCAAACGCGATCTGATTCTCGGTCGTAGTCAGTTCTTCTTGCAGCTTGAGGACGTTTTGATCGGCCTTTAGCTGCGGGTAGTTCTCCATCAAGGCGAGCAGCTTGCCTACGCCCGCCGTGAGCTGGTTCTCGGCGGCGATACGCGAGGCTTGATCGGGCGCGGCGAGCGCCTTTCCGCGGGCCTCGACCACTTGGGTCAGGGTGTCGCGCTCGTAATTCATGTAGCCTTTTACGGCCTCAATGAGATTCGGGATAAGGTCATGGCGGCGCTTGAGTTGGACATCGATTTGGCGCCATGCGTTATCGACCCCGTTGCGCAGCCGGATGAGATGATTGTACGCGTATATCACCCACGCGGCGATCGCGACGATGATTATCAAAAAGCCCATGTCAATTTCTCCCCGCTTGGGATGCTAAGCAGCTAGTGATCATCGCTATCACACGCGGCCCCGTCTGCGACACCCCGCGCGGAGGGAGAGGACTCGATGGCCCGGAGCATCATACTTGGATGCGTGCCAACGCCGCCGGCCGGCACAATTTGCCGTCCGGCGGCGCGACTGATGCGTTAGCTTTTGACTTCGACCTTGATTTTGACCGGCTTGCTCTCGGGCCGTTTGGGCGCCGTGACGTCGAGCACACCGTCTTTGTAGGACGCCTTGATACCTTCGTGATTGGCATCCTCGGGCATCGTGAACGCCCGGCGCATCTTGCCGTAGGTCCGTTCGGCGAGCAGCACGTGCGACTCCTTGGGATATTCGGGGCGCTTGCGCTCGGCCTCGACTACCAGCGTACCGTCCTCAACGCGCACATCGACGGAACCCCCGTCAATTCCGGGCGCCTCGAACTGGAAGTGATAACCGTCGGCATCCTCGACCACGTCCGCAGCCAGAGCGCTTATGCGCGTCGCGGTAGGGTCGATATCGCTCAACATCGCGTTCCAGCGCCGGAAAATTGAGTCTTGAGGCGTGTAGCCATTGGTCATTACGAGATCCATTGCAAAACCTCCTGACTCCGGCGAAATACACCGGAGAAAACCTTCATTTTTCGATGCCGGGCGTCGCGGCGGCCGCGTCGCTTCGCTCCGCATCGCACAAATAGAAAGTAAGCACGATCTGCGAATCGTCAAGTGACAATGACAACTTTGTCCGGCGAAACTAGCGACACGATATTAGGCGGCAGACTGGCTATTTTTCAGCCGCGAACCGGATATCGTTTTTCAGTCGAGGCGATCCTGCTTGGCCGCTTTGCGCGTGCCCGCCAGCACGACCGGGTGCTCGAATTGGGGGCGGGATGCGGGGTTGTATCGATAATGATCGCATCGTTGTGCAACCCGCGTGAGGTTGTCGCGGTCGAGCTTCAGGCGAAGATGGCCGCGATGGCGGAACGCTCCGCCGCACTCAACGGACTTTCCAATCTGCGCGTGGTATGCGCCGACATCCGGCGGCGAACGATCGCGCATGTTGAACCGGCGGGATTCGACCTGGTGGTTGCCAATCCCCCGTTTCGGGCGCATGCCGCCGGCCGCGAGAATCCGGAGGCGGGACGCAGGGTTGCACGCGGTGAGGAGGCCGCCACGCTTGGGGATTTCGTGGCAGCGTCGCGGCGATACGTGCGCAACGGAGGACGGGTTGCATTTGTGTTCACCGCACGGCGCAGCGCCGAACTAATCTCAATGATGCGTGCGTGCCAGCTTGAACCCAAGCGGATGCGGTTCGTTCATCCGCGAATCGGGATGGCGGCCTCCACCGTGTTGATCGAAGCGCGCGCAGGCGGCGGAGTGGAGGTTGCGGTCGAGCCGCCGCTGATTCTCCACGATCGGCCCGGGATATACACTGAGGAGGCGCGCGCGATACTTGAATCGCCCTGACGGAGGTTTCGATGGCGGAGCAAAGGCGTTTTGGCGTCGTACTATTCGAAGGGTTCGAGTTGCTTGATGTGTTTGGTCCACTAGAGGCATGGGGGATGCTTGCGATGCAGGGCCAATGCAGCGTCACGACCGTAGCCGAGCGGGCGGGTGCGGTCGCGAGCGCACAGGGAACAAAGGCAATTGCCGATTACGGATTCGGCGATTGCCCGCATCTGGATGTAATTCTCATCCCCGGCGGAATCGGCACGCGCAACGAGGTCAAAAATCAGTCGCTGCTCGATTGGCTCAAATCGCGCGCGGAAAAGGCCGAAGTCGTCGCCACGGTATGCACCGGCACTGCCATCCTCGCGCGGACCGGCCTCCTCGACGGCCGCAGCGCCACGACGAACAAGATGGTGTTTGCCTGGGTGGCGTCGCTTGGCCCGGACGTGAAATGGATCAAGGAGGCGCGCTGGGTCGAGGACGGCAAGTTTGCGACCTCATCGGGCGTGTCCGCCGGCATCGACATGGCGCTAGCGTTAATCGCGCGGCTGTACGGCAAGGAGACGGCGGAGAAGATCGCGATCCAGATGGAATACGACTGGCATCGCGATGCGAGCTGGGACCCGTTCGCGAAGATTCACGGACTGGTCTGAATTCGACGAATTATTTCGCGGAGAGAAATTCGATCGCGCGCTCGGCGATGTAATCGGGCATCTCCATCGGGATGAAATGGCCCGCGTCGGGAACTTTGATCACATGGCCGTTTTTGATCTCCGCAGTAATCTTGTCCGCCAGCATCGCGCCGGGCGAATCGCCGCGTGATCCGAATATAACGAGCAGCGGCGCTTCGCATCGCAGGATGCGGCCCAAGCCGTCGAAATCCCGCGAGCTGGCATAAAATTCCGCTTCGATCTCGGGCGCGCATTTCAGTTCGCGCTTGCCGTCGGCGGTGGGACGCGTTCCGAACTCGCAATAGTCGTGAAGTACGTCCTTGCGCCAGGTGGCGAAGGGCAGCTTTTTTTCAAAGCCGGCCACCATTGCTTCGACGCTGTCGAACACGCGTCGCCGCTTGAGCGTCATATCGACCAGCGGGTTGCGCCATTGCATTTCAGGCGATGCGACAGTCTCAAAGACTACCGGCTCCACGAGAACGGCCCGCGATATCAGGTCCGGACGCTCGGATGCGAGCGAGCCAATTCCGGTTGCGCCGGCTGAATGGCCGATCGCGCGCACCCCGCGCCATCCCATCGCGGAAATTACCCCCGCCAGATCGTTCATCGTGGCATACCAATCGTATTTTCCGTCAGGCGCGGGGCCGCTGTCGCCATGGCCGCGCTGATCGTAGCTATAGACGTGGCCGATCGACTTGAGCCGCTCGGCAATCGGCCGGTAGATGCGGCCCAAAAATCCAGTCGCATGAAGGATGACAATGGGGTTGCCTGCGCCGCCCCAATCGAGCATATGCAGCCGGACGCCATTGACGGCTAAGAAACTCGAATTCGGTTCGTTTGAAGCCATCGATTCGCTCGCATGATAGGCGAGCGTCCAATGCGAATAAAGCTGCAAAAGCAGGCCTTGGGGGCCGCATCGATTCCTTGTACGCCGCGGCCAAAACCGCCCGCGTTGCGCGGCGGGGCTCTTTGCGATTAGCTCATCGGTCATGGGCCGCCTCATCGCGCGCGGGAAATACCTCTTTGACGGGGCGGAAAAATTCACTATCCGCGGCGTCTCGTACGGCCCGTTCGCGGAAAATTCACGCGGTGAGCGATACCCGGAGCCCGAGCGCGCGGCGGCCGATTTCCGGCTAATGCGCGAGATGGGCGCGAATCTGGTTCGACTCTATGTGCCGCCGCCGGCTTGGCTGATCGAAGCGGCGGCAAATGCCGGTCTGCGACTGATGATTGGAATCCCGTGGCCATTTCACATGGCCATCCTCGATTCGCCGGATCTGATGCGTGAGACCCGCGAGGCGATTCGCAAGACCGTGACCGAGTTGCGATCCTTTGGCGATACGGTTCTGGCATTCAGCCTCGGCAACGAGGTTCGGTCGGACATCGTACGATGGCATGGACCGCGTGCGATGAGCCGATTCCTGGCCGAGCTGTACGATCTCGGGAAAGGAATCGATCCCAAAGCGCTGTTTACATATTCGAATTATCCGTCGGCGGAATATCTCGATCTGAGCTTTCTCGATTTCATTTCATTCAACGTATATTTGCATCGCGAGGCCGATTATCGCCGCTATCTGACCCATCTGATGGCGATCGCCGGCGATCGTCCTCTGGTCCTGAGCGAAACCGGGATGGATACGATTCGCGAGGGTGAAGCGCATCAAGCGGAATTGCTGCAATGGCAGGCGCGCGCGGCGTTCGAGTTGGGCTTGTCGGGCTTCATCGTGTTCGCATTCACCGACGAATGGCACACGGGCGGCGCCGAGATCACGGACTGGGCATTCGGGCTGGTCCGTCGCGATCGCACGCCGAAGGCCGCGTTCGGGTCGGTCGGAGAAACTTTTCGCGGCCCGATGCCGCCGCCGCTCAGGTCGGCTCCCAAAGCCAGCGTGATTGTATGTGCGTACAATGCGGCGGCGACATTGGGCGACTGCATCGCCTCATTGAAGGACCTCAACTATCCTAATTTTGAAACGATCCTCGTGGATGACGGCTCCACCGACTCCACTGCGGCAATCGCGGAGCAGGCCGGCGTCCGGACGATTAAGACTGAGCACCGCGGATTGGGAGCGGCGCGCAACGCCGGAATTGCCACGACCGAGGGCGAAATCGTCGCATTCATCGATGCCGACGCGCGCGCCGATCGCGACTGGCTGTATCATCTGGTCGAAACCATCGATCGCTGCCGGGCAGCCGCCGCGGGCGGGCCGAATTTCGCACCGCCGATCGTTTCGGAAAGCGCGGCCGCGATGGCCGCGGCGCCCGGCCTTCCGCGCGAAGTGCGCGCCGAAGGCGATCAATTGGCGCAATTGTGCGGATGCAATATGGCAATTTCGCGGGCGGCGCTGGAAAAGATCGGTGGTTTCGATCCGATGTTCACCACCGCCGGCGATGACGTCGATCTTTCGTGGCGGCTTGCCGCGGCAGGCGAAACGCTTGCGCATGCTCCCGGCGCGGTTGTGATCCACGACCGGCGCGCGACGATCGGAGCCTATCTTCGCCAGCAACGCGGTTATGGCGCCGGAGAGGGATTGCTGTTCCGGAAGTATCCAAATCGCAGCGGTGCCGGCGGCGGCATTTATGGAAATGCCTCGGGGCTTGGCTCACTATTCAGCGGCGCGCGCGTCTATCACGGCGAGTTCGGCCGCGGGTTATTTCAAAGCGCCTATTCCGCTGGCGCTTCGTTCGCCGAGATACCATTGTCGATTCAATGGATCGCACCATCGGTTGCGCTCGCGATATTGGGTTGCGCGAATCGCCGGCTGGGAGCGCTCGGATTTGCCGGGATCGCCTTCTCGATGTTAACCGCGGCTGCCGCTTCGGCGTCGGCCTCGCTCCCACCGGCGCAGTCGGGACCCGGGGCGCGAATCCAATCGTGGTTGCTCAATCTGCTCGGGCCGGCGATTCGGGGCCTCGCACGCGAGCGGGTGATATGGCGATTAGCTGCGTCTGACGGTGTTGTCGGATCTGGCGCGGCCGAATTTAACGGACAGGTCGAATTTTCGCCGGGCGATGGAGCTAAAGTCGATGTGGCGCGGATGCTCGACACCACCCGCGAGGCGCTCCTCAAGCGCGGGCTTGCGGTCGCCACCACTGACGGATTCCAATCCTACGATCTTGAAATTGTCATGCCACCGTTTGTGCGCATTCCGGTCAACGCAATCCGGCGCAAGGACGATTCTGTAGCGCTGATGTGGCGCACGCGGATCGCGTCGCGGCCGGCACTCACCGCCGTAGCGATTGTTTTCGCCGCGATTCTTGTCGGCGGACATTCGATGAACGCGGCGATCTTTGGCGTCATCTCCGCAGCCTCCGCAACCGGTTTGATTGCATTGGCGCGCGCGCGCCGGATCCCCGCGCTAATCAAGGCCGCCGCTCGCGCTTCCGCCGCACGCCTTGGCTTGAGCGAAACTGGAGGCGCGGCCACCTGATGGGCACGTTTGAGATTTACGGCCACGCGATCCGCCGGATGCGTCCGTACCTGGGGCGGCTTGCGATTGCGATTGTGGGCGTGATGCTTGCGTCAACGGCTGAAGTGCTCAAGCCCTGGCCGCTCAAGGTCGTGATCGACAATGTACTGCGTGGCGAGCCGGTGCATTCCACAGCGATTCCGCCGCTGCCGCCCGCCGCGCTTTTATCGGCCGCGTGCGCGAGCCTGGTAATCATCTATGCATTGCTCGGCTTGCTCAACGTGCTTACCAACTACCTGACGATCTCGATTGGCCAGCGGATGGTTAACGATTTGCGCGCGCGAATGTTCGACCATCTGCAACGGCTGTCGCTTTCGTTTCATCGCCGGCGCGAAATCGGCGATCTAATGGTCCGAATCGCGTACGACACCTATTCGATTCAGACAATCGGCATGAATGGATTGTTTCCGGTTATGTCGTCGCTGGTGCTGCTGACCGGAATGTTCGCGGTGATGATTCGGATGGATGTGGCGATGACGCTGGTTGCACTCGCGGTAATCCCTCTGCTGATCCTTCTGATCATGTCGATAAGCGGGAGAATCGATCGAATTGCCGGCGCTACCCGCGTCAAGGAAAGCCGGTTGTATACCGTCGCACATGGCGCGCTGGCCGCGATTCACGTCGTGCAGGCGTTCACGCATGAGGGCGAGTCATACCGCGAATTCGTCGAATCCAGCAGCGAAAGCCTGGGCGCGACGCTGCGCCTCTATACGCTGCAGACAATTTACTCCGGAACCGTCAACGTGATGATCGCGTGCGGCACCGCGGCTGTGATCTATCTGGGTGCGCGCCACGTGATGAGTGGTGCGCTGACGATCGGCGGATTGGTCGTGTTCACCACGTACCTTGCTTCGCTCTATGCGCCGATCAATCAAATCGCCCAAACGATCGGGCAAGTCGAAGGTGCAAAAGCCGGACTGCGCCGATGTCTCGAATTGCTCGAAATCGATCCCGAGATCAAGGATCGCCCGGGCGCAACGGCAGTTGCGCGCGTACACGGCGACATCGAATTCGACGGCGTCGCATTCGGCTACGAGCCGGGCCGCCCGGTTCTGAAGGGGGTCGAATTCAAGGCGCGTCAGGGCGAGACGATCGCGATCGTCGGTCCGAGCGGTGCGGGGAAAACCACGATGGCGAGCCTGGTAGCCCGCTTTTACGATCCTGAAGCCGGCACCGTGCGAATCGACGGCCGCGACATCAAGAGCGTCACGCTGGATTCGCTGCGCGGGAATATCGCGATGGTCCTGCAGCCGCCGCTGGTGCTGGCCGATACCGTGCGCGGAAATATCGCCTTTGGGCGGCCCGGTGTGAGCGAGGCTGACGTTATGCGCGCCGCTGAGCAGGCAAACCTGGGTCCCGTATTGGCGCGGCTGCCCAAGGGCCTTGATGAATTAGTCGGTCAGGGAGGGCATAGCCTGTCCGAGGGTGAGGCGCAGCGCGTAACGATCGCGCGCGCGCTGCTTAAGGACGCACCGATATTAATCATGGATGAACCCACCAGCGCGCTTGATGCGGAAAGCGAAGCGCTGGTGCTTGCCGCCGTGCGGGTGGCGATGCGCGACCGGACCACGCTGGTAATCGCGCATCGGCTCTCGACGATCCAAGACGCCGATCGCATCCTGGTGCTGCGCGACGGCACGATCGTGGAGCAGGGAACCTACAAGGAACTATTGGCGATGGGCGGTTTTTTCAGCCATCTGCAGAGCCTGCAGACTTGGAGCCGGCAGGAAGCCACGGGCTAGTGATGATGACGATTGGACTCACCGGCGGAATCGGCTCCGGCAAAAGTACGGCTACTCAAATGCTTGCCGAGCTTGGCGCGACGGTGCTTGATGCCGACAAAGTAGCGCATTCGACGTATGCGCTTGGCGGGCCGGCCTACGGCCATGTCGTTGCGGCATTCGGCCGCGAGATTCTCGCCCAAGACAATACTATCGATCGTAAAAAGCTCGGCGCAATTGTATTTGGCAAGCCCGATGAATTGCGCCGCCTAACCGATATCGTATGGCCGGCAACCTACGACGCACTTCGCGCGGAAATCGCTGCGATGCGAGCGCGCGGCGAGAAGAGGCCGATCGTAATTGAAGCGGCAATCCTGATTGAAGCCGGCTGGAAGCCGCTGTTCGATGAGATCTGGCTGGTGCGCGCGCCGCGCGCGGCGGTAATCGAACGAATCGAGCGCCAGCGCGGCCTTAAGCCCGCGGAGACCGAGGCGCGGATCCGCGCGCAGCTAAGCGACGACGAACGCGCAATACATGCAACGCTGGTGATCGATAATCACGGCAGCATTGACGATCTGCGCGGGACTCTCGCGCGGATTTGGAAAGACGCGCTTGCCCAGAGTGGATAAGGAGATATCCAGAGTGCAAATTCCGCGGCGCTCTGGGCTTCGTATCGCTCGTTGCAGGCCTTCGATACATGGAGTTAAGAAAGTGCGAGTATCTGCGGTTGGTAAGGTCTGTCTCGAACCTTTGTTCATTGCCATGATGATGCTGTTCCCGCCGGTACGGACACTCGCCGCGGGCGGTAAGACGGCGCCGTTCGCGGGTTTTACGAAATGCGTGCGTTATCATGTGCGGTACGACATTAACGCGGATGGAACGTATGTCGAGACGATCGACTGGGCGCTGAAGGTTCTTGCGGACCAAGGAGTCTCAGATGCAAACCGAGAGTCCATTAGCTATAGCGATAGCCTCCAAATGGCGGAAATTCTTTCGGTTTATACATTAAAGAAGGACGGTCGGCGGATCGAAGTTCCAGCGTCAAATTTTCAGCAGGAAGTCAGCCAAGGGAATGGCACTTCTCCACCGATGTTTTCCGACATCGAATCGAAGACGGTGGCTTTTCCGGACGTCGGGGTCGGCGACACGGTAGCGATGTCATATAAATTGACTCAAAAGGAGGCCACATATCCGGGTAATTTCTCGATGATAGAGTGGTTTTCGAACACGCAAGTGAATGACGATGTGGAAGTCAGATTGAGCGCTCCTTCGTCATTGCCAATTCGTGTCTTTCAACGGGGCGTCAAAGGTGGCGAAATCGAAGCCACAGATGGCCGCCGGAATTGGATATGGACTTATCATAATCAGGAAGTTGTAACGCCGGAATCCTCGTCAGTCTCACAGCTGGATTACGGACCGCTGATAATTGCAAGCACGTTTAAGGACTATGGCGCCCTGGCAGCGGCGTACTACGCACGGGCAAAGCCGAAGGCTGAGCCGACAGCTCAAGTAAAGAAACTCGCAGATCAGATCACGCAAAACCTAAAGACACCATCCGAGCGTGCCAAGGCGCTCTATGATTGGGTGGCCAAAAATATCAAATACGCTGAAAACGCTTCTGGCGTGGGATCGGTTGTACCGCATCCCGCCGATCTGGTGATCGACAACCGGATGGGAGACTGCAAGGACCATGCAACCGTGCTGCAGGCACTGTTGGCTGCGAAGGGTATTGCCAGCGTGCCAGTCCTGATCAACGCCACGTCAGCATATACACTTCCGACGATACCGGCCGACGGATGGTTCAATCATGTTATTACCTACATACCTTCGCTCGCTGTTTATGCTGATTCGACTTCACAATACACACCATTTGGATCTCTACCGGTCAGCGACTCTGACAAACCGGCTCTTTTTGCAGCCGATTATGCGGGAATTCGCAGAACTCCACCCACGAGCTATAGAGATAACGGTGAGAAACTGCTCACAGTTATGGAAATACATCCAGACGGTTCCGCAGACGGCGAAACAAAGATCGAAGCCAAGGGCTTTTATGCCACAACCGCCAAAGCATCACTGATGTACCTCCAGCCGAACCTGGAAGATTTGGTAGTGCGCCGTTTACTCAATGCGAATGGTTACACGGGGACGGGATCGATCGTCCGCGGTGGTACCGGTGATAGCGAGGACGAATACCGATACTCGATAAAATTTCACGTCGACGAGGCGGTCGATTTGCCAGGACCGGGGGGGATGATAATTCAGTCGCCAGTCGCTCCGCGGCGCGGAATGATAACGGATACGCTGAATACCGCCAACGCACCGCCCGGAAGCGTGAACACCCAATGTTATGGTGCGTATTGGATCGAAAAGTACACGATTCGTTTGCCCAAAGACCTTCAAGTGCTCGCAATTCCAAGGCCTATTCAGGTCGCCAGCAAGAATGCCGATTACAAATCTGCGTATCTGCTCAAGAATGGCACGATATCGGCGGAGAGAGAGATGGTCGATCATACCGCGCACAATGTATGCGATCCGGGCTACGCAGCCGAATTCAAAACTTTGTTACGTCCGCTCAGGAGAGATATCCGCGCCCAATTCGTCTACAAATGATCGGCGTTGCCACCGTTCCAAGTCGCGCCGATTGTTGATCTCAGGCCGCTTAAAATCCTCACTCTGCTCCGCGGCACTAAGATTCAGGCACTCCTGAGCGGGTCGCGGGGTCGGCCAATCCGACTGGCGGGAAATACATCCCCTCCGGAGTTCGCACCCACCAGTCGCCGGTAGCGGCTTTTTCCTCTGGAGTGGTGAAGCGATAGTCGTACATGATCGCGCGCACATAACGCGGCGGTTTGTCCGGAAACGGATTGTAGGCGAGCAGCGCCGTCACATCGGGGGAATTTTCCAGAAGCCGTGTTATGAAACCGGAAAGCCAGGGATTTTGTTCCGGGGTTCCCAGTGCGGCAAACCACATCTGCCAATCCAGCCGCGGCTGATACGGAGCGTTCCATGGCGGCGGGCGGTGAAGATCGCCGGGTTTGTATCTGAACGCATATTCTTGCCAATGCTCGCCGTCATTTGAGCCTTCGATGACGATTTCATTCCGCTTCGTGGTCATCACGGCGAAGAGGCCGTACGAATTTACGATCCGGAGCGGCTCGATTTCGTTGAGGAACCACGCGGCCGGGCCGATGAGCCGAACGCCAAAGATTGCCGGCAGCTCGATCACATAGGCGAAAACAATCAAGACACCGAGCGCGTCGGCGGCGAATGTGGTGAGTTTGCGCGGCTTGCCGATGCGGACTTGTCTCCGGACCGGGGCCAGCCGCTGCGGAAGAATTGCCGTGACCGCCGCGTCGTCGAACAGGGGAAGGCATAATGCGATCGTGAGGAAATTGAAGAAAGTGTAATTGCCGGTGAGGGCGATCAGCGCTTCCAGTGCGATAAAACCGAATGCCGCGAGAAATCTCGGCCGGCGCGGAAAGAAAATTAAAATCGGCAGGGCCAGTTCGACCACAAAATTTCCCGCCGTCGCCGCGACAAGTGTGCGATGCGGCAAGTGGTGCGCATACCAGGCAAGCGGGGTCGGCAATGGCTGCGTCTGAAAGTGATAGGTGAGGGCGGTCAGGTTGGCCCAATTCGGATCGCGGCTCATCAACTTGACGACGCCTGACATGAACATCAGCCGGAACATAAGCCATCGCAGCAGATATATTCCGGGGCGCTGTGCGATAGTCAGAAACAATGCGAGAAATCCCGATTCGAGCAGAAGCGAATCCCACTGAAATGTCATGAACTCCTGTCCGGCATAGACGAGCGAGAGGTAAAGCACGTACAGGAGGAGCAGGCTCAAGCGCGGCAAAAAATTGAAGATCAGCAGTATCGAGAACAATGCGCCGAGCCAACATGCCGCCTGAATCGCGAAATCGCTGGAATCGATCCAGAACACCATCGGAAATAGCCGGTAGCGCTCCGGCCCAATCTGGTTCTCAATTGCCGCGATATAGCCCGACAGCGGCAGGATGCCGTGGCTGCCGATCAACCCCATGGCTTGCACGCCGAACGAGACGAAGGCCGACAGATAGATCAGGCCCATCGCACGAAGAAATAGCCACGCGACGAGATCGAAAGTTGGCGGAGAATAATCGCGTCCCCAGAGCCAGTAGCATATCTGTGAAAAGGCGGTCCGATGCGACGCGACGAAGGCATAGACGAGTTCCGTGATCGCGGCGAAGCCCGGCAGAGTCCGATAGAGCGTCAGCCAGAAGCCCATCCCGCGCGCGAAACTCAGGACGAGGAAACAGGCCTCGGCGCCGCTTGCCGTTTTTCCGTCAGGCGCTATGAATTGGACCGCGCGCTGGAATTCAGCAATTGGAATCGCAGGATGGTCTCCGGCTGCTTCCTGGTACGGCGCATACGCGATGCGATCTTCAGTGAGTTTGCGCCAGTAGTTCACCCAATAGAGGCAGAAGCCGCAGTCGCCGTCATAGACGAGAAGCGGCCGACTGCCGCGGTGATCGCTCATTGGATTTTCAGCGCGGCCAGCACGGCGAGCGTCGCGATCTCGACAATCGCGCATCCGCCCGCCAAAGACGCGCCCGACGCGCCGCGCATCCGGCGGCTGATGATCAGACGCATCGCGAGGATCGTCAGCGCAATTGCAATAATTACCGCTAGCCCGATATTTCGATAGAGGCCCATCGTTGCGCCAAGTGCGATCGTGCTGGACACAGCGAATTCTCGAAAGGTAAGCCCACCCTCGTACGGAACCCCAAGCCCCCATCGCTCAAGCGGCTTGAGGCCATATCCGATCGGCACGATCGACCATCGCGACAGCATCATCGACATCACCAGCGCCGCACCGCGCGAGGTGCCGCCGATTCGCGACAGGCACCAAACTTCGAATGCGAATCCAGCGATCGCGGCGATCGCACCGATAGGTCCAATCCGTGCAAGCCCGGTGGAGGCCGGCCGCACGCCATTCCGAATTGACTCAACCGTATCGGCAAGGCCCCGATTTGCAAGGCCTCCAGACAGGATCGCGGCTGCGAGCATTACCGCGATCGATCGCGCCGCGCCCACAAGCGTCACGCCGGCCACGCGGTCGATCGTCGCGAGTATCGCGCCCAGCGCGAAGCCGGCGATGGGCAGCCATGCCATCGCGGTCGCGCGACTGGCGGCGGTCGCTTTCGATCGCTCACCGAGGATCGGCCACAGCGTAATCGTCGCGGCGGCAACGATGCCCTCGAACAAAAGTTCGCGCGCGCTTTGTGACGGCTCAGAAGAAACCGCAGATTCCGCCGATTTCACTGACTTAAGGTTTTAGCGGCGTTCGTACTGTTTCTTTCCGAACAGGTTTTCCCAGCGATCCTTGTCCTGCGCTGCCGGCTGGTTGGCCGCCGCCTTCATCTTGGCGATTTCTTCCGCCATCGCCGCAAATCCGCGCTGCACGGCGGGTCGCGCGCGAATCTCGTCGTACCAGCGCTTGAGGTTCGGATAGTCCTGGAGCGCCTGCCCCTGCATGTTGTGCGGCACCAGCCACGGGTATGTCGCGATATCGGCGATCGAGTAGTCGCCCGCCAGATATTTCGCCTCGCCGAGCCGCTTGTCGATCACGCCGTAGATGCGCTTGGCCTCGTTGGTGTACCGATCGGTCGCGTATGGGATCCTTTCGGGAGCATACACGCGAAAGTGATGCGCCTGGCCGAGCATTGGGCCCACGCTCGCCATCTGGAACATCAGCCATTCGATGACTTTGTATTTGCCGCGCATGTCCGACGGCATCAACTTGCCGGTCTTTTCTGCCAGGTACATGAGAATCGCGCCCGACTCGAAGATTGAGATCGGCTGTCCGCCGGGACCGTCCGGATCGACGATCGCGGGCATTTTGTTGTTCGGGCTGATTTTCATGAATTCGGGCTTGAATTGATCGCCCGCACCGATATTTACCGGGACGATTTTGTACTTGAGCCCGACCTCTTCGAGCATCACGGTGATCTTGTAACCGTTGGGGGTGGGCCAGAAATATAAGTCGATCATTCGAGTCTCCTTCGATTTTCGCGGGCGGAACCGGCTTCCTATGCAACTGTGCGCGCGGTGCTATCACCGTGCAAGCTCCGGCCGGCGTTAGGCTGGCTCGGCTTGCGCATCGCCTTTGCGCACACCCATCAGGAACGCCTCGATAAACGGATCGAGCGCGCCGTCCAGGACCGCTCCGGTATTGCCGTTTTCAACGCCCGTGCGATGGTCCTTCACCATCTGGTAGGGCTGCAGCACATACGACCGAATCTGGCTGCCCCACGCGATTTCCTTTTTTTCCTTGGCGAACTTCTCGAGTTCCTCGCGCTTCTTGCGCTCCTCCAGCTCGAACAGGCGCGCGCGTAGGATCTTCATCGCCATCGCGCGATTTTTGTGCTGCGAGCGTTCGTTCTGGCAGGTGACGACGATCCCGGTCGGAAGATGTGTAAAGCGCACGGCGGAATCGGTCTTGTTGACATGCTGGCCGCCCGCGCCCGAGGCGCGAAACGTGTCGATGCGCAAGTCGGCGGGATTTATCACCACCTCGACCTTGTCGTCTATTGCGGGGAATACGAACACCGAGGCGAACGACGTATGACGCCGCGCATTGGAATCGTAGGGCGAAATCCGCACCAGGCGATGGATTCCGACCTCGGCCTTCAGGTAGCCGTAGGCGAAATCGCCCTCGACGGTGAAGGTGGCGCTTTTGATTCCCGCTCCCTCTCCCGGTTGCAGGTCGGCAAGTTCGGTCTTGAAGCCGTGCCGCTCGGCCCATCGCATATACATCCGCAAGAGCATCTCGGCCCAATCCTGCGCTTCCATGCCGCCGGCCCCCGGATGGACCGAAACGATCGCGCCCAGCCGGTCGTACTCGCCGCCCAGCATCACGCGCAATTCCTGGCGCTCGATCTCGGCCCGCGCGTCCTCCAGCGCACCTTTCGTTAGAATTGCAGCTTCGGAATCTTCAGCGCCTTCTTCCTCGGCTAAGGAAAAGTATTCAGCGGCGTCCCGTAAAGCCTTCTTAATATCGTGGAATCCCGCTAAGGTTCCCTCTATCCGATCCAACTCTTGGGAAAATTTCTTGGCTTCTTCCGGTCGGCCCCAGAAATTCGGATCGCTTTGCTGTTCGACAAGTTGAGTACGGCGAGCTTCTAATCCGGGGACGTCAAAGACGCCTCCCGAGCTTTTCTGCGCGGAGGTCGAAATCGGAAAGCTGCTGTTTCATGTCGCTGATCATGGGTATGTTCTCACTTCACGCCGGCCTCGCCGGACGGTTCTTTTATTGTGCCACAACGGAGGGCGGGATTTAATGGTCCCTTGTGGTGTGTTCTTCGTAAGCGGAGAGGCGACGATAATTCCGCCACTCTGTCCAAACGACACGAGCAAAAATGTTATGTCGACTCGTCGCTTCAGCGGTCTGGGCTGCGGCAGGGTTTATTAAGCAAGTCGAGCCATTCCTTATCTGCTGGAAGAGCAATGTTTGGGTTGCTGGGAAGTTTGATCCCGCTACGATCAAGGCTATAGGCCGCTGCGAAATCTTCAGGTCCAAGGACAATGTGAAATAGGCTCAGCTGTAACATCTGCACAAGACATAGAAGAGGGCTGCGATAGCTGGCCGGCGAAAAAATCGGAAAGATAGGACGAAATAGATCTGCTTCAACGAAGGTGGCCGGACAAACCTCATTGTTGCTCAACGGATCATGAAACGACCACAGAACTGTACCTTCGCCCAAAACACACAATGCCCGAACAACTTCTAATCGCTTCAATTCTTTTGAGATGTCGAAGAAGCGCTCAATTAGATCTTGCAAACTTTCATTTGCCGCAAGAGCACCCGCCAGTATGAAACTAATCAATGGGTTTGTGAGGCCGTGTTGGCAGTCACAGCCTTTACGATTCTCAACGATCCTGTGTGCGAATGTTCGAGGCCGATCCAGTCGCTGGCATTTGACCAGCTTTTCCATCGCTTGGTCGAGTTCGCTTGATGACAATGTTTGCTTCACCTCACCGACCGCATAAACCCCTTCTATCGGGATAAACTTACCGCCTGAGTTTTCAGTCGCAGGAGATTTTACTGGCTGAAACCATGTGTCGTTGAAAATAACGACATCACAGTTGCCGGCAGTTCTACCAAGTCGATCGAGCAAAAGTCCCGTGGTAACGCTATACCGCCGAGGCAGAAGTCGCTTGAGTTCCTCTCTAACTAAACCCTCAAATGGCAACCCCGAGTCAAAATTGTCGATCGCCAGTCTTCTCTCGTGTTGTAATCCATGCAAAAGCTTCGTTTCAGAGGCTCTACACTCTTCTGCAAAAACTGCGGTCAATGTTTGAGATGCATCGCGTGGTTTCCAAGTCGTTGTATCCGGCAGCGCGCGCGCATTTTCGGTAGTACGAGATTGATTCGGTTCTTTGCTATCGGATTTCATTTTTGTCCCTGCTTACCTGATCGCATAGAGAACAAATCGTCATGCGACATTACTTTGATCGCCCATTTGGGGAGAAACCGGGAATATGCACGATTTTTACCGCAGGTTCACGTTGCGGCCAGCGCCATCCGATGATTATCCCGATGAGGATGAACGCGAAACAAATCTTCGCGAACAGATCGCCGACGATTGTGTACACCGTGCGCATCGGGCGCCATTGGACGTTTTCGATTTCAGTGTCGCGCTCGAAGAGCGGCGTGCGTGCCGTGATTTCGCCAGTCGGCTCGATAATCGCACTCACGCCGGTATTGGCGACGCGGACCATCGGAATTTTCGTTTCCGCCGAGCGCATCGCGGCCATCGCGAGCGCCTGAAACGGTGCGGAGCTCTCGCCGTACCAGGCGTCATTGGTGATATTCATCAGCACGGTCGCACCGTCCTTGACCGCACGGCGGGTGAAATCGGGGAAAATACTCTCGTAACAGATGAGGACGCCGAGCTTGGCGCCTTTGACCTGAAATAGCTTCTGCTCCACGCCCGGAATCATGCGGCCGAAACCGTGCACGACGCGATTCACGAACAGGCCGAATATCGATCGCGCCGGAACATATTCGCCAAACGGCACCAGATTGATCTTGTCATAATAGGCGTCCACGGTGCCGCGGCCGGACACCAGATAGGCGCGGTTGTATTCGCGATAATCGGCGTCGGGATCGGTCGTCGAAAGAGCGGGCGCGCCAAACAAGATCGGCGTGTTCAGATTGTGCGCCATCTCGAGCAGCACCCGGCGATAGTCGGCGTAGCCAGCAAATTGCGCGGGATAATTGTCGTCGGGCTGAAACAGAAAGGCGGCCGCCGCCTCCGGCCATACGACGAGATCGGCGCCATCCTTCGCGGCGGCCGCAGTGGCATCCACGTACACCTTGAAGCTTTGAGGAAGGAAATCCTCCTCCCACTTGAGCGACTGCGGAATGTTGCCCTGGACCATCGCGACCTTCAGGCTTCCATCCTCGGTCACGTGCTGAAGGTCGGCGACTCGCCACATGCCGAATCCCGCAACCGCGATCATCGTGGCGGTCAGAGCGCTTAAGCTGGCGATCTGATAACGCCGGCTGCCGCGCCGGAAGATTACCGCATAGGCGACCGCATTGAAGAAAACGATAAGCCCGGAGATGCCGTATACGCCGGTGAATTCGGCGAATTGAATCAACTCAAGATTTCGATAGGCGGTGTATCCGAGCAGGTTCCACGGAAAGCCGATCGGAAAATAGGTGCGGACCCATTCCAATGCGACCCACGCCGCCGGTATCGCGATCACCATGGGAACGCGCGCCCGCCGTGCGACAAATATTCCCGACCAAATGGCGATCGCGGTATAGGTCGCCAGAACCGCAGCCAGCAGCATCAGCGGAAGTATCGCAAATTCGATCCTGACGTCCGCGAAGTCGTGCAGCGGGATTGGAATCCAGTAGAGCGAGACCATGTAGGAGGCGAACCCCTGCAAATACGCCCATCCGAACACGCGCTTAAGGCTTTCGCCGTCGATTGCGTAGAACAGCGGCACGAACGCCACCCATGCGATCAAGCCGAAATCGAACTTCGGAAACGCGAGGCCCATCGCGGCGCCGCTTACGATCGCGAGTGCCGCACGCAGCAGGTTGTTCGAGGATAACTTCACGCCCGCTCCAACATCCCGGCGACCGGAATCACGCCAGCGCACGGCGGTCGGCCGTCAAACCGTTCGAAAATCTCGTCCACGTCCCTCCAGGTCTCGACCAGAGCTGCGCATACGCGCGGCGAAAATTCGAGATCGCCGGGCACGCGCCATTCGCGTTCATGCGTCCAATCCACCGGAGGAGTTCGATCCATCTGGGTTTCAACCACTCGCCAATGCTCCGCGGGCGCTAAAATTTCGGCCGCCTCCCGCCATGGAAGATAAATCACCGGCCGCGCACCCATTTTGAAAGCATAGCGTTTGTCGATGGCGATCCCGAATGGTTCGTAGCGCCGCCGATTCCGGCGCTCGAGCAACGTGCGCAATTCGGATGGAGGCGCATCGAAGAGGCAGACCGCGGGCTGAGTTCCGCGAATCATCCGGCGGTTTGCGCGAATGACCCCCTCGCGCAGTATCGCAACGAGATTGTCGAGCGCTGAGGCGGTCCTCGATGCACGCGTGAAATGCGTCAGCATCGCGGCGGCGGGAAACTTCGCCCGTGTACGATTCATCGTGTGGCCCTGCGCATTCGCGCAGCGAGAGCACGCTCGCGCGCAGACATTTTTCGCGCATCGGCGGCCGACCGTTCATGGTCATAACCGAGCAGATGGAGGAAACCATGAACCAGCAGAGTCCGGATGCGCTCGCGCGGCGTAACGCGATACTCGCGCGCCTGGGCAAGTGCGGTATCTACCGAAATTACTATGTCGCCCAGCGGAAGACCCGCATGGTCGCGGACCGTCCGCGGATTGGGCCGGCGCTTGCCCGCCTCCTCGATTTGCGAGAATGACAGGACGTCAGTCGCCGCGTCCTTCCCGCGGAATTTTCGATTGAGTGCGCGGATCGCCCGATCGTGCGTCAAAATCAGCGAGAGTTCGCAGTTCGGCAGCCCCGCCGCGCGCATCAGGCGTCCGGCATCCGCACGCAGGCCCGGGGCATAGGCGCGTCCGCGCGCCGAGGCGCATCGGAACTCGACTGGCACGCGGTTCAACCCTGATGATTTCCGCCAGTACCGGGCGGCCGATCTTCGACAGTGAACGCCTCATAGGCGTTAATGATCGACTGCACCAGGCGATGGCGCACGACGTCGCGATCGGCGAAGGTGACGAAGCTGATTCCGGGCGTGTTGGCGAGTACGATGCGAGCCTCCTTCAAGCCCGACAACTTGCCTGACGGCAAATCGATCTGCGTGACGTCGCCGGTAATCACCGCCTTGGAGTTGTAGCCGAGCCGGGTGAGAAACATTTTCATCTGCTCGGAGGTCGTATTCTGCGCCTCATCGAGAATGATGAACGAATCGTTAAGTGTGCGGCCGCGCATGAATGCGAGCGGGGCAACCTCGATTGTCCCGCGCTCAAGCATCCGGCGCGCCCGGTCGAAATCGACCATGTCGTGCAACGCATCGTAGAGCGGGCGTAGATACGGATTGACCTTTTCGGCCAGATCGCCCGGCAAAAAGCCCAGTCGCTCGCCTGCCTCGACGGCCGGCCGGCACAGCACCATTCGCGTGACTTGATTTTTCATCAACGCGGCGAGCGCCATTGCCATCGCCAGGTAAGTTTTTCCAGTGCCGGCGGGACCGATGCCGAAAACGATGTCGTGGCGCCGGATCGCATCGATATAGACCTTTTGATTGACGCTCTTGGGGGCGATTACGTGCTTGTGGGCGGAGACGTAGATGGTGTCGAGGAAGATGTCCTTTAACTCGGCATTACGATCGGCGCGAAGGATGCGGACCGCGTATTCGACATCGCTTGGAAAGATCGGATGACCGCGCTTGAGCAGATCGTACAGTTCGCCAATTGCGCGGCCCGCCAGTGCTTGATCGTCATGAGCGCCGGTGATTTTGAGCGAGGTGCCGGTCACGCCGATGCGCACGCCGAGTGCCTGCTCGATCGTGCGCACGTGTGCATCATGCTGACCAAGGAGGTCGGTGAACAGGCGCGGGTCGTCGAAATGGAGTTCGAGCGAATCTTGGTTGGCAGGCGGGGAACCCGCCGCCGTTTCTTGAATTTCGGCTTTCGTTGCTCGGTCCTTGCGGCGGCGGAAAACTCACGCGCCGCGCCTAATCGTAATCCAATTCGGCATCTGTGTGAAAGTGCCCTGAAAGGATCACCACCAAGACAGAAAGATACCAAGAAGAATGCGTCACGAACTTCGTGCTTTGGTGCCTTGGTGGTAAATTGTTTTCCTTCCTCCTCATCTGACTAGCGATGCGACCTTGGCGAGCGCCTCACCCAGTTTCGACGAGTCCTTGCCGCCCGCCTGCGCCATGTCGGGACGGCCGCCGCCGGTGCCGCCGACGATCGGCGCGATTTGCTTTATGATGTCGCCGGCTTTCACTTTGTCCGTCAGGTCCGCGGTCACAGCGACCAAGAGTGCCACCTTGCCGTCGCCCAAATCCGAGCCGAGCGCAACTACCGCCGAGCTGTGCTTCTGGCGCATCTTGTCGGCCATGTCGCGCAGGGTGCGCGCCTCGACGCCATCGAGCTTGCGAATGACGACCTTGATATTGCCGACCATGCGGATTTCTTCGTCCGCCTCGCCGCCGCCTGCGCCACCCGCCAGCTTCTGTTCGAGTGTGCGCAGCTTCTTTTCCAGCTCCTTTTCGCGCGCGCGCAATTTTTCGAGCCGTTCGATTGCGGCCCCGTCGCGCGCGCCAAGCTGCGAGCCGATCGCGTCAAGGACGCGCTCGCGCTCACGAACCGCTTCGAGTGCGCCCTGTCCCGTTACCGCTTCGATTCGGCGAACTCCCGCCGCCACGCCAGCTTCCGACTCCAGCTTGAAGAAGCCGGCGTCTCCCGTGCGCGACATGTGCGTGCCGCCGCATAGCTCGACCGAAAAATCCCCCATCCTCACGACCCGCACGCGATCGCCGTACTTGTCGCCGAAGAATGCCAGCGCACCCGCCTTGATTGCGTCGTCGTAGGCCATCTCTTCGGTTGTGACCTCGGCATTCTCGCGGATGCGTGCGTTGACCTCCTCCTCGATGGTGAGGAGAGCGTCATCCTTGACCGGGCCCTGATGACTGAAGTCAAACCGCAGGCGACCCGGCTCGACGAGTGATCCCGCCTGATGCACTCCGGTCCCGAGCACGTCGCGCAAGGCATAGTGCAGGATGTGGGTGGCCGAATGGTTCAGCATCGCGGCATTGCGCCGGATGCGATCGACCTTGAGTTTCACGCGCTTGCCGGCGGTAAAATCGCCCGCGGTGCCACGAATAATACGGCCGACGTGGATTATAGCGCCATCGTGTTTGCGTGTATCGGCGACTTCCAGAATCGCACCCGATTCAGTTTCGATGACACCTCGATCGCCAATTTGGCCGCCGCCTTCGGGATAGAAGGGCGTTTCCGCCGTGACGACGGTGACATTCTCGCCGCTATTGCCGCCGGCAAGGATTTCGGAGTCGCCATCGAGATTTCGATAGCCGGTGAAGCGCGACTTCACCTCTGGCGCAATCGCAACCTCGGGCGCAGCCGTTTCATCCTTGCGCGCGGCGCGGGCGCGGTCGCGCTGCTCATCCATCAAGCGGTTGAAGCCGGCGGTATCCACGTCGATACCTTCGCCGCGCACAATGTCTTCGGTCAGGTCGAGCGGGAAGCCATAGGTATCGTAGAGTTTGAAGGCAACCTCGGCCGGTAGTGTATGGCCGCCACGTTCCGTGATTCGGCTGAGCTCCGTTCCCAGCAGCTCCAGCCCGCGATCGAGGGTTTCACCGAACCGGGATTCTTCCTGGGTGATCGCTTCTGCGGTCTTGACCGCCGCCTCTTTTATTTCCGGGTAGGCGTCGCCCATCGCATCGACGACGCCCTGATGAACCGTCGCGAGAAACGGCCGATGAATTCCCAGATAGCGGCCATGACGTGCGGCGCGCCGGATTACCCGGCGCAGGACATACTCGCGATCGGTGTTGCCGGGGTACACGCCCTCGGCGATCAGAAAGGTCATCGCGCGGGCATGGTCGGCGATCGCGCGAAACGAGACATCGGCTTCGCCGCTTTGTCCGTAGCGCTTTCGGTCGCCGAGTTTTTCAGACGCCAATTCGATTTTCCTGACGATCGTCTGAAATAGATCGATGTCGTAATTTCCAAGCAGCGATTTGGTTTCGAGGCTTTGCAGAGCGGCTGAAACCCGTTCCAGTCCCGTGCCGGTATCGACGTGTTTCTTCGGAAGCGGAGTCAGTTGGCCGGTCGCATCGCGGTTGTACTGGATGAAAACGAGGTTGCCAATCTCGATATAGCGCTCGCATCCATCGACATTCACGGCGCATGGCGTCCCGGGGTGCCCCTGTCCGTGGCATGCCTTTTCGCCGCGGTCGATGTCGATTTCCGAGTTCGGACCACAGGGGCCGGTTTCGCCCATTTCCCAGAAGTTGTCCTTGTCGCCGAAGCGCATGATGCGCTCGCGCGGGAGTACGCCCATCTTGTGCCAGATTTCCTCGGCCTCGCGATCATCTTTGTGAACTGTCGCATAGAGTAGCTTGGGATCGACGCCCCAGACCTTGGTGATTAGCTCCCAATGCCACTTGATGGCTTCTTCCTTGTAGTAATCGCCGAACGACCAGTTGCCGAGCATCTCGAAAAACGTGTGATGGTAGGTGTCGCGGCCGACCGCCTCCAGGTCGTTATGCTTGCCGGAAATGCGCAGGCACTTCTGGCAATTCACGATGCGCGGGCTGGGCGCTGTCCGTACGCCGAGGAAATAGTCCTTGAACGGAACCATCCCGGCGTTCGTGAACAGGAGAGTTGGGTCACCCTTGGGCACCAGCGGCGCCGAGGGGACGACCTCATGCCCGCGTTCGGCGAAAAAGTCCAGAAACGATTGCCGTATCTTTGCGGTTGTCCAGCGCATTGAATCTTACATTCTATCCAAACCGGGCTTTAATCATAGCCTCAGCGAGACCCTGACCCTTCGGCTTCGCTCAGGGCGGGCTCTCTCTCGCGCCCGTCTTATTTTTCGAAAACGGCGCTCTGCGCCGTTTTCGGCGCTGCGGGAAGTCCGAAACCCGTCAGGGGTTTCGCGAATTTCTTGCGCCCAGCGCGGCTACTCGACGGTGGGCAGCGCGCCGTAAACGTTCAGGCTCTTCAGGATCGGCGTAAGCGGCATTTTGGGGGGGGCCGGCAAATCGCCAGCCACGCGCGGCCATACGATGGGCGTCAAATCGCTGTCGATTGTCCGGCCGATTTCGATTCCCGGACGATCGACGCTGGGATGCACCGCGCCGGTGCTGCGCGTTGCGCCGTCGCGGAAATAGATCATCGTGTGTACACGCCGAATCCGATCGCTGTTGTTGGTCTTGGCCATATGAACGGTCAGGCCGTGATGAAACGCGACGCTGCCGCGCGGAACCTCGACATAGACGGGAGGCACTCCGGCAATCTTCGAATCCTCGAGAATCTTTTCCCGTTCATCGGCGGTGAAAATGTTGATGTATTTTTTCAGGCCCACGCGATGCGATCCCGGCACATAGCCCATGCATCCGGAGCGATGCGTCGAACCGTCGAACGGAACCCATGCGGTTAGCGTGACCGGCTCGTCCATCGGCCAGTAGGGCTGATCCTGATGCGGCTCCGTGTAGCGGCCGCCGGGAGCCTTGTACAGCGCCTGATCGTGCCATAAGCGAAGGGCGGGCGCGCCGCTTAGCAGCCATGCCGCCTCGGAAACCTTCGGATGAAAGGTCAGGGGCAGGACTTCGGGATTGTCCTCCCACAGGTTGATGCACTGGGTAAACGATTGCTCGTAGGGCGATTTTTGATCGATGGTGCGATTGTCGTTGCGGCCGCGACTTTTGACTGCGCGATCGACCGCGGCGCCGAACTTGTCCAGCTCGGCTTCGGTGAGCAGGCCATCGACCACGACGAAGCCGTCGCGGCGAAATTTATCGATCAATTCCTGGCTGACGATGGGTGTGCTGGCCACAATCGTTCCTCCGGATCGCGATTGCCACGATCATCGCACGATGGAGTCAAATCATCCAGCGTTGCGGTGGTCGCACTGTCATCAATCCGAGTTTCCGCCCAGGGGAGTAGTCGCGCCCGGCGGGGCAGCGGCGGCTCCGGGCGCGGCGCCCTTCATGGATACCGCGCGCGCCGCGATCAGCGCATCGCGAATCTCCCCTGAAATCGATGCCAGCCCGGCCGGCGAATGCGGCAGCATGATCGTGTTGCTATGCACCCCAATTTCCTTGAGCGCATCGAAGTACTGCGTCAGCAGCAGCACCACCATGCATTCCTCGGGCGTCGATCCCGGCATCCCCTGCTGGAACAGCGCCGCGGACTCGCGCAGCCCCTTGGCGATTTCCATCCGCTCCCGCGCGATACCGTTGCCCTGCAGCGCCTTGCTTTCCGCTTCGGCCTCCGCCTGCTTCACCTTCAGAACCTTTTCGGCTTCGCCCTTGGCCTTGGCCGCTTCGAGCAGCCGCTGATTGGCGTTGATCTCGTTCATGGAGGATTTAACGCGCTCATCCGGGTCGATATCTGTCACCAGCGCGGTCGTGATCGAATAGCCGTATTCGGACATCTGGCCGCCCAGCTCCTTTTTCACCGCCTGCGCGATTTCGTCCTTCTTAAGGAACACATCGTCCAAGTCCAGGCTCGGCACATGCGCGCGCACCACGTCGAATACGAACGCCGTTATCTGATTGCTCGGGTCCTGCAGGCTGTAATAGGCCTGATAAACCTTGTCGGGCGACACGGAGAATTGCACCGCCACGCTCACATGCAGGAATACATTGTCCTTGGTTTTAGTTTCGACCTTGAGCACGAGTTGTTGCGTGCGGAGGTTCATGAAGATGGCGACCTGATCGATTATCGGGACCTTGAGATTAAGGCCCGGGCCGGCCATGCGGAGAAATTTGCCGAAGCGCTGAATAACCGCGACGCTCTGCTGGTCGACGGTGAAGATCGAACTCGCGAGCATCGCAAGCGCGACGATCCCGAGAAAGGCCAGAATTCCGAGCAGGGCTGGATTACCCGAGCCGATCATTTGACGACCTCCTGTAGGGCGTGGCGCCGGTGGATGCGGCGATCATACGCTCTGTGCGAAAATAAGTAATCAGGCGGCGATCGGTGCGCCATGCCGCATCGAAAATTATCCGCTCAAGCCAATGCCGGACAAAACCCTTATGAGCAATAAACCGGTTGAAACCCCGATTGCCCGCAGCGGCCTGGTCGAGACGTTTGAGACCTACAAGGGCGGAATGACTTTAGCCTTCGCCGCGCTTCTGTATGTTGGCAGCTGGGCAGCCGTCGCGCTGACGCCATGGCGGACGGCGGCGCAGATAGGAGTATCGATTGGCGAGGCGGCGCTGATCGGGGGCCTGTGCGATTACATAGCGCTGAAAATGATCTTCGAGCGCCATTGGTACCTGCCCGGCTCCGGCGTGCTGCCGCGCAATCGCCAGAAGCTGATCGACGGAATCGCCAGCACGATCGAAAACGAATGGCTCACGCCCGAGATGATCGGAAAGAAGCTCGCCGAAATGGAGCTGGTCGGGCGATTGGGCACCTACCTGCAGGAGGTCAACATCCACGATCTGCTCGGACCGGGCGGACTGGAGCGGATGCTTTCGCGCGCCAGCGACTATCTTGAATCGCCCGATGCGCGCGAGCGGCTGGAGACGATTCTGCGCAAGACGATGCCCAAGACCGTGCGCGGCCTGGATTGGGTGCTGGAAAAAATCCGCGTGCGCACGATGGCTTCCCGCATCCTGGCCAATCTCCGGCAGGCGCTTTCGCAGGTGCAAAACGATCCGGAGGTGATGCTCACGCTGGAGAATGCGGTCCATGAATTCGGCCAACAACTGCACGATCCATCCAGTTACGCGCGCGAGCGCGCGCAGCGCCTAATCGACCGGATGGTGGAGCGGGCGGTCGCGGCCAGCCGCGGTCAGATCGCCGGGATGGTCCGCGAAAAGCTGGCGCAACTGACCGACGAGCAAATCCGCTTCCAGATCGAATCGAAAACGCGCACGCATTTGGACTGGATTCGCGTCAACGGTGTGACCTTCGGCGCATTTTTCGGGCTGGTCTTTGCGATCCTGCGGATGGCGGTGCAGTATCAAACGCCGCTGCTGGCAAAAGTCGCAGGTTGACGGTGGGGAAATCGCAGCCTTTTTGAAACCCCTTACGGGTTTCGCGCCCGCGCCGGTGGCGATTCCTGTTTTATCCGGAGCCGTCCGAAAACGGCGTCCCGCCGTTTTCGGCACTGCGGGAAGTCCGAAACCCGTGAGCGGTTTCGGGAAGGCTATGAATAGTTACGGGGTTGACCGTTGCTGGCCGCCATGAGAAACAAGGGCGATCCATCTCGCCGTTGATCCGGTGTAAGGAGCGGTTTCGCCATGAGTAAAAAAGTAAATTTCGCGGTGTTTTCTCCGCAAGCCGGACTTTCGTGGATCGCGTTGCTCGACCGCGCCCATCGATGCGAATCGCTCGGGTACCATTCGATTTGGCTGGTCGATCACATGTGGACGCGCGGGATGCCCGACTTGGAGCATCACGAATGCGTGGCGCTGATGGCGGGGCTTGCGGCGCGAACCGAGAAAATCCGCATCGGCACGCTCGTGATGTGCAATTCGTACCGCAATCCCGCGTTGCTGGCGAAATCGCTCGTGACGATCGATCACATCAGCAACGGCCGTCTCGAGATCGGCTACGGCGCCGGCTGGATGGGCGAGGAGTACAAGGCGTACGGCTACGAATTTCCCGAGATGAAGACGCGGCTCAAGGCGTTCGAGGAGGGCCTGCACATCATCAAGGCGATGTTCACCGAGAAGCGCGCCACCTTCAAGGGGCGTCATTATTCGGTTGAGGCGGCGCCGCTCAGTCCCAAGCCGGTCCAGCAACCGCATCCGCCAATCACGATCGGCGGCAGCGGCGAAAAAGTGATGCTCAAGCTGGTGGCGAAATTTGCCGATCGGTGGAACTGCCCCGCCGGCTACAAAAGCTTCGAGCACAAGCTCGACGTGCTGAAAGCGCACTGCAAGGACGTCGGCCGCGATTTCGCAACCCTCGACGTCTCCGAGCAGTTGCTGATCTGCATCGGCAAGACCGATGAGGAAGTCGAGCAGAAGTGGAAGATGGCGCAGATGTTCCCGTTCGTCAGCACCGGCATCAAGGGGACGCCGCCGCAGGTAATCGATGCGCTCAAGAAGCGCGTCGCGATGGGGATAACGACCTTCACGATCTTCTTCAGCGACCTCGCGCCACCGCCGACTCTGGAATTGTTCGCCAAAGAAGTGATGCCCGCGTTCGCGTGAGGCGGGATTTCTTAGCATCCGAGTTTTCCGGCGGCCCAAGATATAAAATCGTCGCCGGCGCTTTTGCCCGACTGAGCCGAAGCCGGAGCATCGCCATTTGCTTGTTTTCTTCCGCGCCAGGGAAGTTTAATCGCGTTAAGTCGTTGCTATTGCCGAAATTTTGATTCAGAATTTACGAATTCGACTGGAGAAAGTGCATTATGAATAAGGTTTTCTGCTCGATATTTGCTGTATCTGCGCTTATGGTTTCCACGGCCGCCACGGCTCATTCGGCCCCGATGTCCGGAAATTACGCAATAGAGATGCGCGGCTATACGCCCGACCAAATGCCCGCCTCAGCCACCGGGTTGGCGCCGTTTCCCGCGCCGGAAGCCGCGATCGGCGTGCTGAACTTGAATAAAAGCGGCACAGTGACGGGGGAATTGATTTATAGCACCGGCACCAGTGTGACGGCACCAACTACTTGCGGCGACACCGGCGCGCCATGCTTTAACGGCAGCAGTTCAACAATCACCGGTGGAACCTTTACAGTCGGCGCAAACGGACTGGGAACGCTCGCGTTCACCGATACCAACAGTGGCAGGTCTTTCATCTTCGCGGTGGTGGTCGACGCAAAAGGAAGGGAGTTTCGTGGAACCAGCACGCCTGCGGTTGCCGACGAAGCGACCGCTCCAATTCTTGCCATCGTGGGCGAAAAGCAGGGGCACATTCGCGCTTCT
>DATKOZ010000008.1:0-25257 GCA_035524375.1 Binataceae bacterium (SeqCode) | reverse complement strand
AAATGGGGCGGCCGCACGCAAGGGCGCGCCCGGCGACATCGTGATCGTGGCGTCGTTCGGACAGATGGAAGAGGCCGAAGCTCGCCGGCACGAACCGACCGTCGTTTACGTCAACGCTGACAACAGCATCAAACGCCCCGCACTCGCCGCCGCACGCTAGCGGTGCGCGCAAAGAAATTTCGAAACCACTCACGGGTTTCGGGCTTCCCGCAGTGGCGAAAACGGCGTTCCGCCATTTTCGGGAAATAAGACGGGAGCGCGAGACGGTTAGCGTGTCACAGTGGCTATGATTTGCGGCCTCATCGATTCATAATTCTTCGTTCCCCGGCTTGAATTCCGGCGGGACTGGGCCGAGCGCTTCTTCCATCTCCTTCGCCCACGTCGCTTCGAGGTGTTTCACCACGATGCGCAGGTTTTCGAGGATGTGGCCGAACACCTCGGGATTAGGCGCGGAATACTGAGCCTGCGGCGGCCACGATGCCGGCGGTATGATTCGCATCGGACCGGCTTCGGTGACGAGCCGCATGATGCAAATGACGTGGCGCGACCACGATCCGGTATCGAAGTGAAGTTGCAGCCGCCGCCCGCCCGGACTCGGCTTCCATATCTCATGAGATCCTGCCGGGATGCGGCCGGTGGCTTTTTTCCATCCGTCAGGGGCGAATGCCTTCACGATTGTACCGCGAATCGAGCCGAGCGGCTGAGGGACGAGCTTCAGCGCTTCCATCGGTCCGGGGATGACGTGCGGTAGATTCAGTTTCTCCACTTCCGCCGTTATGGCCGCGCGATGGCGCGCATGGATTTCATGTATGTCGTTCGATACGGGTGCGTTCGCAACGGTCACGCGATTCCCATCCGGCACGGCCATCGGTTTACTTGCAGCCGCACCGGGGTAGGCCCCATAGAGCGCCTTGATCCCCGCCGGAAGCGGCGACTTGGCATCGCCCGACGGCGTCTGCTCGGTCACGAACAGGCGGCTTCCCGCCGCGGAATACCATTGAAGCACCACCGATGGGGTCATATAGGTCAATGCGGGCGCGCGCACCGAGAAGGGCGGAACGAACGCCGAGCGCATTCGCATCGATGACTCGCATGGCTCGATGCCGTCGATCCATCGAACCGGTCCGATCACATAGAATGCCATCGCGACGGGAAACTGATTGGGAATTCCTCCGGCGATCTCGGCAAGCGTTTCGTGCGGAAAACCATCGGCCGAGCATCCCGCTCCGCCATCCCAAAGCGGCCCTAAATTCGACAATCGTCCCGATTGCAGTCCGGCGGTCTGCCCGCCGCCACCCGGGGCGAACCGCGCTAAGTTTGAGAACTTCGCAATAATAGCGTTGCATCCTGCCGCGCTCCCGGGATGATCGACGAAGCAGAACCGCATCGGCGCTTCGGCCACATCCGCCATTGCGAGACATTCGTTCACCCGCGCGAGCATCGCGGCGAACGGCTCCCCGCCTGGCACCGGAAATTGATGGACTCGGAAGTAGAGCATGGCTGTGATGCTTCAAACCACCACGCGCACTGTCCAAAAGCAAACGGGCCGGAGAGGATATCTCCGGCCCGTTATCGGCGATTCAAGATAGCGCGATCTAATAGTAATCGACCGGGTCGATCTGCCGCTTGGCGCCCCAGTAGAAGAGCATGTTTTCAGTCAAACCCTGCCAAGTGAACTTATTAGGTGGCAGCAGCAGCCGCTTAGCCATGGACTTGAGCGAATAGAACTCCTTGGTGCAGCGCCATACGCCTTCTTCGACTTCCTGCGGCGACAGATTCTTCGGCACAAACATGCAGCGGAAGTTATTCGTGTAGAGGTCCGCGTCGGGGATGATCACGCGCCCCTCGTTTTCCAGCTTGTCGCGCATCGGAGTGCCCTTGCGCGGCGTGACGGTATTGAAGAACGCCTCAGGCGCTTTGACCTCATGCAGGAACTTGAGCGTATCGTCGAAAATCTTCGGATGGTCCTCTTCCAGTCCGAACAGGAAGTTGAGCGAATAGTAGATTCCGTACTTCTCAAGGCGCTTGAGCAGCTTCTTGTACTGGCCGGCATGATTCTGGATTTTGTTCATCGATAGCAGGCTTTCCTGGCTGATCGATTCCACACCGATATTGACGTGGAACACTCCCGCCTTGGCCGCCAACTCCAGCAGGTCCTCGTCATGATTCGAATTGACGGTCCACAGACATGAGAAGCGGATATTCAGCGGCTCGAGCGCCTTGAACAGTTCCTTGGCGAACTTGTGCTTGCCGGTGATCTGGTCGTCGATAAACTGGAAGCGGCGGAATCCGGTCACCGCCATAACCTGCTTGATCTCCTCGACGATGTCCTCGATTGGGCGCGTGCGATACGAACCCTCATAGAACACTGGAATTTCGCAGAACGAGCATCGATAGGGGCATCCGCGGCTGGCCTGAATCGGGGCGGCCTTGAACAGATAGCGGTTGAGCTTGAGGAGTTCGTGGCGCGGGCGCGGCAGGTTCTTCAGGTCGTGTGCGCGGTCGGCCTTGTACACCTGCTTGAGCTTGCCGTCCTGCCAGTCCTGCAGCAGTTGGGCCCATACGAGATCGGCCTCGCCCTGCACGACGGCGTCGCAATGTTTTAGCGCTTCCTCAGTCTGAAGAGTGGCGTGGAAGCCGCCGAAGACGACCGGAATTCCGCGCCGGCGGAATTCATCGCCCAGTTGATAGGCGCGAAGGCTGGCGCCGATCGTGGTGGTCATTCCGACCAAGTCCCATCCGCCGTCCCAGTTGATGTCCTCCAGCCGCTCGTCGCAGAGCGTGACATCGTAATCGTCGGGCGTCAGCCCGGCCATCAGCGGGATCATCAGCCCCATGATCAGGCGCCATCGCGTCTTATGCGGGGTGCCGTCGAGATGGACGGTGGTTGGCTGGACCAACAGAATTTTGGGTCGTTTGCCTTTCATGGCTTCCCTCATTGTGCGCCGCGCGGTGTCTCGCGCGGGATGGAATCAGCCTGATGCCGGTGTTTGTACGTGAGCCACATCAGAACAATTGCGAAAACATAAGTGCCTGCGGCGGTTCCCCAGGCAAAAACTTCCAGATGGTTGATTAGAGCAAGCACGACCAGCAGATAGGCGAAATCGCGCCCGGTCCATCGATCGAGCTGATCGAGCCAGTCCGCCGCCTCTTCGCCACGATGCCTGAAAGCATCCCAAGTGGCAAACGCGCACATCCCAAATCCGCCCAGCACTATCGGAATCAGATAAAGGTACGCGTGGCTGTGGCTGGAGCGATAGCATCCGGTGAACAGTCCGATGAACACGGCCACATGCACGATGTTGTCGGTGATCGTATCGAGCATGCCGCCGAACGGCGTTTCGCTCATCTGGAGGCGCGCAACTTCGCCATCGACACCATCGATTGTGATCGAGGCCAGGAACAGAACCGCGCCAATCAGCCGCGCCCAGTAGTTTGGAATCGAGAACATCACCGCGCAGCCGAGGCCCAGCACCGTGTTGGTGATCGTCACCATGTTGGGCGTGATTTTCGTGCGCGCCAGCCGATAGCTGATCCGCCATGAAATCTTGCGATCGACCCACCGCGCCATCGGGGCGTCCTTGGCGGCCGTTTCCTCGCGCAGCGATTGCGCCAGCCTGATCTCGGCCTCTTCGCGATCTTCAGGACGGCCATTGAGAGCGAAGGGCAGCAGGATTCCGGCGGCCTGCTGGGTCGCAGGACTAATTTTGAGCGGCCGTAGCACCTGCCCAATTGGGCCGGCGGCAATCTCGCCTCCGCGATCGGTATCGGCGCTCGCTGCGCGGTAAACCGGTCCGCCGCTTAGGGTATAGGCCTCCAGGAGCTTTGACAGGTGCGATTTTGATAATACAAGGTTTCCCGAGAATGCCAGGCATGGCGCCGCGAGATCGAGATCGCCCGGCCGCGCGGCCAGATCGCGAAACGACTCGACCATCGCGACCAAGTCGCTGTTGCCGAAGCGGCCCATCGCACGCACCACGGCCTCCCTGCGCTCGCGCGGAGCCTCGATGATGAAATGCTTTATCCCCGCGCGCTCACAATTGATCATCAGGCGTTCCAATAGCGGTCGGCCGAAAATCGTGTTGTCTGCGCGATCGGGAGCGGAAATTAAAGCCGTCTCGATAATCAATGTCTTAACTACTGAAACTAGCCTATTAACCGGCTGGTCAGTTGGCGTCACGTTAACATAGCTGTAACGCCCGCGCGAGTAGGGGGACTACTTTTCCATCGTCCATAATATGAGGCGAACTGTTCGAATGACGCAGCCAGGTGCTTTGCTAGTGGCGGCTGCGTTTGGCTGATAAAATTTTGCAATTCATGGCGACGGTAACCCATCTGCTGTTCGATTTTGGCGGCACCCTCGACGGCCCTGCGCATTGGCTCGACCGGTTTTTGGCCCAATATCGCGCCGCCGGGATCGAAATCAGCCGCGCCGAGCTAGATCCGGCCTTCGACAATGCCACCCGGATGGGCTATCGCACAACACATTTGGTCGGACGATTTGGCTTGGTCGATTTGGTCAGGTTTCTGGTTGGCAATCAGTTCGAATACTTGAGAAAGAGGGGCCCAGAGCAAGTGCGTGCGATGCTGGAGCAGGGCGGTCCTGCGGGGCGTCATCGCGTGGTTGAGGCGGTGACGGCCTCGTTCGTGCGGGAAACCATCGCCGGCATGGAGCATAGCCGCGAAACTCTGACTCCTCTCAAGGCGAACTTTACGTTCGGAGTAGTATCCAATTTTTACGGCAACTTGGGCCGCATTCTGGCCGAGGCCCGGATGGATACATTGTTCAGCGCGGTCATCGATTCTTCGCGAATCGGAATCTTCAAGCCAGATCCTGCGATATTTGCCGCCGCTCTCAAGCGGATGCACGCCATGGCCGATTGCGTCGCCGTTATCGGCGATTCGCTTTCGAAGGATATCGTGCCCGCCAAAAGCCTTGGGATGCGCACGGTATGGTATCGCGCCGCTGGCCGAACCGACGCGATACCGGCAAACGTACCGGCAGATTTCACAATTGATTCACTCGGCGCGCTGTTGGACATCAAGTGGTAGCTGATTTACAAGGCGCGATTATTGCCGCGGGGCGTGGTGAGCGATTGCGCAAGGCGGTCGGCGAACTGCCCAAGCCACTGGTCGAGCTCGACGGCGAGACGATGCTTTCGCGGCAGGCGCGCGCGATGCTAAACGCGGGGGCATCGCGGATTGTCGCGGTGATCAATTCGGAAACCGCGCAACTGATCGCCGAGCGGAAAATTCAGATGCCGCCGGAACTCGAATTGATTGTTCGCGATACGGCCAGCTCGATGGAATCCTTGTTTACTGTCGGCGAACGGCTTTCATCCGGGTTGTTTTTGCTCGCGACCGTGGATGCTTTTATCTCACCGGATGAATTCTCACGGTTTACGTTCGAAGCCACCGGCAAAATCGGTGCGAGTGGCGGTACTCGCGTCGATGGAGCGCTTGGCGTGACCAAGTGGCGCGGAGACAAGAAGCCGCTTTTCGCACATGTAACATCAGCCGGGTTGATTACCGGCTTGGGCGGGGAGCAGGCTTCGATGGTTACGGCGGGAATTTATATGATGCCGACTCGAATTTTCGAACTTGCCGCGGAGGCTCGCAGCGCAGGCCTTGATGCCTTGCGCCAATTCCTCACGATGCTGATTGATCGCGGCTATTCGCTGGTGGCCATCGAGATTGCGGACGCGATCGATGTCGATGAAGGCGCCGACCTCGACGCGGCGCGTAGTGCGATCAAGGGCGGCCGATGAAATACCGGGCGCTGGGGATTTATCGAGAGCCGGAGTTTTCCCCCGGCAAGGTCGAAGCCGACGCGGCGATACTGGATGCCGTCCTGGCGGAGTTGGAACGCGAAGGCCTCGCGGCTACCGCGATCGATGCGGCAAGCTTCGGCGCCGGAACCCCCGCGCGTGCCGACTTGATTCTGGCAATGTGCCAAAGCGAACCGGCGCTCAAGCGGCTGGCGGAAGAGGAGCGCCGAAGCGCCATCGCGATAAATCCCGCGCTTTCGATTCGCAATTGCTATCGCGATCTGCTGGCAGCCGGCCTCCAGCGATCGGGTGTGCCGACTCCGGCGGGCGGCCTAGTCGCAACGACCGAAGGTTTCGATTCAGGCAAGCTCGCAGGAGTTGATTTGAACGCGGGCGTATTCGTCAAGCGCGGCGACCTTCATGCGCTGGGCTCCGATGATGTGCGGCGCGCCGCCAATCGTGCGGAGGCGGAGAAGATTCTTAGCGATTTCGCGCGGCGCGGAATTCGATTCGCGTATATCCAGCAGGAGGCGGCGGGCCGCGTAGTCAAATTCTATGGCGTAAGCGGCAACGCCTATTTTGCAGCGCTACCGGAGGGCGGAGAGGTCGTGGAAGCTACCATACGCGCGCTGTCAGCCGCGGCTTCAGCCGCAGCATCGGCGCTCGGGCTGGAGGCGTGGGGAGGGGATGCGGTCTTGAATGCCGATCGTTTTGCGATTATCGACTTCAATGACTGGCCGAGCTTCGGGCGGGTGCGAGAGGCTGCTGCGCGAGCGATCGCGCGCCGGGCAATCGCGCTCGTGAACCGAAAGGCCGGTACTTAAGAAAGGAACTGATTCACCAATATCGGATGACAACCACCGCCAACGGCAAGCTGCCCTCGATTAAAACTGCAATCCCCGGACCCAAGTCGCGGGAAATTTTCGACACCGAACAGCGCCATATCGCGCCGGGCCGCCAGCGAATTTCGTTATTGGCGGGTATCGCCTTCGATCACGGAGAAGGCGCAACCCTGGTGGACGCGGACGGTAATCGCTATGTCGATTTCTTTGCCGGCGTCGCCGTGGCCGCACTTGGCCATGCACATCCTGCACTTGCCAAGGCGCTTGGGGACCAGGCTGCACGGCTAATCGTCGGCACTTTCGCAACCAAGGAACGCGCCGAGGCGTTTGCGTTGCTGGCCGAGGCGGCGCCGTACAACCTCAAACGCGCACATCTCTATAGCGGTGGCGCCGAAGCCGTCGAGGCCGCACTTCGGCTGGCACGGTCTAAGACCAAACGCCATGAGGTCGTCAGCTTCTGGGGCGGCTTCCACGGCAAGACCGCCGGCGTTATTGGCATGATCGGCGATGAATCCAAGCAGGGCTACGGGCCGCTGGCCGCCGGTCAGTACACCGTGCCCTACGCCGACTGTTACCGATGCCCGTTCAAGATGAAGTATCCCGATTGCGGGCTGTACTGTGTCGAGTTCGCGCGCAATCAGATCAAGATGTCCTCGGGAGGCGCGGTCGCCGCAATCGTGGCGGAGCCGATGCAGGGAACCGCAGGCAACGTAATCCCGCCCGACGACTGGATGCCCGCAATCAAATCCGTCGCGAAGGATTTCGGCGCGATGCTGATCGCGGATGAAATGATCACCGGCTTTGCGCGGACCGGGAAAATGTGGGGGGTTGAGCACAGCGGCGTCCAGCCCGACATCATGACAATAGGTAAGGGGATGGGGTCGGGATTTCCGGTCTCAGGTGTCCTCATGAGCGACGAACTGAGCAAGGCCGAGCCGTTTTCCAAGCCGAGTGCCTCTTCGTCGAGCTACGGCGGAAATCCGCTGGCCGCGGTCGCCGTCGCGCAGACGCTCAAGACGATCAAGTCGGAAAATCTGGTCGAGAATTCGCGCCGGGTGGGTGCGATGATGCTTTCGCGGCTGCAGGCGATGAAGGAAAAATACGAGTTCATCGGGGATGTACGCGGCCGAGGGCTTTTGATTGGCGTCGAACTGGTTCGCGATCTGAAAACCAAGGAGTTGCTCGGCAAGAAAATCACCGAAGCGATCTTCCTCGAATGCCTGAAACGGGGGCTGGTGATCATGGGCTACTTCCCAAAAATTCGAATCAATCCGCCGCTTGTGATTACGGAGGCGCAGGCCGAAGCGGGGCTTGCGATTTTGGACGAAGTATTCGCCCACGTTCGCGATCATCTCGATTGGCGCACGGCCGACTAACCCGGCGGAGCGCGAATCATGGCTGAGTCAACCAGCGGCAACGCGGCGCTTTTTTTCGATCTGGCGGGAACTTTGGTGAAGATGGACGAGACGCGCCAGCTTCCGCTCGATGCGCGCGGAAATATCACGATCGAACTGATGCCGGGAGTCGCGGATAAGCTGCGCCCGATGCACGACCATCTCATGTTCGTCGTGACCAACCAGGCTGGAATCACGCGTGGCCGCCTCACGATGGAGAAGGTGGAAGCCGCGCTGAGGGAGCTGGATCGCCAGCTCGGTGAAATCCTGACCGGATGGCAGGTTTGCCCGCACGATGACGCAGCGGGATGCGAATGCCGCAAGCCCAAGGGTGGGATGATTACCGAATTGGTGGCGCTCTTCGGTGTCGACCTGAAGGCCTCCACGATGGTCGGCGACCAGGAAATCGATCGCGTGGCAGCCATTGCGGCTGGCGTAGGACGCTTCGTCTTCGCCCGTGACTTTTTCGGCTGGAAATGATTTGATGGTCGCCAGCCGGCGTTCACTTCGTTGAATGTCATCAGATGACGGCGAACGGCTCTTCGTTTACGGCGCGTTGATGGATGCGGCGCTGCGTGCGTCGATAGTCGGGCGGTCGATTGACGCGATTCCGGCGCGGCTGATTGGATGGAAGCGCGAACGCAGGCGCTATTACTTTGTCGAACGATCTGCCGGCGAAACAGTCGAAGGCGCCATCCTTGAAGATCTCAGCGCGCGCGATTTGAAAATATTGGATGAATACGAAGAAGTCCCGGCGCTATACACTCGGCAGCGGATTGTCGTGGCTACGCGCGACGGGCGGTCGGTCGAGTGCTGGATTTATATTCAAACGGCGCGCGTCATGGCGGACCTGCCTTGATCCGAAATCACGCCTTGGTGTCGTTGCGCTTTAGCTCGAACTTGTCGAGCCGGTATTGCAGAGTCCGATAGCTCATCCCGAGCATCTTGGCGGCCTTGGCGATAACCCAGTCGCTTTTTTCCATCGCCTGCAAAATCAAGTCGCGCTCGAAATTCTCGAAATTGATTCCTTCGGATGGGATTTCGAACTTTCCCGCACGGGCCCGCGCTCCTACCTTGCCCATCGTCTTTCGCGCCAACACCTCATGCGGCAACTCGGTGGGCATTATCTTGTCACCTTCGCAGAGGAGGATCGCGCGCTCGATGGCCGACTCAAGCTGGCGGACGTTGCCCGGCCACGCGTAGTCAAGCATCACTTCCATCGCCTCGCGGCTGATCTCTTTCACGCGCCCCTCGGCCAGATGGCCGAACTTGGAGAGCGCGTGCGCCGCCAAGAGCGGAATGTCGCCGCGGCGCTCGCGAAGCGGCGGCAGCGTTATCGTCACCACATTCACGCGATAGTAAAGATCTTCGCGAAAGCGCCCCTGATCTACTTCCTCCGGCAGACTCTTGTTGGTGGCCGCGACCAATCGAACATCGACTCGGACGGGATCGTTGCCGCCGACGCGGCGCACCTCCCGTTCGGTCAGCACGCGCAGAATTTTAGCCTGCAGGCCGATGCCGAGATCGGCGATTTCATCAAGAAAGAGCGTGGATTTATCGGCGCTCTCGAACAGGCCGATTTTGCGTTCGCTTGCACCGGTAAAGGCGCCACGCTCATGGCCGAACAATTCGTTTTCGATCAGATTGTCGGGAATCGCAGAGCAATTGATCGCGACGAATTGCCGTGCCGCTCGCGGCGAGAGGCGATGGATCGCGCGTGCGACGACCTCCTTGCCGGTGCCGCTCTCGCCCTGAATCAGCACGGTGGAATTGGAAGGTGCCACCCGCCGGACCATCCGGATCACTTCCTGAATCGCCGAATCCTGCCCGATGATCCCCTCAACCTCGAATTTCCCTTCCAGCCGCCGCTTGAGGAGTTGATTCTCCTGCTGGAGATTGGCCAGCTCGGCTGCCTTCGCCACCGTCATCACCAATGTCTCGCGATCCGTCGGCTTGGTCAGGTAGTAGAAGGCGCCGTTTTTCATCGCTTGTACGGCGCTGTCGATGGTTCCGTGGGCGGTCAATACGACGACCTGGCTCGCGGGATAGGCGCCGCGCACCTTGGCGAGCAACTCGTCGCCAGACATTCCAGGCATCATTAGGTCGGTCAGCACCACGTCGAAGCGTGACAGCGCAAGCAACTCCATCGCGCGCTTGCCCATCGCGGCTTCTTCGACGCGGAAGCCCTCCTCGCGCAAGGTGTCAGCGGTAATTTGCCGCTCGAGGTCGTTGTCCTCGACGACTATGACGGACGCCTGGGTCATGATGCTCTGTGTAACGTGCTTAGCGGGAAGGTGAAAGTCAACGTGGTGCCGTGTCCTTCGGGATTGGGACCAATCGCGGCGGTGCCGCCATGGCGCTCGACAATCGCTTTGGAAAGGAAAAGCCCCAGCCCGATTCCTTCGCGCTTGGTGGTGAAAAATGGTTCGAAGACGTGGCTGGCCACGTCGGGATCGATTCCGGCGCCGGTGTCGGAGAAATTGATCGCGATCCCGCCCTCGGAGCGATGGAAAGCGATCTTCAGCGTTCCGCCGTCAGGCATCGCCTGAATCGCGTTGGCGATTACGTTGATGAAACAGGTGCGAAGCTTTTCCGCATCGACAACGAGAACTAGCGGCACTTCGGCGCCTTCGGTAGCCAGCTCGATGCCCTGGCTCTTCATTTTCGATTCCGACAGAGCGATTACCTCGCCGATGAGTTTCATCACGTCGGTGGGCGCGGGACGGATTTCGATCGGCAGGCCGTAATGCAAAAAGCTCTGCACCAGTTCTGACAGCCGGCGCAGTTCGTCCTTCATGATTCCGACTTGGCGCATGAACGCCTCGCGATCCGGCGGCGGCTGCGGCGCATAGCGGGCGCGTAATTGATCGAGCGCCAGGCTGATGAAGTTGAGCGGGTTTTTGATCTCGTGCGCCAGCCCGCCCGCGAGTTGTCCCAAGGCGGTAAACCGTTCCAGCCGGTTTAGTTCCTGTTCGCGTTCGTGCGCGCGGCGCAACTGCCCGACCATCTCGTTGAAGCTGTGCGTCAGCAAGCCGATTTCATCGCGGCGCCGATCTTCCGGCACCGGTTCAAGGCCGCGCGCGGCGATATTTTGCGCGGCGTCGGCGACGGCGTGGATCGGCTTGACGTAACGATCGGCGAGCAGGTAGGCGAAAACCAGGCCGATCGTGAATATCGTGAGCGCGATTCCCAACTGCCGGGCGCGATTTTCGGCGATCGGCTGCGCGAAATCGCCGAAGTTCGCCACCACCTGGACATATCCGAGCAAATGATCTTCGACTTCGACCGGTATCAGATACACGGTTTTGTCCGGCTCTGCCGGATCGAGTTTGCCGGCCGGAACCGTGAGCAGATTGCCGGGGTGCTTCAGTTGTTCCGGCGTGAGCCATTCAGCTTGCTTCGAATCGACGGCCGCGCCAATCAATTTTGGATTGGAACTATTGAGAATCAGATTCTGGCTCGACGCGATCGATACCTCCAGTCCCTGCGTATGCAGGCTGCTGACGTAACCGCGCAGGCGATCGCGGTCCGTACTGCCGACGGACGTAAGTTCTTCGACGCTGATCTCGATCGCACGGGCAAGGTCTTTGACCTTCTCCTGCGTGTTTTCAACGATCTGCTCCTGGGTGCCGAGGCTCACCCAGACCTCGGCGCCGAGCGTAAGCCCCAGCAAGCCCATCATCAGGACGATCAGCTTGGCCTTGAGATTTAGAGCGGGGAAAGTCAGTTGCATCGGGCTGGCCGGCGGCCTGCCGCTTATCCCTCGGTTTTTGAATCATTGGGCGCCGCAGGCCCAAACAAACGCATCGCTAACAGCCCGGCGCAAAGCAGAGCGACGACCCAGAGCATCTTTTCAAAGCCGCCGATGTATCGGACCACAGACTCGATCTGCTGGCCGAACAGGTAGCCTAGCGTCACGACCACCGGCACGGAAATTACCGCTCCCAGCAGGTCATACATCAGGAAGACTGCCGGCCGCAGTCCGAACGATCCCGCGGTGACATAAATCAAAGCCCGCATTCCGGCCAGAAAACGGGCATAGAAGATCGCGCGATGCCCGTGGCGATCGAGGAAGCTCTTGATCCGGTCGATCTGCACTTGCATCCCCGGCTTCGAAACGCCGAAATAGCGCACCAACCCAGACCCGAAATGCCGTCCCGCGAAGAACAGCGAATTGTCGCCGGCGATAACGCCGAGCAGTGAGACCGCCAGCGTAAGCGGCAGGCGGGTAACCCCGCGATGCACCATATAGCCGCCGGCCAGCAGAGCCACGTCTTCTGGAATCGGCAGGCCCAAACCACACAGAGCCAATACGACGAACAAACCAAGGTATGTGAAGTGTTCGATGTATGCCGATACCAGGCTGGTCAAGGTTCACTTCCCTTTGGTGTAGCGTTGGATCAGGACCTGTGAAATCGATTCCGCAGGCACCCCACGCTCGGCAAGATCGGTTGCAATGCGCGCTTCCGAAATGCAGACCGGGCATTTAACGGCATAGTCGGTCGTAAAACAGTCGTACAGGCTTTGGGACTCCGCTTCCTTGCCACAGCCGCCATAGCACTTCAGTTGGCTGAAGACACCGGGATGATGCTGCGCGCCGGCGTATGCCTTGCGTACATCGCCGTCGAACTGATTGGGGTCCAGTGTCTCCTTCAACTGGCGCATCGGATCGGGGACCCGTGCGGATTGCAGCGATGTATAGCCCACGTAGCAGATCGCAACGACGATTATCGCGCCCATGGCGATCAGAGTTTCGCGGTTAAGGTCCTTAAACATTAGCTTTCCTGTCGCCAATCATAGCATTTCGATGAACCGAAGGCTTTGGCTCGCGAAGCTGTAAAGGGACGCCGGCCGATGCGCGCCGCGCCTGGCATGTGACAACCGGCGCAGCAGGCCCATCGCCATGATTCGCCGGCGAAAATTACGCCTGTCGATTGGGCGTCCCAAAACGGTTGCGTATAGCTCCTCCAGTTCAGCAAACGTGAATTCCTTCGGCAACAAGGCATACGCAATGTTGCTGTATTCAAGTTTCGACTTTAGCCGCTTCAACGCATACACGGCCATATCCGCGTGATCGTACGCGAGCGGCGGCATTTTCGCCACTTCATGCCACCGCCCCGGGCCGGACTTGCCGTTGCCGCTGTGGAGCAGGTTCGGGTCGCGGATTAGGGCCATGTAGGCGACCGATACTACGTGTGCGCGCGGGTCGCGCGATGGATCGCCAAACGTAAAGAGCTGTTCAAGGTACGTTCCGCTGAGCCCAGTGGATTCATGCAGCTGGCGGCGCGCCGCGCGGTCGAGCAACTCACCCACTTTGACCAATCCACCCGGAAAGGCCCATTTCCCGCGTGCTTGGCCATGCTGCAGTTCGACGAGATAAGTTCTGAGCCGGCCATCTGCGACCGCAAACAGAACGGTATCGACCGCAACCATGGGCCGCGCGATGCGTCCGGCGCCGGCTCGGCGGTTACTTGAGTCAGGCTGGCTCAAGCGCTCAACGCGAGCATCGCTTCGAGCGCCCGCTTTGCGCCTTCGCGTACGTCGTCGGACAAATTGATTTCATAGCGCGTGTGGCGCAGCGACTCGAGCGTGCCCTCCAGAGTGATCATCTTCATGAACCGGCACAGCTTGCACGCCTTGAAAAATCGCTTGTCCGGGATTTCCATCAGGAGGCGGTCCGACAACCCGCATTCGGTGACGACTAGGAATTTTTCCGCTGTGCTTTCGCGCGCATAGCGGACCATCGCGCTCGTTGACAGCACCGCGTCCGCCAGCGCAAGGACGTCTTTTCGGCATTCCGGATGCGCCAGCACGACGATTCCGGGGATCGCGTTCTTTACCTTGCTGACTTCCTCCGGGGTTATCTGATGGTGGACGTAGCAGTTGCCGTTCCACGAGATTACGCGTTTGCGCGTGTTCTGCTGGACATAGTTGGCCAGGTTCTCATCGGGAACGAACAGGATATTATTCGAATCGATTCGCTCAACAATCTTGACCGCATTTGCCGAGGTGCAGCAGGCGTCCGAAACCGCCTTCACATCCGCCGTGCAGTTCACGTACGAAACGACTTTCAAATCCGGATACAGCTTCAACAGTTCGGCCTTGCGATCGGACAGGGCGTCCGCGGTGACGCTGTCCGCAAGCGAGCATCCCGCGCGCAGGTCCGGCAAAAGGACGGTGCGCTCCGGGTTGAAGACCTTGGCAGTCTCGGCCATGAAGTGAACGCCGCAAAATACGATAATTTCCGCGTCGGTTACATCGCGCGCCTTGCGCGCCAGCTCCAGCGAGTCCCCGATAAAATCCGCAACCTCGAATATCTCCGGCCGCTGATAATTATGCGCCAGCACTACCGCCCGCCGATCGGCCTTGAGCTGTTTAATCTCGGCAATCATCGCGGCATACCGCTCGCACGCCGACAGCGTGTACTCATCCTGACCGAGCACTGACAGTTTGTCGCGCAATGCGGTCGCGGTAAGGGGAGTCATTTCAGCCGTTGCATTCACTTTTCGCTCCTGACGCAAGCTCGAGTTGCGAGTCCCATACTTTGCGTCATTCTGACGCTTACTCTAGGGTTTAATCACGAATAATGCAAGGGCGGCGGACACAGGCTTCATTTTCCGGGCGGGGCAATCTATAGTGAAGGCCTTGATGGGTACCGCACCTGCATTACCTGAACCGTCGGAGCTGCTCTTGCGCTCGCAATGGGCGCGCGAGATTCCTGGGCTCGACGACGAAATTCGTAATTGGATCAAATTTGCCCCAGGCCACCGGGCATACCTTGAGCGACGGGCGCTTGCGTTCGCCACTCCGGCGTTGAATCCGCAGGGCTTGAAGCACCTTGCCGAGACCGGCGGGCGCGCGCTTGGCGCAGCAGCCGTGTGGGCAACCGCCGACCAGGCGCGCGCCGCTTATCGAGCAGTCGTCTATGGCGAGCGGGAAGATGTCCGCCTCCGCGATGCGACCAAGCGCGCGGAAGGGGTGGTGAGGGCAGGGGGCTCCGCCTATGTGAAGTTTGGGCAATTCCTGTCGACCGCGCGCGGCCTGTTGCCGGATGAAATCGTCGATTCATTCGCATGGTGCCGCGATGAGGCCGAACCGCTTTCCTCGCAAGTGGTCCGCGACTCGTTCGAAACCGCGGTAAGGCGCAGAATGCAGGGTATCTTCCGCGATTTCGATGACCGCCCGGCCGCCGCCGCGTCGATTGCGCAGGTGCATCGGGCGCGCCTACTCGATGGCCGCGAAGTTGCGGTAAAGGTACGCCGCCCCGGATTGCATCAGCAATTCGAGGGCAGCCTGCGCGCGATGGCCTTGATGGCCGCGGTTGCCGAGCGGATGTCGTTTGCGGCCCGCGTTGCCAATGCGAGCGGATTCGTCGAACTATTTTCGCAATTGGTTCTCGAAGAATTGGATTTTCGTCTCGAAGCGCTGAACATGGCGGAGGCCGGCCTGGCCGTTGAAGACGCGCGCGTGAACGATTTCGTCCGCTGCGCGCGCCCGATTCCGGGGCTGGTCACCGAGAACGTGCTCGTCATGGAATGGCTGCCCGGCGTGAGATACACCGACGCCGCCGCGATGCTGGATGCGAATGTCGATCGCCGCCGGCTGCTGCGGCTCGCGATCCAGACAATCGTCGAACACACGTTAATCTATGGCCGTTTCCACGGGGACCTGCATGCCGGCAACGTGCTGGTCACGCCCGAGGGTAATTTCTCGCTGGTAGATTTCGGGATCATGGGCCGTCTCGATGCGCCGCAACGCGCCGCGGTTGTCAGGCTGTTGGCCGGATTTGCCACCCACGACATCGAGGCGCAATTGCTGGCGATGGTCGAACTCGGCGCAATTCCGCCCGAGGCGGACCTCGTCGCGCTGCGAACCGCATTCGAAGACGAAGAGCGGCGCATGGGATCGCGACCGGGCGGTCTGACCTACGACAGTATGGCCGACGAATTGGGCCGCGCGATCCGGATCCTCGTCGCCAGCGGTTTCCGATTGCCGAAAACCCTCGTGCTGTTTTTCAAGAATATTCTCTACCTAAATGGATTTGCGGCCGCCGTTGCTCCGGGCTCCGACCTGCTGGCCGAAATCGAGCCGATCTTAAACTATTTTCAGGGCAAATATGCCGACCAGATCGGGATGCATGGCGTGAAAATCAGCGGCAAGAGCTGGAAACAGCCCGGCGTGACCGGCTAGTCACCGGCGATTTTCAGCCACACGCAGGTTCCGGGACTGAGCGCATCCGCCGAACCGGTAGCCGAATCAATCGCGGTTTCCAAATCGAGTCCGGCGGCGAGCCGGAGTTGTATGCGGCCATCCTCCGATCTTGCCGATAGCACGCGTGCCGGAACCAAATCGATTGAATCTCGCGCGCCCTTCGCGATCATGGCATTTGCGGCGATAATTTTGGGTTCTTCCGCACCGGGATTGCCGTTGGCAGCCTGAATCGACAGCCTGCGCACGATAATTACCGCGGATCCGCTATTGAGGTTGGCGGGTTCGGCAGCGGGAGTTGCACTTCTTAGGAAGCGCGCAATCTCGATGCTGTCGGGCTTCGAAAAAACCTCTTGCGGCGTGCCGGATTGAATCACGTGTCCATCAATGAGGATCGCGATCCGATCAGCCAACTCGCGCGCCTCGCTAAAACTGTGCGTCACATGAATCGTGGTCGTGCCGAGCTCGCGATGCAGTTCCAGAAGCGTCTGCCGGAGCGCGTAGCGCGAATTCGGATCGAGCGCGGCCATCGGCTCGTCCAGCAGCATCAGGGAAGGATTAGCCGCCAACGCCCGCGCAAGGGCCACGCGCTGGCGCTCGCCGCCGGAAAGTCCGCCGGGCATCCGATCGAGAATCGGTGCGATTCCAAGGCTGGCGGCAAGTCTCTCGACCGTCGCGCCGCGTTGATTGCGGGGAGTGCGGCGCGCACCATAGGCGACATTGCGGCGCACGCTCAAGTGCGGGAACAACAGGCTATCCTGATAAAGAAAGCCAACGTGGCGATCCTCCGGCGCGGCGCCGCTGAGGTCGCGGCCGTCGATCGCGATTTTCCCAGCCGTAAGCGGCCTGAGTCCCGCTATTGCCTCCAGCGTCAGCGTTTTGCCGGCGCCCGTAGGACCCAGGATGACGAGATACTCGCCATTGGCGGCATTGAGCGATAGCGGGCCAAGCTTAAAAGCGCCCGCTGCAAGCTCGATATTGTCGACCTCAAGCCGCATGCAGCCGGATCGTAGCATGCGCTCCGCGCGCAGCCATCGCCCGAATTATTGCGGAGAGTGCGGTGGTTTTAGGACGACGCAGGCGTGACGGGCGAGCCATCGTGAAGATCGCTCGACGGCGCGATTATCACCATCTCCCCACCGCTGAGTCCCGACTTCACTTCGATGCCATCCTGATATTCACGGCCGAGCACCACCGGTGACGAATGGACCTCGCCGCCGCGAACAATCCATACCGAGTTGGAGTTGCCCTCGGTCACGAGCGCCTTTTTCGGCACCAGCACCATCGGCGCCTCGGCCTTGTGCGCGACACTCGACAAAAAGACGACCTTCGCGCTCATCTCCGGCTTGATGATCGACAGATCGGGCTTGAGAATCCTGACTTCGACCTTGACGGTTCCCTTCTGGCGATCGGCTTCCGGATAAATCTTTACGACTGACGCCGCAAACTGCTGATCGGGATAGGCATCCGGTATCACAGTTGCGGGTGCGCCCATGACGACCTTTGCGATGTCGTTCTCGTTGATATCGACCTCGCATCGCATGTCTTCAGTGTCGGCCAGTTGCGCGATGTCGGTGGTGCCGCCGCCGGCCTGGATGTCGCCGCCATAGTTAATCGTGTCGCCGACTTCGCGATATTTCTTCAGGACGACGCCGTTGATTGGCGAGGTGATCAAAGTCTGACTTACGTTGAACTTTGCGTAGTCGATTGAACCGTCGGCCCGCTTTAGTTCCGCTTGGGCGACGGCCAATTGGTTTTCTGCGTCGTCCAATGAGTCCTTCGACGCAACACCGTTGCGATACAGCTCGCGCAGCCGCTTTGCCCGTTCCTGCTTGAGCGTAACGTTGGCGTTTGCAAGATCCCGGTCGGCATACGCCTGCTTGAGTTGTGCCTGGTAATCGCGGTCGTCGATTCGCGCGAGGATGTCGCCGACCTTGACGTGCTGACCCTCTTCGATCGGTTCGGCTACGATTTGCCCCAGAATCTTGGTGCCGACCACGATGTACTTGTGCTGGGTTATCACGTAGCCGCTGCCGGTCAGGACGGTTCCAGCCTGCCCGGCGTCCCGGACGGCAACGATTGCGGTCTGGACTTCGGGCGGACGACCGAGCGTCCGCTGATAGACCGCATACCCGCCTGCCGCAAGCACAAGTAGCACCCCTGCGCCAATCGCGATCGGGATCAGGCGGCTGGGCGGTTTCGGCTCGGCCGTGCGCTTGATTCGAAGCGATTCCAATTCGCGCACATTCGGATTTTTTGGCGATTCAGCGGACATCACCCTAGACTCTCCTGAGAGCGTCGGTAACCGGCATTTTCATCGCCTGGCGCGCGGGAAGCCACCCGCCCATCGCGCCCATCACGGCGGCGAAAATGACTGCCTCAATGACGATCAGGAACGTCACACGGAAGCTGAATGCAAGCGTCGAGAACGTCACGAAATTTCCAAATGTCGTCGACAGCCCGTTTATCGGCATCGCAAGCACAATTCCGATTAATCCCGCACCCAGGGCGAGGGCGACCGATTCGATCAAAAACGAAGTCATCACCGCGCTTGGAGTGAATCCCAGCGCGCGCAAGGTCGCGATCTCTCCGGTACGCGCGGAAACCGCCGCGTACATCGTGTTCATCGCGCCGAAGATTGCCCCGACCGCCATGATGATGGCGACGATCATCCCCAGCGTGCGCATCCGATTGGCGACGATCGCCTGATCTTTGTAGTAGTCCGGTTCGGTCTGGGCCTGCAGATTGATACGCGGATCGTCGGCGATGCGGCGAATCAGCGCATCGGTGTCGGTTCCCGGCGCGACCTTCAGGCGTACGCCGCCATAATAGTCTCCGCGCTGGGCATCGTCCTGCACGTTGTGCAGGTCGCCCCAGACTTCGGATTCGAACGTGCTGCCGCCGGAGGTGAAAATTCCCACCACCTTCCAGGTCCCGCGCCCGAAGCGCAGCGTCGAGCCGACCGTGCAGTCCTTGTACCTGCCGACGAGGCCCCTTCCGACGATTACTTCATTGACCGACGGATTGAACATCCGGCCCTCGACGATTTTAACCTTGTCGTGAACCTTGAGCGCGATCGGCCGCACTCCACGCACGACGATATAGTCGGTGCCGCCGCCGGCGCGCTCCAGCCATAATTGCACCGCCAGCTCGGGTGATGCATCGACCTGTCCATCGGGCTCGCGCCGGACTTGCGGCAGGAAGCGCATCGCCTCGAACTGATCCAATTGAATTGCCGAGTAGGTCTCCGTGGTTGCGCCGCGGCGCAGGACGATCATGTTGTCGGGAGAGCCGGCATCCGCAATTGCCGTGTTGAGGCCCGCGACCAGCGCCATTACGATCACGAAAACCGCAACCACGAGCGCGATTCCGCCCGCCGTCATAGCCGTCGAGACGCGCCGAACCAGCAGGCTTCGCAAGTTATATTTCAATGGAATCGCCATCTCAGGCCACCATCCGGAGCGCATCGACGATGTTGCGCCGCACCGCCGAGGTTGCGGGCACGATCGCGCTGCAAAATCCGATCAAAATTGAAATCCCGATTGCGCCGGCGAGCACACTTGGCGGCATTCGCACCAGGCTGAACGGGCCCATCACGATATTTCCCAGCGAGAACGCCTTGAGCAAACCGTATGCTGCCGCGCATCCGATTAGGCCACCCGTCACTCCAATCAGCAGTGACTCGGAAATCAGCAGCGACAGGATCGTGCGCGAAGGAAATCCGATCGAGCGCATCACGGCAATTTCATTGCGCCGCTCGCGAATCGACATCGCGGCGGTGTTCGCGGCGACCAGGCCAATCGTCAGCACCACGATGAAACCGAGCAGTTCGGCCATCCGGAAGAACGTCCGGTAACTCTCCATGAAATTGCCCAAGAAGGTCGCTTCCGATTCGCTAATCGTCTCGGCCGATGAGTTGGCGAAACCAGCGTCGATTGCGGCAATTGCGGATGCTACGTTCTCGGGCCGGTCCACCTTGACCCAAATGTTATCGACGAATCCGGGCTGGCCAGCGGCTTCTTCAAGATAATCGCGGCGAAATATGAGGAATGACGGCGGGGCTTTTCCCGATACCGTCCCGACGATATCGAGCGTCACGTTGAACGGATACAGCGTGCCGCGCAGCATGATCTGCTGGCCTACATGCAGGTTGAATCGTTTTGCAGTATCGACGCCGATAAGGCATGCGGTGCGGATTTTCTTGAATTGGTCGACGGACTCCTTGGAAATGTTCCAATCGGACCACATGATGTCCACTTGATCGGGGTCGACCGCCAGGTTGGGAAACTGGTCTGAAACTTCGTGGTACACGCCGCCGAACCAGCTCTCGGCGACAATCGCGTCGACATGCGGCACCGTCCTGATGCGCTGCACATAGGCGATCGGGACCGGATAGGCGAGGCCGGCCTTGTTATGGGTTGCAATTCGTGTCGATGACGCCGAGTCGCCAAGAATTTGATCGGCAACCGTTGGAATGCTGACCAGCACCGAGAAAATGAACAGCGACACCGCGATCGACACCACTGTCAACAGCGTCCGCCGCTTGCTGCGGAACAAATTCTTGAATATCAGGGCCGCGTACTTCATCGGACCAACTCCATCGGGCGCAATCGATCAGGCGTGGGCGCCGGCAGCCTCGACGGGTGCACCACGCTTGCCGGTTTCGACGCCGGCCAGAACGCCCTTGTCCAATCGATAAACGGTATCGACATAGCGTTCGGCGCGCGGATCGTGCGTGACCATCACGATTGTCTTGTGAAATTGGCGATTGAGATCGACCAGCAGGTTCAGAATCTCCTCGGCCGACTTCGCATCGAGGTCGCCAGTCGGTTCGTCAGCCACGATGATGGTCGGATCGGTGACGATTGCACGCGCAATCGCGACCCGCTGCTCCTGTCCGCCGGAAAGCTGGCGCGGATAATGGTCCGATCGATCGGCGAGCCCGACCGCCTTGAGCGCCGCTTCAACATGATCGCGCCGTTCAGTTTTACTCAGGCTGGTAAGCAGCAACGGCAATTCGACATTTTCAAATGCGGTCAAAACCGGGATCAGGTTGTAGAACTGGAACACCAATCCAATGTGACGCGCGCGCCATCCCGCCAGCTCGCGCTCCTTCATCCCCGTGATTTCTTCGCCGCCGACGGCGACCCGGCCTGAGGTGGGATGGTCGATTCCGGCGATGAGGTTGAGGATGGTCGTCTTGCCGGACCCCGACGGTCCCATGATCGCGACGAATCGCCCCTCCGGCACTTGGATTGTCACGTCGTCGAGTGCGCGAACCTCGAACTCGTCGCGCTTATAGAGGCGCCGTACATGTTGGAAGTCGATTGCGTATTTTGTTTCCATGGTGATTGTCGCTCAGTCCCTTTCGCTATCGCTTGCCGCCGGATACGGCGCGTAACCGGCCAGTGGGTGTGGCCATCCGCCGGCCGGTTTTAGTTTGTCGTTTCAATTGGGTGATTAGCCGGCCCAGCAGGCGAATCTTCGCGTTGGTCAGGATGCGTCCGAACTCGACGACGGCGATCCGGACCGGGCTTTCTCCGGTACGCCGCATCTGCGCAACTACCTGAGCCAGCAGCGGGGCGCGCGCAAGGTCCTCCAACCGGGCCCGTTCCAAATGCTGGATCGCGGTCTCCGGTTCATCAGCGGAGAAATACATTTTGACTTCCGCCTCGTCGAAGACGAACAACGGCTGGGCGGGCTCGCGCAGCATCCGCGTGAATTGCGCGCGTCCCGGCGAGGTGATCGCGTAAATCTTGCGCGTGCGGCGGCCGCGGCGGTCGGTGCGCACCGTGACCAAGCCGTCGTGCGCGAGCTTTTTCAGTGCTGGATAAAGCGAGCCGTCGCTGATGCGGTAGAAGAAACCGATCGGATGAACGAAACGGCGCTTCAGATCGTAGCCGGTCGCCTCGGACTCCATCAGAAACCCCAGGATGGGGAACTTGATGTCCATCCGGGGCAGCGTCTGCGAGCCGAAGGCCGGACCGCCTGAAGTCTGAATTGGGCCGCGTTCCCGGTTAAGGCGCGCGCGGAGCTGTTCCGATCCCTCGTTCATATCTATCAACCCAATACCTCGGCTTGAGGTATGAGTCAAGGGCGGAACGCCGCCGCAATGCCAAAATTTCAGCGCGGTCGCTCCTAAATCCCTCCCCCGTTATTTTCACGCGAGAGTGAGGGTGCAGGATCATCCGCGATGACACGCCTTCTTCCGTGTCATTCCCGCGCGCGTGGCCGCCGCGCGCGAGGAATCCCTAAGGCCTTCTTTTTCTCGCGGCGTCTTTTATCGCACTCTCACTCCCGATGCGAGCGAGAAACGGGTAAGCTTTTCCCTCAATGGCGGGGAACCTGCTCTTTTACGGCGACAATCTGGGCGCCCTGCGCGAGAGCATCGCGAGCGAATCGGTCGATCTCGTTTACCTCGATCCGCGTAAGAACTCTGATTGAACAGGCAATGATCCAATGTTGTTCCAGCTCTTGAAGCGACTGTTTCACGCAGACGCCTCACAAAAGGAACTCCCCGCTCCCAGAGAAGAAGCGATCGTAGTTAGTCACTCTCCAGCGTCGGGTGGGCGCAAAGCCAGCGACTTGTACTTCGACACCATGGCTCAGATGCAAGAAGCAATCTCGAAGCATGACTATAAGCGCGCCGCATCCCTTGCGCGTGATGACCTCCGACATGTCGCGGGGTTCGTGAGAGAGTCCCTCCGGGACTTCGGCTCCTTCGGCATCTCTTCGATACCCGCGCTCCAGCAAGGCGGAACTATGCTGGCGCTGGCTGGTGATGACGCCGGACTCGCCGAAATGAAGAAGGTTGTTGCCTCGATCCCTGAACTCGATCCTTGGATTACCGCAGTAGAACAACACCTGCAGGATCGATGGCTGTTTCCTGCGATTGAGCAAGCAGTTGCGGCAAATCCTCGCTGCTTGCAGACGGACATCAAACAACTCATCGGCGCAACAGATGGAGCGCATATAGCCAACCTGATTTCGTATCTCGAAAAGGGCGGCAAGATCGTGCGAATCAAGGAAGGACAGAATTACAGGCTTGTGCTGGCCGGATCCAACGAAGCTCCCGTGCGGGTGCCTAAACGGCTCGTCTCCTCTCATCGAACAGATTCCAAAGCTCCGCCGCTGTACAAAATCGATGTTTCATCGCTCCGATATGTGCCGTTGCCTCGCGCACCGATGCGGTGGGAGGAAGCTCAATCAAGCCGCGAGCGCGGGAAAACGCCGGACGCAAACGATCTTTTCGATCTTCGTGATTCTGACTGGCGCGTCACGTCGGTCGATAAGATGCCGTCTGCTGACCGCCCCGACAGTGCCTTTCGCAGAATGTATTCGGTGGACTCCGGGCTCCTCATGATCGACGATCTAGGCAGGGCTGAGGGCTTTGGTCCCATTGAAGCTGCGGCCATTCGGTATGACCGGTCTGGACGGTTAGTCGCAAAGGCAGGGTTTTCTCACAAGCTGTTCCACCTCGGCGTACACACACTTGGCCATGGCATAATCGCTATGTCGTCGGACTGCGTTGTCCACGCCTACGACGACGGCCTGCAGCCTTTGTTCGAGACTGCGTTAATAGAGGCCCCAGAAATTCAGGCCCTTCGTAATCGGTTTGATATCCCACAGGTCGAGCTTTTCAAACATCTATGTTGTGTTGCGCTCTCGCGTGACAACGGGAGATATTTGTTTACCGCTGTTGATGAGGCTTGGTGCATCGGTAGCAAAGGTATAGGACTCTGGGGCGTTAAGCTGCCAATGGAGGAAGGTTGGAAGCGGATCAGCACACCGAGCACGAAAATTGCCACGAGCGTCGAAATACAGAGCGCGTTAAGTTTAATGGGTCTTTCGCTGCCCGTCACACCGGAGGACCTCAAGGGGCGATATCGGGAATTGGCGATGAAACTGCACCCCGACCACAACCCCAGTGACCCGTCCGCTGACGACCGAATGAAAGCGCTTAACGCAGCTGCGGAAGTACTAACTGGTATTGATCGGAGTGCGTTACCAGCCTACACCGGTGCCACGTTCGTAAAGGAATTGGACCGGAAGGAACTTACAATACACGGTCTCAAATTCGCGCTAACATTTTCGTATCAGCAGAGCGAATTATACGCGAGCGATAGGATCTACGCGGCGAGCTTCGCCGCACGTTCGGATTCCGTCTATCTCGCCGGACGAACTGGGCGAATCGTTCTCGTGAACGAAAAAGGTGAAGGTGTGCGGGTGTACGATCTGGGCGCTGTGCCAAGCAAGATCATGGATACCGGAGAATATTTGTACATCCTCACGGACACCCGTGTTTATGTGCTTCGAGATGATTCGTTGTGTGCGCTGGTTGACATGTTCAATAGCGGCAACCTGCTTATTGCGGACAGCGGGTTTGGGCTATTGGAAAGCAAGCGGTTCAGATGGTTTCGGAAGAATGGCGTTTACCTCGGAAGCATTGTGTCGAAGGATCCGATTCGTCGTGTGTATTGGTCGCCCGGTGGAATGGTAGTGGAAACACGCCAGCGCCGAGCCACTATCGATGGTGTCCCACCTTGGTGGGATTAATTGGCGCTGGCTCTAAGCTGTCGAATCGGCCAAGGATATGCTAATCGCCGCTTCGAAAAGACCCTTCGCAGGCATCCGGGATTCCTCGCGCGCGGCGGCCACGCACGCGGGTCCATATATGACATCGAGAGAAAAGCGTTCGACCGCATCGGTTCAGGGCTGAACGGTTCAGCCTGATGTTCGGGGTGCACAGAGGGTACAATCAAGGCGGTCGCCCCTTCGGCTCTCTCGGCTGCCGCTGGGAATCCTCTACGGCAAGCCCAGGGCTTCGGCTCTCGGGGCGGGCTCTTAACCATGCGGGTCAGGCGATTTGGGCAGTTCTCATGGCTGATGCCGGGTGTTCAGGTTTGCGAAAAAAGCAAAACCCCGTTCGATCGGAGTTCGGCTGGAAAAAATAGAAAAATTACCAAACGAACCCAATTTCTTCAATGATTACAGGTGCTTTTTAGCGTAGGCAATCAGAAAGATACGCCGGAATGGAAACAGGCG
>DATKOZ010000007.1:0-39072 GCA_035524375.1 Binataceae bacterium (SeqCode) | reverse complement strand
TTTGCACCGCGGCGGTGCCGGTCAGGTTGACAATTTGCGGGCTGGTGTCGGCGTTGTCGGAAATCGTCAGCGTAGCGTTCTGCGCGCCGGGATTCTGCGGCGTGAAAACTACCGTAATCGTGCAGGTCTGAGTGGAGGCAACGCCGCCGGCGGGGCAGGTGTTGCTGAAAATGCCGAATTGGGTTGGGTCGGAGAGGGTGGCGCCGGAAACGGTCAGCGCGGTTAATCCGTTGTTGGTCAGGTTGACACTTCTATTAACGGTCGTACCGATCTGAACCGAAGAACCGAAATTAATCGCTGTGGCCGACAGCGTCGCGGTGGTGGTTGCGTAGGCAGCCGGAGCCGTGAACGCGAACAGAATCGAGATCGCTAGTAGAGCCTGCCTTGGATGAAAGCGGACGATGCGTTGTGCGGCGTTCATAGTCCCTCCTCCGGCGCAAAGCTGCGCGCGACCATGCTATAGATGAACCCCTGCCCGACGCATAGCACTTACTGTGCCCCCCCCCCCACGTGTCAATACGGCGAAACCGGACCGGCACAGTGTGCTATAGAGCGGAAGACATCTCGCGCGAGAGGGGACCCGATGACCCGGAAGTTGAAGCTGGTGAAGGGCGCCGCCCATCGTGGGGCGCTGGTGTATGGGATGCGGCTATTTGACCGGGGCGGGGTTGTCACCATCGATCCGGCACGTGTGGAGATGGCCGACGGCGCGGCCGGAAGCGTAACGATGCACGTAATCGAGGGCACGCGCGCCCAAATTCGCCGTCAATTGATGCACAGCATCGACGCGTTTTTCGAATTGCTTGACGAAAATTGAATCGAGGAGAATGATACGCCCATGAATTTAGAATTCATCAAATACGAAAAGCGCGGGCATATCGCGCACATCACCCTGAACCGGCCCGATCGGATGAACGCGCTACATCCGCCGTGTCATTCCGAGATGACTCAGGTGTGGGACGATTTCGTCGCCGACAAAGAGATGTGGGTGGCGATCCTGACCGGGGCGGGCGAAAAGGCTTTCTCCGCCGGCAATGACCTGCGCTGGACCGCGGAAAATCCCAAGGCGACCGCCGATATCGTTCCGGCGCGCGGTGGGTTTGCCGGCATCACCGCGCGCTTCGATATCGTCAAGCCGATCATCGCGGCCGTCAACGGCTATGCGCTCGGCGGCGGCTTCGAGATCGCGCTGGCGTGCGACATCATCATCGCCGCCGATCACGCACAATTCGGACTGCCGGAACCTCGGGTCGGATTGATGGCGCTGGCGGGCGGAGTGCATCGCTTGCCCCGCCATATTCCGCTCAAAATCGCAATGGGAATGATGCTGACCGGCAGGAAAATCACCGCCCAGCATGCGCATTCGCTCGGCATCGTCAACGAGATCGTACCGCTAAAAGACTTGATGGCCTCAGCGGAACGCTGGGCGAACGAGATTCTGGAATGCTCGCCGGCATCAATTCGCGCGACCAAGGAATCGGCGATGGGCGGCCTTGGATTGCCGCTGGAGCAGGCGCTGGAGAAGCATTTCGACGGCATTTCAAAGCTGTTCCGTTCCAAGGATGTTATTGAAGGGCCGCTGGCATTCGCGCAAAAGCGCAAACCCAACTGGTCGGGGGATTGAGGCAGTTGCACCGACGTTAGCCTGTGCGATCTGTCGGCTTTCACCTTCCCAAATGTTTGCCGAAGAACGCCTCGATGCGTTTCCAACTGTCTTCGGCGGCGTCTGCATTGTAGCCGACGTGCATCGGGCCGATTCTTCCAATCGTAGCCATCAGGCCGGTGTTCTGACTCATGAAGCTATGGCCGGCGCCATCGTACACCTTGATGTCGTGATCGATTCCCATCTCGGTCAATAGCTTTTCCAGCCGCCGGCCATTGGTCGCAAACATCCGATCTCGCTCGCCATAGCCGCCCAGGACGGGGCATACACCGCGAAGCCCGTCAGCGGTTTTGGGTACATCGCCATAAAAGGTCGCCGCAACCTGGAGCGGAGCCCGCACCGCGAACAGCAGCGCAAAGCCGCCGCCCAGGCAAAAGCCGATTACGCCGATACGCGCCGGATCGACATTGGGCTGTTGTTGCAAATAGACACGTGCGGCCTCGAGGTCGGTGAACGCATCGCCCTCGCCGCGGGAGAGCGCCATCATCGTGCGCGCGATGCATAGCAGGCGCGTACCCGGGCGATCATACAAATGCGGTGCGAGTGCGACGTATCCGAGATCGGCCATTTTGCCGGTCAGACGCCGGATGTCGTTATTGAGCCCGAAAATTTCGTGAATCACGATGACGCCTGGATGGCGAGCATTGTCCTCCGGCGCCGCCATCGCCGCGCGCATTTGCAGGCCGTTACCGATTGGAAAATAGGTGTCGCGAACCGTCATCGCAATTTCTCCCGGATGCTACTTCGACTTGGCCGGCTTCGAGCGTCCCTTCGAGCGCGGGCCAGAACCGTAATCTCCGAACGGATCGTCGCGTTCCCGCACCGCCTGGCGAAATCCGGTCTTTTGCGCGTGGGCGACGAAGTCCAATCCTTCCTGCGTATGGCGCGCGATGCCGTCGAACAGCGACCCGATCAGACGCGAGGTGGCAAGCCCCATATTCTCCGCGGTGTGATTGCACAGCAGCTTGAGCATCTGGAGTTGATTTACCGGGACTCGCGCCATTCTGCGCGCGAAATCGAACGCATGCGATTCCAATTCCGTTTCCGGCACTGTCTCCAGGATCAGTCCGATTCGCGCTGCCTCCCGCGCCGGAATTTCGTCCCCGGTGAGCAGGTAACGCTTGGCGCGTTCCAAACCCATCCGATACACCCACATCGCGGTGGTCGGAGTTCCCCACACGCGCGCGGGCGGATATCCGAAAGAGGCGTTCTCAGCTGCGATTATGATGTCAGAACACAGGACCAGGTCGGTGCCGCCGCCGATGCACCATCCCTGCACTGCCGCGATCGTCGGTTTGCTGGCGTACCAAAGCTTCATGTACACATCCACGAACCGCGAGATCATCCGGTAGTCGGCAACGGAATCCCACACGCGCTTGCGTTCGGTTTCTCCCGATTGCGCGCGAGTCGACCAATCCAATCCATAGCCGGCGCAAAAGGCGGGACCCTCGGCGCGAAGCAGAATTACATGGACGCCGTGGTCGGCGTCGGCCTCATCGATTGCCGCGGCCAACTCGCGTCCCAGATCCGGCGTGATCGTGTTGTACTCGGCGGCGCGCGTCAGCACGATTGTGCGGATGCCGTCCTTGGTTTCGGTCCTTAATGTGCTAGACATGCCGACCTCATCGAAACTGCATATAGCAGCGGCTTGCAGCGCATGCCACAGATTGGCATCCCGCGGTTGTTTAGCATCACGGATGACCCGCCAAGCTCATTGTCACCACTGTCGAGGCAAAGTGATCCCTCCGGAAAAGTATTGATCCAGAGGTGCTACTGAATAGCCGACGGTACTCCACTGCCCGTTATTTCCTTGCATCGCCAGAACGATTTCCTGGACCGAACCGGCCTTTTCAAAAGTGCTGTCGAACTCGACGTAAACATATCGGGCCGGCGGTCGAAACGTCAGCTCGGTGTCGTATCTGGCGAGTTTGAATCGTCGCGACTGTAGCCGGCCCGCCGTTTTCCGGTTCAGAGTGGTAGCGCCGACCACGTCGCGAAACCGCTCCGCATGATCGTTGGGCGGCTCCCAACATCGATGCGCTGCGCATTCGTCGATCGCTTTCAACCAGTCATCGGCGGCGGAGATCGCCGGAGACTCCAAGGTCTGCTCCCAAGAGTGATAGCCGGCGACCGCCACTATCAGCAGGAGAACGAAAATTGGCACGGGAATCCATTTCCATTTCGATGTGCGGAAGGTGGCAGGAATGTATCGCCAGGCGGATACGATCACGAAATAGAGCACCAGCGGATAGGACGGTGAGTACATGCGGTTGTTCTCTTCGTACTCGACCATTGAGCTAATCAGTGAGGCGCCGATCACGATTGACATTATCGCAAGGGCGAACCGTGGCGTCCGCTTGCCCTGGATCAGCTGGGACAGCGCGAGCGCGGCGAAAATGAAGAACGCGATGTTCGGGATCGCCAGCAGAAGTTGCTCCATTCTCCATGCCGACCATATCCAAGCTGCAAGCACCGGGTTGCCAAAGGCGACCGGTCGCTGCGCCGGAACGCCCGTCCAAAAGCCGCGCAGTGAATGGACGACCGTTTCGCCATAGAGGATCGGGTGCTCCACAATCATTTGAAATGCCATCCTGGCGAGTTCGCGTGACATCGGAACGTAATACGAAGGGACTGGTGACCAAAGTGCGCGAAAGCCCGCATACTCGCTTGTCCCGGTAGCGGCGATCATGTCGTTCCTTACGGGGATCACGTGGTCACGAATGAGGGCATAACGCGCCGGCGCCAATTCAATAAACGGGACGCAATGATCGGTTAGGTCGAATCCCAACTGCGTGGAGAGTCCGAAATAGCCGACGGTTTTCAGATTGAATGCGCACCATCCAAGCATCGGAATGACCGAAAACGCCGCGAACAGTGCCAGCCGCCGTATGGTTTCGCGCGAATCGACATCCCGCGAGCGATCTTCCGTGATCAACAGGACGAAGAAGAGCGGGGCGATAAACAGGTACATCGGCCGGCATAGAGTCGTAAGCGCTATTGCCGCGCCGAGCAGGGCATGGTGGACGCGGCCGATTTTTCCGTCGAAAGCCATCCGGGCGAATATCGCCACCGCCAGCATCAGGAGAAAGGTGCAAAGCGTCTCCGACAACAGCGTCGATTCGTAAACAAGAGGACGCAGGCTCAGGCCGTAGAGCAATCCCGTAGTGAACGCGAGCGGCCAGCTCCGCGCGCTGCGATAGACAATCCAGAACAGCATCGACGCAATCGCGACGCCCATTGTGTGCTGTACGATCCGGACGATGTTCCCATCCAATCCGCAGGCGAGCACCAGGAGCGGATAGGCGGGTGCACGCACGCCGTCGTAGTTGGCGAAGTTGAGGTCCCTAAAGAATCGCGCGTTGTTCCAGTAGTCCCAGGTGTCGTTAAAGGGGATCGTGGCGGAAGTTGCCCAAAATCCAACCCGGACCGCGACCAGAACTGCAACCATTGCGGCGAACGCCCACGTCGCCGCATGACCCGCGGCCACGTCACCGCTGAAAGAAGGAGGAGGAGGAGCATCAGGGCGCGCGGTATCGGGCTCCACGGTTATATGATCTTGTTCAATGGGAACTCGACGATGCCGACGGCGCCGGCCTCAAGCAGCTTGGGGAACAATTCGCGAACGGTGTGCTCGGCAATCACGGTTTCTACCGCTAGCCATTCTTTTCCCTTGAGCGAGGGCGCCGGATAAAGATGCGAGATGGTCGGGGCGGTTATCGACGGCAGCAGGCCAATTACTTTCTCGAGGTTTTTCTTCGCGACATTCATCTTGATGCCGACGCGATTCTCCGCATCCAATGCGCCCCGGATGAGGACCCCGATTTGGCGAATCTTCGCCTGCTTCCATTTGTCCGTCCACGCCACCGGGTTGGCTACCAGTACTGGAGTCGAAATCAGCAATTCTTCGACGATTCGCAGGCCATTGGCGCGCAGCGATGAGCCGGTTTCGGTGACATCCACGGCTGCGTCGACGATACCTTCAGCGACCTTGGCCTCGGTCGCGCCCCATGAGAATTCAACTTCGGCATCGACTCTGCGCTGCTTGAGGACGCGGTTGACGTACTCGACGATTTCCGTCGCGATCCTGCCCCCGCGCAAGTCCTCCAGCCGCTTGACTGGCGAATCTTCGCGCACGCACAAGACCCATCGCGAAGGCTTTAGAGTCGCCTTGGCGTAGACGAAAGTCTCAACTGTTTGCAGCCGGACGTTATTCTCCACTATCCAGTCGCTGCCGGTAATGCCCGCATCGAGGGAGCTGTCGGCGATGTATCGGGGCATCTCCTGCGGACGCAGGATTCGGCAGCTGAGCGCAGGATCGTCGACGCTGGGTATGTAAGATCGCGAGCCCACAGTAATCCGCCATCCCGACCGGCGCATCAACTCAAGCGTCTGCTGCTCGAGGCTGCCCTTTGGAATTCCGAATTTCAGCACTTTTCCGGCCGCCATAATTCCGTCCTGTTTGCGGCCCGTCAGGCCGGCTTTTTCTTATGGCCGTAACCGGGCCCATATTTGGCCGGATCGACCTTGCGATCGTCGACGACGCGCCAACTATCGCCGTCGAGTTTGCGGAAGAAGCACGACTCGTATCCTTCGGCACATGCGGCCCCGTCACCGCGCTGCTCAACCGAAAGGAGGATGGTGTCGGCGTCGCAGTCCAGCCGAATCTCGCGCACAACCTGGAAATTGCCCGACTCTTCGCCCTTGCGCCAAAGCCGGTTGCGCGAGCGAGAGAAATAGCAGGCGCGTCCAGTGGCGACGGTCTCGTCGAATGCCTCACGGTTCATGTACGCGACCATCAAGACCCTGCCCGATGCATGGTCCACGGCGATTGCGGGAACCACGCCGCCGCTCTTTTCAAAGTCAATTTCCGCTGACGCCTGCTTCGCCATCGCTTCACCGAAATTTTCGACTGCGAACCCCAAAGTATCGGCGAAACCGCCCGTCGATTCAATCCAATGTAACCTCGATCGGGAGCGGGTTCATGCTGAATTAATCGATGGAGGTGTTTCCAATTTGCTGACGGTACGAATAAGTTAGAAGAACTTTCTGCTGTTTGGAGCGTGATTTAGTGAAACACGGTACGTTGTTGGCGACCGCAGTTCTCTTGACCGCGACCATGCTAACGGCAGGCGCCGGACCGGCTCGAGCCGATGGCGACCTGCGCAAGGTGAAGCATGTGGTTGTGATCGTCCAGGAGAATCATTCTTTCGATAACTATTTTGGAACCCTGCCATATGCGCCCGGCAGCATTTATCACTCATGTAGCGCCGATCATTCGCGGAACGATCACCGATGCGTGAGCGGACTGGACTGCACTAAGAATTTCGACGGAAGCCTGAATTGCACCAACTCGAATCCCGACCTCGAAGGCAACACCGTCGTGATCTATCACCAGCCGAACGCTTGTTCATTCAGTCCCGACCACGATTGGCATGCCGCACACCATGACGGGAACTGGTTTCATCCCGCCGACACCATATTTTACAGTCCCAACGACGGCTTCGTCCGCTGGAATGAACCCAGCGATCCCACCAACACGACAATGAGCTATTACACGCAGGACGATCTTCCGTTCTATTACGATCTCGCACAGGAATTTGCGATCGACGATAACTACCACGCATCGGTGCCGGGTCCAACATTCCCAAATCGCGCTTATATCTATGCGGCAACCTCGTTCGGCCACCTTACGACTTCGGAAACCCTGCCGCCGATTCCACAGGGATACCTGCCAATCACCGGCGACATCATGGATCTGCTCGATAAATACAACGTGCCGTGGACCGACTACTACTCCGAGGTTCCTAGTACAGGCTACTTTCGCCCGTTCCTGTCGCCGCATCTGGTTACGATCGACCAGTTCGCTGTGGACGCCGCCGCAGGCGCGCTGCCGCCCGTCTCGTGGGTCGAGGCGAATTTCGGGGTGATAAGCCCTCGCGCAGAGGAGAGTGACGAGGATCCACCCGCCGACATCCGGGCGGGGCCGTACTTCGTATCTCAGGTGTTGAACGCGGTTCGAAACGGTCCCGATTGGAAGAGCACCGTGGTCTTCATAACGTATGACGAGAACGGCGGGTTTTACGATCACGTTCCGTTGCACGAGGCGCCGCAGGCCCACGCGTTTAACCCCGATGGGATCGAGCCGGGCCAGTGTGCCGATCTGTCAGATCCACCGCAAAGTGAACAGCCGGGCGGTGGCATCCAGTGCACCGTAAGCCAGGAAAATGCAGCGGCAATTTGCCCCGGATTCACGTCGACGGGGCCGTATCCGCCCACCTGCGCGCACTTCAATCAGCTTGGATTCCGGGTCCCTATCATGGTGGTATCGCCGTTTTCCAAGCCGCACTACGTCTCACATACGCTGGGCGATCACACGTCCATCCTGGCATTCATTGAAAAACGATTCATGACCAAAAGCGGGCGCGCGCCCAGCCATCCCGCGCTGACCCTGCGCGATGCCAACGCCGACACCTTGGAGGATTTGTTTGACTTCTCGGCGTCGCCGTCAAAAAATGCGGAATTGCCTGCAACCCCTCCGCAACCAAGTCCCAGCGATCCGGGATGTCCGTTCCCGGAATAAGGACCAACTGCGATTGAACGGAGCCAACGAGAGCGCGTAAGATTCGGAGACTGAAATCATGAGAGTGCGAAGGATCAGGCTGGCCGCGCTTTTCATCGCGATTGGCATGTTTGGCGTGAATGCTGCCACGGCTCGCGCCGATGGCAACCTATGGAAGGTCAAGCATCTGGTTATCGTGATGCAGGAAAATCGCTCGTTCGACAATTTCCTGGGAGCGCTGACCTATGCTCCGGGCTCCCCGTATCATACCTGTTCCGCCAAACAGAAGCGGTCCGATCATCGATGCGTTGATGGGCTCACTTGCACGGTGGATTCGGGCGGGAATTTCACGTGCGCGAATTCGAATCCGGATGAAGACGGGAACCCGGTTTTTGCTTACCACGACCCGCGCTTATGTGACGTTTCAGGCCTCGATCATGGATGGGAGCAGAGCCATCATGAGGCCAATTGGCAGTATCCCGACGACACCTTCAATTGGAGTCCCAACAACGGATTTGTGCTCCAGAATGACACCGACAACGGTCCTGAACAGCCGTTCGTTCGCGATACGATGGGATTTTACACACAGGACGATCTGCCCGTTTACTACGGATTATCCAATACCTTTTCCATTGACGACACCTATTTTTGCTCGGTGATCGGTCCTACCTTGCCGAACCGGTTGTACTACATGGCGGGAGCCTCGTTCGGCCATATCACCACCGCCGAAGCGATCCCGCCGCTGCCGGTCGGGTACCGGCCGCTTAGGGGCACGCTGTTCGATCTGATGGACAAGTTCAACGTTTCTTGGGTCAACTACTATTCCGACATTCCATCATCCGCATACATCCGCGCCTTCATCTCGCCGCATATCGCGCCGATCACGCAATTCGCAACTGACGCGGCGGCCGGAAATCTGCCTGATTTTTCGCTGGTCGATCCCAATTTCGGCATATTGGATCCGTCCCAAGAGAGCGACGGGTCGCCGCCGAATAATGTGCGCAGGGATGACTATTTCATCTGGCAAATCGTGAATGCCGTCCGGACCAGCCCGCTGTGGAAGGACACCATAATTATAATCACCAAGGATGAGCACGGCGGCACGTACGATCACGTCAAGCCTCCCGAGGCTATCCAAAACCATGCGATCAGTCCGGATGGAATTAATCCGGGCCAGTGCGCCGACTTGTCAAATCCGCCTGCGAGCGAACAGCACGGCGGAGGCGCCAACTGCGGTTTCAGCCAGGGCGAGGTCTCCGATATGTGCCCAGGGTTTACACCTTCGGGACCGTATCCGCAGAATTGCCCGAACTTTAATCAGTACGGCTTCCGAGTGCCATTGATTGCGGTATCCCCGTTTTCAAAGCGGCATTACGTATCGCACGCGCTTGGCGATCACACGTCGCTGGTCGCTCTGATCGAAAAGATATTCATGACCCGGAAGGGCAAATCCAAGCATCCGTCACTGACTCTTCGCGACGCCAACGCCGACACGCTCGAGGACATGTTCGATTTCGACCATTCGCCCTCGCTCAATGCGGCGCTTCCTACGCCAGTTCCACCCGGACCGGACGACAGTGGCTGCGGCGGTTAGCGTATAGATGATGGGGCGGCTTTGCGCATGCTCAGTGCGCCAAGTCCGCTATGACAGGCAGGTCCGCGTCGCGCCTGACTTCATCTCGCGCATTTGGGCGAAATTTCTTCCACTACAAAAGGAACCACAGCTCGTGTCGCATGGCCTGCTGACGCCGGTTGAAATACCGGCGTCATCTATGCTCATAGCTGAAAGGTACCGTAACATCGGATACTGTTACGGCGATATTACGGAGGTCGGTTTTGTTGACACAAAAGGTGATTTTTTGGGGGCAGCTGTGCCTTCTCGCTGCTGGACTATCGCTCGGTTCTGTTGAGGCTCATGCCGATGGCGACCTGCGGAAGGTCAATCACGTGGTCGTCATCATGATGGAAAACCATTCCTTCGATAACTACTTCGGCGCGCTACCTTACGCATCCCATGGCCCCTACCATCGATGTAAGGGCAGGGTGGAGGGCGATCATCGCTGTGTCGATGGGCTCACCTGCACCGGTTCGGGAAGCAGCCTAAATTGCACGAATTCGAACCCCGATGAAAACGGCAACCCGGTATCATCGTTTCATGATCCGCGACTTTGCACTGGCTCGGACATGGATCATGGTTGGGTTGGGAGCCACTTCGAAGCAAACTGGATGTCGCCCATCAGCACGATCGTGTCAACGCCGAACAACGGATTCATATTGCGAAATGACGTGTCGTTTCCCGATGTCCAGCCGACCGATCATGATACGATGGGTTATTATACGGGAGATGATCTTCCTTTTTATTACGGGCTGGCCGAGACGTTTGGGATTGATGATCGCTATTTCTGCTCGCTGATCGGACCGACATTTCCGAATCGCGCGTATCTGATTGCCGCAACCTCATTCGGGCATGTATCGACGAGTGAAGATATTCCCCCGATTCCCGCAGGCTACCGCCCAATCACCGGCACGATTTATGACCTGCTAGACAAATACGGAGTATCATGGATCGACTACTACTCCGACGTCCCGACGTCAATTGACGCGCGTCCGTTCTTGTCGAACAATTTGGCGCCAATCACCCAGTTTGCCACGGATGCCGCCGCCGGCAATTTGCCCCAAGTGGCTTACGTGGACCCGAATTTCGGTTTTCTGGTGCCCGCCGACGAAAGCGACGAGCATCCCCCGTCCGATATTCGCAAGGGGCAATACCTGATTTCACAGATCGTAGCGGCGGTTCGGAACAGCCCGAGCTGGAAAGACACCGTCATCTTCATAACCTACGACGAGCATGGTGGCACCTACGATCATGTTCCACCGCCTAGAGCAAGGCAAGCCGGCGCTCTCAATCCGGATGGAATCAGCCCGGGACAATGTGCAGATCTGTCAAATCCGCCGGAGAGCGAACTTCCCGGCGGCGGGTATAACTGCGCCGCCAGTCAGGGAGCCGTTGCGGAGCTATGCCCTGACTTTACACCAACCGGCCCGTTTCCAAGGGATTGCCCCAACTTCAATCAGTACGGGTTCCGAGTCCCGCTGATTGCGGTATCGCCTTTTTCAAAGCGGCATTATGTATCGCATACGGTTGGCGATCACACTTCAATCGATGCTTTCATCGAGAAGCGCTTCATGACCACAACGACCGCATTGCCGCATCCCGCGATGACGTTGCGCGATGCCAACGCGCTGACGCTTGAGGACATGTTCGACTTTACGCGCTCACCGTCGCTTAATTCGGGTGTGCCGGCCGCGCCGGCGCCGGATCCAAGCGATCCGGGCTGCACCCCTGACTAACAACGAAGTCGTCGCCTGGGGGATACCGGGACGGCTGGAATTGCGGATGAGGTCATCGCAGCGCTTTGAGCGCCGCGATGACCTCGTCCGTGTGGCCGTCCACCTTCACCTTGGAGAAAACCTTGCGGATGACTCCGGACTTGTCGATTATGAAGGTCGTCCGCTCGATTCCCATAAATTCGTGGCCGTATAGCGATTTCTTCTTGTACACGCCATACGCCCGGGTGACTTTGTTTTCCGGGTCCGCCAAGAGTGGGAAATTCAGAGAATGTTTTTCGGTGAATTTCGTATGTAAAGCGGATGAGTCCGCACTGATGCCAACCACACTGGCGCCCAGCGCCTGGAGACGATCGCTATTGTCGCGGAAACTGCATGCCTCGACCGTACATCCCGGGGTCATATCCTTGGGATAAAAGTAAAGTACCAGATTGCGCTTCCCTATCATGTCCTTGAGTGCGACGCTTTGTCCGTCTGCATCAGGCAGAACAAAGGCGGGAGCGGCTTTGCCTTCCAATTTCAGGCTGTCGTTGCCGGGGGCCTTTTTGGACAGGGGTTTGGCTGGCCTCTTTCCGGCCGTTGGCTGCGATTTCTTCTTGGTTGCCACGGGATCGTTCTTTAGCGATGGCTACGGTTCAATGCAATCTATTGGCAATGGCATCCGGGACCGGCAATTGTTGTGCAGGTGCCGGTATCAATCAGGCACGATTTACCGGAAAATCCGACGCTGCTCTGCGTCGCATCACAGGCGCCGGACGCCGCCGTAAAGCAATCCCCGTCCGGAGTGATTCCGGATACACCGTAACCGGTCAGATTGATAGTCTGCGGGCTGGTCGTAGCGTTGCCAGTCACGACCAGAGTTCCTGTGATAGTCGAGTCCACATGCGTCGCGCTTGGAGTCAATGCAATCGCCAGGATGCAGCTGGCTTGCGGACCCAGGCCCGCCGGCTCGATCGGACAGCTCGAATCTCCCGGCACCAGTGAAAATTCATTCGGTCCCGTATAGCCCGCCGTCGTATCCGTCAGCGTGAGGGTTTGCAGCACCAGCGGATTGGTGAAACCGGTGTTGTTCACCGTCACGAATTGCTCGTTGGCCACTGTCACCGGCGAGCCGCCGAAGTCCAGTGGATTAGGAGTGATTGTGTCCGTCGTGGGCGGCGGCAACGTCCCGGTTCCGGTCAATGTAACCGCCTGCGGGCTGGAGGTTGCGTTGTCGAACACGTGCATGTGTGCGGTATACGCGCCGGTACTCTGCGGCGTGAACGACACGTTGATCGAACATCCAGACTGCGCGGGGATTCCCCCGGGCGCCTGGCAGTCGGTGAAGAACACCCCGAAGTCCAGCGGATCGTCAATCGCGATGCTGGTGACGATCGCATGATTGGTAAACCCGGTGTTGTTTAACGAGAACACGCACGTAGTCGAGGTGTTCCCTTCCACGGCGCTGCCCGAACTGCACGACGCGGGCCCCACAGTGATCGTGGTCACAGGCGTCACTGTTGCGGTCGCGGTCTGAGTTGCAGTTCGAGTGGCGGTCGCGGTCGCGGTTGCCGTCGCAGTTGCGGTTGACGTAGGGGTGGAATGGGGCGGGATGAACCCGATGCCGATCGGGCCGCTTAGTCCCGTGTTGCCGCCATTGATGGTAGCGCTGGGCGCAACGTTGCCGTTGCTCCCCGATCCATAGACCGTCACGCTGGTGCTCCCGTTGTCAGATACATAAATGTTCGCGCCCGAATCCAGCGTAATTCCATCGGGCGTGTTCAGCACCGTGCTGGCGCCGGAGATAGTGGCGCTTGGCGTAACGTTTCCGGTGCTCCCGGCAGGATACACGGTGATGCTGTTGCCGCCCCCGTTGGCCACATAAATATTGCCGCTCAAGTCCAGGGCAATGCCGTGAGGTCCATTCAGCCCGGTGCTGCCACCGCAAATCGTCGCATTGGCGCCGCCACACAGGAAAGCGTTATTCGGCATTGCCTGCCCGTTGCTGCCGGCGGCATACACATTGATGCTATTGACCAGCCCGTTGGTGACGTAAATATTCCCGTTTGAATCAACCGCGATCCCGAACGGCCCGAAGATGCCGGTACCGGTGGGGCCACCGTTGCCGCCAGCGATTGAGTTGGTGGGTGTTACGTTGCCATTGCTGCCCGCGGCGAAGACCGACACGCTGTTGGCAAACTGATTCGTAACATAGACGTTTCCACTGGAATCCACGGCAATCGAATACGGACCGTTGAGCCCGGTATTGGCGCCGGTGATGATCGCTGCCGGCGTTACATTGCCGTTGCTGCCCGCCGAATAGACCGTCACGCTCCCGCTCCCGCCATTGTTCGCGACATAAATTTTCCCGGTTGAATCCAGCGCGACCCCGTCCGGCGAATTGAGGCCGGTATTCGCGCCGCTAATCGTTACTCCCGGAAAGACATTGCCATTGGCGCCTGGAACATACCCGGTCACGCTGCCGTTGCCCGCATCCGCGACAAACAGAGCCGGGGTCGCCGTTGGCGTGGGTGTGACGGTAACGGTTGCGGTCGCGGTCGCCGTCGCCGTTCGAGTCGCAGTCGAAGTACGGGTGGGCGTCGCAGTCCGGGTCGCTGTTGCCGTCGTAGTTGAAGTTGGGGTTGCGGTTACAGTTGCAGTAACGGTCACGGTTGGACTTCTGGTGGTGGTAACGGTCGCCGTTACGGTCACGGTCGTAGTTAGAGTCATAGTTGGCGAAACCGTCGCTGTCGGTGATCGGGTGATCGTTGCCGTAACCGTCGTCGTCGGGGTTGCCGTAGTTGTGAGCGTCGGACTTAACGTGGCGGTCGGGCTACGGGTGACCGTCGGTGAGGTAGTTGCAGTAGTCGTGGCTGTTACCGTCATTGTCAGGGTGGGGGTCGCGGTCGTGGTTGCCGTCAAGGTTACGGTCGTCGTCGTCGTGCGCGTGCCAGTCGCGGTCCGCGTCGCAGTCGCAGTTCTGGTGACCGTCGCAGTCGCTGTCGCGGTGGTAGTAGGGGTAGGCGGCATAAAAGCGACGCCGACGGGGCCATTCAGACCGGTGGCGGCGCCATTGATGGTTGCGCTGGGTGCCACGTTACCGTTGCTCCCCGATCCATAGATCGTCACGCTGGTGCTCCCATTATCCGATACGTATATATTAGCCCCCGCGTCGAGCGTAATCCCCTCCGGCGTGTTCAGCCCCGTGCTGCCGCCTGAGATCGTCGCGCTCGGCGTTACGTTCCCGGTACTTCCGGCCGGGTACACGGTGATGCTGTTGCCGCCGGCGTTGGCCACATAGATGTTTCCGCTCATGTCCAGTGCAATGCCGTGCGGACCGTTCAGCCCCGTGCCCCCTCCGCATATCGTCGCGTTGGTGCCGCTGCACAGGAAAGCGTTGTTGGGTAGCGCCTGGCCGTTGCTGCCGGGGGCATACACATTGACGCTATTGACCAGCCCGTTGGTAACGTAAATGTTGCCGGTCGAATCGACCGCGATGCCAAAAGGCCCGAATATGCCGGTACCGGTGGGGCCACCGTTGCCACCGGCGATCGAGTTGGTGGGTGTTGCGTTGCCATTGCTACCCGCGGCGAAGACCGACACGCTATTGGCAAACTGGTTCGTAACATAGATGTTTCCACTGGAATCCAGCGCAACCGCATACGGCCCGTTGAGCCCGGTATTGGCGCCGGTGATGGTCGCTGCCGGCGTTACATTGCCATTGCTGCCCGCCGAATAAACCGTTACACTTCCGCTCCCTCCATTATTCGCCACATAAATTTTTCCGCTCGAGTCCAGCGCGACCCCTTCCGGCGAATTGAGGCCGGTATTCCCGCCGCTAATCGTTACTCCCGGAAAGACATTGCCATTGGAGCCCGGAACGTAACCCGTCACGCTCCCGTTGCCGGCGTCCGCCACGAATAACACCGAAGTAGCTGGCGTGAGGGTTGGCGAGGCGGTTGCGGTTGCCGTTGCGGTGACTGTTGGGGATCGGGTCGCAGTTGCGGTCGCGGTGACTGTCGCTGTCGGAGATCGTGTCGAGGTAAACGTGGCGGTGACCGTTGGAGAACGAGTAACCGTGACCGTTGCGGTCGGGGTGGTTGTGGCAGTCGATGTTACCGTCGGGCTAACTGTAACTGTTACAGTCGATGTCGCAGTCTGTGTTCTGGTAACGGTTTCGGTTGTCGTCGCGGTCGGCGTTGCTTGAATCAAAATGCCGAAGGCGGCGGCCGCCGCGATATCCGGGCTCATTGTTGGTGCCGACGACGCCCAGCTTCCGGCAGATGGATTGAACACCTCGATCTGTGTTTTCGGGCTGGCCGTATCCTGGCCGCTACCGGCCTCATAGCAAGCGCCATTGTTGCCCGTGCTTCCGTTGCACCATTCACCGCCAAGCGCAAGGATCTCGCCGGCCTCGGAGCCGGTCGTCAACAGCGCCACCGTAGCTCCTGCGCGTCCCTCGACCATTGACCCGGTTGCCGTAAATCCGGGCGAGGTACCAATGGCATCAAACAAGTCGGCGGTCCGATCGATCGCCTGCGTCAGCCCGGTCAAATCGCCAAGCGTATCCGTCATATTTTCGCCGCCTGCAACAAGGATCTGTCCCGTGAGCGCGGTCGCCGGCGGCGCGATCAATACCTGTGACTGATTTGCGCGAGGTTGCGAAGTATTATTTGCGGTTGCTGTCCACGTGCCTGCCGAAGGATTGAATAATTCCGCCGTTGCCAGCGTGGAGCCGATCGTCGGGGCGGTTGCATTGATGCCGCCTACGACCAACACGTCGTTGGCCAGAGTGCCGGAAGTTACCACACTCGGATTCAGCACTGTCCATGCAGCCAACTCGCGTCCGGTTACCATGTTTCCGGCTGCCGCAAAGGTGCCTCCGGGGAGCGTTCCCGGCGTAAATAGTTCCGATTTGTTAGTCGTGGCTTGGAAAAAGGAGCTGGTATCGCCACCCGCGATGAGGACCTTGCCAGACTGGTTGGTGAGTGGGGCCATGATGAAATTTGTTCGCGCTGTAACCATCGAGTTGGTAGTCGCGGTGAAGGTGGCTGACGATGGCACGAAGATCTCAGCGGTGTTTGTTGCACCACTGGATTGAATCGAAAACCCGGATGATGCGAAGGTCATGTTACCGGTGTATCCACCGGCCACCAGTACATCCCCATCTTCGTTGGTGCCCGAACCGGCGATCAGGCTTGCCAGCCCCGCTCCCCTGGGGTGATTCATCGTGCTTGAGGTCGCGGTAAACCCGTTGGTTCCTGGAGCATAAACTGCGGCCGTATTTAACGCAGCGCAAAAGAATGTTTGCGTATGTCCGCCGCTGCAATTAGTTCCGCCGGTAATCAGGATCCTACCATCGGAAAGCGTGGTTGCCCACGATCCCTCGGTCTTTCCAGTGTAAACGGTGAAATCGCCCGATACGAATCCGCCTTGAGCGCCTACGGTCGGGTCGAAGATTTGAACTGCGTTGGTTGAGTTATCAAACAGGCCGCTGGGCGTCTGAGTCGTACCGGAAACGAGCAGGTTGCCCCCAGTGTCGCCTCCAATGATCAGAAGCTGTCCGGCGACCGTATTGGCCGCGCCTGCGTTATTGCCGCCTCCCCACATCGCTGCCACAACGGCCACCGCCACTGTGAGCATGATAAGATCAGCAATCTCAGGCACCAGACGTTGCCCACGTCCGCGCATCCTTTCCGAATCCTCCCTACGATCCGATCGTTGAGTTGCCTCTACGATCCGATCCTAGGGTGGTCAGTACTCCAATCGCAGCCCGTACAGGATGCAATAAAAATCCTGACCCTCATTGGAGGTCGGAACGCCCCTTCTCTAAAATCCGAACTGCAGGCGACTAGATTTTTCCGCTCTCCCTCCCATGCTCCGTATTCCCAGACGGAGCAAACCTAAAGCAGCGTTAGGCTACGGAAACTCTAACCTGCAGCAAAATTAGCAAATCCTGCTCCGTTGGTCAAATTAAATCTGGCCAGCTTAAGGTTTTCCCCGTTGAGTCGATACTAGTGCGCAGGCTCCAGTATCACATAAGAAGTTCGATTTCTATTAGATAAAGATAAGCTGGTATGCAGGCGAGCCAAGGGTGGAAACCGAACGGATCACCCAATGATTTCGAGCAACCTTGGGTCAAGGCTGGCCAGCAACTGGACGCGAACTGCTTAAATTGCGTTCACGATTGACTGTCGTGAACGGCATACAACCCTGCAGATTATCGACCGAACGAGGTGCTGTGGATTCGCTTGAATTTGGTTCGGCTCTCGGACGGTTAGATTCGGTGATGTAACGAAACCCCCATCCAGTGCTGGTTTTAAGCCCCCTAGTTGACCCGGTGGCAGGCGCGCCCTAGACTTGCGCGGTGGTCCTCTGACCCGCGCGACTTCTATAATTTAATGGCCGTTTATACTGAATTGACCAAACCGTTTCTGCGGGAAATCGCCGATGACTACGGCTTGGGCCGGGTCACGAACGCGTCGGGAATTGCGCAAGGTTCCGTCAACACCAACTATCTACTCGAAACCGCCAAGGGGAAATTCCTATTGCGGGTTGATGAGGTCAAGAGCGAGAACGAATTAAAGCGCGAACTCGACCTGCTGGTCTTCCTGCGACGCCATTCGTTTCAATGTCCGCATCCACTGCAAGATCGGATGGGCCGACTGCATCGAAGCTTCAACCACCGATGCGTGTCTCTATTCCGGTATCAGGAGGGGCGGGTAATTGCGCCTCCACGGATGAAGTTCTCGCAGCTTGAAACGATCGGCCGCACGCTCGGAAATCTTCACGTGATCGGCAAGGGTTACAAAAAGGGAATCGACAACCGCTTCAGCTTCGAACGGATCGCCGACTTATACATCAATGTCCGGTCGCGGCTGCCGAGCTATTTCCGGAAAATCTGTCGTGCTTTGGACGACGAAGTCGAGTATCTGACGCGCTATCTCGAAGGCAAATTGCCCAAGGGAATCATCCACGGCGATTTGTTTGCCGACAATCTTCTGTTTCGCGGCGAGCGATTGACGGCAATGCTCGATTTTGAGGCGGCGTGCCGCGGTAAATTTATTTTCGATCTTGCCACTGCGGTCAATGCGCTTTGCTTTGTCGATGGCATGTACTCTCTGGATCGGTTTCGGCGGCTGCTGCAGGGCTACGAGTCGGTGCGGACACTGTCGCTTGCGGAATGGGATGCGTTTCCCAACGAACTGCGGTTTTCGTCGCTGCGGTTTACGGTAACCCGTCTGCATGACTTTTACCTGCGGCCGGTTGACGGTCGCGCGCGCGTGGACAAGGATTTCCGCGAATATTTCGACCGCCTGCGCGTGCTTCGCCGCGAGCGGGAAGGCGGAATGGAGCCGCTCCTGATGGCGATGGCGACCGGCTACGATTATCGCAAGTATCAGAAGGTTAAGGCGACCGAGCGCCGGCACGCATAGGGGAACGGCCCGCTATCCCTGCCTCGGTTACGGCCGTCTTTGACTTAACATCGCGATGGCATCGATCCTTGAGCGTCGTCCTTCCCTTTGGGTGGAAGTCTCTCCGCCGCGGGGAATCAATCCCGACCCGATGATTACGCGGCTGGCCGCGCTCCGGGGTCAGGTCGATGCGATCAATCTGACCGACAATTCCTTGGGGCGCGTGAAGATGTCGGCGCTCGTGTTTGGCGGCATCGTCAAGCAGCGGCTGGGAATTCCCGTCGTCCTGAATGTGTCATGCCGCGACCGGAATCGCTTCGCTTTAAAATCGGACCTGTTGGGCGCGGCCGCACTTGGCATCGACGCAGTCGTTGCGCTTCGTGGCGACAAGGTAGCGCCTGACACGGACGGGAGGATCATTCCTGCGCACGATATAGATCCATTCGCGCTGCTCGATATGGTGGGTGCGCTTAATCGAGGCGATACGGGGGAAGGCAGGGCACCGCTCAAGATGCCGCCGAGCCTGATCGCCGGCGCAGTTGCAAACCCGAACCGGAAGAATTTCGACCGCGAAATCGATTCGCTCAAGCGCAAGGCCGCCGCCGGCGCGCGATTTGTGATTACGCAGCCCGTGTTCGAGGCCGGTACCGCGCGCAATTTCGTACGCGAGGCGAAGAATATGGGTATCGACGCGATGCTGGGGATAATGCCGATCAAACGCGCGGCGATGGCCCGGTACATGAAGGAACAGGTAAAGGACTTAAGCGGCGCCGCGTCCTACCTCGAACGTTATGTGGGTATGGATGAAGAAGCCGCCCGCAAGTTTTCTTTGAGCGAAAATCTGCTCCTGATGACATCGTTGGCCAATGATGCGGGAGGCTTTAATATCATGAGCGGCGGGGGGCCATCCCTGGCGATCGAGCTGGCGCTCGAATTTAACAAATGGCGCAAGGAGAACCGGAAATGAACCGCACTACCACGGGCAACGGCGCGCGTTCCGGGCGCGCCACCGGGAAAGAGCAGGGCCGCGTCGAGGACGCTGTCCGCGTGATGCTGCGGCATATGGGAGAAGATCCCAGTCGCGAAGGATTGCGCCGCACGCCAGCACGCGTGGCCAAAGCGCTTCAATTCCTGACGCGCGGATACGCGCAGGATCCGAAAGAGATCATCAATGGCGCGCTTTTTGAGGGCGAAGGATACCAGGAGATGATCCTGTGCAAAGATCTCGATTTTTACTCGCTGTGCGAGCATCACCTGCTCCCGTTCATGGGGAAGGCGCACGTCGCATACCTTCCAAACCGCAAGATTGTCGGCCTGTCCAAGCTGGCGCGGATGGTTGAGATATTCGCGCGGCGGCTCCAGGTACAGGAGCGCATGACGACGCAGATTGCGCGCACGATTATGGAGGCGATCGATCCGCTTGGTGTTGCCGTCGTGCTGGAAGCCGAGCATATGTGCATGCGGATGCGCGGAGTCGAAAAGCAAAATTCCTATATCACCACCTCCGCGATGCTGGGCGTATTCCGCACCAATATCGAGACGCGGCATGAGTTAATGCAGCTGTTGGGCAAGGCGCCGGCCTGATGCGCATACATTCCCGACCCAAAGATTGAAATGGAAAACGATCGACCCGAACTAGACCTGCTGGGACAATACGCCCTGCGCTTTGTAAAACCCGGCCAGACACTGGGCTTGGGCACCGGACGGGCCGCGGCGGCATTCATCCGAGCGCTCGGCAGGAGCCGAATCAAGGTGCGCGGCGTGGCGACCTCGCACGCCAGCGAAGAGCTGGCGCGTTCGGTCGGAATCGAGTTGATATCGCTGGCTGACGCGGGCCGGATCGATATCGACTTCGACGGCGCCGATGAGGTCGATCCGCGCTTGAATCTGATCAAGGGGTATGGCGGCGCGCTGGTGCGCGAAAAGATTGTTGCGGCATCGTCGCGCCGATTCGTCGTCCTGGTGGGCGAAGAAAAGATGGTGCGCAAACTCGGCGAGCGGCGCTCGTTGCCGGTGGAAGTCGTTCCATTCGCCGTTCCGCTTGCGGTTAAGCGAATCCGGGCGCTGGGGCTTCACCCGAATATTCGCAATCACGGCAATGAGATTTACGTGAGCGACAACGGTAATACGATTCTCGACTGCGGGCTGCGCGTGGTGGGCAATTCGTCGCGGCTGGAACGCGACCTGCACGTGATTCCGGGCGTGGTCGGCACCGGTTTGTTCGTTGGGATGGCGGATGTCGTGCTGGTGGCCCAATCGGACGGAAAGATTCGCACGCTTAGGCGCAGGCGGTAGCTTTCCTCGCGTCGAGCCGGCTTGCATTGTGAAGGCATGAATCGGCTGGAGGCGGACGCAGAGGCCAAGGCCCGCGAGGATCTCGAAAAGATTTTTTATGCTGCGATTGCGGCGGTCGATCCGGCGAGGCTGATTGACCGCGCGCTCAGTGGCGAATTACAGAGGGGCGGCGATATTCCCGCTTTGATTCAGGATGCGGGCCGAATTTTCCTTGTCGCGATCGGCAAGGCAGCCGCCGCGATGGCGGCGGAGCTGGAGCGGCACCTTACGGGAAAGCTTGCCGATGCCATCGCGGTGATTCCCGCGCCGGGTACGGCCGCAGCGGAAGCCGCGCTTGCCCAGACCAAAATACTGATAGGTGCGCATCCCGTCCCGGATCGGTCGTCGGTTGCAGCGGCGAGCGCCGCGACCGCGATGCTTAGGCAGGCGCGCGCGGAGGACTTGGTGATTGTCGCGCTCAGCGGTGGCGCGTCCGCGATGTTTGCTGCGCCGGCTGCTGGAATTTCGCTTGAGGACAAAGTTGCGGTCACGCGATCGCTGCTGAATGCCGGGGCGCCGATTCGAGAATTCAACCTTGTGCGCAAACATCTGTCCGCGGTAAAGGGTGGCAATCTCCTGCGTGCATGCGGCGGCGCACGAGTGCTCGGCCTGATTCTTTCCGACGTGCCCGGCAACGACCTTGCAACCATCGGCTCCGGTCTGACCACCGGCGATCCCAGCACTTTCGGCGACGCTATCGCGGTGCTTAAGCGTCGCGGAGTATGGGGCCGCGCGCCGGAGGCCGTTCGCGATCATCTCGAGCTGGGTGCGGCCGGCGATATTCCAGAGACCGTCAAGCCCGGTGATCCGCTGCTCGACCGGGTCATCAACGTGATAATCGGCGACAACCGGGCCGCACTTTCTGCGGCGGCCGACGCGGCCAAAAACCTTGGCTATGCGCCTGAACCGGGGCGCGAGCTGCGCGGTGAAGCGGACGAGGCCGGGCGTTTGCTCGCATCCGATCTTTGTTCAGCCAGCCGCAATCGTGTGTGTATCCTCGCCGGAGGGGAACCCGTCGTGTCAGTGCATGGAAATGGACGCGGAGGACGTGCGCAACAATGCGCATTGGCTGCGGCGATCGAGTTTGATCGAGTTGTGCCAGACCAAAAAATCGCAGTTCTGTTCGCAGGGACTGACGGTGTCGATGGTCCAACCGACGCGGCAGGGGCGTTCGCATCGCCCTCCACTATCGCACGCGGGGAGAGCGCCGGCGCGGATGCGGCGATGGCGCTGGCCCGCAATGACGCGTACAACTTCTTCTTGAAAGAGGGCGGACTATTTCGGCCCGGTCCGACCGGTACCAACGTCAGCGATCTGGCGATCGCGCTTGTGAACTATTGAACCTGCGATCCTGAATATATGGCGAGAAATACAAGGCGATCCAAAAGCAACTTGAAGGCGAAACGCGCGGTGGGGCGGCGCGTTTCGCGGGTGACGCTGATTCCCGGTGACGGGGTGGGGCCTGAGGTGATCGGCGCCGCGGTTAAGGTAATCGAAGCCGCCGGCGTAAAGATCGAATGGGATCGCCAGGCTGCCGGCGCCAACGCATTCGCGCGATTTGGCACGCCGGTGCCTGACGCATTGATTGCATCGCTCGAGCGCACGCGGGTGGCGCTGAAGGGTCCGCTGGAAACACGCGTGGCGGAGGGGTGGCGTTCGATCAACGTGTACCTGCGGAAAACGTTTGACCTTTACGCGAACATCCGCCCGACGATGAGTTTTCCTGGAGTGCATACGCCGTTCACCAACGTCGATCTGGTCGTCGTGAGGGAAAACACCGAGGATTTGTACTCCGGTATCGAGCATGAGGTGGCGCCCGGAGTCGTGGAAAGTGTGAAGGTGATTACCGCGCGTGCGTCGCAACGAATCGCCAAGTTTGCATTTGAATATGCGCGCCGGAATCGGCGGCGGACAATTACTGCAATCCACAAGGCCAACATCATGAAGTTGTCCGACGGCCTGTTCCTGAAGTGCGCCCGTGCGGTCGCACGGCGATATCCCGAAATTCGGTATGAGGAACGAATCGTGGATGCGGCATGCATGCGCCTGGTGACGAATCCCGGAGCATTCGACATGCTGTTACTGGAAAATCTGTACGGCGACATCGTGTCGGACCTATGCGCAGGTTTGGTTGGAGGTCTGGGTCTCGTGCCTGGAGCGAATTACGGAGAGCGTGGCGCGATATTCGAAGCTGTCCATGGAACCGCGCCCGATATTGCGGGCAAGGGAATCGCAAACCCGATTGCGGCGATACTGTCGGGCGCGATGCTGTTGGATTATCTGGGGCATGCGCGCGCCGCGGCAAAGATTCGCGCCGCTACGGGAAATGTGCTTAGAGTTGGCCGGGTGCTGACGCGCGATGTCGGCGGCAAGGCGACGACATCGGAGGTAACCGACGCGATCCTCCGCGCGGTCGCGCGGGCATAGGCGGCGAAGTGGGCGGTTCGGGGACCAGGCGCGAAGCTGCATGGGTCGCAATTGGTTCCGCCGTTTTTGCGCTGTGTTTCGGCTATCCAATCCTGCGCGACATTTTCCATGAGGGCATTCCGTTCTTTGCGATACAGCGCAATGGCGCCGGAGTTATCGCCCACGATTGGGACCTGCTGATGCAGGCGCGATGGGTCCCGGCGTACACGATGCTGCATTATCGCCAGTTTCCGTTTTGGAATCCGTATAGTTGCGGCGGAGAGCCAATGCTTGGGAGTCCGTTTTCGGCTTTTCTCACGCCATTTTTGCCGCTTGAATTGGCATTTGGGCCGCTGGTTGGAGTGAGGCTCGAAATTGTCATACACATCGCGATCGCATTCACGGGCGCTTATTTTCTTGCCCGAGTGATGGACATATCGAAGCTCGGTGCGACAGCGTGCGCGGCCACGTTTGCAGGCAGTTCGTGGTACTACCTGCGCATGACGATCGGCCATCTTGGGTTTATGCCGTTCGCCTACATGCCTTGGGTAATCGCGTTCATTTATGTGGGCGCAAGACGCAACCAGCTTACGCCGGCAGCATTAGGCGGAATGCTGATGGCATTGATGCTGCTGATGGGCGGTCTGTATCCGTTTTTGGTGACCGCATCGACGATCGCACTACTCGCGTCGATGATTGGAATTCAGCGCCGCGCCGTTTTCCCAGTGCTGGAGGTCGCTGTCATTGGTGCGTTTGGCCTTGGGTTCGCGGCGATTAAGCTATTTCCAGGCCTTGCATACACTGGAGTCAATGCCCGTTTGCAGGCCCCATCCGAGGTCAACGAATTGCGGATTATTCTGATGGCGCTTTTCTCGCGCGCGCAGAGCGTCGGACGAGTTCTGGCGGGAACGCATCAGGGTATTGGATTCTGGGAGTACGGCGCATACACGGGGCCAATTTTCGTAGGCTTGGGAATATTTGGTGCCGCGCGGCAGTATCGTCGCGCATGGCCATGGATTGTCACGGCAATGGTCCTTTTGATTTTGGTCGCAGGCAATTTCGGAGCGTATTCCCCTTGGGCGGTCCTGCACGGATTGCCGTTTTATGCCTCCACGCACGAACCGGAGCGGTGGTTGATTCCATTTACGCTTGCGGCTGGCGTGCTGTGCGCGTTTGGTGTCGATTCTCTACGCAGAATCGCAATGCCGTGGGGTGCATGGATTACGGCATTCCTGATTGCAATTGCAGTCGCGGATGCCTGGGCCGTGGACACCCGCGAGCTTCACTATGTTGTGGAAGGCCCTGGTTTATCAGACTCCGAAGCCGGCGCGTTCAGGCAGTCAGCGAATCCCGATCTTCGCCGCGCGATGTTTTCGTCCGCACGGGCGAATATCGGCGTAATCCGATGTGCCGAAGACATTCAAACGTTGACTCCGGTCCGTGGCTTCGCACAGGTCGGCTACCGCGGCGAGCAACAACTTCTCGGTCCGGGAAACGTGACACTCGAGCGATGGACGCCTAATGCATTGACTTTCAACGTCGATGCCGCTGTGCCGACAGTGCTGGTGGTCAATCAGAACTTTGATCCTGGATGGCGGCTTGTCAGAGGGAACGGAACAGTCTTCGCGCGAGGCGGCCTGCTTGGGGTATTGATACCTGCAGGTGCTCAGCAATTGGAGCTGGCATATCAAGGAGTGCAATTCACGCTTGGGCTCGCGATTACGGTTATGGCGTTTGCCGCGATGCTGATTTTGTGGAAATTCGAGAATAGGACCCGCGTGTCTCAGGCGTAATAGGCATGATTGATCCCCAATTCAGGCGCGAAGCTGGATATACGGCACTGGGTTCCGCCGCATTCGCGTTTTGCTTTGGATATTCCATCCTGAGTGGCATCTCGAACGATGCCATTCCGCTATACATCGTCCAACTGAACGGCCCAGCCTACTATTGTCACGATTGGAGCAACCTCCTGCAGTTTCATTGGGTGGCCGACTATACGCTAAGTCATTTTCATCAATTTCCGCTATGGAACCCGTATAGTTGCGGTGGTGCGCCGATGCTGGGCAATCCACACTCGGCGTTTCTCACTCCGTTTCTCCTCCTTGAAATCTTGTTTGGACCGCTGATTGGCGTGCGCGTTGAGATTGTAATCCACATCGCGATCGCATTCTGCGGCGCCTATTTCCTTGCGCGAGTGCTGAAAATTTCCAAACTCGGGGCAATAGCCTGCGCGGGAACGTTTGCCGGCAGCTCTTGGTATTACCTCCGCATGACCATCGGTCACCTCGGGTTTATGCCTTTCGCGTATACGCCTTGGGTGATCGCGATTCTGTTCTGCGGATTCGAAAATCGGCGCTTGATGCCTGCCGCACTCGGTGGCGGATTGATGGCTCTCATGTTGATGGAGGGCGGGCTCTACCCGTTTTTGGAAACTGCATTGGCACTTGCAGTGCTCGCTGCGGCAATCTCATTGGAGCGTGGAAGCCTGTTGCCATTGCTGCAAATCGCTGTCGCGGAGGTATTCGCCGCCGGATTCGCATCGATCAAGCTTCTTCCTGGCATTTCGTACACCGGCGTGAATGCGCGGATAGAAGAGATGCCTGAATTCAATAATTTATCGCTCCTTTTCACCGCGCTGTTTTCGCGCGATCCAAATTTCATATCGGTGCCCGGCGGACCGCATAAGTATCCCGGATTTTGGGAGTACGGTGCGCATCTTGGAGTTATTTTCGCGGTACTCGCACTGATTGGCGCCGCATTTTATTTTCGCCGAGCGATGCCATGGACAATTTTTGCGTTGACGATGCTTGCGCTTGCCGCAGGGAACTTCGGAGCGTTTTCTCCATGGGCTCTTGCCCACCATTTGCCGTTCTTTGCTTCCACCGAGGAACCGGAGCGGTGGTTAATAGCACTTACGCTGGGCGCCGGAGTTCTCGCCGGGTTTGGCGTCGATTCGGTCTCGTCGATCGCAAAGCCGTGGGGTGCTTTGTTTGCCGCGGGTTTAATTGTGTTGGCGATCGCGGACGATTGGCTGGTCGCAACGCCGAACATGCGCCTTGTTGTGGAGGGTGACAAGTCGCAAATACCGACGTCCGCCAGCTTTCGCCAATCGGCCGACCCGGACTACAGGAGGTGGATGTTCGCGGCGGCGAAGGCGAATCTCGGGACGATATTGTGTTCTATGGACATTGCACCGCTCACCGCCGTGAAGGGTTTCGGGCAAGAAGGCTATCGCGGTGAATACCATCTGCTTGGTCCCGGTACGGTTGCGCTCGAACGGTGGACACCCAACGCGCTGCGCTTCGACGTCGATGCTCCGGCACCAACGGCGCTGGTACTGAATCAGAACGCCGATCCGGGATGGCGGGTGACCTCAGGCGATGGCGATCTGTTCTCTCAAGGCGGATTGCTGGCGGTTTCGATCCCGGCGGGAAAGCGGCATGTCGAAATCGCCTATCGTCCGTGGCAGTTTATTGCGGGCGTTGGAATTGCTCTGAGTACTTTTGTCGCGATGCTTGCGCTGCGGCGCTATGAACACCGCCAGGAATGAACACTCGTCTCACCAGAGGTGAACTCGCGCCTGTCGCGATCGGATCGATCGCCTTTGCGATAGTGTTTGGCTTCCCAGTCCTGCTCCATCTCTCGCAGGGCGACGTCCCGAATTTCCTCTATTACAACGATTGGGACGCTCACTTGCAATTTCATTGGGTCCCGTTTCATTCGATCGTCGATTTTCATCAATTTCCGCAATGGGACCCGTTCACCTGCGGTGGCATGCCAATTCTGGCCAACCCGGAATCGGCTCTTTTAAGTCCGTTTATGATTCTCGATCTTTTATTCGGGCCTGTAGTGGGCCTGCGCCTTACGGTCGTCAATCAGATTGCGATCGCATTTGGAGGCGCTTATTGCCTCGCGCGAGTGATGCGGGTTTCCAAATTGGGTGCGATCGTATGCGCCGGCGCCTTCGCGGGAAGCTCGTGGTATTACCTTCACGTTGAAGTGGGTCATACCAGCTTCATACCGTTCGCCTACACACCATGGGTGGTGGCGATGCTTTGCCTTGGTGCGGACTACCGGCAATTTAGTTTCGCCGCACTTGGAGGTCTGGCGATGGCGCTGATGCTGGTGGAAGGCGGGCTGTATCCATTTGTAGAGACCGGTCTGATGGTCGGCATCTTGGCATTGCTCATCTCGATTCAGCGGCATACGGTCCTGCCGATTATGCTTCTTGCCGCTATGGGTGCATTTACAGCGGCGTTCGGAGCAGTCAAATTTCTGGCCGTCTCAGGCCTGACCGGGACGTACAAAGCTGCGCCGTTAATCGAAGCAAATGGAGCGTTGCCGCTGCTGGTTGAACTGTTTTCTCGCGACCAAAACCCGGCCCGAACAATCGTCGGGATGCGAATGGAAGGCGGGTTTTGGGAATATGGTGCATACTTCGGACCGCTAATTGCCGGATTGGCTGTGATCGGGGTCGCGGCACAACTTCGCCGTGCATGGCCTTGGATCATTATTGCTCTTGCGATGCTGGCATTGGCGGCCGGAAATTTCGGACCGTACTCGCCGTGGATACTCATTCATCGATTGCCCGTATATTGGGTCACCAACGCTCCCGCACGCTGGCTAATTCCTTTCACGCTGTCGGGCGGACTTTTGGCCGGACTTGGCGCAGACGCCGTCTGTGCCGCTGCGAAACGATGGGGCACGATCGTGGTCGCATTTCTGATTGTATTGACCTTTATCGATATGTGGCTGGTTGGGGCTCGCAACCTAGGATACGTCGTCGAGGGTCAGGAGCCACCGCTGCCTATATCGGCCAGCTTTCGGCAGATGCATTCGCATGACTTTAACCATCGGATGCTCGCAGCTGCGCGCGCCAACTTGGGTGTGATCGACTGCTACGCGGACGTTATTCCGGACACCCGTGTTCAAGGGTACGACCAGCCCGGGTACCGTGGCGAGCAATATCTCCTTGGGCCCGGCACAGTGTCGATTGCGCGATGGACTCCAAATCAGCTTGATTTCGATGTCGATGCTTCGGCGCCTACGGTCCTCGTCGTTAATCAGAACTACGATTCAGGCTGGAGGATTACGGAAGGCGATGGCAACGTCATCGCCGAAGACGGATTGCTGGCAGTAAGGCTCCCTGCCGGCAACCAACGCATCCGAATTGCATTTCGGGATTGGCACGTTTTAGTTGGCTTCAGTATCGCGACGTTGGCAGCGGTCGCGATGTTAATTTTGATGCGCCGCGAGATCCGCCGGGGCTGTGGATGATCTAATGCTGGGGCACGCTTGCCCAGCCGCCGCGATGGTGGATAATTTTGCCGCATTAGGCCGTCGAACTTCTAAAGCGTTCGGCGGTTCGGAGGGACTTGTACGATGATTATCAGGCGCAGCATCTTTTTGTTGGCGGCTGGCTTTGCGTTGACGGCGGTGGCGTCATTTGGGCTGGCGAATGCCGCCGCACCCGCTCTTCAGGTGTTCAGCACCATGGCCGCGAAGGCGGAGGTGCAGCCGCATGCGGTGGAAGTCAGCGCGGCATTCACAATCGGGCCCAAAAGTTCGGGAGTCGATTTCATAAAGGATACGGTCGTTCTCAGGGTCGACAAAAGCCAATTTGTGATTTCCCCCAACTCGTTCAAGATGACTCAGTCCGGCTGGTTCAAATACGAAGGCGTCATCAATGGCTTGGACGCTGAAATTCGAGTCGTGCCGCTGGGCGATAACCGGTACCAGATGCGGGCATCGCTTTCAGGCAAAGACTTTAAGCAACCCGGGCCGGGCCCCTTAAAGGTGCAGGTTTCAATCGGCCTCAATTCCGGAGTTGCCTTGGCGGTGCCAAGGGAGGGCTGGCTCTGACGGGCCGCCTGATTTGGATTCGACCCTCAACCGCGAAGCGGGCTTGGCGCGATTTCGTTCCGGCGAATTCGACTTGGCTGTAATCGGCGGCGGAATCAATGGCGCCGCGATCGCGCGCGATGCGGCGATGCGCGGGCTGCGCGTCGCACTGGTTGAGCGTGCGGATTTCGCGGGAGCAACATCATCGCGGTCGTCAAAGCTGGTGCATGGCGGCCTGAGGTACCTTCCGCAGGGACAACTGAAGCTCGTATACGAAGCGCTCCGCGAGCGCGAGCGGCTGTGCAACCTTACTGCGCCGCATTTGGTGCGGCCGGTCCGGTTTCTTTTCCCTGCCTATCGCGGCCTGGGCATGGGTCGCTTCACCATGGCGATCGGACTTTCGCTCTACGACATCCTGGCATGGACGCCGCGCGCGCGACGGCATCGCAGTATTTCGGCGGCGCGCGTCTTGGAGCTCGAGCCGGCGCTTAGTGCGGCGGCGTTAGCCGGCGGTTCCACCTATTACGATGCGGCGACGGACGACGCGCGCATCACGTTTGAGAATGTCCTCGACGCAGGCCTGCATGGCGCGGCAATCGCCAATTATGCAGCGATCGAGGAATTTTCGCGAATCGGCGGGAAGCTGGCTGCCGCGGGAGTGCGAGACTTAATCGGCGGTGCGACGTTCGAATTGCGCGCGAAGACATTTGTGAATGCCGCCGGACCGTGGGTTGATGAGATTCGCAAGCTCGACGATCCGTCCGTCCGGCCCTGCGTGCGGCTGAGCAAGGGCGTCCACCTCGTATTTCCGCGCGCCGCGATGCCCGTCCGGGAGTGGGTCGTGCTTGCAGTTGACGCCGGCAGGATCGTCTTCATAATGCCGCACGATCGCTACGTACTCGTCGGGACAACTGATACCGACTATTCGGACGATCCGGGCGCCGTGGCTGTGGCTGAGGCAGATGTGTCCTATCTGCTTGGGGTTCTTGCGATGCGTCTTCCCGCGATCAAACTCCGTGCAAGCGACATCGCCGCAGGCTTTGCCGGTTTGCGCGCACTGGTGACCGCGGGCGGTGAATCAAGCGCGCCGTCGGCCGTGCCGCGCGAGGAAGTTATTCTTCGAGCGGCGTCGGGATTGATCACGGTTGCGGGAGGCAAATTGACGACCCATCGCGAAATTGCCGAGCGAGTGACCGACCTCGCGATGAGTGAAATTGGCCGACCAAAGGGCGTATGTCCCACAAAAGAAACTCCGCTTCCAGGTGCTCGGACAACCGATGATGCGAGCGACAGTCGAGCGCTGGCAGAACTTCCGGAAGAACCTAGTCAGATTTTGATTGCGCGGCATGGAACCCGCGCCTCGGCCATAGCCGGCATTGCGGTTGAACGGCCGGAGTTGGCTGCGCCGCTTGCGCCCGGATGTCTCGCGATTGGGGCCGAGGCTGCTTATTCCGCTCGCAATGAAATGGCGCTTTCGCTCGAAGATTTTTTGATTCGCCGAACCTCGATGTCATGGCGGTGCCCAGCCGAGGCGATTGCCGCGGCGCCCGCCGCGGCAAGGATAATGGGTGCGGAATTGGGCTGGAATGCGGAACGTCAACGGGCCGAGACGGAACAATTCACCCGCGGGCAAACGGCTCGCCGCGCGGCCTCATAAAATTATTTCTGCGCCTGCTCAATCCGCTCGGCCAGGGTGTGCGCATGAAGGAGCATCGCAGCTCCAAGGTAGGTCAGGATTAATGCCAAAAAGCGCGGATGCACCCCCGGGATCAACGTCGTGAAGTCGTGCGTCGCGATCGTTCCCGTCAACACTACTCCCCCGATAAACCATGGCCTCGCTATGACCGCGCTGCGTTCGGAGTAGAGCTGCCATGCGGTTAGCGCCGCGAAAAGGTACGCTGGAATTGCGAGCGGCAATTCATGCGGCCACACTACCGGTGATAGTTCAAGACCGAGAATCATCCAAAGTGAAAACGCCAGCCCTTGAGTATTCGAGCCCGCCCCGGCCCGGACCGTGGTAATTATTGTGATCGCAATCAGTGCGGCATCGATCGCGGCGATGAGGGCACCGGACAGCGGAAGATTGGAATTCGCGCCTGCTGATCCCAGCGCGCCCATCACGCCGATTTGAATCGGCGACGTTTCCTTTAGTGAATTTGCAATGCCGTAGCGGAACAGGTCAATCCAGTGGCCGGCACCGCTGGTCAGCACGCCAATCGAAGTGAATGCCACAAACCACGCGAAAACCTTGAACTGTCGCGTGAACAGGAAATATCCGGCCGCCGCTGCCGGATAAAGCTTCAGCAGCGTCGCCAGCGCGAGCCACCACCCAGCCCACATCGCACGGCCACGCTGGGCGCTTACCCACGATGCCGTGAGCATCATCAGCAGAAGTGCGGCGAATTGCGAGTAATGAATCATTGACGAAAGGGGGCGGAACAGGAAGGCGATTGCGACCGCGATCGCGGTTCCAGCGGCGCTAAAGGGCGGTTCGGCGCTACTGGCAAGAATGATCATTGCGATGGCAAGGCTGAGGAGTTGAAGGGACTGCCAAATCCAAAAGGCGGTTTGCCGATCGAGATGTGCCAGCGGTGCGAAAAATTGAACGAATGCGGGTGTGTAATTGCAGGCGCGCGGATGCTTGGGGACACCCGCTACATCGGATGCTTCGGCGGTGGCGCTCCACAAGTCGGAGCCGCCGGAGTACATCGTGCCCCACGCGTAGTAGCTGGCGAAGTCGTTGATTGCGTAGCTGTCGCGTGATTTCCGCAGATGAGTCGTAGTCGTCACGATCGCAATAATTGACAGCGTAGCGGCGGCCGCGAGCATGGCGATTCGTCTCTTCGGCGGTCGCGCTTGGCTTTGTGGCGGCAATTGTTCAGGCACGATATTCTTTACGTCCAGTTGGGACACCCGGCTTTGAGGGCAGTATTTGAACTGCTGCGTTGAAATGCAATAATGATTCACCGATCGACCTTTGGTTCTCACATAAACAACAGTGAAAATTAAAATCGACGACATAACCGGTGAGGCTCGGGAACTGGCGTTCGCGGAACCGGAGGCGGACCTGAATCGGATTCTGGCTGCCGGGCCGATCCGTGAATACCATCTCGCGGGACCGATTGAAGTTTCGGTGTCATTCTATCGCGCGGGGACGGAACTGTTCTTTTCCGGCGAATTGCGCGCCTCTACGCGCGCAACTTGCGCACGCTGCGCCGAGGAGTTTGATACCTCCAACGAGCGGCCGTTTCGGCTGGTTCTGCTTCCGAAATCCGCCGGCTACGACGATGAATCCGCCCTGCGTGCCGACGATCTGGAATTCTCGTTGTATGACGGCGACGAAATTGATTTGAGTCCGCTGGTCCGCGAGCAACTCCTGCTGGCGCTCCCGACCCGACCCCTGTGCCGTGAAGATTGCCGTGGGTTGTGTGCTCATTGCGGCGCCAATCTCAACCGGGGAGACTGCGGATGCCGGGTGGAATCGTTCGACCCGCGGCTGGAAGCCCTCCGGTCGCTTAAACTCCAGCGCACCTGATAAACTCGAAGACGAACAAGGAAGTAATCCGAAATGCAAGCACCCAAACGCCGAACTTCTCATTCGAAGAAAAACAAGCGCCGCGCTCACGATGCACTGCGTGCGGTCAACCCCGCGGCATGCCCGTCATGCGGCGAACCGATCATGCCGCATCGCGTATGCCGCCACTGCGGCTCGTACCGTGGCCGCCAAATGGCGGCGATCAAGGACTAGGCCCGGCAGGAACTGGCCGTGAAGATCGCGCTTGACGCGATGGGCGGCGATCTCGCCCCCAAGGCGACGGTCGAGGGCGCCGTTCTGGCCGCCCGCGACTTCGGTATCGAGGTCGTGATGACCGGCGAGTTGGATCTGCTCGCCCGCGAATTGGCCGAGCATGGCGGCGCCGGTCTGCCAATTCGAATCGAGCACGCTCCCGAAGCGATTCTGATGGACGAATCGCCGATCGAATCGGTGATCGCTAAACCGCATTCGTCGATTCACGTTGGGCTTGAACTGGTAAAGCGTGGCGATGCCAGCGCATTCATCAGCGCCGGAAATTCGGGCGCTGTGATGGCGGCCGCGATGATGGTTCTTGGAAACCTTTCCGGAATCGACCGGCCGGCAATCGCGTCTCTGGTTCCGGCCAGCGGCGGCTTTGCGCTACTTATCGACGCGGGCGCCAATACCGAAGTCAAGCCGCTTAACCTCGCCCAATTCGCCGTGATGGGCAGCGTCTATTGGCGATATGTGCGCAACGTATCGCGCCCGCGGGTTGGAATACTGTCCAATGGCGAGGAGCCCTCCAAGGGCACCGAGCTTACCCGCGCGGCGGCAGCGATGCTCGCGCAAATGCCGACCTACGTGAATTACATCGGATACGTCGAAGGCCGCGATATCAACCGCGGCAAAGTCGATGTCATCGTGACCGACGGTTTCACCGGCAATGCCGTGCTGAAGACGATGGAAGGATTTGCATCGTTCATGCTCGGTAATCTGCGCGATCTTTTCTCCGCAAATTGGCGTACGCGGTTGTCGTATCTGCTGGTCAAAAAGCAGCTCACCGCGATGCGCGAGCGGCTCGATCCCCACGAATACGGCGGCGCGCCGCTCCTTGGCTTGAATGGTGTGGCGCTCATTGCGCACGGCTCGTCAAATCCGCAGGCGATTCGCAACGCAATCCGGACCGCCGCCAATGAAGCGCTCGTGCATCGCGTCAACGCTGAAATCCTCGAAATCGTCGCCAAGACGCAGCATTCGGTTGCCGCCGCTAAGCCCGCGGCATCCAAAGGCGGATTTAGGGCACTGTTTGCCAAGATGCGCGAGCGCCTGCAGCGGCATCCCAAAGATAAGGAGCACGACGCGGCCAAACCGGCCGAGGCACATCTTCCGCCGGCGACGCAGGTTGCGCCGGTGGCAGCGATGTCGCGCGCAGCGTCTGGGGAGTTGCACGAGTCTCCGCATGAGCCGCCGCGTGAACAACCGGCGCCACCGCATTCCGAGTGGCCCAAAGCAGAAGCGGCAAAGCCGGAAGCTGGGAAACCAGAAGCTGCGAAACCGGAGGCCGCCAAACCTGCGGGAACACCTGCCGAATTGCACCATGAAGAGTCCGTCACGATAGAGGTGGTGCCCACTCTCAATGGAACCTCATCCACTGCGGAGTCCGAGCCGTCCGGCCATAAGGAAATCGAACTGGAGCCGGACGCTGAGCCTGACGAACCGCAACGCGGTCCGAAAAGTTGGGATTGAGTATTGGTGAGCGTGCCGCGATGAAGCTTGCATTTCTGTTTCCCGGACAAGGCTCCCAGCGCGTTGGCATGGGCAAGGAGCTGTCCGACAACTTCGAGGTCGCCCGCAATGTTTTTGCCGAGGCCGATGACGCCCTTGGCTTTCCCCTGTCCCGATTGTGCTTCGAAGGTCCGGAAGACGAGTTGCGGCTGACGGCAAACACGCAGCCGGCGATTGTCGCAGCATCGATTGCCGCGTTGCGGGCTTATCGCGCTGAAATTGGTGTCGAACCGGTAATCGCGGCCGGCCATAGTCTAGGCGAATATAGTGCGTTGGTTTCAGCCGGCGCGCTTGAATTCGCCGATGCGATCCGCGCGGTGCGCGAGCGCGGCCGCCTGATGCAGGAGGCGGTGCCGGCGGGGCAGGGAGCGATGGCCGCAATCGTCGGCATGGAACTGCCGCAAGTGGAGCAGATTTGCGCTGAGGTTTCCGGCGCAGGCGAAATCGCCGCGCCGGCCAACCTGAACGGACCCGAGCAGACAGTTATTGCCGGCCATGCAGCAGCGATTCACAAGGCGCTTGCTATCGCGAAAGAACGCGGCGCAACGATGTCGGTCGAGCTCAAGGTCAGCGCGCCGTTTCATTGCCGCCTGATGGAGCCGGCGCGAGCCGGGATGGCGCCCGTGCTCCAATCGCTGAAAGTCGGCGCGTTGAAATTTCCCGTGGTCGCGAATGCGACTGCGGAAGCGAACCAGAATCCGTCTCGGGTCGTTCCGCTATTGCTTGAGCAGATCACCGCGCCGGTGCGATGGCGCGAGTCGATGGGCGTCATTGCGCAGAGCGGCGCGACCGATGCTGTCGAATTCGGATGCGGTCGCGTTCTGATGGGCCTGATGCGCCGAATCAGCCGCGATATCCGGGTCCGCCCGCTGGAGGATATGGCTTCGCTCGCAGCCGTGCGGGATGCACTACAAGGCGTGAAATCGTGACGGTCGCGGCGGTCGGACCTTACTGGCAACTGATGGAGACATCGTCAACATAGGTGGCCGTCAAATCCCCCCATCCGTCTTGATGAACACCGAAAATAATAGTTATCGGCTTTCCCTTTCCGGCCCAAGCGGACAAGTCAAAGCTCACGGGCTGCCATCCCAACGCCTCAGCGCTCGGGTACGCGGACGGGATCCAGGGTAACGTTGGCAGCGGCACTTCGGTAGGTCCGGTTCCGGACGAATCTTGAATCAATGCATAAAACTGATCACCGCCCGATGAATCACACGACAGGATGTTGTACCAAAAAGTTAAATTGAATTTCGTGGGACTGCCCGGACCACCCGATCCCAATGTCACCTGCTGAGACATTTGATCGTCCCCATCCGGTTCAATTCCAGGATTCGGCAAAGCAGACACCTCATAGGGCGGCGGGCACGGGTCATTATTCCATCGGCCGAGCCGGGCCGAATATTGTCCATGTGCAACCTCCTCCTGAGAGGCTTCCACGTCCGGGCCGTCCGGGCCGGCATCTGAGGGATTGACCGGCAAATCAAACGGCCCTCCGCCCGCAACAAAATTGGTCGGCCAGCCGTTCAGGTGGTCGCCGCTATTGCCGGCGTCCTCGAAGTCTCCGTTCACCAATGGGTTCAAGGAAATCGCCAAATCCGAATCGGCGGGAGACAACACACCCCCACCACCAGCGTACCTATTGTAAGCGATAGTCGCTGTCCGTTGATCCGGCGGCTGCTGTATATTTGTCATTTCATCGAAGAACGCTTCGCCTTTTGGAAACGTGTAACTGCCACCCACAGTACCGATGTATCCGAAATAGGTCCCGCCGAACGCGCTTGACATCGTGGGGTTGTCACCGCTGTAGCATGCGTTCACATAAATGAGCCTGTTCGAGCGACCGCTTCCATATTTCTCTGCAAACTTTGGCGTTATCCCCCAGAATGGCCATGCTCCGCTACCGGGGGTGATGTACTTTCTGATTCGGTCTCCATGGTCATCAATAATGTCTTGTGCAGATTCAAAGCTCGTCAGTTGGCTCGTTGAAATAAGTACATCGTTAATTCCCTGAGCGTTTACTCTCTGATCGACAATTCCATGCGAATGCACACTGAGTACGCCGTGCCCCTGCATCCCACGGAATGCGTCTATATCGGCCGCGTTATCGAAAGCGTGATCGGGCGAGCCGCCACACATTTTGGAGAGGTCTTTAATGATCTCATCATCTTCCGCGGTCCCAAGCGATGTGTAAAATGGCGACAAGACGATTCCCTTCGAGCTTCCCGTTTCCGGCACGTGCTGCTGTGCGAGTAACATTAACGGCGAAACTATACACGCGCTCAGCAGTACGATCGCCGCGAGCGTCCATCTGGCGGCGCTCCTCATTTGCTTTCCTCTGTCGCCGCGCTTGGAACCAACTTAGAATTATTATCCGAGGGAATCGCCCTCCATTCCGCAGGAGCCTCGGCTTTCCCGCTCTTGGATCGAGCCGCGCGCCCTTTGGGTTTGGCTTTTTTGGGAGGGCCCGAGCCTTCTTCGCCCGGCGCCAGCGGATACAATCCGAACCCACCATCCGCAAGGCCACTTGAAAAGGAAACCCACACCGATCCGCCGCCCGGATCGACGCTGGCACCGCTCACGCCCGGCAGCGTCAGCAGATATTGCACCAAATCTTGTCCCACCTGCGCGGGATCCTTGCCCTGCGCAAGCTCATGATTTACGAACGCTCCTCCCTCTTCCATGATAGTTTCCGAGGTCTGGATATCTTCTGCCGTGGGACGCGATCCGACGGAATCAATCTCGCGCTCATTATTCGCCGACTGGCGGCAAGTGGGGCTACCCTGATAGCGGGCTTGAATAGCAAGATAAATTTTATGCCCGTGAGGCTCATCCGGAACGGCCGGCTCATTGAAAGTGAACTGGCCGGTGTATTGGCCGTTTAATTTTCCATCATCTTGCATCGTGCCAAGCACAGCGATTTGGTTTCCACTTGAATCGACCCGCAACAGGGTTACGCTGCCTGGAATCAGATTGGCAGCGGGCGGTACGCTCGTCTTCACGGTTACGACGGTGTCCTCATTCGAAAAAAAGTCATCTGGATTTGCTCGAGGTGGCGTCGGCCCCCAAGGCTGCCCGATGGGGCATGCGACTGCAGTTCCGTTCAGGTTGACAGTATCCGCTCCCGATGCGGTGTTGTTCGCGATTGTTAGCGTTCCGCTGGTGCCGCCGCTTGGTTGCGGCGCGTAATTAACCGCAATGGCGCAACTGGAATTTGCGGCGAGGCTGTTGGGCGCCATCGGGCATCCATTCGACGCGATCCCGAAGTCGCTCGGATCGGACAGCGTCATCCCCGAAATGAACAGCGGACTTGTCCCGGTGTTCTTCACCGTCAGTATCTGCTGCGACGAATATCCGGCCGCCGTCCCGGAGAAGCCGGCTGGACTGGGCGTGATCGTGTCGGTGGTCACCGGAACCGTCCCGGTCCCCGACAGGTTGACCACCTGCGGGCTGGAGTCGGCGTCATCCTCGACCGCCAAAGCGTCCGCCAATTGCCCGGCTGACTGCGGCGTGAACGAGAGCGTCACCGTGCATGTCCCGCCGTTGGCGGCCAGCGTCACTCCGTCATCGGGGTCATAGCCGCAATTGTTGGAGACGATCGCGAAGCTGGAGGTGATCGGCGGATCGAAACTGAAGATGTCCAGCGGAACATTCTGATTGTTGGTGACGGTAACGGTCTGCGTGACCGTGCTCCCTTCCATCACCGAGGACCCGAAGTTGAGCGAGGTCGCCGACATCGATACCGGGATGGCGGTTGACGCGGTCGCGGTCCCCGTCAGCCCAACCGTCTGCGAGCCGCCGGTGGTGTTGTCGGTAATCGTGAGAGTGCCGCTTACCGTGGTCGGGACCGACTGCGGCTGCTGCGGCGCGAAATTCAACTCAACCACGCATTGCGATTGTGCGGTGGTTGCTCCCCCCGTGCAGGTATTGGCCACGATCCCGAAGTCAGCGGCGTCGTTCTGCGTGGCGCCGGTGACATACAGGGAGTAGGTGAAGCCGGTGTTATTAAGCGTGACGGCGGCCTGCGCCGAGCTGCCGATCGGCACGCTGCCGAAATTAACCGGGTTTGGCGACGCTGAAGCATTAGTATTTTGCACCGCGGCGGTGCCGGTCAGGTTGACAATTTGCGGGCTGGTGTCGGCGTTGTCGGAAATCGTCAGCGTAGCGTTCTGCGCGCCGGGATTCTGCGGCGTGAAAACTACCGTAATCGTGCAGGTCTGAGTGGAGGCAA
>DATKOZ010000006.1:0-33288 GCA_035524375.1 Binataceae bacterium (SeqCode) | reverse complement strand
GCGTGGGCCTTAATTTGCCGCGGCGTAGAATTTACGGTCCGATCCTGCTGCGATTCTTCGCCTGGCAGTGCCTGGAATCGACAAGGCAATGGCCCAACCGAAAAGCAATCCGGGGTCTAATTAACCCTCAATTTTCTGGCGATGACGAGTATGGAACGATAGGCTTGATGCACGTTATATCATGTCATAGCTTGCCGTATTAATGCATGAGTGTGGATACCACTAAAACTGGGAGTGCCGCCAAGCATCGTCGGCTACTATATTTTCAAGGCAGGATCAGACTCTTATTCATCGTAGGAGACGAATGACCGCATACCATTGAGAGGTAGTTGCCATCAGAGGTTCCGCAATGCGAATCGAAAACCCTATATTCGAGGCTGGTACAGTGGTATAAGCATTGCGGGAATTGGATTAGACGCGCGCACGAGAATCGCCTGCCGCTTGAATTGCCGCACGATAGCTCAGCATTGGGAATTCCCATGAGTGCGGCGGGGGGCGTGCTGGGGGTATTGGGAGATGCGCGCCAGGAGAAGAAAATGGGGCGCCGATTGTACGTTGGCAATCTTGCCTGGACGGTCACCGATCAGGACCTGCGCGACGCATTCGCGGAAGCAGGAAAAGTTGAAAATGCCCAGGTTATCGTGGATCGCGGGACCAATCGCTCGCGGGGATTTGGCTTCGTCGAAATGGACTCCGATGATTCGGCCCAGTCCGCGATCAAGATGCTCAATGGCCGCGATATAAAGGGCCGTCAAATTAAGGTCAACGAAGCGCAAGCGCGCACCGGCGGCAACTCCGGCGGCGGACCGCGTTAGACCTCGGTCGATTCGATCGGCAATGTTGGCGCCGATATTTTCGGCCGTGCGTGCAGGTGCGGCACGACCGTTTGATCTTCGCTTCACTGGGCCGATAGTTCCAAACTCCTAACGTGAACCTGATCGCGATCGAAGCGCAAAGTGAGCGCGCCGTGATCGTGCCAGAGGCCGGATGCCAGTGCCTGAGTTATCGTGTCGGCACCTTGGAAATTGTCGCCGGACCCGCCGGCCCCGAATTGTTTCTTGAGCATCCCCATCGCGCCGGTATCCCGATTCTATTCCCATGGCCCGGACGGATTGCGGGAGGCCGATTCGAATTTAAAGGCCGCGAATATCTGGTTCCCATCAATGAGCCGGCACGTGGACATGCCCTCCATGGCTTTGCCTGCGAGCGCGCATTTAGAGTTGTGAAGCGAGGTCCATACTACGTTTCGACCATCCTCGATTCCGCGGAGCATCCGGATCTCGCTACGCGCTGGCCGTGGCCGTTCGTGCTGGAAATCGACTACGAGATAGGCTTGGGACTTCGGCTTAGAGCGCGAATTCACAACCCCGGTAAGTCCGTGATGCCATTCGGGTTCGGCGCGCACCCGTACTTCCACGTACCGATGACCTCGGCCGGCAGCCGCAATGCAATGCTCCTTCAAGTCGCCGCAAGCGGCCGCTGGCCGTTGGACGCGGGCCTGATTCCAATCGCTCCGCCGCAGGCGCTAAGCGGCAAGTACGATCTTCGAGTTCCGCGAGCCCTTGGTATGGAAACCTATGACGACGCATTCAGGCTGGCACCAGCCGCCGATGCCTCGACGCCATGTGCCCGGCTAATCGATCCGCAGCTGAAGATGGCGATTGAAGTGCGCGCCGATCCGGAATTCGGCGATTTTGTGGTCTATGCTCCGGGTGACAACCCGGTGATTGCGCTTGAGCCGTATACCTGTGCCCCGGACGCATTCAATCTTGCGGCGCGCGGGGTGAACTCCGGTTCTTGCGAGCTTGAGCCCGGCGATACTTTCACCGCAGGCTTCGAAATTCGCATTGCTGCGCCATAGGGTTGCCTTGTCGAATTCGCGCCCGCGTGATAATTCCTCAACCTGCGCCTGAGGGAGGCTCCTATGATTCAAAACGTCAAAAAGATCCTTGCCCCGCTTGATTTTTCCGAGCATTCGATGGCAGCGATGCACGGGGCTTGGGAACTGGCGCAGGAAACCGACGCGGACGTGCATATCGTCCACGTTGTCGTGCCGCACCATTCGTTCATTCCACTGATGCTGGTCAGCAATGCGGAACAGGACCGCGAACTGATGCGCGAGAGCGCGATGGAACAGCAGGCGGAAGAAGAACTGGCCCGCATCAAAAAAGACGAATTCAAAAATTCTAAAAAGGTTTCGACTGCAGTCCTAAAGGGCGCTGCGGTACAATGCCTGGTCGATTATGCAAAGAAGAACGCAATCGACCTGATTTTATTATCAACCCACGGACGCACGGGTGGGGAAACGATCCTGATTGGTAGCGTGACCGAAAAACTGGTTCGCCACGCGCCCTGTTCGGTGCTCGTGTTTCGCCGCCGCGACCGTGGTGCCCCTGCGGCCTCCTGACCCAGGACACTGCAAAACGCAATCTCAAAATTAAAAAATCAGGGCCGGACAGATTGCTCTGCCCGGCCCTTAGCCAACCGGGAAAAGGGGGGCAAACCCCGGCCGACATCCTTTATTCTACCCAAGTCTGATTGTCGTGCAAGAATTTTCGTATGGCTAAATGATTCAACCTAACCGACAGTAGACAGCCCGAAAACGAAAATCCATCAGCCGCCGCCAAGCGCTGGAATAAAGTGTACTTCGCTGTCGGGCCTGACCGGCTCAAGCATTCCGGAAGTCGCGATTTCGCCGTCGACTGACACTGCAATTGACGGCCTAATCTCATTATTTTCCACCAAATCGCCGGTGAGCTCGGGAAAGCGGGCATTAAGAGTGCGGATCAACTCGCGTAGCGTCGCGCCGTCGGCTGCGACACGCTCGGCGCCGCCGGTGAATTTTCGCAGCAACGATGGAATTACAACCGTCGCCATGACATCGCGCCGGTGATGCCGGCTAACCGGCTGCCTTCGCATTGGCGGCGGACGAACGATGCCTCAATATCGCCTTTAAAAGTTTTGGCGGCGACATCGGCGTCTCGGTCATGCGCACTCCAGTTGCGCGATAAATCGCGTTGGCGATTGCGGCAGGCGGCGGCACGATCGACACCTCACCGACTCCGCGCACGCCCAATGGATGACCGGGGTTGGGCACCTCGACGATAATCGCGTCGATGGCCGGTAAATCAAGGCAGGTCGGCATCCGGTAGTCGAGCAGACCAGTATTCCGCAAAATTCCCTTCGCATCGTAAAAGTATTCTTCGTTGAGAGCCCAGCCGATGCCCTGCGCAGTGCCGCCCTGCATCTGACCTTCGACGTAGCTGGGATGAATCGCTTTGCCGGCGTCCTGCGCGACCGTCGCGCGAAGAATCTGCACCTTTCCGGTTTCCGGATCGACCTCGACATCCACGCATGCGCAGGCGAATGCCGGGCCGACTCCGCGAGCGTTTAAGCTGGCACGGCCAACGATCGGGCCTCCGGTGCGCGGAAAGCGCGGCGCCAATTGCTTGATCGATACGGGCGGAACGCCATTGCCCTTGGTATGCAGCATACCGTCACGCAGCTCAACTTCTTCCGGCTTCTTCTCCCAAGCCTTCGCAGCTCGCTCGACGAGCTGGCGTGCGGCGTCGCGGGCGGCTTCGTAGACGGCCATCCCCGTTGCGAATGTCACGCGGCTGCCTGCGGTCACATCCGTATGGCCAATCGAGTCGGTGTCGGCGACGACGGGCCGTACATCGGTCATGGGAATTCCCAGCACCTCGGCCGCGATCATCGCCATTGAGGCGCGCGACCCGCCGATATCGGGCGATCCGGTTACTACGCTAGCGGTGCCGTCGGGATGAATATTCACGATCGCGGAGGATTGCATCCCGGCGTTGAACCAGAAGCCCGAAGCAACTCCGCGGCCCCGATTGGCGCCGGTCAGCTTTGATTTGTAGTGTGGACTGTTCTTGATTGCTTCAACGGTCTGAAGATAGCCGATCCGCTTGTATGGCGGTCCAACGACCTGCGGCGAGCCTTCCTGCACTCCGTTCTTGATTCGGAAATCAAGCGGATCAATACCGCATTTTTCGGCAAGTTCGTCGATTACCGTTTCCGACGCAAACGCCGCGTTGGTTGCGCCGGGAGCCCGATAGGCCGCGGTTTTTGGGCGATTGACGACCACGTCGTAGCCGTCGATCAGGAAATTTTCGACTGTGTACGGCGCGACGATTGTCATCGCGCCCGCACCAACGGGCGAGCCGGGGTATGCTCCCGCCTCATAGGCCATCCAAATTTGCGCGGCAACAAGACGGCCGTCCCGGGTCGCGCCCATCTTGATTTTAATCTTCGAGCCGGAGGTTGGGCCGGTTGCGCGCAGCACTTCAGCCCGGGACATTGTGAGCTTGACGGGGGCGCCGGTTTTCTTCGACAGGAGAACCGAAAGCGGCTCAAGGTACACGGTGGTCTTGCCGCCGAAGCCGCCGCCGATTTCAGCCGGTACCACCCGAATTTTGCCCACTTCCACACCGAGCACCTGCGAGCTCAGCAGGCGAACGTCGAAGATTCCCTGAGTCGAGCAATAGATGGTAGCGTTACCGTCGGCGTTGTAGATGCCCACGGCATTGTGCGGTTCGATGTATCCTTGATGGACCATCGCGGTGTTGAATTCGCGTTCGACGATGAAATCCGCCGATTTGAATCCTGCCTCGACGTCGCCGCGCTTGAACTGGTAATGGGTGGCGACATTGGTCGGTTTGTCGCCCTCTTCCTTGTTTCGGAGGTCCGCAATCAGAATCGGCGCGCCGGGCGCCATCGCGGCGTCTACCGTCATCACCGGCGGCAATATTTCGTAATCGACCTCGATGAGCCGGAGCGCCTCCTCGGCGATATGCGGGCTGGTGGCGGCGACCGCCGCGATCGCATGGCCGTCGTACAGGACCTTGCCGCGCGCGAGGATATTCGCCGACAGATGGCGCGGGTTGACCGCCATTTCGCCCGCCTGCTCGGATTTATTTTCGGCCTCCGGCAAGTCGGCGGAGGTGACAATGGCCTTCACGCCGGGAAGCGCGAGCGCCTTATCAATTTTGATCAACTTGATGAGTGCGTGAGCATGCGGACTTCGCAGCACTTTGCCGTGCAGCATCCCGGGAAATGAATAGTCGGCGCCAAATTTTGCACGGCCGGTGACCTTGTCCACGCCGTCGGGCCGAACCGGCCGCGTGCCGATGACTTTAAAATTTCCGCTTGCAGCTGTTTCCGCCATGGTCAAGCCTCGTTGAGATGCAGTGAGTTGCGCCTCAATCAGAACTAGCGTGTCGCCGCTTTGCCTGCGCCGCATCCACGCATCTCCGCGGCGGCGTCCAATACGGCGCGCACAATTTTGTCATAACCGGTGCATCGGCAAAGGTTTCCCGCCAATGCGTAGCGAACATCGGCCTCCGACGGATTCGGATTGCGATCAAGCAGCGATTTGGCCGACATCAGAAAGCCTGGCGTGCATATCCCGCATTGCAATGCGGCATGTTCAAGGAATTTGCGCTGCAGGGGATGAAGCTGGCCCGCAATGGCCATTCCCTCGATAGTCGAAATGGTTTTCCCGTTCGCTTCAACGCCGAGCATCAAGCACGAATCGACCACGCGGCCATCTACGATTATGGTGCATGCGCCACAGTCACCTGTGAGACACCCTTCCTTACTGCCGGTCAGTTCAAGGACGTCGCGCAGACATTCGAGCAGACTCTGCCGCGGCTCGCACAAAAATTCCGTGGCCTCGCCGTTAATTGTTGCCTCAACCAGTGTTTTTTTCGACATGATTCGATCGGTGTCCTTGCGATCGTTCTTTAATTCTTCCTTGCTCGTTCGGCTGCAATTGAGATCGCGCGCCGTGCCAGAACTCCAGCCACGTGGCGGCGATATTCCGCCGTTCCGCGCATGTCATCGATTGGAGAAGCGGCCTCGCTGGCAAGTCGCGCGGCGGCATCGAACGCGGCATCGTCAAGCTTTTTTCCGACCAGCGCTTGCGACGCCGTTTCCGCCAGAATCGCCGTCGGTCCAACCGCGCCTAGGCCGATTCGCGCGGCCTTGATTCGATCTCCGTCGAGCGTGAGTGCCACGCCTGCGCCGACCACCGCGATATCCATTTCATTGCGCGGGATGAGCCGCAGGTACGCATCGCTGGAGTGCGGCGGCGGCGGTGCTATCAGCAACTCGACCAGTAATTCCCCCGGTTGTAGGACGGTACGGCCGGGCGCGATCGCGAATTTCTCGGCCGGCACTTCTCGCTCACCGCCGGGCCCGACAATTCGCGCGCGCGCGCCTAGCGCAATCAGCGCCGGCGTCGTGTCGGCAGCTGGCGACCCGTTGCACAAATTTCCGCCCACCGAGGCGCGATTTTGAATCTGGACCGAACCGATCAGACGCGCGGCCTCGGTGAGTCCCGGGTAATGCCGATGCATCAGCGGGTTCTCATCGATCTCGGCGCAGGTGACTGCGGCGCCAAGCCGCAGTCCGTCTTTGGGATCGAACGATATTGTGCGCAGCTCCTTGATATATTTGATGTCAATCAAGTACGGATTTCGCCGCGCACCGGAGCGCAGTTGAATGATTAGATCGGTGCCACCGCTGAGCGGCCGGGCCTGCTCGCCGCGCTGCTTGAGGATTGCCACCGCCTGTTCCAGCGTGGTGGGCGCTTCATAATGGATTTCGTGCAAGTGCGCTGGACCTCCATCCCGGGCCGCATCGAGTCCGGTATTCCTTCTAGATATCCTACTTGCGGCTGCGCGTAAAACTCGCGTTGTGAGGTGTCATCAGCTCAGATTGGCAATCGTGAATCATGGTGGTATTGGGAGATTCAATGAAGCAAAAACTCGCTTTGGTCCTGGGTGTATGCGTGCTGACGGTATTGTCAGTATCGGAATCGTTCGCGTCGCCATGTTCGACCGGTGGTATCGGCGGCTCTTACGCTGTCCTGTTGCAGGGCGCGAATAGCTATCACACCGCGGCGCGGCCGAATACGTCGGGTGTGCCGCAGCCGGTCCCAGCAGCTGGACTTGGTGTTCTCGACTTCGACCCGGCGACCTGCGCTGTCTCCGGCGAACTGATTTACAATGACGGCACAGCGGTTCACGGCCCGGCATCGTGCAGCAGCACTTATCTGAAAGAGAAAAATAGCAAATGGGGTGCAACCACCAAATGCTTTGACGGTGGCCACACGGACGTGACCGGCACCTATTGGATCGCCACAAACGGTACCGGAACGCTGACATTTTCCTCAGCCTCGTCGGGTACCCGGAACCCGTTTTCCTTTGCGATCGGCATTGTCGGCGACGGTACCGAATTCCACGGGACTAGCGTTACCACCGATACGGAAGGCGCCGACCCGATTCTCGCACTCACTGCGAAGAAACAAGCTACCTGGCCGGATTCTTTCACTTCCCAGCAGCTCACCGGTGAAAGCGTATTTTCGTGCAGCGGCGGCACGATGGGACCCGGTTATGGCGGCGCCAGCGGAATAATCGACGTCGTCAGTATTGCTCCGAACCCGGAACTGATCGGAGGCGTGCTTGCGTACAATGCGAACGACGGCTGGGTAAACGGCACCTACATCGGCAATGCCGGCCTGCTCGTAAGCGGCATCCTTGGAGTGCAGCGGCCGGTCGGTTCGACGATAGCGTGTTCCTTCAGCCAGCAGATCGATAGCTTCGCTAGCAGTCCGAACGTCGGCCATCCGGCCATCAATTCCGATGGCACCGTCAGCGCGACAGCGGTTTATCAGCCGGGCGCGTCAAACGAACCGGTATGCCCGTTCGGCTATTTCGGTTGGGCTGAGCACAATGAAACCAGCACCGTCCTTTGGGGGCCGCGAAACGAACACAGTTGGACGATTGTCACCGGTGCGCTGGGCGCTAATGCTGGTGAGGCGACAATTTGTGTTGGTGGCAAGTCATTGCCGGGCGCTCTATCACGCCATCCGGACACGATCTCGGCAACCGCAACAACGGCTACTCCAAACGCATTCACCGGTGCGGTTCGAGTTATGAACACGGAGGGACGCGACGCCTCCATCACCGCACTGGTCGTGAATGCCAGCGCCACGCCGAACCCGTTCGGCAAGCCGGTGATAGATTGTACCGCTGGCCGGTTGATCGTCTGTTCGGCACCTTCGAAGTGCACGATGCAGCCGCAGGGCAGCCTGCCTGCGATCCTTCAGAACGGCGGCGGCGCTTGCGAGATTCGTGTGCCATGTCAATGGAACGCATCGATAGAACCTGACAGCCCCGCCACGGGAACCTTGGGGATCGAAACTGACTGGGGACGCGGACCGCAGCTTGCGCCGGTTGCGATCCAATGCAACTAGCGCCGATTAATTCTTAAACCCGATCTGGCTTGCGATTTCTGCCGCCGCCGAAGCCAGCCCGGGCGCCGATTCGCTCATCGTGGCGAAACGCGGATCGCTGGTCTGGCCGCGTACGTACCGGGCATAAATCTGCTCCAAAACGGTCGCATTCTTCCAATTCGCCCATGCCCAGTAGAACGCAACCCGGCTGACGTCGCGGCCCGTCCGCTTGGAGTATCGATGCAACAGCTCATCGCGGCTCATGAAGCCTGGGCGCGTCGTATGTGCCTGGCTGACCGGCTGCGCCTTGGATAGCAACTCCTCGGGATCGTTCTTCTCGCGCCAATAGCCGAGCGCGGTGCCAACATCGACCAGCGGATCGCCGAGTGTTGACATTTCCCAGTCGAAGACGCCCACGATCTCGCCATGATTCTTCGCGCCCAACATCAGATTATGGAGATAGAAGTCGTTGTGAATCAGCGTGGCCGGCGGCGGTACCGGGATATTGTCGAGGAACCATTGGCCGAGCCTCTCCATCAGCGGCACTTCGCGCGTCTTAGCCTTCTCCCAGCGGCCCATCCATCCGGTGATCTGCCGCTTCATGTATCCCTCGGGCTTGCCGAGCGCGGACAGGCCGATTGCGGCGTAATCGACCGCATGCAGATCGGCGAGCGCGTCGATGAAGCCCTCCGAAATCGCCCTGAAGGTGGTGGGATCGTCGCCAAGCTCTTTGGGCAGCGGCTGGCGATTGCTGATTACGATCCCGGTGCGCCGCTCCATGATGAGAAACTTCGCGCCAATAATTGATTCGTCTTCGGTGTAAAGCATCGCTCGTGGCGCCGGCTTGTATACCTCCCACAGGCGCGACAGAACTCGATATTCGCGTCCCATGTCGTGGCCGCCGACGGGCAACGGTCCAAACGGCGGGCGGCGCATCACCCACTCCTGTTCCCCGAAACGAAGCAGGTAGGTGAGATTGGAATGGCCCCCCCGGAACTGCTTTACGCTCATCGGCGCGTCGGCGCCGGGAATCTTGCCCTGCAGAAAATCGGCGAGCTTGTTCCAGTCCAACTCCTCTTCGGGCCGCACATTGCCGTATTCGACAAATGGTTCTTCGTATATTCCCGCCATTTCAATGTCCCAGGATCAAGTTCGATTATTTCGCAAGTATGCGTCCATATTCAATTCCGCATTCGGGGCTGTTACGTCCGCATTTGAGGCCGGTTGATCGCCGGCTCAGCCACCGGTCACGATGGCCAGCGCTTGGCGATATTTCTCGGCGAACACATCTTGATCGCTCTTGGGCAGCAGCGCCACGCGGCTCAGGTTATCGTTCAGGTCTTCCTGTTTGACGCGGCGAGCGATGGGATTCTCGATCGCGCGACGAACATAATCGAAATATTCCTCGCCGGCATCCTTTCGCCGTGTCATCGCGTCGACCGCGGCCGCAATCTCGTCGCCAAAGATTTTCCGGATATCCTCCAGCGTTATGTCGGTATCCTCGACAACATCGTGTAACACGCCGACGATTTGAGTTGCGATCGGCTCGTCTTTGAGCGCGAGCATCACGCGCAAGGGATGCAGCACGTATGGCTCACTCTGGGTACGGTCCAGGTCCTCGCCATGGGCGGTGACAGCCAAGTGGATTGCGCGTGCCAGCATTGCTCTGTCGTCAAGATTATTCATCATCGAAGGTAAATTGGGTTGGACAAAATCCACATGTGCCCGCCGCGGTAGGCCTCTATCCGGTATGTTCCTGCCGATTGGGGCACGAACTCAAGAGTCGAGGCGCCCTGGATTGTCTTGATTGCGGCACCGTCCTTATAGAGGGAAATTTCGTCCGCCGCGGCAGGCAACTCGGCCTTAAGCGCCAAGCCCGGTGACAGAGCCACCTCGTCACCCATGATCGTTTTAGTAGCGCCGTTTTGTGCATAGAAGGCAAAGGTCGGAACATAGCCCAGCAGGTCGAAGCTCACGTAAACGCGGCCGTGCCGGATTGCATCGACGACCGGATCGATCGCGCGCTCGGTCGCAAGCACGTGGGTCGTATAGACCAGAAACCACTGCTGGAATGTGCCTGTTTTCATCCCGAATACGGGGAAATCCTCGGGTGATCCAAAGCCGGCCAATAGGGTTGCATGCGCGCTTGCCACGAACCGATCGTACACCGCGAAATTTTCAGTTGGCCGAAGATCTAAGTCCGAAAAGAAATGGTCGGCGCCGAGAAATATCGCATTCAGGTACAGGAGATTCCTATTCTGCGCGTCCCACACGTCGTGCTGATTGTAAACCTCAATTGCGTCCGCGAGAGCATAGTCCTGCGGCGATCGGAATTTTCCCAAATTGGCTGCGATCGCAAGGCCGCCCCGCGCGTGAATCGCTGCGATGATGCTGGTGGGCGCCAGTTTCGGATCGATCGGACGGATAAGGTTCATCCCGACTATTTCGCCGCCATTCGCCTCGAATGCGCCGCCCGGAATCACGAGCAGTTCCGAGCTGTAGCCGCCGATTCCGAAGTCAGCGCTCCCCGGCTTCACGGGATTGGCCAGCGTGATGAAGTCGATCTGCGCCGGCTTGGCGATTTCCGCGAGCGCTGACTGATCGACCCCAGCCGTTTTCAGATCAACGATCCCGCGGTAGTCGCGCAACTCGGGAAATTCCGTCGCCGGCATTACCTCCCGAACCGGCGGCAAATCGGTGGATGGAATCGGCACGCCGCATCCGCCAATCGCACCAGCGATTGCGAGCGCAAGCGATAATCGCAAGCTGCAGCGCATCGTTACGGCTACAGTATTGAGCGGCCCTGGGCGCCGTCCACCGGTATGCATGTGCCGGTGATCCAGCTCGCGCGCGGCGACGCAAGCATTACCACCGCGTAGGCGACTTCGTCAGGGCGTCCGAGGCGGCCGGCCGGCATTTCATGTGCGATGAAATCGCGCTCGAATGCTGGATTCTCGCGAAACCGCCGCTCCCAGTTTCCTCCCGGGAAAACGATCGAGCCGGGAGCAATCGTGTTGACGCGAATGCCCTTCGGCGCCATCTCTCGCGCGAGCATCTTCGTGAATGAATGGAGCGCGGCCTTCGACGCATTATAGGTCAGCGGTCCGCCGGCTTCGCGTCCGTATATCGAGCCGATATTGACGATCGAGCCGCCGCCGCGTTTTTCCATCAGCGGTGCGCATCGCCGCGCCAGGTGAATTGGTGCGAATAGATTGAGGGCGAACTGTTCATGCCATGCGGACTCGGGTAGATCAGCAAGCGCACCTGGCCGCGCACCGCCGGCGTTGTTAACCAAGACATCGATGCCTCCAAACCGCGAAAGTGCGGAATCGATAACCGCATCCGACTGGTCGGGCCGGGTCACATCGGCGGCCAATCCGATGGCTCCGGCTCCGCCATTGCGCAGGCCCGCGGCATTGATCTCCGCGGCCGCAACGGCCACCGCGTCAGCGTTGCGGGCGCAAATGACGACGCTCATGCCTTCCTCGGCCAGCGCGTTTGCCATCGCGCGCCCCAATCCGCGGCTGCCACCGGTAACGATCGCTACGTTGTTCTTTAGACCCAAATCCATAATTGACTCCTGTATCAGGAATACCAGAGTGGCCTCACCACCTTGAAACCGGTCGAATATATGATGAATGAGGCTTTTGGGTGGTCAACCATAGGTTGACTCCAACCCAATGGGGACTTAGTGTTAGGCGGCTAACGAGCAGACCTACGGAGGATTATGGAAATTCGCGTTGAAGGCTCCCTGGACCAAGCGATGCGGGTACTCAAGCGCAAGCTGGCCAAAGAGGGAGTATTTAAGGAGATGAAAAAACGCTCCTTTTACGAAAAGCCCAGCGTGCGACGCAAGCGCAAGCGATCCGAAGCACAGCGCCGCCGCCGCAAGGAACAGCGCCGCCGCCGTCCTTCGGCCCCAACCTGACCTCAAGTTAACTGACTTTGGCGGGCGCCGGAGAAATCTGGCGCCCTTTTATTTTCGGGAAACCCCGTTATCCGCTCATGCCGGCAACGGACGCCAGGTGAACACCACCTGACCGTTGGTTACGTAGCAATCCAAGTCGAAATGCGGCAGTCCGGCGGTGCCGCGCAAACGGCGGAAATTTTCGACCGCGCGGTGCAGCAACTCCGAAGTGAATTTCGCGCAGCCGCCGTCGGAATGCAGCGCCCGAATTTCACCATCCAAGGGGACTTGAACGCAGCGATCGCCGCAATGGCGCCCGGACCCGACACTGGCGCATCGCAAGCATAGAGCCAGCGGGCCACGACCGGCGGCGAGCGCTCCGGAAAATTCTCTTTCCAGCAGATCCATGCCGGCTGTGCATTCGCACCAAGCCTCGCGGGCGCGCTCGGCCGAAAAACGGCGAATCGCGCGCGCCAACTCCCGCATCAATGCATCGACGGAGCGGGGCTCCAGCGCGACGATGCTGTCATCCTCGATGCGCATCGACGAGCCCATCTGCTGAGTCAGAAATTGGCGCAAATTGATCGGCAGCCGGCTTCCGAGTTCGACCCGCTGCGAACCGGACTGGACCGATGCTGCCGCTACCGCACGAGTGCGCCGCGGCATCGGACGGGAGTTGCCAAGGGCGCTCAGCGACTGCAGCCGCTCGAGCGGAGATGGCGCTCCGCAGGTAAACCGGGTTGCGGACGCGCGTCTGTATACCAATGGACCGTTTCGCACAGGCTCAACCTCCGACTACTTCGAGATCGGCCGCTGTGGCGGCCCGGTCATTTGTGCTTCGGATTTCGGAACTTGATTGATTAGAAAATGAACTGAGGGAATAGCTCACTGCCCGTGCTGACGGGCAGATCGAGAACTGATGCCGCAGCCGGGGCACGATTGCCTCAGGGAGCGACCGGCGAAACGCGCCAGTAAAAAACCGCGTCATGCGCATTGGCCCTTTTCATCGGCTCACCGGCCCGCCCGGCATTTCCGCCACCCGCCCGCTCATTCCGCAATCCCATGCCTGGCATCGGCTCGATGGATAGGCGCGCGGCCGGTAAATCCGCCAAATCGGCCGACTTGGCTGTTCCGGTTCCGCGCGGCGTTGTGAGGCCCATCGACAATCATCATCGGAGACGCATTTTAATTAGCGCGCCATCCGGAGCCGGGCAACAAATTATGCTCGATCAAGATGATGCTTGAAGCTTGACACGGAACCGGCACCGTGACTCTTAATTGCACCCTTTTTCGGTGCGCACGATCGCAAAACGAAACGCAACGAGCCGATCGCAATTCCGCCAAGCCAAGCGTCCGCGTGGCCATCCATGAAATACCATTGACTCGAGCCGATTCCCTAACATACGTTAGGTAGAGATTACCGGACGGTTCCGATGCCAATACGAAACCGGCCTATAACGTTGGAGGCGCCGATCGCATGCCGCATGAATCCAAGTTGACTTTCACCCGGGAAGAAATTCTCGCCGATGTGCCGACCAAGGAACCGCTGATCGTCAACGGTGTCCGATGCCACGGCGGCTTCGATGCCGACGGCGTGTACCACTCGCCGCGAACCTTGTGGCGGGTTCCGGCGATCAAGGCATGGCAGCAGCGCCATTTGGCAAAATCCGGAATGCCGTTGTTCGAGATTCCAGCCGAAGTAGTGCCACCCCAGTCGCCCGGTGTCGCGCAGGCGAAATTTTTGCTCCGTGCCGGCGTGCGTGAACCCATGGTCAGGAACCTGACCGAGATTGCGATCGTCGAGGGATTTGGTGCGATGATTCGCGAGCTGCCGGTTCCGGCGATCTCAAGCTTTGTCCGCGAAGACACCACCGGCACGGCGCTGGCGCATCTTGCGGGCGGACTATTCGAAGCGCAGGCGCGCGATGAGGCGGGCTGGTCAGAGGAGGGGGGCCATCGCCAGATGTGGGAAGCCGCGCGCGACGCCGCATTGTCCAGCCCGGCGATTTCACCGCAAATTTTCCAGGATATCATCGCGCGCCGGATGCCGGAGCCGCGCCAGATGTTTCCGCAGCTTGATGTGAACGCGGAACGGGTCGTTCGCGTAATGGTGAATGTTCTGGTGATCGAAGTTATGGCGGCGGCAACCTTCTCATGGGCGGAGGACGTACTGTCCGATCCCGAAGTTTCAGACGATCCTGAGAAAGCTGCAAACCTGGTGCGGTACATTCGCTCCGATGAAGCGCCGCACGTCGAATATCTGCGCACTGCGCTTTCCGAAATCCAGGCGCGTACGCTCATCGGCCGCGATGGCTATGAGGTATCCGGCAAGGAGGTAGTGGAAGCGCTGGCCGAACGTTCACTCAAAGGAATGCTGAAGCAGCGCTTCACCGAGCGGCCCGCGATGCTCCGCGACATGATTCGCAAAACTGCGAACGTAAAGAATGTGGAAGAACTAATCGCCCAAGTCGACGCACTGGCCACGCCGTGGACACCGCCCGCGCGTTTTGCCGACTTGGTGCCGCCGGTGGTACAGGCAAACTGAATTCAGATTCGGCAATCCCAAACAAAAAAAAGCGGCGCGCCACTAATGGCGCGCCGCTTTTGATTTCAACGTTTGAGTTCAAACTCACTTCATTGTGCGGGTTTTCATGCTGGCCGGACGGCTTGTGCATCGCGTCAGCCACTCATTGGCCTTGGGCGCAACCGTAAAATCGAATCCAATAAACGCGCCGAGCGTGAGCACCGATGCGACGTTCAGATCCGCGATTGTGAAATCTTTGCCGAGCAGATACTCGCGATTTTTAAGATGATTGCTCAGAACGTCCAGCGGCGCCTTCATCGCGGCTATCGCGTCGGCGATCGCTTTTTCGCTGCGCTGCTCTGGTGGCAGAAACATCTTGTTTCGCAGGATTGTGAGCAGATGACCCTCAGTCTCGGTCATCCCCCAGAAGCTCCATTGATAGACATGCCCGTGGTCAGCGACCGAAGCCGGCCATAAGGGAGCCTTGCCGTACTTTTCCGCAAGGTAAAGGTTGATCGCCATCGACTCCCAAATCACGGTGCCATCGTCCTCGAGAACCGGGACATGGCCATTGGGGTTGAGCTTCAGGTGCTCTGGGCTTTTCGCCTGCTGAAAGGGGGTGGGAACATGTTCGTACTTGACGCCGAGTTCCTCCAGCGCCCACAAACATCGCCCAGCGCGCGAAAACGCGGTTCCATGCAGCTTAATCATGGTTCGGATACTCCTAATGGATTGGCGCTCGGCGAACCGTTAGGCGACGACGTGGTCGGAGAATCCGGCCACATCGTACGTCATGATCAGCAGATCGTGCGAGCGGTTATTGCGGTCCTCGACCCAATCGGTCAGCACCGCTTCAACCTGAAAGCCCAGCCGTTCAAAGGCAGCGCGAGCAGCGCTCTGATCGGGGGTCATCTGCGCCGTAATCTTCTTAAGGCCAAGCGAGCGGGCGACATCGAAGACCTCCGCCGCAAGGCGCTTGCCCAGCCCCAAGCCGCGGTAACGCGGAGATGCATTGAGCCGGATTTCACCGACGCGCCGTGTCCACATTGCCTGGTCAAGATGAATGCTCGCGTAGGCGGCAAGGTCGCCATCGACTTCGGCCAGCAATGTGAACGTGTGGCCCTTGCGGACGTTCTCGACCCATTGCTTGACGACTTCGCGATTGGTGATGTCCGTACGCAGAAACAACAGGTCGTTGGCGGGTAATTCCGCCGCGAAGCGGACAATTTTATCGAGGTCGTCGGGGTCCATCACCCGGATCGTCGCCATCCGGCCGTCCCGCAACTTAATCTGAATTGGATACGGGCGATTGGTCTTAATTTGCTCGGTCATCCAATAACTCCTCTAACCGTCGCTCCGCGTCCGCCATTGCAGGCTGGATCGCGGTCCTAGAGTAGCGCTATATGGCACAGTGTAGGCTGACCCGCAAGGGAGCGCCTGCCCGATTCCCCTTGCATCGATTAGCGCATGCCGCCAATCTGTGGGACTGTGCCCTACTGCCGTCTCTGTAACCTCACGGCCGAAACGGCGTAGCTAATTAAAACTTCACCACGCGGGGGATGACTTAAGGATCATGGCTGAAAAATTCGGCGGAAAATCGACACCGGCCTACCGGCTTTCCAGCCAGGATGCGAGCTTTATCTACGCCGACACCAACAACGGCCCATTGCATCTGGGTTCGATTGCGATATTCGAAGGTAAAGTCGACTTTCAAGCCCTGCTGGCCCATGTCGAGGAACGCCTGCACTTGGTGCCCCGATATCGGCAGCGCTTGGTGGAGGTACCGTTCAACCTCGCCCATCCGATCATGGAAGATGACCCGGATTTCTCCTACGACCATCACGTTTTCCGCCATCAACTGCCCGGCCGGATAACCGAGGGTGAAGCGTTCGAAGAGATCCTGCAGACCTACGAGGTTCCGCTCAATCGCAAGCATCCGCTGTGGGAAATGCATAGTTTCGAGAACTTGGTCGGCAATCGCACGGCGATCCTTTGGAAGGTGCATCATTGCCTGGTCGACGGCGTGTCCGGTGTAGAGCTGCTCAAAGTAATGTATGACTTCCGAGCCGAGCCGGTGGATATTCCGCAGCCGGCTGAGCCATGGACCCCGGCGCGGCCAACCAGCCCAGTCCGGCGTTTCGGAGAGGCGCTGCGCGATCGCATTTCGTCGGTTGCGAACGCCGCCATCAACGCGGCGGTGGAATTGGCGGAAGAACCGGCGGTGGCGATCGATCGCGTGCGAATGGCGAGCGAAGCCGTCCGATTGATTCGGGAATTGTCCTCGCGAAGCCTGGTCTCAACCCCTTGGAACGCGGCCCCCGTCACTCAGGAGCGCGTGCTTGCATGGAGCAAGCAGCCGTTCTCGGATTTCCGCGCGATTCGCGCCGCCTTTGGCGGCTCGATAAACGACGTGGTTTTGACGATGCTTACCGAAGGCGCGGCACGCTACCTGAAGGATCGCGGCTACGATGTCGAGGGCGAGGAGATGTGCGTCGGATGTCCGGTAAACGTGCGCCACAAGGAGGAGCAAACCTCGCTTGGCAACCGTGTATCGATGATGTTCCCGGTGGTGCCTGCGGAGCCGATGGACGTGGTCGAGCGGCTAAAGCTGATTCGCGAGGAAACAGAGCGGATCAAGGCGCACGGCTCGGCCCAAGCGATCGAAGTGCTGATGTCGATGGCGAGCGAAATGGAGCCCAGCCTGATTGCCGCTGGAACCAGCGTTACACGGGCGGCGATCGACGCCGGCGGTGCGCTGATGAAGTGGACCGGATGGCGTCCGCGTCCGGGCGGCCTTGGCCTGTCGCCCTTCGGAATCAATTTTATCGCGACCAATGTGCCGGGCGTGCAGATTCCGCTCTACCTGAACGGCCATATGTGTTTGGATATGGTGCCGCTGGTTCCGCTTGGCGCGACGCTGGGATTTGGCGTCGCAATCCTGAGCTACCGCCAGAGCCTGTACTTCGGGATGATGGCGGCGCCGTGCGTGATGCCGGACGTGGCGCAGATGAAGCAGTTCGCTGAAGAAGCCTTTGCCGATTTAAAGCGGCGCGCCACCAAACATACGGCGCACGTTGTGCACCCGCCTGAGGCGCTCAAGGCAGCCGGCCGGTAACCCGCTTAAATCCCGGCCGCGAGTTCATCGCATAGGATTTCCCGTGTTTCAGCAGAATCAGATGGCGTGAACCGTGGTCGGAGGTCAGCACCGGCTCCAGACCGGGTGCCTCGGCCGCGTGCGTTTTCCATGCGCTGGCCGGTAACACAATATACCCGGGCGGTGCATCGCCGAGCCGTCCGGTAATAACCGGTGCATCGCGATCCAGATAGAACAGCAGCGGCGCCACCTCTTCACTGAATCCGAAAAGATAGAGCGGCTCATCCGGTCCGGCCACACGAGCGATCTCCGATGCCGCCGGGCGCAGCGAGTCGTCGCTGCAGGAAGCGGTTTCTCTGCTTGGAAGAATAAAGAAATTGATTGCAGCCAGTACGCAGCAAATTGTACCGAAGGTCCATGCCGTCGCGCGCCGATACTTAAGCGGAGGAATAGCGAGGATCCACCAAGCGAGCAGTACCGCTGCGCCCGGCCATACCGGCAATAGATACGAACGGCGCTTATACGCCGACAGGCTGAAGAAAACGATCGTCACCGCCCAGAAGATCGCGAACAGGCGCGCTGATCCACGCGCGAGATCCGCCGTTAAAGTTTTTGCAGTGGATTCCTGTGCTTGTGCACTGGAGTTACAATCGGTCGCGAACAAAGCCATCGCAACGGCGATCGGAACCAGAAGGCTGAACGGCACCGAGTTGAGCAATATCGGCTTGACGTAATACCACGGGGCCATCGCGCCCAGCGAGCCGAAAAATCTGCCCGCGTTTTCCGAGCCAAGCTGCCGATGAAGAATCTCGGTTCGCCCCGCGAAGTAACATGCAACATACCAGGCGGATGCTATGGTGCCGCCCAGAATGATCGCACCCGGATCGAGCAGCGTGATCATTTGACGCCATCTATTCGTCACGATCATGAAAATCAGAATTGAAATCAGCGGGAGGAATGCCCCAACGGGCCCCTTGGCCAGCACCGCCAATCCCATCGCGATCGCCATCAAATAAAGCGCTCCCAAGTGCGCCCTAACACGAGCGCGAGCGCCAGCTGCGTACGGATCGGACGGCAGCCACCAAAAAAAAGCGAATAGTGCGAGCGTCTCGAAGAACGTCAGCGTCATGTCGACGCGGCCGAAGCGGCCCTGCCCGATATACTGGTACGAACCTGCCAGTGTCAGGCCCGCCAAAATTGCGCCTTCGGTGCCGATGATCGTGTATGCGAACAGCATCGTAAGTGCCGCTCCCGCGGTGGCATACAACGCGGACGGAGCCCGAAGATCGGCGGCGGTCACGCGCGTAATGCCGCGCAATCTCGCGATCGCAACCCCGGTCCAGTGGAACAGGGGCGGCTTGTACATCGGAACGATTCCATTCTCTTTCGGAAAGAGCAGCTCGCCGTGTTCGACCATCTGTTGGAGGAACACGCCTTCGACCGCCTCATTTCCCGAGCACACGTCGGAGGCATCGATGCGATGCAAGGTCAGTACGCCGACCAGAATCGTAACGAGGATAATCCCCGCAATCGCCGGGAATTTCGCGGGCTGATCGCTGTCGCCGCTCATGATCGTGCGAGACTAGGCGAGATCGTAGCGGAAGATGCTGAGGCGTTTGACGCGGCCTGCGTCGTAGCCGCGCCATTTGGCGGGAGGAACGTCGCCTTTGCGCACGCGCTGGAATCCGTGGCGCGAAAAGAAGCTGGCCACGCGCTCCTCGCTGGTGCATGCAAAGACATATTTCAATCGGCGCGCGCGCGCCTCATTAATCACCTCCCGCACCAACTCTGCCGCCGCCCCTTCTCCCTGAAAGCGGGTCAGCGTGTACATCGCGGTGATCTCGCCGGCATGCTGGTTCCGGTAGGGCTCGGTAAGCAGGGCGCAGATCCCCGCCAAGTGTTCGTCCCCGATCCTGTATCCAAAGCACGACGGTAATATCCGGGCGATCTGACCCGCAGTGCGCGGCAAAAGGGAGCCTTCGTTTTGGCCACGTACGATCAGGGCTTCGACTTCCTCGAAATCGTCGATTGAAATCGGCCGCACAAACCCGTACTGCATCTCGGTAAACAGCGTTCCGGCGCCAAGGAAGCTGAACAGCTCTTCGTACACGTCGCGCGGTGCGACCAGGTTCACCGAGCCGACGCCGTCCTTCAGTGCTTCCAGCGCGGCACGGACTATCGCGCGGCGCGCCCGCGAGCGGACTGTCCGCATCACGCGCGCGATTCGTTTTTCTTCGACGAATGACAGCCGCTCGCCGTCCTTTCCCGGAAGCCCGCCCACCCGATCGAGTATCAGCATCTTGAAGACACGCAGGCGGCTGGCAAGCTCGCGGGCGAAAACAATTAAATCGTCGGCGTCATCGCGCGACATCGCGACAACCACTACCTGTCCCGCGCGCAGGCGTTCCCAAATCGCGCCGACCGCAAAATCCGGTGGATACGGGCGCGAGCGCATCCCCTGCGACGGATTGAAAACCAGCGGCGGACCTTCGGGCGCAAGCTTGCCAAGCCGCCGCATCAGCTTTGGCAGGGCAGACGGCGATACGACAACGATACATTGCGTGTGGTTTCGCCTCAGTTCCCGCAGAGTCAGGACCAGCGAGTTGTAGTCGGCCTTCCGTTGGCCGGCCGGAGGAACAAATGCGAACAGCAGGCTCTTGCCGTAGAATTCCTCCAGATAGAAGGTCTTCTCGGTGAATTGCGGAGCGCCGCGCGGACGGGATGCGGCCGATGCGACAACGCCGGAGTATTCGCTGTCGCTCACTTATCTGTTTCCACAGCAAGCGTGACATGCGAGACGCTCGCGATCGGAGTATCGGCCTGAACAGGCCGCGTGGATCGCGAACGATTCAAATAAAGCCGATTCAATTCCGTTACGCCGGCTGCGCCTTTCCAGGCTGCGCTATGTGCGCCATCGCGCCAAGGGGAGGCCGGACCGAAGAGTCGGAGGGGTGGGAAGCGGCAATTTCAGCCAGCGAGGTATCGGAGAAAACTTCCAGTAAGACGCGCTGGCCCTTTTCCCAGACCCGGTACATCCGGCAGGTCGGCTGAAGCGCACATGAACTGGAGCCGTCGGTGCATACGTTGAGCGTGATGGGGCCCTCGACGGCCTCGATAATGTCGCGAAATGTGATCGATTCGGCAGGACGGGCGAGCTGATATCCTCCGCCGGGTCCGCGCCGCGCACGCACCAGCCCGCGATGCATCAGATCGCGAATTACCTTTTCCAGGTAGTATTTCGGAATCTGTTCGCGGCTGGCAATTTCGGTTCCACGTGCAACACCGGCCGGGCGATCGGCGAGATAAATCATCGCACGCAAGGCATATTCGATCTTGCGCGGTATCTGCATCAAGCTCATGCGTTTGCTCCGCGCCGTGCGGCAGTCCGCGATGCACCGGCTAACTTTTGTCTATCATTCCGGCCACCGATGATTTTTTCCACGTACTTCACAATCATGTCGCTCTCGACATTCACTGCATCGCCAGGCCGCTTGCGCCCCAGCGTTGTGACTTTGAGCGTATGAGGAATCAGCGCGGCCGAAAAACCCCGGCCATGTACTGAGAATACCGTCAGGCTCACCCCGTCGATCGTGACCGACCCTTTCTCAACCAGGTACCGCGCCTGCGCGGACGGAACCTCGAACTTGAACAGCTTCGATTCGCCCTCCGGTGTAATCGACACGACTCTGCCGACGCCGTCGACATGCCCGGAAACCAGATGGCCTCCAATTAGCTTGTTAAGAGTCAGGCACCGTTCAAGGTTGACGCAATCGCCCTGTGTAAGGCTGCCCAAGGTGGTGCGGCGCATCGTCTCTGCGGAAACATCCGCTGATATTCGACCGCGTCCCTTCGCGGTGACGGTTAAGCAGGTGCCGCTCACCGCAATCGAATCCCCAATATTGATTCTGGCTACCGGAAAGGCGGTCCGAATCGAAATCACCGCACCCTTGTCCGAGTGCTTGATGCTCTCGACGCGGCCCAAATCTTCTATGATTCCGGTAAACATGCCTTCCTTGGAGATAACTTAAAGCGCGACGAGCAAAAACCCAGAAAAATCATATCTTTTTGGCCATTAGGCAGCAACCATTCGCCCGGAGTACGCCACGTATAACCGATCGTTAATCGCCACTCTTTGATTATTGGGATGCGGCTGGCTTAATCTGAATCAGGATGACTCCCAAAACTGAAACGAAACACTCAAGGCCCGCCCCCGCGCATGCGAGCGCGCATAAATCGTCACCGCGAAACAAGAAAATAAAGGCGTTGCTGTTCGATTTCGGCGGAACGCTCGCGTTTCTCGATTATGAATTGCTGGCTCGCGAATTCTCGCGCGCGGAGCGGAAACTCGACGCCCTCGTATTGGAGCATGCCGAGTACGCCGGGCGCGCTGCGATCGATCGCCATCTGATGGGTCCGAAGACGGATGTGGTCGCCTCTTACGCCGAATTTTTCCGCAACTGGATGGCGGCGGCGGGAGTCCCCGATGAAGAAATCGCCGACTACGGAGATCATTTCCGCAGACTTCATCGCGAACTGACGTTGTGGCGGGTGGTACGGCCGGGCACGCTGGAAGCACTCGAACGCCTTAAATCTGCCGGGTACAAACTCGCGATCGTTTCGAATGCGGAAGGACAGGTCGAATCGGATTCGGTACGGTTCGGGCTGGCCCCATTCTTCGACACGATTATCGATTCGCACGTGGTCGGCGTCGCCAAGCCCGACCCGCGCATCTTCCATATCGCGCTCGATCGTTTGGGTGTTGCGCCGGAACAAACCCGGTTTGCCGGGGACATCTACTCAATCGACGTGCTCGGCGCGCGCGCGGCGGGAATCGAAGCGGCGCTGGTCGATCAGCATGGGCGCTATACCTGGGTCGAGCACGAGAAGATCCGGCACATCGCGGAACTGCATCCGCTGGATTGACGATCGGCGAAATCGCGCCGGTTGAAGATCGCGCGCATTCGAGCGGATAATCGCGCCCGCCGGCCTTCGATTCAAATGGAGCAAACACGATGGGAAAAATAAGAGAGGATGCGGAGAAACTCTTTGTCGGGGAGACCAATGTCCGTCAGGGGCACCCATTCTTTCCCACTGGACACAGCGAGGAAGTTGCCCCCGGCGTGATGTTCTTCCATTGGTTCGCAAACGTCACCGCGATCCGCACGCGTGAGGGAATTGTGCTGATCGACACCGGCGGCAATTTCAACCAGAAGGAGACGTTGCGTCTCATTCGCACATTCTCTCCCGATCGCATCCATACCGTGATTTACACGCACGGCCACGTCGATCATGCCTGCGGGACGCCGGCGATTCTGGCCGAGGCCGGCCAGAACAAGGTGGCTCGCCCGCGCGTCGTCGGCCATCGGGCGGTCGCCGCGCGCTTCGACCGTTACAAGCGCACCATCGGTTACAACAGTACTGCCAACACGCGCCAGTTTAACCGGCCGGTGCCGTTCCCAGCCGAATACGTCTATCCCGATACTTACTTCGACAACCAATTCAATGCGGTGGCGGGCGATAATCGCTTCGAATGCCATCATGGACGCGGCGAGACCGACGATCACACTTGGGTTTATATTCCGGATCGCAAGGTCCTGCTGACCGGCGATTTCATAATCTGGGCCGCCCCCAACGCCGGAAATCCGCAAAAGGCGCAGCGCTATGCGCGCGAATGGGCCGAAGCGCTTCGCGCGATGGCTCAGACGGGAGCTGAAGTCCTGATTCCCGGTCACGGATATCCTGTATTCGGGCTGGTCCGCGTCCGTCAGGTGCTGCTCGACACCGCAAATTATCTGCAGAGCCTGTACGACCAGACGATCGAAATGATGAACTCGGGCGCGGCCCTCGACCAGATCGTTCACACGGTCAAGCCGCCGGCCAACTTGGCCGAAAAGCCGTGGTTGCAGGCGATTTACGACGAGCCCGAATTCATCGTGCGTAACATTTGGCGATTGGAAGGCGGATGGTACGACGGGGTGCCGTCAAACCTGAAACCGGCCACCGATTCTGAACGAGCAGGCGAAATTGCCGCGCTGGCCGGCGGCGCGGATCGCATCGTCGTGCGCGCGATGGAGAAGTTCGCCGCGGGTGAACTGACGCTGGCATGCCATCTCGCGGATTGGGCGGTTGCCGCCGCACCCGAGGACAAGGCAGCCCATGAAGCGCGAATGAAAATTTATTCAGAGCGCGCCAAACGCGCCGAATCGACCATGGCGCATGGAATTTTCCGCTCGGCCGCGCTCGATTCGGCATTCAAGGCGGGCCTTGAGCCGCCCGAAGATCGCCGCATGATGTGATGCGCCGCGTCAGGACGTGGGCGGCATCGTCAGCTTGCCGAGAATCGCAGGAGATCGCGCGCCGGTGACGCTCGGGAGATTGCCCGGCCGGCCGGATAGCATCTCGTAGCCGAGGATCGCGAATGCCACCGCTTCAAGCGCATCGCCGTCGGCGTTCACGCGCCCTGCAGTCGTAACATCGACGTCCGGCAGCTCCGCGCCGATCATCTTCATGAGAGTCGGGTTTCGCGCGCCACCACCGGTTACGATGAGTTGATCGATACGGCCGTGCGGAGCAATGAAGCGGCGGCATGCATCGCCAATCGACCGTGCCGTCAATGCGGTCACCGTCGCCATCAAGTCGAAATCGGTGAGGTCGCGGCGGCGGCCGGACGCAACGATTCGATCCAGCGATTCACGCCCGAATTCCTCGCGTCCGGTCGATTTCGGCGGGCGGCGTTTGAAATACGGCTGGCGCATCAGCTCGGACAGAAATTCCTTCCGGACATGCCCGCGAGCCGCGATGCGCCCGTCGCGATCCATCCGCATCCGCCCAGCTGAAATCCGCGAAGCGAGCGCATCGATCAGGCCGACGCCGGGCCCCGTGTCGAATGCAATCAGATTGAGATTGCCCGTGCTTGCTTTTGGCGGAAGATACGTCGCATTGCCGATGCCGCCGATATTCTGGACGACGCGCCCTAGCTTGGCGTCTGCGAACAGCCAGAGGTGGGCCAGCGGCGCCAGCGGCGCGCCTTCACCGCCCAGCGCGATATCCATCGGCCGGAAATCGGCGACGACGGGAAGCCCGGTCATCGCGGCAATTACCGCCGACTCGCCCATTTGCAACGTCGAGGCGACCTCGCCCCGGCGTGCGCGTCCCGGCGGCAGATGAAATAGCGTATGGCCGTGAGAGCCGATGAACGCAATCGTATCGAGGCTCGTTCGTGAGCGCCGTGCGATTGCATGCGCGGCACGGCCCAACTCGCGCCCGAGCAGGAAATTGAGCTTCGACAACGCACCGGCGCCGATCTTGGCGCCACCCGATGCTTCCAAAAGCTCCGTGCGCAATTGTTCCGGGTAGGGGAAGGTATGAAACGCGATCAGCCGTGCCGGCGGATGCGCTCGCGGGTCAATTTCCGCCACTGCCGCGCTTACGCCGTCATGCGAGGTTCCGGACATCAGGCCAATTGCGCGCACTCGCCGGCGTACCAACTCAATCCGGATTGGAGTCGTCTTCTTCATCGTCATCCGTATGATCGCGACGGCTAAGCTTGATCATTTCCGCACCTGCGAGCAACAGGCGCACACCGGGCGGAAATTGAATCGAGCCCTGCTCCGCATGCACTTCAGGCTCGATTATCATCTTGCGGCCATTATGCCATTGAATCAGCAGCATCGAATGGCCCGTTTGCCGGCCGGTTACGCGATCGATCGCAAAATCGCCAAATAGGGTTGTGCTGCGGAGGTCGGAGAATGCTTCACGAATCCGGGCCTGATCCAGGCTTCCGGCCGCTCGTAACGCCGCTGCTGTCACAAGACCAGCGGCGTATACCTGTGCCGCCGGATAATCCGGCTCGTACCCGGCTTCCCGCATCCGCCGCGCGAATTCCACCGGCCGGGGTCCCAGTTCCGGTGTGATGTCCAGTGTCTCCTCCCATTGCGACGGTCCCACGATTCCCTCCGCCATTTCGCCAAGGTCGGTGCGAAATCGCTGAACGGCTGCGGCAACGCATCCGACCACAGGAATGCTCAACGGCGACTCGACGACGCTGCGGACGACGGCGACATCGTGCTCATAGCTGCCGGCGCTGGCCAATACGTTGACATGATTGCGCTTGAGCGCAGGGAACAGCGTTTCCGGAGTGGCCTCCGGATCGAAATCGCCGTTCCATTTGACGCGGATGCGGACGCCGTGGCGGCGCGCTGCACGTTCATTGACGGCGGCCTCCAGACCGCCGGCAACCTCGCGAGCGAACTCCAGCTTTGAAGAAACGATCGCGATCCGCTTGCGCCATAGCTTCAGCCCGGAGCATAGCCGGACGAATCCTCGAAAATAGTCGCTTGCGGGACTCAGCACGCTCACAGCCATCCGATGTCCGCGCTCGTGAAAGGCGCTGCCCGCGCCGCCATGATTGATGAAGACCTTCCCGGCATCCTCGGCGATCGGAGCGGCGACGCGCGCCAGTCGATTTGAATATGGACCGAAAATGAGCGCCACGCGCGGATCCGCGCATAGTTCGCCGTAGATTTCCGCGCACCTGACCGGATCGCTTCGATCGTCGCGGCAATCGACCTCGAATTCGCATCGGTCGCCGCCAAGGCGCAAATCTCCGAGGGAGTTCGCGTCAGCGGCGAACAGACGGATCGCAGCCTCCGCCTGCCGCCCCATCGCGGCATACTCGCCGCTCAGCGAGAGCGAAAGCCCGATGACGATTTTCACTGCTTTAGCGGATGCGATTTAGCGTCGAATCCGGGCGGCCGCTACAGCGTCAGGCGGCGACTTCCGCGATACCGCCCTTGATCACGGCAACCCCGTCCGGATTGTACGTCTCGTAACCGTAGATCTTGCGGCCATTCTTTTCGCCTTCGGCCCACACTTTGGTGGTAATTGTCTGCCCGGGCAGCACCGGACGCGAGAATCTGACCCGCAGGCGCTTTAGCCGGGCCGGGTCGCCGCCGCACAGCCGATCGATTGCCACCTTCGACGTAAACGCCATCGTGCAAAGACCATGTACGATGATGCCGGGCAGTCCCGCCATCTTCGCGACGTTTTCATCGACATGGATTGGGTTGCGGTCTCCGGAGGCCTCGGCATAACGGAAGGTCTGATCCTTGTCGATCGTTTGCGCTACCGAGTACAGAGGCTCGCCGCGAACCGGCTCGGGCGGGCGCGGCTCGGATGACCCGGAGCGGCTGCCGCCTCCGCGAATGAAGGCGACAAACAAGGTATGGAGCACCGGCGCTCCGTTTTGATTCTTTGCGTTGACCTCAAGCGTGAGCGTCTCGCCGGTAGCCTTGGTTTCGATAGCCTTAATCTTTGCGGCTGCTGAAATCGTGTCGCCGGGGTGAATTGGCGCGATAAATTCCATGTCCTGTTCGCCATGCACCAGGCGCAGCAGATCGGCGTTCAATCCGGGATCGGAAACCAGTCCCATCAGCGAACCCCAAATCGCAACGACGCCGAACATCGGGGGAGCAATGATTCCGCCCGGCCGTGCGGCATCGAAGAATGCGGGATTGTTCTCGTTATGAGCCCGCGCGTATTTCTGAACTGCTTCGAGCGTTACCTTGGTTGTGGCGGGCGGATATTCCTTGCCCACGGCTTCTTTATTTAGCGGCATCGTTTGGCTCCAATATGGTTTCGTGCTGATTTCGGTGCGCGTCCACTATCTGAGTTCGCGCCCGCCGATATACACGGCCTTCAACTCTAGCTTGGCGTTAAGAATAAGCAAATCCGCGCGCATCCCGATCTCCAGCCGCCCCCGATCGGCCGCGCCAATTAAGCGGGCCGGGTTGGATGCGGCCATTACCGCTGCCTCTCCGGCGCCGACCCCGCACCTTTCGATCATCACCCGAACGCCATCGAGCATCGAGATGACGCTGCCGGCCAATGTGCCGTCGGCCAGCCGTGCGGCACCACCCTTAACCTGAGCGCGGCCCCGGCCGGCAGTCTCGGCTAGCGCAACTTTATCGGTTACAAGAATCAGCCCGTCTTTACCACGCACCCGGTATGCGAGACGCAGCAGCTCCGGATGAACATGCACTTCATCGGGGATGAGCGCCGCCATCGCGGACGACGGCGCAAGTGCGGCGGCGATCACGCCGGGGTCGCGATGATGCATCGGGCGCATCGCATTGAACAAATGCGTGAACATGCGCGCGCCCGCGGCAATGCCGTCGTTGGCTTCCTCAAGAGTCGCATTACTATGGCCAATCGATACTGTTACGCCACGTGCAATGAATCGACCGATCGCGTCAACCGCGCGGGGCAGTTCGGGAGCAAGCGTAATCAATCGCAACGCTCGCATCGCGAGCACTCGCTCAAGCGCGTCACTATGCGGTTCCAAATTCAAAGGCGGATGGGCCCCCAGCCGGGCTGGAGAGATGAATGGCCCTTCCAAATGCATCCCAAGGATCGTGGCGGAGTTGCACTGTGCGTCTGGGTCCGATTCATCCATTGCATCGGCGATAGCATCATGGACGCGCTCGATGCGATCGATCGGTGCGGTAATCCCCGTCGGCAGCCATGCAGTCGTGCCCTCTTTAGCAAGATGGCGGCCCAGCGCAGCGATTTGCGCGGCGGTTGCACTCATCACGTCGATTCCATGAGAGCCGTTGACCTGAAGATCGATAAGGCCGGGCAGGATCAAGTCGCCGCCCGATTGAGATACCTGTTCGATCGAATCGATTTTCGCGCCGAATGAAATTTTGCCTTGGGCAAGTGTTCCGTCGGGCCGCGCGATCACACCCTTAAGCGTTGTCATTGTGGTCCGCAGTCACGCGACAAAACTCTCCAAGAGTTAGAGAGAAAACCGTTCTCGCAGAGCCGCAGCGTAATCAGCTCCCGTCCAACCTTCAGGTTCGGTCTCCATATCGAGCATCAGGTACGCAGCCTCAAACATCAATGTTGTTGGTTGCTCCAATGCGGACAGCAAGGCCGGAAGCACTCGATGATCTTTTCTCCTGGCCAGCCCTACCAGAGCTTCTTCGCGCGCCTCATCCATGGGGTCGTTGAGGTGTCGTAGGAATGCGTCACGAATTTCAGTGGAGTCGCTACTGCTCAAAGAGCCGAGACCGAAAGTAGCCCAGTCCCGGACATCTTCGTCGGTATCTTCCATTAAGTGCAGTAGGGTTGCGACACTGAGCGGGTCATCAGGAAAACACCCCAAGGAAAACGCCACTGAGTATCTCACTTCGGCGCTGGAGTGAGAATGGAACTTAACGATTAGTGGAACCGCAAGAGGGTTACCCAGATGTCCCAGTGCGGCGATTGCCGCTACAAGCGGACAGATTTCTGTTTCTCGCTCCAGGAGGGCCGTAATCACGGAGTAGGATTCTTCTGGAAAGTTGTTGCTCGGATGGTCAGCGGCCCTACCGAGTTGTGCGAGCACATTCGCGCCGCGCGCCCGAACTAGCGGGTCAATTGACTCACACCATTTGGCAGCTGTTGCAAAAACCTCGCGCGTTCCGATTCGCCGCAGGGCGTGTACAGCCTTCCAAGGCGCGTCGTCATCATAGTCGCCGGAAAGTGTCTGGTTGAAAAGTTTGTCGATTTCGCGTGCGGTCATAACAGCGACCTTGGAGCGTTAAGAACGCAATTTACCGGGACGCCCACTCTAAATCCGGATTTGATCACAGTCGAGTCATTTCTTCGATGCTAGTTGGCGCCGAAGCGTTCGGCCAGCAGGCGCGAAAATCGCGGCAGATAAATCAAATCGAACGTTGCTTCCTTGCCGGGAAACATCGCAACCGCCGCTCCCTTGAGCGCCAGCACATGCTGCCACGCATCGTCGAGCGTCAAATCAGGGTCCTGCGCGATCGTCGCGAAAGTCAGATCGGCCAGAAAGCGCAGCCGCCGAATCATCTTGTTTTCGTGTGCAATTCCCGCCGCTCGTTCATCATCTGACATGATTGCATTCTCCGTTCGGCAGACCGTTAAAGCGATTATATCATCGTTCTGACAACAGGTAACGGTCGCTTATCCGGGCTTGTCTCCACGCGGTGGGGATGCCAACCTCTACGGGCTGTGCCTCAACCACGACTCAAAGGAAGCTTCATTTACCTGGCAAACGCCGTCAACGACCTGCGTGGAAACTGGTCGGTATTGGCATTAGCGCTGGCGCCGATGGTTCTGGTAGGTGCGCTTTGCGTGTTGCCGGATGCGATCAATATCCAGCATTTCCTGCTTCAAACCTTCGAGCCCGGCGTCCAGACGATCAGCTATTCGAGAATCGCACCGGCGGACGAAGCGCCTGATGAGCCCGAGTCCCCCATTCCGCCGCGGGTGGCACCACCGCCGTATCCAAAATGGCTCACCCGCACGCTGCACACGGTATTTTTCCTGCCCGCCGCGCTGGTCACGCTGTTGACCATATGCGCGCTGGAGCGAATCCAGTCCGGAAAGCATGTGGCAGGAGCCATGAGTGAGGCAATCGCGATTTATAAACGTGCAATCCGGCTCGCACCCGCATTTCTTTGGGTATCGTTTCTGCAGTTTCTTGTGCCGGCCGTCGCCGGGTATTTATTTGGGATCGCGGACTCGGTGATGCCGGGCGAATGGGATCCAATCTTATATGTAATCCTGGTCTCGATGATCTTCTTGGTGACGATCGCGTATCTGTGGCTGTACTTCGCGCAATACGCGTTGATATTTGCCGGGAAGCACAGCTTCCATGCGTTGCTGTTCAGCCGCGATTTGGTGCGGAAACGCTTTTTCAAGGTGGCAACGCGGATCGTCGTATTCATGGCGGTTTGGTCGGGATTCAACTCTTGGTCCGTGGCGGCGGCGTTCCTGGCGACTCTCATCATCGGACCAGTCGGCGTCGCAACCGGCACGCTCGGCGGGGTGATATTCATGATCGCGTTCGCTTTTATTGCGATAACATTCGCAACGACCGCTTTTTTCGTTGCGGCGGGTCTGCGCCTGTATCAAGACCTGCTGCCCGCACCTGTCGCCGCGTCATCGGCTGCAGGTTGAGCAGGCGGATACCCGCTTGCCGGCCGCGGGGAACTGCGCACACGGCGCTAGCCGGTTCCCGCCAGCTTGGACACGGCCCGAATCGCCACCTGAAGCGCCGGCAGGTTTGGCGCCGATAGTGTCTTTAAATCACTGAACAGCCGGTTGATTTCAGCGAATTCTCGCTCGTGTCTGCTCTTGAGCTGCTCGATTGCTTCGGCGGTGCTGGGAAGCCCAATTTCGAGAGTGGTGCGGCACAGCCTGATTCGCACTGCGCGCAGCTCCGCGCCCATTTCCACTGTGGCGCGCCGCTCCCAACGATCATCGCTGTCTGCCGCCTCAAGAGCGTCCTGAAGCCACGCAAAGCCAATCGCATCACTCAATCGGAAGTAGATCTCAGCGACACGTTTCGGTTCGATCTGGTTTGCGAAACTCACATTCAACACTTCGAGCAAATGTTCCGCAAAAGTGATGCGCGCGAGACGATGAGCAAGTTCGCCGTCACCGATATCTCTTCTCAGGTCTCGATAGATGCGCTCGAATCGGTCGCGTTCATCGGCCGCCAGCATCGGCTCGAATTCCGAATACAGTTTCTCAAGTCCCAGACGGTACTGCGCGACTATGGTTGTGATCGGCGCAATCTGATCGATTCGCGCGAGCGCCCACGACGCGGCGCCGCGACAGGCCCGCTCCAATGCCAAAAATGACCCAAATTCTGCGTTGGCGGATACGCCGCGCGTGGCAGATTTGAGTTCTTGAGCGCAATCGTTCGCGGCAAGCACGCCGGATCCGACAATCCACGCTCGCAGTGCGGAATCCCCATCGGCGCCATGGTCGCGCACCAGGCGCTCGATAAAAGTCGAACCGGCCAAATCCACCAGTTCATTGACCGCGCCAGTGGCGATCAATTCGCGCCGCAATCGATGCTGTTCGACATCGGAACTGAAGCGCTTGGAAAGGTCGGAAGGAAAATAAGGCTTGAGGAAGCGGGCTGCGAGATATGGATCGCCGGCCAGCGGCGAGTTCGCGAGCCGCTTGGCCAAATCGATCTTGGTATACGCCGTGACTATCGCCAGCTCTGGACGCGTGAGTCCGGGATATCGCGCATGGCGTTCGTGCAGCGCTTCACGCGACGGCAGGAGGGCCTCGCCTTGATGCGTGAGTCCGCGCGCTTCGATCGCCTGCGCATGATCGCGAAAAATTGAAAGGCGGCTCCGGGAACGGATCTGTTCGAGGCTCAGCGATAGCGCTTGGTCGTGATTGTCGGCAATCACTTGCGCGGCAATTTCATCGCCGCAGGCCGCAAGGATTGCGTTGCGCTCATCAATGGACATCGCATTTCGTGTGAGTGCAGGTTCAAGCAGGATTTTCAGGTTCACTTCATGATCCGACATGTCCACGCCGGCCGAGTTGTCGATCGCATCCGTATTGATACGGCCGCCTGCCAGCGCGTATTCGATGCGTGCGTTTTGCGTCAGGCCCAGATTGCCGCCTTCGACTACGACCTTTGCGCGCAGTTCATTCGCCGTGATACGGCAGGCGTCGTTGGCGTGATCACCAACCTCTGCGTCGCTTTCCTTGGAGGCGCGAACGTAGGTGCCGATACCGCCGTTGTAGAGCAGGTCCACCGGCGCACGCAGGATCGCCGCGATGAGCGACTCGCCGTCCATCGCGTCGGCATCGATACCCAGGGCAGTCCGTGCCTGTTTGCTCAGTTCGATGCGCTTTTGGCCTCGGCGAAAAACGCCGCCGCCCGCGCTTAAAATCTTGCGGTCGTAGTCGGCCCAGCTGGACCTTGGCATTTCGAACAATCGCTTGCGCTCGGCGAAACTGGTCGCCAGGTCGGGATCCGGGTCTATGAAGATGTTGCGATGGTCGAAAGCGGCGATGAGTTTGAGATTTCGCGATTGCAGCAGACCGTTGCCGAAGACATCACCCGACATGTCGCCGATTCCGACCATTGTGACCGGTGCGCCGCGATCGGGGTCACGTTCCATCTCGCGCAGGTGACGCCGGGCCGACTCCCATGCCCCGCGTGCAGTGATGCCCAAGCGTTTGTGGTCATAGCCATGCTCACCGCCGGAGGCGAACGCGTCGCCGAGCCAGAATTCTCGTTCGATTGCAATCTTATTGGCGAGATCCGAAAAAGTCGCAGTTCCCTTGTCAGCAGCCACCACCAGGTATGGACCGTCGGTGTCCATCACCTTGACGAGTGGCGGATGCGTGATGCCGCTAGGCGTCAGGTTGTCGGTCAGGTCCAGCATCGCATTGATCAATGTGCGATAGGCCGTCACGCCCTCGTTTGCATCTGCGGATGCGCCACGGCGCGATTTGACGATGAATCCACCCTTGGCGCCGGTTGGGACGATAATCGCGTTCTTGACCGTTTGCGTCTTCATCAGGTCCAGTATTTCGGTGCGATAATCGTCCGGGCGATCGCTGAAACGGATCCCGCCGCGCGCAATTGTCCCGGCGCGCAAATGGCATCCCTCCATCCTGGGACTGTTTACGTGAATTTCGTACAAGGGCGGAGTGTCCGGCAGTCCCGAGAT
>DATKOZ010000005.1:0-135230 GCA_035524375.1 Binataceae bacterium (SeqCode) | reverse complement strand
GTTTTCGGCCATCAAGCGAAGCGGTGTTCCACTCTACAAGCTTGCGCGGCGGGGCGAGGTGGTCGAGCCGCCGGCACCGCGGCAGGTCGAAATCAAGCGGCTGGCACTGTCGATGGACGAGCCGGGCGCGATTCGATTCACGGCCGAATGCTCGCCCGGAACTTACGCCCGCTCACTCGCCCGCGATATCGGCATCGCGCTTGGAACAGTCGCGCATCTGGAGGAACTGCGGCGCACGCGCAATGGCCGCTTTTCGCTAGCCGATGCGCATCCGCTCGATGCGATCCTCGCGGCGGCGGATTCCGATCCATCGGCGATTGCGCTAATCGGATTGCGCGAGGCGGTTGCCGATCTTCCCGAAATCAAGGTCGATCGCGACAGTGAGAAGCGGCTTCGCAACGGCGATTCGCGGGCGCTGAATTCGATCGCGCCCAACGGCGCGGGGCTGTTCAAGCTCGTTTCGCCGGCCGGGCAGTTGATTGCGATCGCACGGGCGACCTCGCGCGTGACTGCCGCAATCGAGCGGATTTTCAATCCTCCCTGCGCCGATTAGCTTTGGAACTGCCCCCAGAAGGCAAAGAATACCGCCCCCAGGATGCATACGAAGGATAGCGCATAATTCCATCGCACTGGCTCGCCCAGATACAGGTATGCAAACACGACGAAGACGACGATCGTGATGCATTCCTGGATAATCTTCAATTGATAGCCGGTAAACTGGCCGTAGCCGAATCGGTTGGCGGGGACCTGGAAGCAATACTCGCCGAGCGCGATGAGCCAGCTGACGACAATCACCTCGGGCAGCGGCGTCGATCGATGCTTCAAGTGGCCGTACCAGGCAAATGTCATAAACGTGTTTGATATAAAGAGCAAAACGACGGTTAGCATGGCTGCGGATGATATCAGCGGCCGGAATCGCGGGTAAGGATGGCCATCTGAGGCGATACGTTGATCATAGCCCCCCTTTACGCGAGGGTAGCCCTCTGTTAGGTTGGCTGGATAAATATAAGGAAAAGGGAAGAAGAAAGAACTCCTGATGCCTCTCTCGGTCTCCCGTAAGCGGGATGTCATAAAAGCCAGCGCGCGAACGGCCACTGACAGCGGATCACCTGAAGTCCAGGTGGCGCTGCTCTCGGCCCGGATCGATCAACTGACCGGCCATCTTGCGACGCACAAAAAGGACCATCATTCGCGCCGCGGTTTGCTGCGTCTGGTCGGCAAGCGCCGCCGGCTGCTTGATTACCTGCGCACGCGCGATTTCTCGCGCTACAAGGGCCTGATCGAAAAACTGGACATCCGGAGATAGGCTGCGACATTTGTCCGCCGCGCCGCCCGCAACATTCGGGCGCGCGGGCTCCCACCGGCCGTGTGGCCGGAAGCGGGGCGCGTCCTATGCGGCGCCGCGCGGTCATCCGCAATCGTAGCGCGGCCTCAAGCACCCTCCCTCAGGTAACGTAAACATGTATCGAAAACTCGAAATCAATTTTGCCGGGCGGACTCTTTCGCTCGAAACCGGGCGTCTGGCCCGCCAGGCGCACGGCAGCGTGCTCGCCCAATATGGCGAGACAGTGGTGCTGGCCACGGTGGTATCGGCATACGAAAGCCGCGACAAGGTGGACTTCCTGCCATTGACGGTCGATTACGTCGAAAAGACGTTTGCCGCCGGAAAAATTCCGGGCGGATTTTTCAAGCGCGAAGGGCGCGCCTCGGAGAAGGAAATTCTCACCTCGCGCCTGATCGACCGCTCGATGCGCCCGCTGTTTCCCAAGGGCTACGACAAGGAAACCCAGTTGATCGTGACGGTGCTCTCCGCCGATCGCGAAAACGACTCCGACATGCTTTCGCTCATCGCCGCTTCGGCAGCACTGGAAGTCTCGGACATTCCGCATCAGGGCCCCGTGGCAGCGGTGCGGATGGGGCGCATCGGCGGGAAAATCACCGTGAACCCGATACTGCCCGATATGGAAGAAAGCGACCTGTCGATGGTTGTGGCGGCCAACCCGGATTCAATCGTGATGCTGGAAGGCGGCGCGCAAATCCTCGAAGAGGAAGTCATCCTGGAGGCGCTGTTCACCGCGCATGAGGCGATGCGCCCCGTGTTCGAGATGCAGCAGCAGCTGCGCAAGGAGGCCGGAAAGCCCAAGCGTGAATTCACCCCGGCTGTGCGCGATGCCGAGTTGGTTGCGGCGGTTAAGTCCCATCTTGGCGACGCAATCGAAAAGGCGCTCGCGATATCGGGCAAGAAGGAGCGCCAGCAGGCGCTCTACGGCCTGACTGACAAGGTGCTGGCCGATCTGGCCGAGCGCTATCCGGGCCGGGAAAAGGAACTTGAAGGCGCGTGCGACTATCTGGTGCGCGATCGTGTGCGCAAGGCAATTCTTGACGACAACAAGCGTATCGACGATCGCAAATCGACCGACGTGCGCGAGCTGGCCGCGCAGGTGCAGGTGCTCCCTCGCACTCATGGCTCGGCGGTCTTCACCCGCGGCGAGACACAGGCGCTGGCAACCGTCACGCTTGGCACTTCATCCGACGAACAAAAGATCGATGCGCTCCTCGGCGAGCGATACAAGAAATTCCTGCTGCATTATAACTTCCCGCCGTTTTCAACCGGCGAAGTGAAATTTCTGCGCGCTCCCTCGCGCCGTGAAATCGGGCATGGCGCGCTGGCAGAGCGGGCGTTGACTGCGGTCCTGCCGGACGAAGCCACGTTCCCGTACACGATTCGCGTCGTGTCCGAGGTGCTGGAATCCAACGGCAGCTCTTCGATGGCCACCGTATGCGGCGGCAGCCTGGCTCTCATGGACGCTGGTGTGCCGATCAAATCGGCAGTAGCCGGTATCGCGATGGGCCTGGTGAAAGAAGGCGACAAGGTCCGGGTGCTGACGGACATTCTTGGCGACGAGGATCATCTGGGCGACATGGACTTCAAGGTTGCCGGAACCTCCGAGGGCGTAACCGCGATCCAGATGGACAACAAAGTTGGCGGCGTCACCAAGGACGTGATGCGCCAGGCGCTTCATCAGGCGCGCGACGCGCGATTGTTCGTGCTTGGGGTGATGGACAAGGCGCTGGCGTCCGCCCGCAAGGACATGTCCGCCTACGCACCTCGCATAGTCACCCTGCACATCAAGCCCGACAAGATTCGCGAAGTAATCGGCCCCGGCGGCAAAGTGATTCGCGGATTGGTCGAAGAGACCGGCTGCAAAATCGACATCGAGGACGACGGCACTGTGCTGATCGCATCGGCCGACGGCGTCGCGATGCAAAAAGCGATCGACGCAATCCAGGCAATTACCGCCGAGCCGGAAGTCGGCAAGATTTATAACGGCACTGTGCGCAAGATCGTCGAGTTCGGGGCATTCGTTGAAATCATGCCCGGAACCGACGGCCTGCTGCACATCTCGCAGATCTCGAATGAGCGCATCCGCCGCGTGGAGGACGTGCTCCACGAAGGCGATGAAATCAAGGTGAAGGTTCTCGACGTCGATCGCAGCGGGAAAATCCGCCTTTCGATGCGCGAGGCGCAGGACGAATCCGAACCCAAGGACGGTGGCAGGTAAGCGCCGGCGATGATTGCCAAAAGCACGCTCGGCAACGGCGTCCGCGTTTTAACCGAGGCGATGCCGCAGGTGGTGTCGTCGTCGATCGGAATTTGGGTCGAGAACGGCTCGCGCTACGAGGAGCCGGCCGAAAACGGCGTCTCGCACTTTATCGAGCATCTGCTCTTCAAGGGCACCAAGTCCCGCACCGCCGCGCAGATTGCCGAAGAGATTGACGCCGTCGGCGGAATTCTCAACGCGTTTACCGGCAAGGAATACACCTGCTACTACGCCAAGATCCTCGGCAAGGACCTTGAAATGGCGACCAATCTGCTCGCCGACATCTTCCTTAATTCGTTGTTTGAACCGGCGGAAATCGATCGTGAACGGCAGGTGGTCCTGCAGGAAATATCGCAGGCTGAGGACACGCCCGACGATTTCATCCACGATCTTTTCGCCCTGAATTTCTGGAAGGGCCATCCCTTGGCTCTGCCGATCTTCGGCTCGGTCGAGACCGTCAACAAAATCGATCGCGCGTTGTTGACCTCGTTCATGGGTGAGCGTTATCGCGCCGGCCGGGTACTGATTGCGGCGGCTGGCGAACTCGATCATGCCCGGTTGACGGCGCAATGCGAGCGTCTGTTCGGCGGAATCGAAGGAAACGGTCGGCTGGAGAAGATTGCTCCGCCGGCCAATCGTTCCACGGTCGTGGTGCATGAAAAGGATCTTGAACAGGCTCACATATGCATCGGCGGACCTGCGATCAGCCACAATGACCCGCGCCGGTACGCCTCCTACCTGCTTAACGCGGCCCTTGGTGGTGGGATGTCATCTCGGCTGTTTCAGGAAGTCCGTGAAAAGCGCGGGCGCGTCTATTCGATCTATTCGTTTACTTCGTCGTTCATCGACAGCGGCTATTTCGGCATCTATGCCGGCACCAATCCGGAATGGGTAAATGAAGTGCTGGAAGTGACCGTCGCCGAGATAAACAAGGTCGTGCGCGACGGCCTCAAGCCCGCCGAACTGGATCGCAACAAGAGCCAGTTGAAGGGCAACATGCTCCTTGGGATGGAGTCGACCGACTCCCGGATGAACCGGCTTGCGCGCAATGAGATTCACTTCCGCCGCGATGTCCCGCTGGAGGAATTGGCGGCCGGGATCGATGCGGTCACCAACGATCAAATCGTCGAGTTGGCGCGTTTGTGGTTCAAGGCGGATCGGATGGCGATGGTGCTGCTGGGGAATCTTAAGACCCGCGCCCCCGGTGCGGAAGTGTTCGCTCCGCTAGGGTGAATGTGGTACAGGCTTCAGCCTGTTCCTCGTCCGCAACTGGGCGGGAGCGCACGGAGCTTCGGCTCCATGCATTGTTGATCGCCGCATTCGCGATTGGTCTAGCCTTTTGCTCTCCAGCAATCGCGGGAGGCGCCGAACCGCCGCACGCGCATCTTCTTTCCTACATCGTCAAGGAAAGTACCACCGGCGGTGAACGTTATATTTGGAAATTCTGGGATCCCGATACCGACAAGCAGGCGGCGTTTCTCGATCTGCCCGACAAGCCGAAGCTGGTGATCTGGGATGCCCAAAACCACTTGGTCTATTACGCGATCGGTGGTCACATCTTCGGGGCCACCTATCCGCGCACTTACGCGCTATCGACGAAAATCACCGATTTGCCGCCCAGTGATGTTCCGGAGATGTGGATCGAGCGCACCACCGGCCGGCTTCGTGTGATCGCGCGGGATGATGTTCCCGGCAGTGGGATTATCAAGAAGGCGAATGGCAATGTCATTTTCCGGCTAGCGGATGGAAGCGCTGTTGCCGCCCCTCCGCACCTGCCGGATTGGGGGACTCCTGCCGTCCTGACCGTGTTGGAGCTAAATGCGCACGGGAGATGGGTGCGCATCGCGCGGCGGGCCACCAAGTACGGGGCGGGAGATACACCCGGCTCGCTGGAGGTAAAGGACTTCTGGCATGAGCAAGGCGCCAGCCAAAGAAACATTCTTATGTCTTATACTTGCGCCTATGGAGAAAGTTGCGGGAGAAATCTTCCCAAGTCGTTTTTCCCCGCGCTCCACGCGGCGGGAAATTACACACCTGCCGATTTCAATTACTTTCCAGCGTCGAACGGCTGGAGGGGAATCGTGTTTCAGACAATCGAAGGAGATACCGTACATCAGCATACGCCGGTTTTCACATTTTCGCAGAAGGACCCGAAACTGGTCCGATTGGAATCCTTGCCCAATGATGAGCGGGTGGGACTGGGGCGTAGCGGCCGCTATCTTCTGATCGCCGAGGAATATACTGGCGACAACCCTGTCGTGATCGATCTTAAAACCGGCCGCGTCGCATTCTCGGAAGCGGCGCTTTCTGCCGTTTGGATTCCATGATTCGCACTGGCGGCGATTTCCATTTAAAACTGTATGTGAAAATGGTCCTCCTCTGGGATGCAGTTACCCGACCCCAGAAGCTCGTTCACTACTTCTTTCAAGACCTCTGCCTGCAACGGCGGATTCCCGCTGGGCAGGATATCGACTGCTTCGCCCCTTAAATGGCGGGAAATGTAGGTGCCCTCGTGAACCTGCTGCTCGATCACGCGGGTCATCGCTGCGACGGTGGTCATTTCGTCCGCTCGCGCTTGACGCTCCTGCGCATACGTTTCATATATTTCCTCGAATGCATGACGATTCGCGTAACGAACATTCCGGTTCCTTCCATAATACAGGTTGTTCCACATTGCTTGAGCTTGCTGCTCAGGTGTCCGCGTGCCGCTGCTGACCCTCAATTCCCCGCAGGTCCTCATGTAATAGCGTTCGGCGATACGTCTCAGCGTGGAGCGTCCGTTAAATGACAGATCGACGCCATGCTCCATGTGGAAATGGTCGCCTCCACCGCCAGTGTTCTGCGGAACGATGAATCCGTCGCGGCGGGCGCGGTCAATCGTGGCGGGACTAGCCACACCGTCGGCCTCGATGTCCGCTCTTTGCTGGAAATCACGGGTCGCCCGTTCGGTAGCATCGTCGAACCGGCCGGTTATCGAGCCACTATAACGCGATTTGGCTTTGAGAAATTGCTGCCATGCCCCGACATCGCATCCTTGCATTCCCAAGCTAAGGGTTCTCATTTGGATCCTCCGTTGGTGAGGTCGGATCTGAAATGGCAGAAAACTCGCTATCGCGTCAGGCTGAACTGTTCAGCCCTGAGCGGCTGTGGAAGCGCTCGTCATCCGCCTGTGGATTCTCGCGATGCCACTTGCGGCAATTTCCTTGCCGCGGCACGCTGATTCTGGGACTAGTGAGGCCTTGGAATTGCGGCGGTTTCGGGCCCCATCGAAGTGTCCAATCCACGAATCAAAATCCGGCGAACCAGAAGAAATTCGTTGCCGATCCCTGCCTATCAGACCGAGCATGCCGCAGGCTTCGATCTGATGGCCGACCTCGATGAACCGGTCGAGCTTGCGCCCGGAGAACGGAGCGCTGTGCCAACCGGCATCGCGATGGAAATCCCTGCCGGCTTCGAAGGGCAAATCCGTCCGCGCAGCGGCCGGGCGCTAAAGGAAGGCTTGGGGATGGTGAATTCGCCGGGCACCATCGATGCGGACTATCGCGGCGAAGTTAAAGTAATACTTGTAAATTTAGGCAGCCATCCAATCTCGATTCAGCCCGGTGACCGAATTGCGCAACTTATCGTGGCGCCGGTGGCTCGGGTCGAAATCGTGGAGGTTGAGGATCTCACACCCACTTCGCGCGGACCGGGCGGATTCGGCCATACGGGCAGATAACCTCTCGATTGCGAGCGTTGGACGATATATTTCTTTAATGTGAACGCCCCCGCACGAAAGACACCGATTCTCGACCGCCGGGCGAAGACACCGCCCGCCGACATCGACGCCGCCCTGATGGCGGTCACGCCCATCGACGGCCGTTATCGCAAACAGACCCGCGCGCTGGAAAATTATTTCAGCGAGTATGCGCTGATTCGTTACCGCGTCCGCGTCGAGGTCGAGTGGTACCTCGCGATGGCGGCCAGCCCCGCAATCGATGCGCTCAAGCAGCTCAGCCCGGCGACGGAGAAAAAGCTGCGCGGAATTTTCGAGTCCTTCTCGCTCGACGATGCGCGCCGGGTGAAGGAACTCGAATCCACAACCAACCATGACGTCAAGGCGGTCGAGTATTTCGTAAAGGAGCGCATCGCCGCGATTGACCCGAAGCTGCCGGGCGAGATGGTCCATTTCGCCTGCACCTCGGAGGACATCAACAACCTTGCTTACGCGCTCATATTAAAGGAGTTCACCGAGCGCGAGCTTGAGCCGCGCGTTAGCGGTGCGATTGCACGGATCGCGGGTTTGGGGCATCGCTACAAGTCGCTCGCCATGATCGCGCGAACGCATGGGCAGGCGGCCTCGCCGACCACGATGGGCAAGGAGATGGCGGTCTTTGCCGCGCGGCTCGCTCGCCAGCATGCGCAAATTCAACGGCAGGATTTTCTCGGCAAGTTCAACGGCGCGGTGGGGAATTTCAACGCCCATGATTTTGCGTATCCGGAGATCGACTGGCTGAAACAATCGCGGCTCTTTGTCGAAGGCCTTGGCCTTGTGTGGAACCCGCTTACGACACAGATCGAGAGCCACGATTTTATAGCGGAGCTGTTAGGCACGACGGAACGAATCGGCGCAATTTTGATCGGATTTTGCCGTGACATGTGGAGTTACATTTCGATTGGATATTTCGCGCAAAAGACGATTGCGGGCGAGACCGGCTCCTCGACGATGCCGCACAAGGTGAACCCAATCGACTTTGAGAATTGCGAGGGCAACCTGGGCGTGGGGAACGCGCTGTGCGCGCATCTGGCAGGCAAACTGCAGATTTCGCGATGGCAGCGCGATTTGACCGACAGCACCGCGATGCGCGCGTTCGGTGAAGCGTTCGGCCATTTTATCGTAGCGCTGGTTGCGCTCGAGCGGGGTATGGCGCGGGTTCAAGTGGACGAGCGGCGAATTGCGGACGACGTCAACGCCGAGCAGGCATGGGAGGTCGTTGCCGAGGCGATTCAAACGCTCATGCGCCGGCGCGGCATTCCACGTCCCTACGAGACGCTCAAGGAATTGACTCGTGGCCGGCGTATCGATCGGCGGGTAATCGGCGAGTTCGTGGCAAAGCTTCCGCTTGACGCCTCATCCAAGGCCGCCCTCAACCGGCTGAGCCCGCAAAGCTACACCGGTCTGGCGGCCCGGCTGGTCGAGCGGTTCGCACCGCGTCCCGGGGGCGCGGTCAAGGCGCGCGGGCGCAAATGAATCCACAGCCGCGCCTGCGAAGTTGTGGGAAAACGGAGACTTGCGCGTTGTCGGCGATTCACGGGCAGGATACTTGATGATGCATCACTATACACGGAGATTTGACGATGGAGACCACGCCAAACAAGCTCGAAATGTTTTACGAGGGCAAGGCGAAGAAGCTTTACTCCACTTCCGATCACGATCTCGTAATCGCCTACTTCAAGGACGACGCGACCGCGTTCAACGCCAAGAAGCGCGGCACGATTGAAGAGAAGGGCGTGATGAACAACCGGATGTCGGAGTTGTTTTTCACGCTGCTCGAAAAGCAGGGCGTAAAGACTCATTTCGTGCGCCGCCTGAACGATCGCGAAATGCTCTGCAAGCGGCTCGACATCATCCCGGTCGAGACCGTCGTCCGGAACATCGTCGCCGGTTCGATGGCGAAGCGGCTGGGCCGCGCCGAGGGAGAACTGCTGCCCACTCCAATCGTCGAGTACTACTACAAGTCCGATCCGCTTGATGACCCGTTGATAATCGGCGCTCATGCAATCGCCTTTGGTTGGGCAACCGCCGACGAACTGAAGCAGATCGACGCGATGGCACTCAAGGTTAACGAGGTGCTGAAGCGGTTTCTGGACGAGCGCGGGGTGATACTGGTCGATTTCAAACTCGAGTTTGGACGTCATCATGGGCAGGTCCTGCTCGGCGACGAAATCTGTCCCGACACGTGCCGTTTCTGGGACAAGGAAACCCGCCAGAAGCTCGACAAGGATCGCTTCCGCCGCGACTTGGGCGGCGTCGAGGAGGCGTATCACGAGATGTTGCGCCGGGTTGAGGGGTGAGGCGGCCGCAAAGCGCGAGGAATTGATTTGCAGGTAAAAGTATTCGTCACCCCGCGCAAGGGGATTCTCGATCCGCAAGGGCGCGCAATCGAAGGTTCGCTCGCCAGCCTTGGTTTCAAAAACGCATCCAACGTAAAAGTTGGCCGCTATATCACGCTCGAAATCGCGGCGGCCTCCGCGCAGCAGGCCCGCGACGAGGCGCGCCGGATGTGCGAGCAGTTGCTCGCCAACCCGGTCATAGAGGATTTCCGCTTCGAGGTCGAAGGCGAATGAAGTGGGGCGTGGTGCGCTTTCCCGGCTCGCTTGACGATGGCGACGCAATCTGGGCGCTTGCGGACGTGATGGGCCAGGAGGCGTTCATCCTCTGGCACAAGGAGGAATCGATCCGGGGCGCCGAATGCGTGCTTCTGCCGGGCGGGTTCAGCTACGGCGATTACCTGCGCACTGGAGCGATCGCGCGTTTTTCTCCGATCATGAAAAGCGTTGCGAAGTTTGCGGCCGATGGCGGGCTGGTTATCGGCATTTGCAACGGCTTCCAGATTCTATGCGAGGCGCATCTGCTCCCCGGCGCGCTCACGCGAAATCGTACGCTCTCGTTTATCTGCGAGCGCGTCCATGTCCGGGTCGAAAATGCCTCCACGCCGTTCACCCGCGCGGCTCACAATGGCGATGTGCTGCGGCTTCCGATCAAACATGGCGAGGGCTTGTACGTCGCGCCCGAAGATGAATTGCGCCAAATGGAAGAGCGCGGGCAGGTGGTTCTGCGCTATGTCGACGCGTCCGGTCGCGAGTCCGACGACGCCAACCTGAATGGCTCGACCCGCGCGATTGCCGGCGTTGCGAACGAGCGGTTCAACGTATTCGGCCTGATGCCGCATCCCGAGCATGCGGTCGAGCCGATGCTCGGCGGGACCGACGGCCTTAAGATTTTTCAATCGATCGCACAGGGCCCGCGATGAAAGAGCAGCCGGTCGCGCTTCCCGGCGAACCAAAAGTCGATCTCGAGCAGGCCCGTGGCCACGGGCTGGCTCCTGACGAATACGCCAAAATCGAAAAGCTGCTTGGCCGCACTCCAACGTTTACCGAATTGGGCGTGTTCTCCGTGATGTGGTCGGAGCACTGCTCATATAAATCGTCACGGCTGCACCTGAAGAAGCTGCCTTCGAAAAGCCCGCTCGTCGTTCAGGGGCCGGGCGAGAATGCCGGAGCGATCGATGTCGGCGACGGATGGGCGGCGGTCTTCAAAATCGAAAGCCACAACCATCCTTCGTTCGTCGAGCCGTACCAGGGCGCGGCAACCGGCGTGGGCGGAATCTTGCGGGACATCTTTACGATGGGTGCGCGGCCGATTGCGAACATGGACTCGCTCAAATTCGGGTCGTTCGATCATCCGCGCACGCGTTACCTGCTGGGTGGTGTGGTGGGCGGAATCGGCGGTTATGGCAATTGCGTCGGCGTTCCGACCGTCGCGGGCGAAGTGATGTTCGACCCGGCTTACAACGGCAACATCCTCGTCAATGCCTTCTGCCTTGGATTGGTGCGTAAGGACGAGATGATGAGCGCGCGGGCGCGCGGGCCGGGAAATCCCGTCATATATGTCGGTTCGGCAACCGGACGCGACGGAATTCATGGTGCATCGCTGCTTGCCTCGGCGGAATTCGGCAAAGAAAGCGATGCAAAACGCCCGACGGTCCAAGTTGGCGATCCGTTTACGGAAAAATTGCTGATCGAAGCATGCCTCGAAGCTGGGAAGACCGGCGCAATCGTCGCGATTCAGGACATGGGCGCGGCGGGGCTGACTTCATCGTCGAGCGAGATGGCGGCGCGCGGCGGCCTTGGAATCGAACTTGACCTCGACCGCATCCCACTTCGCGAGGCGGGACTGACGCCATACGAGATCCTCCTGTCGGAATCGCAGGAGCGGATGCTGATCGTCGGCGAACGCGGACGCGAGGCCGAACTGATGGCGGTTTTTGAGAAATGGGACCTGCACGCCGTCGCTATCGGAACCATCACGGAAGATCGCCGATGGCGCGCGCGATGGCACGGCCAGACCGTCGCCGACATACCGGTCGGCGCGCTGGCCGATGAAGCGCCGCTGTACGATCGCCCGGCTGCTCCGCGGAAACCCTTACCCACATCCCATCCTCCTCAGGATGGAAGGGTGAAGGAGGGAGTAACGCCGTCTGCGGGACTGCGTGCGCTACTCGACAGCCCAAATGTCGCATCCAAGAAATGGGTGTATCGCCAGTACGATTCGATGGTGCAGAGCAACACGATTGAAGGCCCGGGCGGCGACGCGGCTGTGATGCGTATCAAGCACTCTATACGCGGCATCGCACTCAAGGTCGATTCCAATCCGCGCGCATGCGCGCTCGACCCGTATCTGGGCGCGGTCGCGACGGTGTGCGAAGCGGCGCGCAATGTCGCATGTGTGGGGGCGCGGCCGGTGGGCATCACCAACTGCCTCAACTACGGGAATCCCGAGCGGCCCGAAGTGATGTGGGATTTCGTCCGCGGAGTAGAGGGGCTGCGCGACGCCGCAAATGCGTTCGGCGCACCGGTCGTGAGCGGAAACGTCAGCTTTTACAACGAGACGGAAGGCCGTGGAATCATGCCAACGCCCACGATCGCGGTGCTTGGCTCGATGGCCGATTTCTCAAAGCACGTTGGCCAGTTTTTCCGCAATCCGGGCGACGCGATCGCAATCCTGCGAACCGCCCGGCCGTCACTCGCCGCAAGCGAATACGCGGCGACTTTCGGTGTCGACGGTGGCGCGCTATCGCCCATCGATTTGGCCAAGGAGGCCGCGCTAGTCGATGCGCTGGTTGGCGGGGTTGAAGACGGGTTGATACAATCTGCACACGACGTGTCCGAAGGCGGTCTTGCAGTGGCAATTGCCGAAGCCTGTTTTAATCCGGCGGGGAACTTCGGCGCGGAGATCGATTCGGCGCGGCTTGGCGGTACGGATGCGGCGGGTTTGTTTGGCGAAGGACCGTCCACGGTTGTGCTATCATTACGGGATGTCGATGTAGCCCGCGTCGAGAAACTGTTTGCAGGGCGTGGGTTTGAGTTTTCGGTGGTTGGCCGGGTTACACGCGAAGCGCGGCTCAAGGTTTCGTCCGTGTTCGACGAGGATGTTAACGAGTTGGTGCGGATCTATCGGGAAGCGATTCCTAGGAGATTGAAGGGCGGTGACTGACGATCTTCCCGCTGTTCGGATTTACCTAACCCCCAGCCCCCTTCCCATGAATGGGAAGGGGGAGGCGGTGCCAATGGCCGGAGCTGAGAAGACTCTATATTTGGTCTCTTTCTTTTCCCCTCCCCATTTATGGGGAGGGGATATGGGGAGGGGTTAACGAGTTGAGAATTACCGGAAATCAGCCGGTTGCCCGCGGGAAGCTCGCGCTCGCCAAAAGATTTCGCCGGGAGATGACGCGCGAAGAGCGTCTGCTTTGGAATGCGCTCAAGACCAACGCCCTTGGAGGTCTTCATTTCAGGCGGCAACAGGTGATTGCGGGGTTCATAGTTGACTTCTATTGCGCATCCGCGCGTCTTGCGATCGAAATCGACGGCGGGGTGCATCTTGGACGAAAGGGCTACGACTTCGAGCGCGACCGGGCGCTCTCGGAGTTGGGAATCCGAACGCTTCGCCTTAGCAACGAATCTATCGCAAGTGATTTTGCGAACGTGTTGTGCAAAATCAACGAAGAAATTTCTTCCCAAGCCTCGGCATCTTCCGATGCCGCGGATCGGAATATATTCCCTTCTGTTCCCCCTTCCCTTAGGGAAAATGGGGCTAGGGGAGCAGGCCAGGCAGATTCAGCTCGAGTTGAGTTTGTCGAAGAATCTCCCTTCGACGCATTCCACGAGGAATGCGGCGTCTTCGGCGTGTATCGTCATCCGGAGGCGGCCAATCTCGCCTACCTGGGCCTCTACGCGCTGCAGCATCGCGGGCAGGAGTCGGCGGGAATCGTCTCGTCGAACGGCAAGTCGCTGATCGCGCATCGCGGGATGGGCTTGGTCGCCGATATCTTCAACAGCGCGATACTGGCCCGCCTGGAAGGGACTTCCGCGATCGGCCATAACCGCTATTCCACGACCGGATCTACGACTATCACCAATTGCCAGCCGCTGTCGGTCGAATATGCGCGCGGAGGGCTGGCGATCGCGCACAACGGCAACCTGGTTAATTTTCAGGAGCTGCGCGAGCGGCTGGAAGCCAACGGTTCGATTTTCCAATCGTCGTCCGACAGCGAAGTGATAATCCATCTGATCGCCGGAGCGCATGCTCCGACGCTGCCCGCGCGCGTCGCCGAGGCGCTGGCTCAGGTGCGTGGCGCGTATTCGCTGCTGGTGCTGACCGAAAACGCGATGATCGCCGTGCGCGATCCGCACGGCTTTCGTCCGCTGGTGCTGGGCAATCTCAACGGTGCAACGATTGTCGCATCGGAGACCTGTGCCCTCGATTTGGTGCGGGCGGAGTATGTCCGCGAAGTCGAGCCCGGCGAGATGATCGTCATCGACGAAGACGGAATGCGCTCGCTACATCCGTTCGGGCCGGCGGCGCCACGCCGATGCATTTTCGAGTACGTATATTTCTCGCGTCCCGACAGCCTGCTTTATGGCCGCAATGTCTACTCCGTGCGCAAGCAGCATGGGCGGGCGCTCGCGCGCGAATGTCCGGCTGACGCGGACCTGGTCGTACCGGTGCCGGACTCCGGTACGCCCGCGGCACTGGGCTATGCCCAGGAATCGGGATTGCCGCTGGAGATGGCGCTGGTGCGCAGCCATTACGTCGGCCGCACATTCATCGAGCCGCGCCAGTCGATCCGCCACTTCGGCGTGAAGATCAAATTCAACCCGGTGTCCGACCTGCTGCGCGGCAAGCGAATCGTTCTCATCGAGGATTCGCTGGTGCGCGGCACCACTTTACGCAAGGTAATCCCGATGCTCCGGCAGGCGGGAGCGCGCGAAGTGCATATGCGGATCGCCGCGCCGCCGACGACGCATTCGTGCTTTTATGGAATCGATACGCCCACCCGTGAGGAGTTGCTGGCGTCGTCGCATTCGATCGAGGAAATCCGCCGCTACATCACGGCTGACTCGCTCGGCTACTTGAGCTGGGACGGCCTATACGCGTTTTTGGGCAATGGCGGCCGCGAAGGATTCTGCGACGCCTGCTTCACCGGAAAGTACCCGGTCGAAATTCCACGCGACGCCGGCCCCTCGCAGTTGCATCTGTTCCTCGCCAACGAGAATGGCGTCAAGGACAGCGGGCGGTGAGGGACGCTGAAGCTGGGATATCCAGTCGAAGGTGCGCCTCCCCCTCCGCCTCTGATCAGCGGCACCACGAGACGGAAGATTAAGCTGGCAGCCACGTCTGCTGCATGGGCATTTCAATTTTATGCTTGGTTGATTCTGCTTCCTAACACCAATTGGGGACGGTTTCTGTCGGCAGTGCTGATCGCGAGTGCCGTCTGCTTGTGGATAGCACTTGGGAGGCTGGATCGTTTTTTCCGCAGTAAGGGCATTCCAGATTCTAAAGTTCCTGATTTGAGAATTTCTTTTGTTTTAGTCCTAATAGGGGCTCCAATAGCATCGGAGTGGTTCGAACTTTTTTTGGTAAAGGGTACGCACTGGCAGCCTTTTGCGATTCTTGTTGCCGCGACAGCTGCGTTTCCCTACGGAGCTGAATGGTTAGCTATCTACCTCCGCAATCGTGGCGCTCCCGCATCGCGGTTGCTTGAAGGGCTGCTCGGTACGGCAGTTTTGGGGGTGGTGTATTACGTGCTTAAATTCGTGGGGTTCGAGCTCAGTTCCCTAGACTTTGCTGGAGCGGTTGTGGTGGGCAGCGCAATCGGAATGACTGCAAAGACGATATCCGAAATGCAGTGCGCGTTATCGACGAGATCCGATGAACCTCCTACTCCGTCCGCTCGCGCAGATTCATCCATCTAAGCGCGGCGAAGAGTGTCAGCGCGATTATCACCACCGCTGCGGCGACCGGCTGCGCCGCCGACAGTCCGAAGCCTTCGAACCGATCGTAAATCAGCACTGGCGCGGTCATCGGATAGTAGGCGAGCACGACTACTGCGCCGAATTCGGAGACCGCCCGCGCCCACATCATCACGGCGCCTGACACGATCGCGCCGCGCGCCAGCGGCACCGTCACGCCGAAGAATGCCGCCCATGGCCCGCGTCCGAGCGTGCGCGCCACACCTTCCAGCCGCGGATCGACCGCGCGAAAGCCGTCGCGCGCCGCATTGATGAGGAACGGCGCGCTGACGAAAATCATCGCGATAATGATTCCCGGCACCGCGCCCGCGAATTGTACCCCCATCAGCGAAAATACCCGTCCGGCGAAGAAGCCCCGTCCGAAGACGAACAAGAGCGCGATACCGGCGATCGGATGCGGCACGACGATCGGCAAATCGATAAGCCCCTCGACGATTGCTTTGCCGCGAAACTCATGTCGCGCCAGCAGATACGCAAGCGGCAGCCCCAATGCCACGCCGATCGCGGTTGCCCAGGCGGCGGCGGTGATGCTGAGCCAGATGGCTCGGATAACCTCCTGATCAGTGAATGCGCCCAGCAGCAGTCCGGGGTCGCTGGTGGCCGCCAGTTTGAGCAGCGGCCCCGCCAGGAACATCAAAATGATACCGGCAGCGATTGAAAAGACTGCCGTGCGGCTTGAATTGGAACCCATCGGCTGGCTTCGGCCAAACATAGCATCGGCGGCACGGGTATAGTAACCTTGAGTCATTAGTTTTGACGCTCAAGGAGCGCGCATGAAGAAGAAAGCCGTACTTACGGGAGCGGCTCTTGCCACGGCCGTAGCAATCGCCTTCATTGGAACGCCTGCACGCGCAACCGACAATTCGGGAGAGGCACAGGCGAAAGTCAAATGCGTCGGCGGGAACGCATGCAAGGGCCAGAGCGCATGCCAGACCGCTGCGACCGATTGCAAAGGCTCGAACACCTGCCAGAGCAAGGGCTGGATTTACACGACCGACGCCAAGAGCTGCAAAGACGCGGGCGGCAAACCGCAAATCGTGCAGAGCGACTAGCGGCCGGGGCGCCGGGGATCGTGCGTCGGCCGGCCGCAATGTAATGGTGAAGCGCTCTCACCTTTCAGCTTCGTATCGGGCGAAATTCCCATTTCTGGGTTTCGGAGTCGGACTGCGTCGGCCGCACTATCTCCACGTTCTTGAGAATCACCCGCCCGTCGATTGGTTCGAAGTCATCTCGGAAAACTTCATGGTGGAAGGCGGCCGCGCGCTTGAAGTGCTGTCGGCGATCCGCGAACGCTACCCGATCGTAATGCACGGCGTGTCGATGTCGATCGGCTCGGCCGACCCCTTAAATCGCGATTATCTCCGCAAGCTGCGCGAAGCGGCCCGGCGGTTTAGCCCGGCGTGGATGTCCGATCATCTCTGCTGGACGAGCGTGGGTGGCCGCAATCTCCACGATCTAATCCCGCTGCCGTATACCGAAGAGGCGCTGCGCCACGTCGTGCGCCGGATCCGCGCGGTGCAGGATGCAATCGAGCGGCCGATCCTGATGGAGAATGTATCCAGTTACATGGCGTTTGCCGACTCGGCGATGCCGGAGTGGGAGTTTCTCTCGCGCGTGGCGGAGGAGGCCGATTGCGGCATCCTGCTCGACATCAACAATGTCTTTGTGAGTGCGTTCAACCATCGCTTCGACGCGTGCGAGTACATCGATGCGGTTCCGGCCGATCGCGTGGTTCAATATCACCTGGCGGGCCACAGCGATCATGGGACCTACCTCCTCGACAGCCACGATCATCCGGTGCGCGAAGAAGTATGGTCGCTTTACGAGCGCGCCGTGCGGCGATTCGGCGCGGTTTCGGCGCTCGTCGAATGGGACGACAACATCCCGGATTTCGGGGCGCTGGCCGCAACCGCCGATCGCGCGCGGCGAATTTTCATCAATGCCGCATCCAATTTCGTGCGGCGAGATCGCAATGGCGGTTCGGCTGAAAGAACTGGAACGGCTCCTGTACCGGCTGATCACCGCGCCTAGCGGCGTGGCCGAGGGGCTGGCCGCCGAGCGGGGCCTTCCGCCCGGGGGGCTCGATGCGATCGTGCGCGGCGATTCGCGGCTGTCCGCCACCCAACGCGTCGATATCTACGCCAGCATGTACTTCAATCGTCTCCTCGATGTCCTCAAGGAGGACTTTCCAGCAACTCTAAAGGCGCTCGGCGAGGTGAATTTTCACAATCTCATCACCGGCTACTTGCTCGAATATCCGCCGACCGAACCTTCGGTGCATTTTTGCGGGCGGCATCTGGCGGCATTTCTTCGCGACCATCCGATGCGCGTGAAGGCCCCGTACGTCGCCGATCTCGCCGCACTGGAACGCGCTTTGGTCAAGTCGTTCCACGCTCGCGACGCGGTTGCACTCGATGCCGAAACGATGCGTTCGATTCCTCCCGCGAAGTGGCCGGCCGTGCGCGTTGGAATGCATCCGGCGGCATCGATACTGGCGGTCAAGTGGCGGGTCTCGGGGCTGCTGGCGGCGATTGCGGGCAATCGCAAATGGAAGCCATCGGCGCGCGGCGATGTGAAGGTCCTTGTGTGGCGGCGCAATGCACGCGTTTTCCATCGCGAGCTTGAACCCGCGGAGGAACACGCCCTTGCCGCTGCCGCGCGTGGCACGACCATCGCGCGGATCTGCGACTTGATCGCGTCATCCATGCGCCACGGCAATTCGGTGGCCGAAGCGAACCGGCTCCTTGCTCGATGGATCGCCGACGGGATTTTGGTGCGCATGCCGAATTCGCGGCGCCGAAGCGTAAATCGCAGATGACGTTTCATTTGACTGCGGCTATAAGTCGTGGGCGAGTTAGCGGTTCAATCGGAACCGGACGCGAACGACGTGGCGAGCGGAAATATTCGCATTGAGCGGCCATCAAGCCGCGAGGAACTTGAGGAGTTCGCACGGCTGCCATTTGAGGTTTATGGTGCGCGCGCGGCATGGTGGCCACCTGACGCGTCTGGCGAAATAGATCTCGTATCAGGCCGCAGCTCACTTGCGCGATTTCTGGAAATTGAGCCGTTGTGCGCGCGCCGCGATGGCAAAGTCGTCGCACGCGTGAGTGCCGTCGTCAATCGCCGGTATATCGAGCACTGGGGCGAGCCATTGGGACACCTCATCCATTTTGAAGCCCTTGAGGCGGAGGGTGCCGCGGTAGCAGCGCTAATCAAGACGGCGTCTGAATGGCTGCGCGGACGCGGAATGCGTGCGGTGCGTAGCGGCTTTGCGGCGTTCCTGGATTATCCGTACACGATCGACAATTACGGCCAACTGTCATCGTTTCTGTTGCGCGCGAACCCGCCTTCATACCATCGCTACTTGAAGGGCAGCGGTTTTGAGACCGAGAAGGGGCAGGCCGACTTTACGGCACCGCTCGATGCGAATGCTCTCGAGCGCTACCGACGAATGGTTGCGGCTGCAGGTGCGGCCGGCACCACGATTCGCAGCTGGCGCGAATATGGATATCTCGCCGCGATCGATGAATGGACCGACGTCACCAACGCGGCATTCGATCGCCATTGGGGATGGAACCCGGTCGCGCGCGAAGAGGTCCGTCCGATGCTGATGCCATTGTGGGAAACACCGGTCGCGGACCTATCTATGCTTGCGATGCGCGATGGGGAAGTTGTCGGCGCGGTCTTTTCAGTACCGGACTTCAGTCCAATGCTGGCTCGCCTGCGGTCCGGGGCGCGATTTCAGCCGGAGCGGGGCGGCGGCAGCCGGGGGGCGCTTATCAATGTCGGTGTCCTTGAAGGCGGACGCGGACACGGAATCGGCGGGGCGATGGCCGCAAGATCGTTTCTTGCGATGGCTGAACGCGGGATGCGATATGCCGGATATACGCTCGTGGTCGATGACAATTGGGCCTCGCGCCGCACCGCGGCGGCATTGGGCGCTCACGTGACCGGCAATTTTCTTACCTATCGCCGAAATTTATGACGGTTTCGAAGGATCACCGCCAATCCTAATGTGATGAAGCGTGAAGCTGCGGTGCGATTGCGGCGATTTGCGCGGGCGTGAATTCCAGTTCCAGAAATGCCTGTTCATTCGCGGCTGGTTCGGAAGCGGTCGGCGAAAGAAGGTCGCGTGGGAATGGAAAGAAAATGTGATGTGCGAAGTTGCGATATCGATCAATCACGGGTTTTAAGTCCGCGTAAGCGCCTGGCAGCCCAATCCGCACATTCCCATTTGTGGTACCCCCTATTTCGATGCCACAAAACCAATGATGAACCGCATCAACCGCCGAATTGGATACTTCCCCCGCACACCAGGACTCCTTTAGGCCGCCGGACTCAAGCGCGCGGGCTGGATCGAAACCCGCAAAACTGCGTCCGGTGGCTGACCAATGCGCAGCGGCCTGCAGGAGACTCTCAATCGCGCTCTTAGCGGCCCGCTGGCGCATTTCCGCCGACGTTACCGCACGATAGGGCTCGAGCGCCGATGGCAATATGCGATCGACTGTCACGCCGCCGGCATGAAATCGTGCATTGGAAAACTTTGAAAGCAGACCCCTCCAGTACTCCGCGCCAGACGAATTATCGGCGACCACGGCAACTTCGACCTCATGATGCTCCATGAACGCACCAAATTGGTCGGCCGCATCGGGTTGAAACGCAATCCACGAAAAGACTTTGCGAATGGGCCATTCATCAAATTCCGAAGGATGCGGCTCGGTCCAACCTCCGACGAGGCGAAAATAGATATTACTATCGGCCGCCCAAAGCATGCTATCGCCCAACCCTCCAAACGGAAAGACCAGTACGTTTTCACCACGCTTTAGGTAGCCATTGAAATATCCTTCAGAAAAAAATGGAAGGTGAACGATCGGTTGTGCCCACGGAAAGGACAGGCAGGGAAAGGTTGCGACTATAATGGCTCCAGCAACAACGGCATTCGTTCGAGTGCTCAATTTATTCGACGAAAACCAAATCGACACGATTATTGAAAGCAAAAGAAAACCGTACATCATGAATCGATTCGGCAGCGCCTTGTCGATCAACGGAAGATGCAGGAGTATTGCTCCTGGGAGTGGCAGAATGATCGAGCCATACAGGCGAAGGTGGGCACCGAGCGAGAACGTGCAAATGGTAAACAATGATGCAAGTAGCATGCATCCCAAGCGCGATCTGTAATTATTCCAAGCATAGTGAGCAACGACTCCGATAATCGGTAATCCGACGTACCAGGATGCAACTCCATACACCCAAACCGGGTGAAGCGCATGGAACCTGGTCGGCAGAACAAAGCTCCACAGAGAGCTGTAATAGCGTTCGACGCTCTCCGGCCAGATCGCTCCATGCGGAAACCCGAATGCAAAGAGCCAATATACGAATGGACTGAGAAATATGACCGCTGCGACATAAGCAGCCGATAGCGAGAGCATTAGTGCCGTGATGCGGGCGCGCGTTTCTGATGGAGCGGAAAGCCAGCTGAACGCCAGTACAATCGCGCCGAATAGAGTCATGGAAGCAAACACTTCTGTGGAAATGAGAGGTTCTGCCGCTAGCATCACGGCAAGCGTGGCAATGGTCGAAACGGGCCGGCGTCGCTCGGTGAAGGTGTCGCGGATCGCCACAAGCGAAATTAAGGGAATCAGGAACACTAGAGTAAGATGCCGATCGCCGCTCCAGAGTTCATTCAACAGGTATGAGGAAAAGCCGAAGATTTGGCCACCGATCAGCGACGCCCACCAGGACTTGGAGAGGTAGCGGCATAGAAGGAATGCGCTCCATCCAGCTAGCGGTGCTGACACCAGGCCGAGTACGTTGTAGGCGACCACGGGGCCGAAAACCCTGGTGATTGGCCACATGATTATACTGGGCAGAGGAATCGCGGTCGCCCAGGTGAGGTTTATTCCGATCGGCGCCCAAATATAGGTCGTGACGAATGGATTTAGTCCCCTTAATGCCGCAGTTGGCCACCAGACCAGGGCCCACATCAAACTGACCGGAGTCGCACCTGATCCAAGGGATGCGTCGCGGAATTCGGTCAGTAGAGGCCGCCCGAAGACCAGGAGTGAGAAGGCAGAATAGATGATAAACGCGCGCAGTCCGCCCGGATCACGCGGATTTGCGAACTCCCGCCGGCGCGAAGCGTCTTCTATCCGTTCAGACATTGCTCGCAACCGATGATGGCGGCAGCAAAGCTGCAATATGCGTCTCCGTCCGGCAGTTTGCTCGCACGACGCCGCGTACTTCGAAAGTCGGCTGGACCGGTTTCCATCTGATATGTGGCGCAGCTACAGAGTACATTTGAACGGCGCTATTGTGATGCCGATTTTCGAGATTGTGCGGCGATGGCGGCGATTTGGTCAGGCAGGAATTCCATCTCCATATAGGCGTGCTGCTCGCCGGATGGGACGACGGCGCCGGACGCGAGCAGATCGTGCGGATAGGGGAAATAAATATGCGATGCGACGCTGCGAAAGCGGGCGATCGACGGCGCCAGTTCGCCGTAGGAACCATACACCGCAATCTTCACGTGGCCATCCGGCGTCCCGCCCAGCCATGCACCACTGTACAGATAGCCGGGTGATCCAAATGGAGCCGCGATCGGTTTGACGGTATAAACATCTACTGTCGAGCCCACGAACCATGCGGGTTTTAGCAGACCGTGATGAATCGCTTCAAACGTGGACAGATGACCGATTGGAAGTCCTTGTGCAATCCACTGGCCCGCTGCGGCGATGAGGCTGTCTATCGCGGTCGAACGGGCCTGCATGGTCATTTGCCGGGCTGTGGCAAAACTGTACGGTTTGAGCGCTGCAGGCAGTAACCGGTAAACGGTTACACCGCCGACATTGTCCCTGAAACTCGAAAGTTGTGAAAACAGCGCATCCCACGATCGTGCCCCCGGTTCGTTATTGCCAATTACCGCGGCATCGACATCGTGGTGGGCCAGGAATGCTGCTAGCTGAGATGCGGCATCCGGCATGTATGTGTCAACGTAAAAGGCGTTGAAAATCGGCCATTCGTCGAATTCCGCCGGATGCGCCCCCGTCCACCCTCCAGCCATCCGGAATCTCATCCCGCTTGACGCTTGCCAGAACATACTGTTGCCGCGGTAACCGTATGGAAACGGCAGGATATTGTCTCCTTCTCGAATGAATTTACGGTAGGTGCCGCTGGTAAAAAATTCCGGACAGTCAACTGGGTAGCTCCAAGTCAGGGAAAAGCCATGAATCGAGGCGAGAATAATCAGTAGAGCCAGCGTGCAGTTTGTCGATTTGCTGAAGCCATTATTTCGAAACCATAGTGACGCAACAATCCCGAAAATTAGGAAACTGTACATTGGAAAGCGAAAGGGGAGTGCCTTGTCGATTAGCGGCACGGCGCCGAGGATTCCAGCCGGGGTGATTATCGTAAAATCGTGGATTTTGAAGCGTGGCGGTCCCATCAGAATGGCGATAATAATCGCCAATCCGGCCAAAACTTTCGTGACAGGCGTTTGCCGAGTTCGCCAGCAGTAGATGATAGTGATTGCCACCAGCGGCAGATCGCTCGGGAGTATAAAAATCAGGTCACCCAGATTGAAATGGGACATCAAGAACGGCCAGACTTCTCCCTGCGGAGAGCCGAAAGCGAACAGCCAATAGAGTGCGGGACTTACTAGCACCGCAGTGACTGCATACGCGCATACGATAGCGAGCGCCGTCTGGCGCATCCGCCGCGTCAGTTCCGGCGGAGTGAATAGCCAGCCGATTAGGAATGCGATCGCGCCGAACATTGAAAGCGTGGCAAAAATCTCAAGCGAGGTTAAAAACTGGGCGGCCAATACCACCGCCAATGCTGAACTCATTCGAACTGGCGTCAGCTTGCCGGCAATCCCTTGGCTGACCACGAGTACCGCCAGCGGAACCCAAAATACGAGTGTGGTATGCGGCTCTCCTGCATACATCTCATGCGTCATATATGCAAAGAAGCCGAAAACGTACCCGCCAAGCAGTGCTGGCCAGAATGAATTGGTAATGAATCGGCACAGCAGAAAGGCAGTCCAGCCCGCCAATGCCGGCGCCAGCAACATCATAATGTTGAATGCTACAACGGGTCCGAAAAGTGCGGTCACCGGCCACATTGCCAGGCTTGCGAGTGGCACTGCAGTGGTCCACATCAGATTGAAGCCGACCGGTGCCCAAACGAACTTGGATACGAACGGATTCAGGCCATGAGTAAGTGCATATGGCCACCATACAAGGTGCCACATGAACGACCCCGGGTCGCTGCCGCCGCCAATCTGGCGGTCGCCAAAATGCCCGATTAGCGAGTGGCCGAACACCAAAAATGAAATGCCAAAGTAGATCAGGAACCCGGTCAGGGCGCCCGGCCCGGAGACGTCCCGATATCGCATGCGACCTTCCGCGCCCTGAAGGCTACTGGCGATGGATTCCATTATGGTGCCCAATTCACATTGCCATATATCGCAACCGTGCGCATTTGCACGATATGGCCGGGATTATCGTCGCGTTGCAGTCTGCGTGCGGAGACCGCCCGAACGGAACCCCGATTCCCGTTTGCTGCGATAGCTGATAGCTTTGCTAGTGTCGGCGTGATCGCGTTCATTTCATTCATTCGATGTGTTCGCGCCAGGCGCGAAGGATCCAGTCAATCCACCCATGGCATCTCAAGGCCGCGAATCCGCCAAAAACCGGATTGCGATATTCCTTGAAGAATTGGGTCGAGGCGACCTGCGGATCGGCGGATTGCTCGCGGCCGTACTGGCCATCACCACAGTAGTTCTGTTCCCTTCCCTCGGCTACGACTTCGTCTCCGACGATAACAATTGGATTGTTCACAATCGATTCCTTGGCGATTGGTCGTTTGTGTGGAGGTCGCTGGTCAACAATGCGATCTGGTTCCTCGATCCGAATCATCCGCCTCAAGTCGCGTATTATCGTCCGCTTCAAAATGTCTGGTTTGCGCTGAATTATCATCTGTTTGGATTGAATCCGATTGGATGGCATGCGGCGATGATCGCACTCCATTTGATCGTCGTGTTGCTGGTCTTTCGCGTCGCGTCGGGGCTGACCGCGGATAATTTGACGGGGCTTTTTGCTGCGGCCCTGTTCGCGTTGATGCCCTATCGTGCCGAAGCCGTGGTTTGGATTGCGGCGGTTGGAACGCCGCTGAGCGCCGCGTTTCAATTGGGTTCGTTCGAGGCCTACCTGAACGCTAGGGACCTGCGGAGCGAATCATCGCGATATGCGTCGTTGCTGTCCATGGCTTTATTTGCCGGCGCCCTCCTTAGCTATGACGGCGCAGTGGCGTTTCCATTTCTGATCGCGGCTCACGCATTGATTTTTGGCCGTGGCGACCCGCCAAGATCGGAATCGAACGTCAGCTCGAAAGCGACTGATGGGATAGCGGCAGCGTTGCCATACGCACTTGAGTTGGGTGCGTACTTGGCCCTGCGATATTGGGTTCTCGGATATATTGCCCGCGCAAATCCTCTCAATATTAGGGCGCTAACTGGAATGGAGGCGATACTGACAATTCCGGCTGCACTCGCCAGCTATGTCACCCTAATTGCGATGCCATGGCGCGCCGGACCGACACATGAACTGGCCCGCGTACAAAGCGTAAGCTCGCCGGACTTTTACCTGCCGATATTGGTGCTCGCGGCGCTGTGCTGGGCGGGCTGGCTATTGCTCCGGCGCACTTCGCACCGGCGCCTGTATTTGTTTTGCGGCGCATGGTGCCTGATTGCACTTGCGCCGATGCTCAATCTGAGCGGATTTGTGATCCATAGCCTGGTGCAGGACCGGTACTTGTATCTGTCATCGTTCGGCTTGTGTGTGATAACAGCGGACCTTGCAGTTGGGTATGTGCGAGGCAGCCGCCGGAATGCAGCATTAGTGGCGATCGCGTTCAGTGCGACCCTCGCTGGGTACGCCGCGATGCTCATCTATGTGGAGCGCTTCTGGCGTAACGATGTGGTGTTGTCTTCACGCTGCATTGAGGTCGCTCCTAAAGCCGGAATTTGGCGTTACGAACTTGGACTTGCGCTGGAAGCCCAGGGTAATTTGACGGCTACGCGGGCCGAATTGGAGCGGGCGATTGCGATCGATCCGGACATCGGCTGGTATATTTTTTATCATCTGGGGCTGGTTGATGAGCACCTTGGCGATCGCCGTGCTGCCGAACAGTCGATTTCGGCCGGGCTGAAGAAATTCGCCGGAGCGCCGCCAAGCGCATATGCGAACTTGGCACTAGTCGCCGACGCCGCCGGGGATTCAATAGGGGCTGAGGACGCATTGGCGCAGGCGGCGGCGATGCCCGATGGCGACTCGATCGCTGCGGTTACGCGGGCGCAAATTCGATTCGGTCATCGCGATCTTAAGGGTGCGGAAGATACGTTGCGTGATTTGCTCCAGCGCCAACCAAATAACCACGATGCTTTGACGACACTTGGTGCGGTGCTCTCAACTGGCGGGCGATATGAGGAAGCGCTTGCGGTGTATCGCCGCGCCGCGCAGATCGAGCCGGGCGCGGAACTTTCGAATTATTTTATCGCGTTCGAACTGCATCGCCTTGGCCGCGATCAGGAGGCGCGGCGCGCATGTGAGAACGCATTGGCTGCGGCTCCCAATAACCCCATGGTCCGGGAGCTGATGGCCGAAATCGATCGCGGCGGAACGGCGCACTGAGATGAATCGGGCGAAGGCTTTCTCTCCGCGCACCTGCATGGCATGCCTCCTTGCCGTCACGGCGCTGATCTATTCGCGCTCACTTGGCAACGAGTTTCTGATGGATCAGAAACTGTCGCTCGACAATCCGTACGTGGCGGATTGGTCCTTCATCTGGAAATCGCTCATCAACGACGAGTGGTGGTTTCTCGATCCGGCTCATTTGCCGCAAGGGTCGTATTACCGGCCGATCCCGAACATCTGGCTGGCGCTCAATTTTCATCTATTCGGAAGAAATCCGGGCGGGTGGCATGCGGCAATGATTGCGCTCCATCTAATCGCCGTATGGATGGCGTTTCGAGTTGCGTCGCTGCTGGCCGGAAACGACTGGACCGGTCTGTTGGCGGCGGCGCTGTTTGCGCTGATGCCGATCCATGCTGAAGCGGTAGTCTATTCGTATGCGTCGCCGATTGCCGCGTCGTTTGAGCTGGCAGCCTTCGAATTGTATCTGCGAAGCCGCTCCGACCCGGCAATGGATAATGTACGCCGGATGCCCAACATGATGTCGCTGCTGTTATTTGGCGGCGCACTGCTCAGCTACGAAAGTGCCGCCGCATTCCCGCTCCTCGTGGCGGCGCATGCATTTATTTTTCCGCACACATTCGCCGACACACGACCGGATTCCGATGCGGCGCGCGAAATCGGCATCGCGAGTCGAGTGCGCGGCGCCTTCGTGGTGGCGTGGCCATTCGCGTTGGAAGTCGCGGTTTACCTGGGAATTCGGCGCTGGGTGCTTGGAGCGATTATCCAGCCGGACTTCGATGTTCATCTTTCCGCGCGTGAGGCAATCCTGACGATTCCCGCGACGATATGGGAGTACGCGATGTTGCTTGTTACGCCGTGGCGAGCCGGTCCGGCGCACTTCGTTAAAGTCGCCGGCGACATTACAACGGCGGCGTTTTATCGGCCACTGTTCGAAATTGTTGCATCGGCAGTCGCCGCATCGCTTGCGCTACGGGAAAATCCGCGGCGGCAGCTTTATCTATTTTGCGCGGCGTGGTTTCTGATCGCATTAATGCCGGTGCTCAATCTGCGCGGATTCTGGCCCGACAGCATCGTTCAGGATCGTTATCTCTATTTGCCGTCATTTGGATTTTGCGTGCTCGCGGCTGATCTCGCTGTAAGCATCGCGCAAAAAGGCGGACGGTGGCATTGGGTGGCGATGGCTGGCGCGGCCGCAGTGACGATTGCCTTTGCGGGAATTCTTCTGACCGTTCAACTTTATTGGCATGACAACGTAAGCCTCCTGAAGCGGGGAGCGGAGGTGATGCCGGCGGCAGCCCGATGGCGTCATCGCCTCGGGGTCGCGCTTGCGGCTAAGCGGGAGTACGTCGCCGCGCGAGGCGAGCTTGAGACGGCTGTGGCGCTGGCGCCTGACGACCCGGACGCTCCATGCGATCTCGCGGTCGTATACGAAACCTTTGGCGAGCAGCGCGCTGCAGTGCGCGAAATTATGGCAGGGTATTCACTTCTCAAGCATCTCTCGCCTTATGATTATGCCAAGTTGGCCCTGCTGGCGGATGCCACTGGCGACCCGCAAGATGCGCAGGCCGCGCTGGCGCGGGCGGCGGCGATGCCGGGCGGCAGCGATGCCGTGATTGTAGCCGGCGCTCAGCTTCAACTCATGCACGGCGATGCCAAAGGGGCCGAGAAGGCGCTGCGGGAACTGCTTAAGCGCGAGCCGGGCAATGCGCCGGCGCTTGCGGCGCTGAGCCTCGCATTGTCGTCGCAGCAGCACTATGACGAAGCGCTATCGACGTTCCGGCGTGCGGAACAGACAATACCGGCGGTTCCGGGTGTTCATTTTCTAGTTGCGGTTCGACTGCATCAGTTGGGCCGCGAACCGGAGGCGAGCCGACAATGCGCGATGGAGCTCCGGGCGACTCCCAACGACCCGGTGGTCCGTGCGCTGATGGCGGCGATCGAACGCAGCGGTTCGGCGCATCAGGCCGCGAGATGAATTTCAATCCGGTTGTGCTATGGTGGCGCGGCTTGGGTTACCTAAGCCTGTGCCAATGCGACGGGGGTCGAAATGAAGAATATCCGCGGCTCGGTTATTTCAGCATTGATTCTCGCGATGGCGATTTCATTTTCCGGTGAAATTGCGTCCGCGCAAGTCAAGCCCGGCGATGTGATCACGCCTGAAAACGCCGCCTCGGTTAAGGATCTGGTCAGCCCGGGCACGTTTGCCGCGGTGTCCAAGGGGATGCGAATGAATATCGTTGCGTCCTCCCGAATTGAATGGCCGCCGCCGTATCAGGATGCGACAGAAAAATATTCCAGCCAGGCACGGCTGGCGCCCGACCATCGCAATCTTATCGGCTATGTGGCCGGTCAGCCGTTTCCGCTGCTCGATCCGAACGATCCTGATGTCGCAGTCAAGATCATGTGGAATCAGTACCTCAAGCCAATTTTGACCGACGATGCCGATTTGCGATTCTTCGAATGCCAGGTATCACCGCAGAAGCCCGGCGGGGAGCAGCAGGTAATGCTGATGGCGCAGATCGGGCATCTGGCTGTTTATTCCGACATTGGACGCACGGAAGTGGAGCCGATGCCGACCGATCCCGACTTCAAAGCCAGCGGCATCTGGGCGCGCGCCGGCGCTTATCCGGTGCTTGAACCAGCCGACGGCCGCGGGGCTGGGGGCCTTCGTTATCGCTACTGGGACTCAGAACGCGCGGACGACGCATGGATTTTTCTTCCCGGTATCCGCCGCGTGCGACGTCTGAACGAGTCGGTACTGAGCGCATCGCCCGGACTGTCAACCTGGGATGCGGATCATGCGGGTGGTTTCGGCGCCAAGCCGCAGGAATACAACTTTAAGTATCTGGGGCAGCGCAAAATGCTCGCGTCGGCGCACGCGAAAACCTCCCCCGAGCATCCATGCCCATACGACGGCGGCGCAACCGCGTGTCCCGAGGACTGGGAAATGCGGGATCTTTACGTGGTGGAGGTCACTCCGCGGCCGGATCGGACCTCCGAAATCTTGCAGTCGAAGACAATCGTCTACATCGATGGCGAAGCTTGGTTTAGCCCCTACGTCGACAGCTACGATCGTAAGGGCGAGCTGTGGAAGACCCAGATATATCTGATGACGTACCGCGATCGGCCGGTACCGGACGCGCGGGTGGCAATTTACCCTTTCCCGCGTGAATTCGAGATTGCCGCCACGAGCCTTGATACGCAGAGCGGATTGTCAACGACCTGCTACCTGCCCGGCGCGGATACCCCGGAACGCGAATGCTGGTACATCAACATGGGCGCCATCAATCGCGAATTCCTGACCACCGAAGCGATGGTAAAGGCGGGGCATTAAGAAAGAATTCGCTAATTTTGTTAAGAATTTCGTAGCTTTCGGATTGCGTTGGACTCAAAAGGCCGCAGATTTTCACCTATTTCGCTTGAGACGCCGCTAAAGCACTGTTATATTGCTGCCTCGCTCCTTGCTCCAACTTGGGGCTAAATCCGTAAGGAGGCTGTTGAGCGCGTGAGGCGCTACGAAACTATCTTTGTTCTCAGGGCTGACTTGGGCGATCCCCAAGTCAAAGAAATAACCAAACGCTTCGAGGGAATCGTCGCTTCCGGGGGCGGCGAGGTCGTAGAGACCGACGAATGGGGTGCGCGCGAGCTTGCCTATCGAATCAAGGGCGAGCGCCGCGGTGTGTACGTTCGGCTGGATTACGTCTCGCCCGGCCCGGTAATGAACGAGGTCGAGCGCAATCTGAAAATTTCGGATTCCGTGCTGCGCTTCCTGTCGGTCATGATCGATGCCGATGCCGACGCGGCCAAGGCGCGCGAAGACATCCAGGCGCGAAATCGTCGTCTTGCGGAAGCCCGGGCGGCGGCTGAAGCGCGTGCGCAGGCCGCGAGCAGACCGGCGTCGGATCGGGTCGAGGATGCGCCGGAAGAGATAATGGAGGACGCCTTGGAAGGAAGCACCGGGCCGGGGGGTGGCAAGCAATCGAGTTGAGCTTGCCGGCCGCGTGACCGGAATGGCTGAATTTCGAGTCACGCCGGCAGGCAATCCGGTGCTGCGTTTCGTGATCGAAGCCGGGCAAGTCGGGGAGCGCTTCAAGCTCGGCGTGGTGATGACCGGCGCCGAGGCGGAACTTGCAAAGGGGCGCGCAGTATCGGGCCGATCGGTCACAGTTGCGGGGCGCCTTCGAGCGGTAGGGAAAGGCGGCGTTTCGGTGATCGGCGGGCGCACGCTGGAAATATTGGCGAAGTCCGTGGAGTTCGCGGATTCATAACTAACGACTATTTCGCCGCGCGCGGTTTAGGATGACATCGGCTGCGAGCGGCAGTTTTAAGGGATTGGAAATGGCAGAGGAACACAAGGCTGAATCAGGAATGGAGCAAATGCGCGGTGAGGGCGAGCATGGCGGTCGCGGCCGCTACGGTGCCCCGCGTTCAGAGGGCGATCGCGGCGATATGCATGGCGGCGACCGTGGCGATGGACGCGGCGGAGCCCGCCGCCGGCCAAGTGGCCGGCGCAAGGTCTGTCGCTTCTGTGCCGACAAGTCGCTCCAAGTCGACTACAAGGACGTCCGGACACTGGGCAGCTTTCTGAGCGAAGGCGGCAAGATCGTTCCCAGCCGCACCTCGGGAACCTGTGCGAAACATCAGCGGCAACTGGCAGTGGCAATCAAGCGCGCCCGTTCGCTCGCATTACTGCCCTTCTCGACCTTGGGAGAATGAGCGCGTGCCGTGACCAGCAGGGAGACCATCGGAATGGTACGAGCGGCCCTATTGTCGGCCTCGTGCTTTCTCTTCAGCGCCGTGGTGCCCACGATCGGTGCGGTGGTGATGTTGCTGGCGCCGTCGCCGATTCTCATCTATGCCGTGGGCCGGCCCGATCCCAACCGCCGAACGACCGCGACCGTGCTGATCGCCGCGGTTTGCGTGGCAATCTTGTGGTCCCCGCTGGTCAGCCTCAATTACTTTTTTTCATTTGGGCTGCCGGCGATGATCATGTGCCTTATGATCGAACGGCGGCGGCCGTTCGAGTTGATTGTCGCCAGTGCGGGTAGCGCGATGTTTATCGCGATGGTGTGCGCCGGGCTGATCGCCAGAAGCGGCACCTTCGGAGTTGCAAGGACAATTTATCACGACCTTACCAAAGAGCCGTTTTTTCTTGGCTGGCTGATGCGTGTGATGGTCAGCGGGCCGGAACTCTACCGGCACTTCCGGATCGAAACCCCGCTGACTGCGGAAACTCAGGCCGCAATCGTCAGGCTGGTAATCCGTCTTAGTCCGGCGCTGGTATTGCTCGCAGCGGCTTTTTCCGTACTGCTTAATTTGCGGGTGTTTTGGCGATTTGCCGGCTCGCGGCGGCTAAATTACAAGCTGTTCGGCGATTTGATGCGATGGTCGGCGCCGGAGTGGCTGGTATGGCCGCTGGTATCAGCCGGATTCGCTTGGTGGCTAATTCCGCTTGCTCGGGTTCGCGAGATTGCGCTCAACGGGCTTCTGGTTACTGCGGCGATTTACTTTTGCCAGGGATTGGCGATCGTCGCGTTTTATCTTCAGACCCTGGCGGTTCCCACGATTGCACGCGCCATCATTTACCTGATTGTTTTCGTGCAGCCAGTGGTCGCGATGATAATTTGCGTTGCCGGTATCTTCGATTTGTGGATCGATTTCAGGAGGATTAGGCCTCCCAGCCAGCAGGCTCCGAGCCTGGGAAAGCGGCTGCTCTGATAACGTGGCGGAAACGAAGTGATTATATCAAGGCGGTAGAACGATGAACGTGCAAGTCATACTGAACGAAGACCTGCCCAACCTGGGTCGCACCGGCGACGTGGTGAAAGTGCGGGCCGGCTACGCGCGCAATTACCTGTTGCCGCGCAAACTTGCGGTCGAGGCGGATGAGAAGAACCTGCATGCCTTCGAGCATCTGAAACGCATCGCGATGCGCAGGCGGGAAACCAAAAAGAACGAGGCGGTCGGCGTTAAGGCCCGCCTGGAGGCGCTCAAGCTAACAATCGCCGCGCGTGCCGGCGAGGAGGGAAAACTGTTTGGCTCGGTCACCAACATCGATGTTGAGCGCGCGCTGCGCGAACAGGGATTTGCAATTGAGCGCCGCAAGATCGCGCTGTCGGACCCAATCAAGTCGCTCGGCGATTTTACCGTAACCATCAAGCTGGATGCCGAGGTCGAGGCCGGCTTGAAAATCACCGTGGCGCCGCAAGCTGAATGAGGACCTGTTCGATATGATCAAGCTCTACGACTTCCTGTCCTGCCCCTATGGCCAAAAGGTTCGAATCGTCCTTGCCGAGAAAGGACTTACGTACGATCTGGTGTCAGTCGATCTCGCGCAAAACGAGCATCGCAAGCCGGATTTTTTGCGGCTGAACCCTTTTGGACGAGTGCCGGTTCTGGTCGATGAGGACACCACGGTGTACGATTCGACGATCATCAACGAGTATCTGGAGGACGAATATCCCGAGCCTCCAGTGCTGCCGCCGCTGGGTGCCAGCGCGCAACGCGCCCGCGCAAGACTGTTCGAGGATTTTGCCGATACGTCATTTACTCCCCCGGCCGGCCAGTTGATAGCGGAGATGGCCAAGCCGGAAGCGGAACGCGATCAGAATCGGGTCACGAAATTGCGCCAATCGGTCGAGCGGGTGCTCGACTATTTGAACCACGAACTCGGGTCGAATGACTTCCTGGCCGGTCAATTCTCGGTCGCGGATATTGGCTTTGCGCCGCGCTTGCTAGTGCTGGGCGAAATCGGAATCGACGTGGCCGGCAATAATCGCTTAAGCGTAGATGCGTGGCTCAAGCGGATGCTGGAACGGCCGAGCGTGCGCAATTTGCAGGGGGTTGCGGCAACACCGGTTGCCGGCGGCTGATATCAAAATACGCGCGCGCGATTCGGAACTCCCGAATCGCGCGCGCATTAGTGAAAGGACAGCGGATCTGGTTACGGCGGTTCTTAGGTTAAACGATCTGTTCGCCGGTTAATAGCGGGGGGACCCGAATTCGCCGGTAACATCCTCGTCGTCGCCGCGGGCTGGGCCCACGCCGATAAGATGGAAAAGCAGTTTGGCGGCAAAAACCTTTTCGCCGATTCTTCCTTGCGGCTTGAGGAAGCCGCCATGGCGCTTGCAGTGCGGACAAGAGATGGAACCGCTCAAAAGGCCAGCATTTTCAGGGGTGATTCGCAAATCGAACTTGTACCCGCACCCCGGGTTCTGGCATACCGTACGGTAAACCACGCCTTGGCCGCCGTTGCTTCTGGATTCCTGTTTGCCGGTCGCTGTATGCATTTTACCTCCCTCCCTTCGAGAGGCCTTTTGCCGGCCCCCATGGCCGGGTATGCTCCTTAGACGTGCGCTCTTGGATATTTCTTCAAGCAATCGGCGTGCCCGAATTCGACGGTGGCGACTCGGCCATAAATCTAGTAAAATCAAGCGAAATTTGGCCGAAACCGATTCAATAGGTGTGGCGAAGTTGCGTCATTCTGCGAAAATTACTGCTTATTTTGCTACAAGAGCAATTATGCCGTGTAAAATCGCCCCATTGACAAATCTTCCGGTTCTGCCGCTTTCGGCGCTCGATTTCGACACTTATACTGGCTGCGCGAACCGGGTTGAGGCTCGACTTATGACGCGAGGGCGGAAAGGTTTGCCGCGATGAGAACGTTGGCGCTCGTGATGGCCGGAGGGCAGGGGACGCGGCTTCACCCGCTGACCCGCGACCGCGCCAAGCCGGCCGTTCCCTTCGGCGGCAAATACCGCATCGTTGATTTCGTTCTATCCAACTTTGTCAACTCCGGCATCTATGCGATCTATGTGCTGGTTCAGTGGCGCTCGCAGTCGTTGATCGAGCACCTTAAAGATGGATGGCAATTCGGCGGCGCGCTGCCCGATCACTTTGTAATCCCGGTGCCCGCGCAAATGCGAATGGGCGAGACCTGGTATCAGGGAACCGCCGACGCAATTTTTCAGAACCTTAATCTGATCGATGATACCCGCCCGGACTTGGTCGCTGTTTTCGGCGCCGATCACATTTACCGGATGGACATCCAGCAGATGATTGAGTTTCACAACGACCGCAAAGCTGCGGTGACAGTCGCGACGCTGCCGGTGCCGCTGGATCAGGCCAACCAGTTCGGAGTCCTGGATGTCGATTCGGGACTGCGAGTGCGGGGATTTGATGAAAAGCCGGAAAATCCGCGGCAGATGCCGGGGGCACCGGGGCGATGCCTGGCGTCGATGGGGAATTATCTGTTCGATCCCCAAGTGCTGCGCGAGGCGCTAATCGAAGATTCGATTCGGCAGAACAGCAGCCACGATTTTGGCCGCGACCTGATTCCGTCGCTAATCGGGCGCGCTCCGGTTTATGCCTACAACTTCATGACCAATCGCATCCGCGGCGACTCCGAGGCAAACCTTAGCTACTGGCGGGATGTTGGCACGCTCGAGTCGTACTATGAAGCCAACATGGATCTGCGCGATGCACGGCCGCAGTTGAACATGTACAACCCGTATTGGCCGCTTCGTACCGCCTACTATGCTCAACCTCCAGCGAAATTTGTCTTCGACGAAAATGGACGGCGCGGTGTGGCGCTTCATTCGGTGCTCTCGGAAGGATGCATCGTATCCGGCGGCGCGGTCCGCAATTCCGTGCTGGGCCGCTCGGTTTTCGTGCATTCTTACAGTCTGGTGGAAGATTCGGTGATTATGGACTACGTCGAGATCGGCCGTCACGCAAAGATTCGGCGCGCGATTATCGACAAAAACGTTTACGTTCCCGAAGGTGAGGAGATCGGCTACGACCTCGAACGCGATCGGCAGCGCTTCTTCGTCACGGATTCCGGGCTGGTCGTGATTCCCAAGGGACCCAAGCGCGAGCGGTCGGTGCTGTGAGTGTTTCATCGCCCGTGACCGGCGGCGAAACCGCTATTGTCGAACAAGGCTCGCTCAGCGAATCCCCTGCGCAGTCCGGGAACGGAAATGCGGCGAACCTCGCGTATGATTTGGACCCAACGGTTGCCGCACGAGCTTCGCGCCGTCCGTTTCAGTCCTCCAAACTGCCGCTCGGCGTGAAGGATCGCCTGTTGTTCTGGCTGATGCTCGGGACGCTGCACGCACTCAGTTTGTTGCCGGACGCAATTCTGTATCCGCTCGGTGCGGCCGGCGGATATATCGGCTATTTGCTCGATCGGCGGCATTTGCGAATCGGGCTGAAAAATCTTGAAATCGCTTTTCCGGAACGGAGCCCCGATGAACGCGGCCAAATTCTGCGCGCCTCCTACGTGAATCTCGGCCGCGCCGGCGCCGAATATATCCGGCTGGGTGGATTCTTCTGGCGGCGGCTGAAGGGCCGGGTAATTTATCGCGGATGGGATAATCTGGCGAGCGCGCGGCGGCGCAATCCCGGGCGGGGGGCGATCGTGCTGACCGCACATTTCGGCAATTTCGAACTGTTGGCCCCGGCGCATGCGATGCACGGCCATCAGGTGAGTCTCGTGCATCATACGCAGCGCTTTATGGCGGGCGATGCGGTGATGACGTGGGTGCGGGAGCGCGCCGGCGTGGAGCAAATTCGCAAACATTCCGCCGCGCGTGCCGTGCTGAGAGCGCTGCGCGCGGACGACATCATCGGCATTCCCTTCGATCAGAACGCCAAGCGTTCAGAGGCGATCTGGGTGCCGTTCTTCGGCGAGCCGGCCGCGACAATCAGCGGCTTGGCGCGCATCACGATGCTTGCCGGTGCGCCGGTGGTGCCGGCGTTCATAGTGCGCCAGCCGGGGGGCAGAAATCACGCGATCGAAATTTTTCCCGAAATCGAACAGCAGCGCACCTCGGACCGCGAGGCGGATATCACGGAAAATACCGCTCGATTCGTCCACGCGATTGAGGAGATTGTTCGAAAATATCCCGAGCAGTTTCTATGGACCCACCGGCGTTTCCGGACCCGCCCGCGCGGGATGCCGCCGGTGTACGATACGTGACTGACCTCAGACCTAATGATAGCCTACAGGATGTAATTGAGCCTTGGCGGTTGGGGTTGCCGTTGCTTGGGAGCAATGCGATTATTCTACGTGTGATTTATTTGTCTGTAGTGGACGCGGCTTGCTGAGTTGGGGGAGATGCGCTTCGTAAAAGCTGCGACAGTTGCCGTCGTGATTCTGGCTTTGTACGCGCCGGCGTTCGGCCAGACTGCGACACCAACCTCCACGCCGACCACGTCGATTTCCGTGGGGCCGGCTTCGTGCGATTCAGGCAGCGTGGTGGAAGGAAACACCTCGACGGTGTGCGTGTTCACGCTGAACAATACCGGGTTCACGAATCACGCAATCATTTCCAGCGTTACGATCGATGACACGCTGGACTTCGGTGTGTTCTTCACCGATTGTCAGGCGCCGGGCGGAGTCCCCGCACAGTCATCGTGCTCGATAAACGTGTCGTTTACGCCGCAGAGCATCGGGCCGTACACAACGCACATGCACGTGCTCGACAACGCATCGAGCAGCCCCCAGACAGTTACCTTGACCGGCACCGGGACGCTGCCGCCTCCGACGACCGATACGGTGCTGCCCAATCCGCTTGACTTCGGGAGCTCGCCTGTGGGCGAGGCCAACGAGCAGTTCCTGACGGTCAGCAACACCGGATTCACCAATCCGCTGGTGCTTCAGACACTGACCCTGGCCGACACTACGCCGGGCTACACCGGAAGCAACGAGTTTGCGCTGGTTCCGGCGGACTCGACCTGTGCGACGCCACCGGCGGGGCTTGGTCCGCAGGCAAGCTGCGTCCTGGCGATCGCATTGACGCCGAATGCGGCGCACGTCGGCACGACAATCACTGGGACGCTAACGGTGACGGACAATACCGCGGGGAGCCCCGAAGTGGTGAACCTGATGTCGGTAGGGACGCCGCCGACGACCACCGTGACTGTAACGCCTGGCGTGTGTGATTCGGGAAGCGTTGTGGAGGGGAACACGGCGAATGTCTGCGTCGTTGCGGTGAACAACACCGGGTTTACAAATCCCGCCATCATCGCCGGCATCACGGTTGACGACACTTCGGACTTTGGCGTGTTTTTCACGGATTGCCAGGCTCCGGGCGGGACTCCCGCACAGTCGGCGTGCTCGATCAACATAACGTTCAGTCCGCAGGGCATTGGTCCGTATACGACGCAGTTGCACGTGTTTGACAACGCGGTGTCCAGCCCGCAAACGGTTACTTTGACGGGAACCGGGACACTGCCTCCTCCTACGACGGACACGATCCTGCCCAATCCGCTGGACTTCGGGAACTCGCCTGTGGGTCAGGACAACGAGCAGTTCCTTACGGTGAACAACACCGGCTTCACCAACCCGCTGGTGCTGCAGACGCTCACATTGACGGATACCACGCCGGCTTATACTGGCCCGAATGAATTTGCGCTGGTTCCGGCGGACTCGACTTGTCCGACGCCACCGGCCGGGCTCGGTCCACAGGCCAGTTGTGCGCTGGCGATCACATTGACGCCGGATGCGTCGCACGCAGGCGCATCGATAACCGGAACGCTCTCGGTAACGAACAATACCGCGGGCAGCCCGCAGGTGATCAACCTGACCGCGACGGGCGTTACTTCCACCCCGACATCGACGGCCACGGCGACGCCAACATTGACTCCGACCGCAACCGACACTGCTTCGCCCACATCGACGGCTACCGCGACCGATTCTGTCACAATCACCGCAACCTCGTCCGTGACCATAACTGCGACACCTACGGGCACGCCCTCCACGACGGCCACGATTTCCGCGACACCGACAATCACCATAACTGCAACGCCAACGCTTACAAGGACGGCAACTCCGTCGGTGACGATTACGGCGACGGCGAGCGTTACCGCGACACCGACGTTTACTATTACAGCCACCGCCACTCGCACGGCGACACCCAGCACGACGGCCACCAGGACCGCGAGTCCAACGGTTACTGTGACGGTGACTGCGACAAGAACCCCAACGGTTACAGTGACGCCGACGTCGACGATTAGCCCAACCGTGACCGTTACGACGACGGCCACTGCGACGCACACCGCGACGCCGACCTTTACCGTAACGCCGACTTCGAGCGTGACGGCGACTGCCACACGGACGGCGACATTCACCGCGACAGCGACCGTGACTGCAACATCAACGCGGACGGCAACCGCGACTGGGCCGACCCGGACCGCGACGGTTACGGCGACCCCGACCGGGCCGACACCGACCGCAACCGCGTCGCCGATTCCGGCGCTATTTGTCGGTAATTCGAGCGACGATTCGATAACGGTCTACCCGCTATCCAGCAATGGAAATATCGCGCCGCTGGTTGCGTATAGCGAGCTCGCCTTGGACGTCGGCGATTTGGCGATCGCCAGGGATTCCAGTGGTAATATTTACGTCGCCAACAGCGAGGGTAACACCGTCAACGTGTACGCGCCGTCAGCCAATGGCCAGGCGGCGCCGACGGCGGTCATTGCGGGGTCACTCACGCAACTGGACGTGCCGATTGCGATCGCGCTTGATTCAAGCGGCAATATCTACGTTGCGAATCAAACCGGTACGGGTGGAATTGGGTTCATTTCCAAATATGCCGCCGGCAGCACCGGCAACGTTGCCCCAGTTTTGACCATAAAAGGTGCGGCCACGGCGATTTCCGTGCCGGCCGGGATTGCCGTGGATTCCACTGGGAACATCTACCTCACGAACACCACCCCCGGCAGCCCGTCCTCGACTTATCAGTTGTTCTTCTTCGCGGCCGGTAGCAGCGGGAACGTGGCGCCCACCCACACCATCACGGGCGCGACCACTATGCTTAGTTCGCCCGCCGGCATCGCTCTGGATTCAAGCGGTAATGCCTATGTCGTAAACAGTACCGGAGGCAGCTCACAAACCGGCAATATCGCGAAGTATACCGCCGCGCAGATCGCCACGGGCGGAAATCAGATTCCCGGTATCGTGATCACAGCGGCCTCAATGTCCAACAACAACACCAAGCTGGCCGATGCGTATGGAATCGCGTTGGATTCGAGTTCGAACATCTATGTCGCCAACGGCAGCAGTGAAATGCTCTTGAAATTTGCAGCCGGCAGTAATGGCAACGTCGCCCCGACTGTGACGATCACGGGCGCCAGTACGCAGTTGTTCAATCCACAAGGCATCACACTCGATTCCGCCGGCAACTGGTACGTGTTGAATGTGAACGGCGGATCGAACAGCGTCGGCAGCATTACGAAGTATGCCTCCGGCAGCACAGGAAATGCGGCTCCGAGTGTCAATATTGGCGACACTGTCGCAACCGCGCTTTTTGAACCTGCGGGTGTCGCCGTCGATACCGCCGGGAATATCTTCTCCGCAAATATTCATGGGAACCCGCCGTCGGCAACCGGCAGCATTTCCAAATACGGCCCGAACACCCTTGCCGCGGTAATTCCCAGCACAACGATCGCCGGAGCGTCCACCGGCTTAAGTGACCCGTTCGGACTCGCCGTGGACTCGGCCGGGAAATCTTATGTGACCAACCCGTCAAATCCGGGTACGGTGAACATCTTCGCAGCCGGCGCCAGTGGCAATGCCGCGCCAATCGCCTCAATCACCGGAGCGTCGACGGGTTTGTTCTATCCGCAAGGCATCGCGCTGGATTCGTCGGGGAACATTTACGTTGCGAACTATGGGCTTTTGGCCAGCGTCAGCAACAGCGTTACGGCTTACCCTGCCGGCAGCAATGGCAACGTTCTGCCGAGCGCCACGATTTCCGGTTCACTCACGGGCCTGGCCTTCGCCGCACCAGCGGGCATTGCGGTGGATTCCGGCAGTAAAATTTACGTGAGCAGTGCTGTCACCGGCGGCGGCAGCATTTTTGTCTATGCGGCGGGCACCAATGGCAACATCGCGCCGACGGCAACGATCACCGGCTCGAATACTCAGTTGAATGCGCCGTTTGCGCTCGTGATCGACTCCAGCGGCAATCTGTACGTCGCGAATTACAAGGGCTACAGCATTACAGTCTATCCACCGGGCAGCACCGGCAATGCGTCCCCCAGCGCTGTACTCACAGGGCCTTCAACGCAGATTGTTCTGCCGTATGGCCTGTCGATCGGTCCGACCCTGCCGTAATGGATCGCCGTCGAAGTCAGGTTTGTCGATCTGATTCGCCGATCAATCGAGGAAGCATCACCAAAATCGCCGCCGCGATTGCCCACGCACCTACGCCGCCGATAAGCGGGACCGGACCCACACCCAACAGCCATCCGGGTAGCGCGCTGCGCCCTTCGATCAATTTAGGCCACAGCTTGGCCCCAAGAACGAATCCGCCATGCAGGCCAATTGATAGGTAAACGGTTCCGGTTTGCAGATAAGCCTCGCCAAGAACGATCCCGAGCAGGAACAATCCAGCCAGTTCCGGGACCGCGACGGCTGGATGGCTCAACTGGTCGAGCGACCCCAGCAATGTCCATAGTCCGGCGCCCGGCTCGTACCCGGAGACGACGAAATGGGCTGGGGAGCGCACGAGATGAGCGAGTGCGTAGATTGCAGCGCTGAAGTATAACGCCCGGCGGCGGCCGAAGTCGTCTGACATTCCACCCAGCAGAAAGGCGCGAAAAAATCCTTCCTCCAGCACTCCGATAAATAATGCTGCGACAGCATATTTCGGTATTCGAGCCGCTACGGCACCCAAGCCGCTCAATCCGCCGCCCGCAAGGATTGCTCCTGCGGACAGGATCGCGATAGCGGCAACCGCAAGGCAGAATCCGCGCAGCGCAAGATGCAGATTTCCCACCGGGCGATTGAATCCGGCGGTAAGCAAATCGTTAAGCCGCAGCGCGCGTGCGTTCCACGCAATTGCCGCGAACAGCGCAATCATCAAGGTGCGATCGAAAATTCGAGGAAACGGAAAATTCCATCCGGCGACCGCAAGCGCCGCAATTGGTGCGATGGCGACTGCGGCGGCAATTGCCGCTGCCAATGCGGTTGACAGTTTGGCGGTGAACGACATCGGGGTACTAACGCCGGCTCAGCGGATCGATTTGCGGCTCAATTGTGATTTCGACCGGGCACGCCCCCGCCGATGAATTTACGATATGCATCACTGCCGCGGCGATATCGGCGGGGCGAAGCATCGATGCCCGATCGAGCCGCTGGTTGTGGGGAATCAGCGCAGTGTCGACCAGTCCCGGAACGATGGCCGAGATTTTTACGCCACTGGCGCGCAGTTCCGCGAATGCGGCGCGAGTGAATGCGAGAAGTCCGGCCTTGGAAGCGGCGTAAACCGCCTCGCCGGCGGGGGTCAGCCGCGCCGCCGATGACGCAATGTTAACGATTGTACCGCCGCCATTTTTCGCCATCCGCGATGCTGCAAGCCGCGCCAGTGCAATTGGTGTCCGCAAATTCACCGCGATTATTCGATCCTGGTCGGCGGCGCGCATCTTGATGAGTGATGATCGCGGCGGGGCCCATCCCGCATTGTTGACCAGCACATCGAGCCGCCCAAAGTGGTCCACCGCAGCGTCGATCAGGGCGTCCGGCGCGTCCTCCTCGGCCAAATCGATCAGCACGATTAGCGCGGATTTGGCGGGTAGACCGGTGGCGGCCCGTGTTTCCTCCAGTTCGGCACGATTTCGGGCGGCGATGCATAGGCGATGCCCGGTTCGAGCCAGCTCCAATGTGATTGCCCTGCCGATTCCGCGCCCGGCGCCGGTTACGATCGCAACCTTTGCATCGTGAACTTTTTGAGCGGGGTCGTGTTGAGTCATCGGGGCAGGGCTTGCGATGCTATGGCCGGTCGCACAGATTATGCATAATATCGGGGCGGGCGCAGGGGAACCACACTGACGCGCCGGGATCGGGGAATATGAATCCGCAAGTTTTTCGCGAGTATGACATCCGTGGCATCGTCGAGAATGACTTCGACGACGCCTTTGTGACCGACCTTGGGCGCGGCTACGCGACGTTGCTCAATCGCGCGGGCAAGAAGACCATTACGCTAGGCCGCGATTGCCGGCTGTCGTCGCCCCGCCTGCACGACCGCCTGGCGGAGGGCATCCTGGCCGGCGGAATCGACATCGTCGATATCGGCGTGGTGCCGACTCCTCTGCTCTACTACTCGGTGCTGGCGTGGAAGATGGATGGCGGTGCGATGATCACCGGGAGCCACAACGCTGCCGAATACAACGGCTTCAAGCTCGGGGTGGGTCCCAGCACGATTTTCGGCGCCGAAATTCAGCATCTGCGGGAAATTCTCGAGAAGCGCGATTTCGTCGCCGGTCCTGCCATGGGGAAGATGACCGAGCGGCCCGTGATTCCCGATTACAACGATTTCATCTTGAAGACCTTCAAGCTGACTCCGGGGATGAAGGTGGTCGTCGATGGCGGCAACGGATGCGGTGCATTCGTGGCGGTGCCGCTGATGAAGAAACTCGGGCTCGATTTGGTCGAGCTCTACGTCGAGCCGGACGGCCGCTTTCCGAACCATCATCCCGACCCCACCGTCGAGGACAACATGCGCGACTTGGTCGCCGCTGTTAACAAGAACAAAGCGGCGGTTGGAATTGCCTATGATGGCGATGCCGATCGGATCGGAGCCGTCGACGAGACCGGCAAAATCGTTTGGGGCGACGAGCTGATGGTCGTATTCTCGCGCGCAATTCTGAAGGAAAAGCCGGGCGCGGCGATTATCGGCGAGGTCAAATGCTCCAAGCGCATGTACGACGACATCGCCCGCCATGGCGGGCGTCCGATCATGTGGAAGACCGGCCACTCGCTGATCAAGAGCAAGCTCAAGGAGGAACATGCGGCGCTGGCGGGCGAGATGAGCGGGCACATGTTCTTCGCGGACCGGTATTTTGGCTTCGACGACGCGGTTTATGCTTCATTTCGGCTCCTTGAAATTATCAGCCGCGAAGGGCGCGGCATTCGCGCGATACTCGCCGACCTGCCAGCCGGCTTTGTCACTCCTGAAATTCGCGTCGATTGTCCCGACGACCGCAAATTCGATGTCGTGAAGCAGGCTGCGGATTTTTTCCGCAAGCACTATGAAGTCATCGACATCGACGGCGTTCGGGTTAATTTCCCGGACGGATGGGGCCTCGTCAGGGCGTCGAATACGCAGCCGGCGTTGGTGATGCGGTTTGAGGCGCCGAATGAAAAGCGCCTGGCAGAGATTCGTTCGCTCTTCGAAAATAAACTCCGCGACTTCGGCGCGATTTAGAGTGGCTTCGCGAAGAAGTTCCGGGGGCTCACGTGCCTTCGCTCTCATCATCGCGGGCGGAAGCGGTACGCGCTTTTGGCCGGCCAGCCGCCGGAAACATCCAAAGCCGCTGTTTTCAATCGACGGCAAAAGCACGCTTATTGAGGACACGGTCCGCCGCCTCCAGCCGCTGATTCCGGCCGCGCGGACTTTCGTGCTCGTGGCGGCGGATCATCAAGCGCCGTTCAAGCGGGCGCTGGCGGGCGTGATTCCGGCGCGCAACGTTCTGGTCGAGCCGGCGGCGCGGGGCACCTCGGTCGCAATTGCGTACGGAGTGGAGGTCATCCGTCGGCGCATGGGCGATGGTGTCGTTGCCGCGATGTGGGCGGATCATTACATTAAGCCGGAAACCGGTTTCCGCCGTACCATGGCGGCGGCAATTGGACTTGCGCGCACTCATCATTCGATAGTTGTTGTCGGCGTGACGCCCACGCGTCCCGAAACCGGATACGGCTACCAGCAGATCGGCGCGAAAGTCGGCCCCGGCTTTCGCGTCGCCAAGTTCATCGAGAAGCCCGGCGCGGCGAAAGCGGCGCGGATGGTGAAATCCGGAAAGTATCTGTGGAATGCCGGGATGTTCGTGATGTCCACCCGCACACTCGATGCTGAACTTGCCGCGCACGCACCCGCGCTGGGGCGCGCCGCCTCCCGGCTGGCGGCATTGCCACCGAAACGGTTCGCGCGCGAATACGGCAAGCTCAATTTCGAATCGTTCGATCGCGTAATCGTCGAGCGCAGCGCCAATGTCCTTGGCGTGCGCGCGCAATTCGCATGGCACGATGTCGGCTCATGGCTGGGGCTTTGGGAGGCCATCGGCGGCACGAACTCGAACGTCCTGCGCGGTAATGTCGTTGCGCTTGAGTCCGACCGCGTGCTGGCGCATTCGGATCAGCGCCTGATGGCGCTCCTTGGGGTGCGCGATTTGGTGGTCGTGGACACCGGCGATGCGATTCTGATCGCGCATCGCGACCGCTCGCACGACGTCCGCGGCATTATAGATGAACTCCGCCGCCGCGGAATGCACAGCTACCTATAAAAGCACCTTCACCCGCGCGTCACGCCGCTTGCCGAACCAGGCAAGCGGTGCGCAGCACACCCTCTCCCCCAAAAGAGCGGGCGAGGGGAATCAATCCAATGCCTGCGGATCGCACAGGAGCGCCAGCTTGCGCAGGTCGCTCTCGAGTCCGTCATCCTCAGCCGCGATCACAAGTAGCTGATCGGCGATCGCCTGATCGATTGGCTCCCACTGGCTGGCCATCCGGCGAAGCGAAGCAATGATCGCGGCGTATAATTCCAAGTCGCCGCTTAGGCGGGCCCAATTGCTGGCGCCGTCGTGGAGCGGCGGTTCGGGCAGCTTCGACCATACGTCGCGCGCCGCCAAGATAGCGTTCAACGCCTTGGTATGGACCGCTTCCTTATCGGCGATCGCAAGGGCTTTTGTTTTGATGTTCGAAAGGTTGCATAACGCGCTGTGGCGCCGCAGCCGTTCGACCAAACCCTGGCTTTGACCGGCCAGTTCCGCAATTTCCTGAGTCAGGCGCGCCTCGGACGAACCGGGCGAGCGCAGTTTCGAAAAAAATCCCATGGCAGCCGCCATTTCTCCTCCTCTCCTCGATGGCGACACTAGCTATTGGCATCGCAGGCTCGGATGTCAAGCGGGGGAGGGGGCGCGGGGGTGGGCAGAGCCGTGCGGCACTGCTTGCGTATGTATGTGACAGGCATATACAGTGAAATTTAATGGAGTGGCCGGAGCGGCTGGCGGAGTGCGAGGGATTCCAATGGGACGCCGGTAATGCGGCGAAAATTTGGGATAAACATCGTGTTGCGCCGGCCGAATGCGAAGAGGTGTTCTTCAATTCTCCGCTGGTGGTAGCAGGCGATGAGAAACACTCGGCTGATGAAGAACGCTTCTATGCGTTGGGGCAAACGGATGCGGGAAGAATGCTGTTCGTGGTCTTTACGATTCGCGACCGGCTGCTGCGCGTTATCTCGGCCCGCGATATGAGCCGCGGGGAGAGAAGGATTTACCGATCGTCATGAAAAAAAGCTTGCCAAAATTCAGAAGCGAGGACGAGGAGCGAAGGTTTTGGGCGGCGCACGACTCCGCGGCGTTCATCGATTGGCGCAATAAGGGCGCGCGGGTCGTGATGTCCCGGCTCAAGCCCTCGTCCCAGACCATCTCGCTGCGGATGCCACGGCCGATGCTCGACCATCTCAAGCGGCTCGCCAACAAGCGCGACGTTCCCTACCAGTCGCTGCTCAAGATGTTCGTCGCCGACCGCCTCAAGGAAGAGTTGAAGGCCTGAATCATTCTGAAGTGGGAGAAGATTGATCCATGACTTTGTACGATTTCATCAGAGCGGCAAGGGAAGTAAACGTTCGGGACGAGCTAGATACGCGGGCCTCTTTAGAACAGAATCACCTTCTCAACCAGGTTGATTCGAGGCGATTAGGTACCGTGCTAAACCTGATGCGGAAGCTCGCTGACAAGCTGGATAAATTGCCGCCGCAACTTAGGACACTACCCACAAGGGAAAGTTAATATGAAGCACACCACTGAAGGCAAACGCGCAAATGGCAAGAAATGCGGCGCGGTCATGGTGAACAAACGAGTCGGCGTGACTTATCGGTTCAGAAAGATTTGGATCGGGCTTATAATTGATTTCGGTACGGGGGAAATCGTTCCAACGCGACTCAAATCCGCAAAGGATGCGAAGGAATTTTTGACGCTGCGGTACGTAGGGAGGCGTGTCAAAATCGGCGGTGAGAAGGAAGAATTTGATTCCGATTAGCACCATCCGCTGCGCGTAACGCCTTTCCCTGATGACGGCTGCTTTCGTATCATCGGCATCGAGGTGCCGCCATGGAACTCAAGTCCGTCGAAATCATCAGTCCCGCCGATTCCAATGTGATCGTCGGGCAGGCCCATTTCATCAAGACCGTCGAGGACATTTACGAGGCCGTCGTGCAGGCCGTTCCCGGCGTAAAATTCGGCGTTGCATTCTGCGAGGCGTCCGGGCCATGCCTGGTGAGGCATACCGGCACCGACGCGAAGTTGGAACAGGCGGCGGTTGAGGCGGCATCCGCGATCGGCGCAGGCCACACCTTCGTCGTAATGCTTGGAAATGCCTTTCCGGTCAACGTGCTCAACCAAATCAAGTCGGTCACGGAAGTTTGTACGATATTCTGCGCAACGGCGAATCCGCTCAAGGTGATTGTTGCGGAGGAGGGCGACGGCCGCGGCATTGTCGGTGTAATCGACGGCGCCAAGCCCAACGGCGTCGAGGGCGATTACGAGCGCGGGCAGCGCCATGCGATGCTCCGCAAGTTCGGCTACAAGCAGTAACCGCCAGAACGGACAAGGATTAACCGCCAAGACACCAAGGCACAAACGGAATTGAGTTTCCGGTTTTCCCTGGGTGAAAACCGGCTCTGGCTTGGTGACTTGGACTCTTGGTCGCGAATACTATGGAATTGCGATGGCGAGGAAGGGTGGCGGGGGACGGGGGAGGGCGCCCGCGCGGCGGCGCGAGTGGCGCATTCGCGGATGGCGGGTGCGCAATCTCGCCGCGGGTGGATTCCTGCTGTTTTTCTTCGCGGCCGGCTTTTATCTTGCGCAGCTTTACACTGAAATTTCCGCACTGATTGAAGATCGGCGCGCCGCGCTGACCTCCGCGATCTATTCGGCGCCGCATCCGATTCGCGCCGGAGACGATATCGCCAAGAGCGCGCTTATCGATCGGCTGCAGCATCTAAGTTACAGCCCGGTTGCCGCAGCAACCCGGCCCGGCGAATACACGCAGGCGCCAAATGCGATCGCGATCTATATCCGCGCGTTCCGCTACGGCGCCACGGCGTTGCCTGCGCAGATGGTGCGGGTCGCGCTCGACGGCGACCGGGTGACGGCGGTGGCCGATTCGCTGGGCGCTCCGCTGGAGGAGGCGGAAATCGAGCCGGAAGTCGTTGGACGCCTGTTATCCGGTGCTCCCGCGGAGCGGGTGCAGGTGTCGCTCGGCGATCTCAGGCCGTATGTGACCAAGGGTTTGATGGCGACGGAGGACCGCTACTTTTACTACCATCCCGGATTCGACCCGATTCGCATCGCGGAGGCGGCCATTGCCGATTTCCGGTCGCATCGGCTGGCGCAAGGTGCGAGCACACTCACACAGCAGCTCGCGCGCACCTTCATGGATCGCCGCGAACGCAGCTTCAGCCGCAAATTCCGGGAATTGGCGGTGGCGATCGTGCTGGAAATCCGGCTCAAAAAAGATGAAATTCTTGCGCGATATATCAACGACGTGCCGATGGGTGAGTATCAAGGAACGCCGATCGAGGGGATGCCGCAGGCGGCCCGCTACTTCTTCAACAAGGACCTTGGCGAAGTAACTCCCGCCGAGGCGGCAACGCTGATCGGGATGATTCAGGCGCCGACGCTGTACGATCCGCGGCGCCATCCCGACGACTCGCGCAAGCGGCGCGATGTCGTCCTTGGCGTGATGAAGAATGCGGGAGTGATCGACGATGGCGCCTATCGGGCGGCAGTCGCCACGCCAATCCAGATTGCAAATCCACCCGGCCTGCGCCGCGCGCCATATTTCGCCGACTATGTGACCGCGTTCGTCCGGTCGATACCCGGATTCAACGGCCATCTGGAGGGGCTCAACGTCTACACGACGCTCGATACGGAGCTGCAGGCGGACGCGTCCGACGCGCTCCTCGACAATTTGGAACGGCTCGAAAAAACGCACAGGAAGCTGAACCGCGATGAATCGGAAGCACCGCTTCAATCCGCAGCCATCGCGCTGGATGCCGAAACCGGCGGGATCCGTGCGATGGTGGGCGGGCGCGATTATTCGGAAAGCCAGTTCAATCGGGCGGTGACAGCCGAGCGTCAGCCGGGGTCCGCATTCAAGCCGATCGTGTACCTGGCCGCGCTCGATCCGTCGCGCGCGACTTTCTCACCGCCGCTGACTCTTGCCTCGGTACTTCCAGATGAACAGATGAGCTTCGGTGGATGGATCCCCGCGAATTACGAACGCACTTATCAGCCCACCGTGACGGTTGCCAAGGCGCTGTTCGAGTCGCTCAACGTGCCGACCGCCTACGTGGGCAATCGGCTGGGCCCCTCGGCAATTGTGAGGACTGCGCGCGAGCTTGGTATCGAGAGCGACCTTCCGGCGGTGCTGCCGATTTCAATCGGTGCCGATGAGACGACACTGCTTGAACTTACCGGTGCGTATCAGGTGTTCGCCAATGCGGGAGTGCGCGCGGCTCCCTATGCGATCGACTCGGTGGTCGATGCCAAAGGCCATCTGATTTATCATCACGAGGTGCAGCCCAAGCAGGTGATTCGTCCCGCGATCGCATACCTGATCACGGGCGCGCTGAAAGCGGTGCTCAAGTACGGCACCGCCTCCAGCGCCACGCATATGGGTCTCGATTTTCCGGCGGCCGGCAAGACCGGCACGACGCAGGATTACCGCGATGCTTATTTCATCGGCTACACGCCCAAAATCGTCTGCGGCGTATGGGTGGGGTTCGACACGCCGGAGAGCATCGGACTGACCGGTGCGCAGGCTGCGTTGCCGGCCTGGGTCGAGTTCATGCGCGCGGCGGCGCAGGCGGATCCCGAAGACTTCGACCAGCCACCCGGCGTGACGATCGAGGCAATCGATCCGGAATCGGGTGGAATCGCCACCTCAGCTTGCCCAAAAGCGGTGCAACTTCCGTTTCTGAGCGGGACTGAACCAAGGCATTTGTGTCCGCTGCACGGCGGCATCTTCGCGAGCGGACGCGCGCCAAGCTCGCCGCCGATAACATCGCCGTATCCGATGCCGGGCGCACCACCGGTGCCGGCACCGTCACCGGCGTCATCGGATGTCTTTGGAGCGGTCGGGAAATTCTTCTCAGGCTTGTTTCATTGATGGCTGGGAAGCCGCGGCTAGATCCATCGCGAGATAATAGGCCGACGCAAACGCAAGCACCGCGCTGAGCGCATACACTTCCTGCCAGAACATCGCGATTGCAGGCGAGCCGCCCGGGTTGAACAGATGCGCTGCGCGCGGCGCCAGTTCCGCGACGGCATAGCTGGCGATTCCCAGCCACACCGCGCGGCGCGGCGCGCTGAAACGATCGATCGAGAACGCAAGCTGCGCGTATGGGACGATAAGAAAGACCAGATAGACCAGCCATGAAGTCGGCGTAAGCAGAACAATCGCCGCGATCCACAAGCCGAAGGCAGGATCGGTCGTCGCGCTTGGGCTTGACTCTCGCCTAGTTGCCAGCGCCGCAAGCACGATCATAACCACCCCGGCGATCGATGCGATCGTGAACGCCTCGACGCTGCTGATTTGGGCCATGTTTCCGGTCAACAGATGATGCAGCCGCCATACGTGCGAGCCAATCGACATCGAGAATCGCTCATCATTGAAGAACGACCGTCCCGCATAGGAGGCGACGAAATCAATCGAACGCTCCGGCCCGACCATCACGAGCGAGACGATACCGCCGGTCGCAAGGCCGGCGATTGTATAGCCGATTGCACGCCATCGGCGGCGCAACGCCAGATACGGGAGCACCGCAAGCGGAAATACTTTGATTAATCCCGCAAGCGCGATCGCCAGCCCGGCGGCGGCGTCACGGCCGGACTCAAGGCATCGCATGGCGACGACAATCAGGAACAGCAGTGGAATTTGCGCCTGCCCCCAGAAAAAATTCTGGCCCAGCGGAGGGTACAGAATCGCCAACGACGCCAAGGATATTTTCGCTGCCGTCGATAGCCGAGGCGCCCGCCCGAACAATAGAAAAAGTGTCGCGCCGAACAGCCCGGCATTGATGAAGGTCCATGTCCAATACGCGCCTGCCGTGCCGAGCAGCGTCAGCGGTTCGAACAAAAGAAGAAAGATGGGGGTGTAGGAGTCCAGTGGCAGACCGGACTTGGTGCCCTCGACGACCGTGACCTGCAGCCCGGCGGATTGCAGGTGCAGCGCTGAGACCATCGCATCGACGTCCGAATGGGAATGGAAGGGATTCAGCCCCGCCCGCAATGCCGATGACCAAATGTAGAAGGTGCTGAAATCGTAATGGCCGACCCGCGCCCGCAAGCCAAGCAGCATGAAGAGCGCATAGGCGAGCGCTAGTGCCGCGAGGGCGCCTGCGATTAATCTATCGTTCAGGAACGACAGCCCGGATCGCTGTTCATTGTCGATTGGCACGTTCTTCGGGGCTAATTACAAAGGAAAATTAGGGGGTTTTCTACCACCGGGTGCGGTAGTAGAATAAATGTTTCCGGAAGTAAAAACTTTTCGTGCAAGTTGTATCGAATTGCCCGTTCAAACGTCTAGAAGAGTGATGCGTTAGAATTATGGGGCGACTTCAGCGTGGAGGACGCGAAGATTTCTCGAAAATCGCATAAGTTTGGGTCGTTTTCGGCCCGAAGCCGGGTAACTGTGCTCATTTTTGCGGCACTGACCGTCTGTGTCGGATGTGCGAACCCGGTTACTGACGGGGCTGCGCATTCCAGCCTTCCAGCCAAGAATGCCTCAACCGCGAACGTCAAGCCTGCCATTCCGGCCTCCGGCGATATCCTCGTCGCGGGCGGGGCGACGGGCACCGACGCATCGTTTCAAAGCCTCGCCTCGGCGGAATTTTTCGACCCCAGCCAGGGTAAATTTATTGTGACCGGCTGGATGGGGTCGAGCCGCGCGATCGAGGCAATCGCGCCGATTTCATCCAGCAAGCTAATCGTCGCCGGTGGCGCGACCGGTAGCGCTGGAATCAGCCAATTTACGCTTGGCGTTCAGGGGACGGTGCTGGGCAACTCCGAAATATTCGATGAGTCCACCGGCGCGTTTTCACCCGGCGCCGCGATGACCTCGATGCGGGCGGGATACACCGCTACGACTCTCAAGAACGGCAAGGTGCTGATCGCCGGCGGCATCGACGCGGCCGTCAACATCCTCGATACTGCGGAAATCTACGACCCGGCCAACGGCAAGTTCAGTCCGGTTGCCAACACGATGACCGATCATCGCGTGCTGCACACGGCGACTCTCTTACTGAACGGCAAGGTTTTAATCGCCGGTGGCGTGACCAATCTGTCCGGAGTGGCGTCGAACTCCGCCGATCTGTACGACCCCACAACCAACTCATTTACGCAGGCGATTCATGCGATGGACCATGAGCGTGCCGGCCATACCGCGACTCTTCTGACCGGCGGACCCTTGGCCGGCAATGTGCTGATTGCCGGCGGCGGGGGAGGGTCCGGATTTTTCCTCAAGGACAGCACGGCGGAAATCTTCGACACCAATTCGCAGCAATTTGTGCTGCTCGACAGCTTTCTAAACGAGGCGCGTTCGCTGCATACGGCGACGCTGCTGGATAACGGCACGGTGCTGATTGCCGGCGGATTCAATGGCTCCGTGGCAGTGACCGGCGGAATGCTGTCCGGTGCGGTTGGATCGATCAGCAATTCGGCGGAGATTTTCGATCCGTCGACGCTTACCTTCAGTTGCGTCGGCGGATTCAACAGCGCGACGATGCGATGCGCGCCCGGGCTGAGTGACGCGCGTGCGGCCCATACCGCTACGCTGATGACCAGTGGCCCGCTCCAGCATCAAGTGTTGATTGCCGGTGGCATTGGCGGGAGCGATCCCGACGCGCCGGGCCATCCGCTGGCCAGCGCCGACCTGTTCAATCCCGCCGGCGGCGGCAGCTTCACCAAGACCGGCAGCATGAGCGCACCGCGCGCTCTGCATTCCGCCGCGTTGCTTCCGTAAGCCTTCCGCGTCATTCTTGGTTGCCAGCGATGCCGACCAGTAATCCGCCGCCAGCGGTGATATTTGATCGTGTCCCGAGCGGGCCGTTTTCGCGGTTCCAGCGATGGTACCGCGATGCCGAACGCGCGGGTATTTCACGGGCGGAAGCGATGGCGCTGGCGACATCGGACGCGAATGGCCTGCCATCGGTGCGATTCGTCCTGCTCAAGCGATGCGACCGTCGCGGTTTCGTCTTCTTTACCAATGCGCGCAGCCGGAAGGGACGCCAGTTGCGCGAGAATCCACGTGCGGCGGCGGTATTCTTCTGGGAGTCGCTCGGCCGACAGGTGCTGGTCAGGGGTACCGTCACTCAGGTCTCCGATCGCGAAACCGACGAATACTGGTCGTCGCGGCCGCGCGGCAGCCGAATAGCAGCGCTGGCCTCCGCTCAGAGCTCGCCGATTCGAAGCCGGAGCGAACTGGATGCGCGGGTGAAGCGCTTGGAAGCAATGCTGCGCGGGAAGGACGTGCCGCGTCCGCCGCAATGGTCGGGATTCGTGATCCGGCCGAAAGAGGTCGAATTTTGGACCGAACGGCCCAATCGGCTGCACGAGCGGGAACTATTCGTGCGCCGCGGCAACCGGTGGAAGCTCACGCTGCTGCAGCCGTGAGCTGGTAAAGGTTGGCCCGGACTATTTGTTGGTCAGGCTGTGCCAGGACGAGTCGGGATCGAATTCCTTGATAGTCTCGGCAACTGTCGCCGTATCAGTTCCCAAATCCTTCTCGTAAACGAGGCCGTCCACGCCCGCGATGAAGGTCATCACGCCCGACTTTCCGTACTTGGCGGGGTAGGCGAGGACTGCAAATCCACCCGTCATTTTCCCGTCTTCGATATAACTTTTGGCGCCGCCTGGGGCATTTGCGCCTTGCGCCTTCAGCAACCGGTAGAGGTAGCCGTAATACTCCTGCGGATGATGTCTGCCGGCGGCGCGATAGCCCTCCTTCGAGGCGATCGCGATCAGCGGTCCAATCGGACTAATTTCCGCGCCGTCCGCCGATTTCCAATAGAGGCCGTCCTTCTTCCCGGGGGTGCTGATTAGTTTCTCCGCGTACTGATGCGTGGCGCCGTCATGGGCCTGGTTGTAGTAAGCGATTTGCGCACGAGCGATGTTGCGGCATACCTCGATCGCATCGAACTCGTTGCGGCCGATCTGCCGGTAGTGCAACTCCTTGGCGCCGTAGGCGCTGTCGAAATACCAGCCTGCGTCGCTCTTGGCCAAAGGAATCGGCATCGGCCAATTCTCCGCACCGACAATCAGGTAATATTTCCCGTCGGGCCCGTTGGCGAAGCGATGCATCTGCTGGTAGCGCTCAAGGAATGCCGCGATATCGTTTTTGTCCGCGATTTTGTCGCCGGATGAAAGATCGCTCACGTCAATTCCAAAGAGGCCGCTTAATTTTCCATAGTCGCGATCCTCGAGCACGGTGACCAGCGCGGTTGCGGCATCTTCGGGAGTCTGGAAGGTCTTTTCGGTTTTGGACTGTGCCCACGAATAGTTGCCGGATATCAGCATTGCAGCGATAAGCGCGAGCGCGAATGCGAATTGGCGCGCAGAGGAGGGGAGGTTGATTTCAATTGATTGCTTCATATGAGCCACCTTCAATCCAGCCGGGATTCCGCGAGTACTAGTGACGGCCACCGAAGCCGCCTCCGCCAAAGCCGCCGCTGTGGCCGCCGAAGCCACCGAAACTGGAACGTCCGCGCGCACTATTCTCGAATGAGCTGGCGCCCCCGCCGTAGCCGCCGAACATCCCTCGGCCACCGCTGCCACCACCGCCGCCACCCCATGCGCCCTTGCCGCCGGTGCCGCCACCATTGCCGCTGCCGAAACCATGACCGCTGTTGCCCCATCCGTCGTGGGTGCCGCCCATTCCATTATTGCCGCCGGCCTCCGGGTTCTGTTTTCCAGCATTCGGATTGTTTTGCCGGAACTGGTTCATCGCCTGCTGCGACTGTTGCTGCCAGTTGGGATGCTGCTGATTGAATTTGTTCCAATCCTGGTTCCAATTCTGGTTCTTCATGTTGTTGGACCAGTTATTGTAATTGGAGTCCGGATGATTGTTGTTCCAATTCTGATTATTCCAATTGTGGTTGTAATAATTGTTGTTGTACGAGTTGTAGCTGTAGTGATTGTAGGTGACGCTGCTGCCTGACCAGTTGCATCCCCATGCTCCCCATGCCGCGGCTCCAACAATAATCCCGGCGCTGAAACCGATCATCCCGGCCATCATCATGTCGGTGCTGGTGTAGCCGGGATAAACGACCACCGGGGCGCCATACACGATGGTCGGATTGTACGCGGGCACGTACACCACCTGCGGATTGGCGGGCTGGATCACGATGGTCTGGCCGGTTTCAGTGACCACCTGCTGCGTGGTGGTCTGCAGGTTGCCGGCAGTCTTGGCCTGTTTCCGCAGCGTCTGGATTTCATTCATCACCGCCTGCGGCTCGTTGAAATACGCATCGCCCAGCGCGGACGTCCACGAAAGATTCTTGTTCATGTTCGACAGCACGGAGGGAAACTGTGCCAGTGCCTTGACGCTTGGATCCCACGGCTGGTTTTCGACGGCTTGGACCATCTGCTGGCCCGAAAGGCCGGGATGATCCTTTACGAAGCGGGCGGCTTCCACGATGTCGGTTGGATGAGTCGAGGCGGCCAGAATTTGCGCTACGAGGTTGTCCGGGTAGAGCGCAATCGGAGAAACTAATTCCTCCAGTTGTTTCTGCGTGGGTCCGTCGCCGGCCATGCCGGTTCCGCCGAGCGAGGTGGAAGTCGTAGTCGTGGTGGTCGTAATCGTCGTGGGCGGTGGAGGAGGAGGCTGATTCGCGCATTGCGCCAGCACCAGCGACGCAGCGATGAATATCACCGGTACTCGCGAGAAGAATTTCCTGATTGCAACCATTTTGCTCATCCTTGCGGCTACTTGAGCCCTAATCACGAATTCGTACCAGATCGAGTATCCCGCTTTTAACAAGGCCTAGCCGGACGCGCAAGGATTGCGCGGATCGGGGAGAAGATTCGCGAAACCCCTAACGGGTTTCGCGCTTCCTGTCTCGCCCGGAACCGTCCGAAAACGGCGCTCCTCGCCGTTTTCGGCACTGCGGGAAGTCCGAAACCCGTTAGGGGTTTCGGGAAGTATCCGTTCGTGGTAGGTTGCATCGCGATCTCGCGCGCGGAGAGCGCCGAATGCCAAATTCCGAGCAAAGGAAGGGCCGATACATGAAACTCAATCGATTTGCCGTAATCCCGCTTGTCGCCGTGTTGGGTGGGCCGGTGCTTATCCCCGCCGATCCGCCCGCGATGGCCCAGCAGTCGCAGATGAAGGACGACATCGCGCAACTCGCGATAGATTTAAAAGTCGGCATGGATCGCTCAACGCTGACTCCGCAGCAGAAGGAGCAGTTGCGCGACGACTTCAAGGAGCTCAAACAGGCACATCAAAATCATGAGCCGTTCAAGGCGCTGCGCGCGGCGCGCAGCATCCGCGCCGCACTGGATAGCGGAGCGTTCAAGCCGGCCGACCGGCAGCGAATCAAGCAGGACATCGACGCGATCAAGGAAGCCCGCGAATCCGGCGGCGGCGGCTTCGGGTTCCATATGTAGGGGATGCGGGCTTTATTCTGCCCTTTATTGCCTTGAACGCGTACGAGTTTCTCCGTGATCGGCGATGCCGCTCTTGAACATCCGTACATTTTAAGGTACATCTGATTGCCGGACTAAGATGGAGGCCGGTTCGCCGCCCGGGAAAATTCCTCTAGCCTTCTTTCGCACCGAGGCGGGAAACGAGCCGGTGCGGGAATGGCTCCAACAATTGTCGCAGGCCGACCGCCAGGCGATCGGCAAAGACCTGTTGCGCGCGCAATGGCGATGGCCGGCGGGGATGCCGCTGTGCCGGCCCATGGGAAGCGGGCTATGGGAAATTCGGACGGACCTGCCCACGAAGCGCACCGCGCGCGTGTTGCTATGTCTTTATCGCGGGCAATTGATCGCTTTGCACGGGTTTATCAAGAAGACGCGAGCCACGCCCGATGAGGATTTGGCGCTGGCGCGCAATCGCCGGAAGGAGTTGGAACAATGAGCAAGCGGCATGTCGGTTCAAACATCGACGATTTCCTCAAGCAGGAGGGGATCTTCGAGGAAGCGCAGGCCCAGGCGATAAAGGAAGTTGTCGCGTGGCAACTTGCCCGGACGATGAAGGAAAAAAAAATCTCGAAGTCGCGGATGGCGGCGCTGCTCAAGACCAGCCGTACTCAGGTTGACCGCATTCTAAATCCCAAGGATGACATCACGCTTTCCAGCCTGCAGCGGGCCGCCGCGATAGTTGGACGCCGCGTGACGATCGAACTGGTGTAGGGCGGGATGGTTAAGAAAGCGCGCGAATCCGGCGGCGGCGTTCATCTGTAGAGATTCGCGTTTACAGATAATCGTCCGCAACTAAGTAGCGCCCGCATATTCCGTTTCCTTCCTGGTAGTTGTTCCTCTCCCTGATAGGGAGAGGACGGCCGGCGCGGCTCTTGCGGTTTGTTCGCAAGAGCCATGACGGGCTGGTGAGGGACCGTCGTGTGCTGCGCGTGTGATTATGACACGCCAGTAAGATTCTTAATTCCGCGCGGCAGCCGTTGCCGCGCTCTAATTAATGACCCTCACCCGCATGTCACGCCGCTTGCAAGAAAGGACAAGCGGCGCGCCACGCGCCCTCTCCCGATCCGGGAGAGGGAACCTCGAGGGGCGCGTGCAGGCCGAGCTGAACCGTCGCCGCTCGAAATTAGATGACATCCGGTGGGGTCTCGCATGTGCTATTATTGGCAAATCGCGCTGTGGGAGTGTGCGTTCGCATCGTTATGGAGACATTTTATGGCGTTGCGGAGAAAATCGTGGGGAGCGCCGCGTAAGTTCACACGGCATGGGAAGCCGGCCGGCGTGCTGATCGGGTTCGAGGACGAGGATGACTGGTTCGACTATCGCTTGGAACACCATCCGGAGTTTCTCCGCCGCATTGCGCAGGCGCGAGAAGCGCTACGCGCCGGACGGGGCGTCCGGCTGGAGGATTTGCTGTCAGCGCGTTAGCGCTGACAGCTGTGTAACCCTAGTGCCTCACACCGATGGTGCAAAGCAAAGATTTCAAACGTACCTCTTCTTTTTACGACACCTCGATATTTTGATTCGGATGGGAAGGAATTCCTCATTGTCCAGCGCACTCATTAGTTCCATCATCAGTGAGCAAAAGCCTTTGCTGCGGGCCGAAAAGAAGCGCCATTTGGGCCAGAGTGAACAATCTAGCATCAAAAAGCTGCTATTCAACGCTTGGAACTCAGAAACAGTGGCCCGAATGAATAGCAGATTCGACTCGGATGTTCGGTTTATTACCAATCAATGGAAGCCAATTCAGACATATTACGCGATTTATTTTCTATTGGCAGCAATTCATTTGGTTTTCGATTCGAAACGCCGAGACCAACACAGCGTGACACTTCAGTTTGCAACTAATTCTATTTCAGGAAAGCTCGTAAGACCTTGGTGTTGTCGCTACAATTTCGAGACGCGCGAATGCTTTGGATTTCCGTGGCACACGCCACCCCGATTGTCGGCTGGATGGAATCTTGCGAATCAAGAGCCTTACGCATTCTTGGCAAACTTTTACCGCACAACCGGCAGCCTTAAGCGCCACGATAAGTGGTCGGAACAAAAGGGTCGACGGCATCCCCCTCCGCATCCCAGAGCGGGTAGGCGAATCCAGCAAAGCGACGTCCCTGGTGGGTATATTTCGATTTGGAATGCTCTCGGGAGAATGCGGAAGTGGGTCAATTACAAGGAAGCAGCCGCATTACTTGAGGGCCAGCGATTGATGTCGCAACCTCACATCGATGAATTTGATGAAGCACTAAACTCAATTCTCACAGGGAGTGCTGCCGTTCTCGAATGCTATCTTAGCGTCCTTGTCGAGTCCGAAATGAGAGCGTTCTATCAGGAGTACCGGCAAATGATGGGTCAATTTGCCTGTTCGGAGTTCTTGGAGCGATACGATGTAATCTTTTCGCAACAAAGTTAGATCGTAAACGAATCGCACAACACGCGGAGAAGCTTGGATTCGGGATTCGTTGTATCTCTACGATAAGGGCGCAAGATGAGTGCAAGCATGGGCGCGGCAGCCACGCGGGAATGACACAGAGAGGGGAGATGGTCGCGCCTACTCGTCCTCGTCATGATCCGGTTCGAGAGTGTCGATCTCATCGCTCTCCGCCAGGAGCACCGGCTCGGGCGCGGCGGCGGGGACCAATCGCCGCGATACGATGATGAACGCCGAATGCGCGATCATCCGGAAATGCGGCCGGACGCTCAGCCCTTTCACCTGCCAGTGACGGAGCATCGTCTCGAACGATTCGATCTCGCCGAAATCGGGGCGTGCCTGAATCGCCTCTGCCGTTTCCTTTAGCTGCACAGTTGTCGGCACATAGCAGACCAGCACTCCGCCCGGACGTAATGCGGCCGCGGCGACATCGAGCGCGCGGCCCGGTTCCGGGAGATCGAGGAACATTCGATCGACGCCGGTTTCGTCGAATCCGCCGTACAGGTCGCGAACCTTGAGGGTCCAGTTGGGCGCCGGTCCGAAAAATGTTTCGACATTGCGGCGGGTGGCCTCGGCGAAATCCTCTCGGATTTCATACGAGATGACGCGGCCTTCGCTTCCGACCGCGCGCAGTAACGCGATCGTCAGCGCGCCGGCTCCCACTCCGCCCTCGATCACCGTCGCGCCCGGAAAAACATCGCCCCAGATAATCAGCGGCCCGGTATCCTTCGGGTAGATCACCTGCGCCTTGCGCGGGAGATGCGGGATCAGGTCGGCATAGGTAGGCCGGATGACCAGAAAGGTCTCTCCGGTGGAAAACTTGATGCGAGAGCCTTCTTCGACGCCGAACAACTCCTCGGCGCGCAGCTCGCCGCGAATGAGCAGCTTCTTGCCCGGGCGCAGGACTTTCAGGTAGCGCCGTCCCTTCCTATCGATGAACAGGACGGCGTCGTTTTCTTTAAGCCGGGAATCCAAAGTGGTCGTTAATCATAGCCTTCGCGGAACCCCTCACGGGTTCCGCACCTCCCGGCCGATTTCCCGAACCCGGCGTTCCGCCGTTTTCGGCGCTGCGGGAAGGCCGAAACCCGTTAGGGGTTTCGGAAATTCTCTTCTCCGAATCCGCGCGTCAGGACATTTTCGTGAGCAGGTCCGACAGATCGTTGGCGTGCTCCTCTTCCATCTTGAGGATCTGCTCGATCAGGACGCGCGTGGTCGGGTCGTCGTTGCCGAGCCATCGCACGATTTCCGAGTAGGTCTCGATCGCGATTCGCTCGGCCACGAGATCTTCCTTGATCATCTCGGTCATGCCGTTGCCTTCCTTGTATTCGGCATGGCTGCGGGTGGCCAACCCCTCCGGATTGTAGTTTGGGGAGCCGCCCAGCTGCGTGATGCGCTCGGCGACCCAGTCCGCATGCTGCTGCTCTTCGTTGGCGTGCTGCATGAATTCAGCCTTCGCAGCGTCCGAGTTGATTCCCTGCGCGGTGAAATAATGGCGCTTATAGCGCAGCACGCATACGATCTCGGTGGCCAGAACGTCATTCAGGACATTGATCACCTGCTTGCGATCGGCCTTGTAACCCTTGGTGATTGCGCCTTCTTCGATATGCTTGCGAGCCCGCTCGCGAATTTTCTTTACGTCTGAAACGAACTTTCCCACGATGTACGTCCTCCTTTGAGTAAGCCGGGTTTGGAATGCACGCCAATTCAATTAGGGCGGGCGCGCGCGGTCAAGACTTAGCGCGCCGGTCAACATCCCGCAATCGCTACGCGCGCCGAATTTCGCGCGGGGCTATTGACTGACCCATCCCTGGCCGCTTACCCTTGTCTGTGCGCCCGGCTACGTTGAGTCACAGTACGGCCGGGCCGATTTGCGTATATGGCAGAAAAAAAAGCAAAGACCGCTGAAAAGGGCGCAGGCGCGGTCCAACTCAAACACATGTGCCCAAGCTGCGGTGCTGAGAGCAAGGTAACCAAGTTCGCCGGCTACGGCCGTAAAGGCTTCTATCTCGTCTGCGAAAAGAATTGCGGCTTTATCGGCCGCACCCGCTGACCCAAGGCCGGTACCTGGAAAATCAATGGCAAGATCGCGCAAGCGCAAGACCACCAAGCGTGAAAAATACGCATCGTTCACCGATCTCGCCGACGAGAACGAGGAAGATGCCGACCTGCCCAAGGACGAGGCCGGACGCCGCAAAATCAAGCGGCAATACGGCGAGCTGCTCGGCATCCGAATCGAAAAATTGCGCGGCCGCATCCTGAATCGCGAACGAATCAACAAGACGATCGAGGGTATCTACTTCATCTGCGCCGTATGCCTGAAGGTCTGCCATTCGCTCGACGAGGGATTGACCGAAGATCCCGGCAATCAAAACAACCTTTGCGCGCAATGCGCCAAGGCGCGCGTCCAGGCGCAAGCCGCCGCCGGCCGCGCCAGTGCGCGCTCCACCCGAAAGAAGCCGGCCCGGCGCAAGCGTGCGGCCGCCGGATGACCGGGCTTGTACTGAATCCTGCGAAAAGCTAAACAGGGCCGATGTCTTTACAACTGATCCGTCCCGGCATCAACCTCGATTTCGTCGGGAAGCGATATCTCTTCGTAGCTGTCTCGACCGCGATCAATATCGCGGCGATTCTGCTGCTGATTTTCAAGGGCCTTGACTACGGTGTCGATTTTGTCGGCGGCAGCGTCGCGCAGATCGAGTTCAACAAGCCCACCACCGCCGATTCGATTCGCCATGCGCTGACGCCGCTCAATCTCGGCGAAATCACCGTGCAGGATTTCGGCAAGGCGGGGCAGTCGTTTTTGGCCCGGTTTGAGGCGGTCAGCAATATCGGCGCGATCGGTCCCAAGCTCGATGACGCCCTTGCCAAGTCTTACGGTCCGGGAACGGCCAAGGTCGTGCGCGTCGAAAGTGTCGGCGCGAAAGTCGGATCCGATTTGCGCCGCAAGGGCTTTATGGCGGTTATCGTAGCGACCATCTTCATGGGCGTTTACATCGCGATTCAGTTCCGCCACGTGAGCTGGAGCTTTGGCGCGGGCGCGGTAATATCGTTAATCCACGACGTGCTGGTCGTTATGTTCGCGCTCGTCATCAGCCAGTTCCAGTTCGATTTGACCACGCTGGCGGCGGTGCTGACGGTCATCGGCTATTCGGTCCACGACACGATTATCGTCTCCGACCGGATCCGCGAGGATTCCGCCAAACGGCGGCGCGAGCCGATCGATCAGATCATGAACCGCGCCATCAACGAGACACTCTCGCGGACGATTCTCACTTCCAGCACCGCGATCGGCGTGCTGATCGCGCTGCTCGCTTTCGGCGGGCCGATCCTGCGGCCCTCGGCGTTTACGCTGCTGATCGGATTCATCACCGGCACCTATTCGTCGATCTATATCGCGGGTCCGGTGGTGCTTTTCTGGGAAGGACGCGCGCATCCACGCCCTGTCCCCCGCACGGCCTAGGCCGCGCGCGATTGCGTGGCGCTCACGATTAGAACCGGCCGCGGAATTTATAATTTCAGCGTCGCTGCGCCAATCGAACGCGAGGCCGACGCGATCGTGCTCACGATGGCGGCCGAGCGTGCCGATGGAATCGAGAAGGTTGCATTCCGATGCCGCGTCGCAAATGCGATGGCCGGCGGCATCGGGCAGGATGAGCTGGTCGAGAAGATCGCTCATTGGGTCGAGCGCGAATTCGAGATCACCCGGGAGCTTGCACTAAAGACGATTCGCTCCGAGCATAAGCTGCTGGAGATTTTCTTCGATTCCGCAAATCCCGGCCCATTTTCGGCCTAATTCCCTGACCAATCGGTAAGTGCGATATTCCGCTGCTTTGATAACGGATTTACGGGATTTTCCGCACTTGACAGCAAGAATTTCGGTGATATTAATATACCTATAAGGTCCACAATAGGGGCTGCTATAGGCGGCGTGTGGGCCGACCGGACAGGAAGATGCTGAAGTTACCGATTTACATGGACAATCATGCGACCACCCGCATCGATTCGCGTGTGCTCGATGCGATGATGCCGTATCTCACCGATAAATTCGGCAATGCCGCCAGCCGCAACCATAGCTTTGGATGGGAGGCGGAAGAGGCGGTCGACAAGGGCCGCAACCAGGTGGCGGCGCTAATCGGCGCCAAGGCCAAGGAAATTATTTTCACCAGCGGCGCGACCGAGTCCGACAACCTTGCGATAAAGGGCGTGCTCGAGTTCTACAAGGACAAGGGCAACCACATCATCACCTGCGTCACGGAGCACAAGGCCGTCCTCGATAGTTGCCGCGCGCTGGAGCGCACCGGCAAGGCGACAGTCACGTATCTCCCGGTGGACAAGTACGGGCAGGTCGATCCGGACGAAGTGCGCAAGGCGATCACCGACAAGACCGTGCTTATCACGATCATGTGGGCGAACAACGAGATCGGTACGATTCACAAGATTCACGAGATCGGCAAGCTCGCCAAGGAAAAGGGCATAATTTTCCATTGCGACGCGGTCCAGGCGATCGGCAAGGTGCCCGTCGATGTCGAAAAGGCCGGCGTCGATATCGCTTCGATTAGCGGCCACAAACTGTACGGACCCAAGGGCGTCGGCGCGATCTATATCCGCTCCAAGGGGCCGCGCGTGCGCGTTACGCCGATTATCGACGGCGGCGGCCATGAGCGCGGGATGCGCTCGGGTACGCTCAACGTGCCGGGAATCGTGGGCTTGGGCGCCGCCTGCGAGATCGCGGGCAGGGAGATGGCCGAGGAAACGGAGCGCTTGCTGAGCCTGCGCAACAAGCTGCACGCGGGGCTGTCGGAGCGCCTGGACGAAATTTACTTGAACGGCCATCCCACCGAGCGCTTGCCGGGCAATCTCAATATGAGTTTTGCGTACGTCGAAGGCGAGTCGCTGCTGATGGGCCTGAACGATATTGCCGTCAGTTCCGGCTCGGCCTGCACCTCTGCGACGCTGGAGCCGTCGTACGTGATTCGCGCGCTGGGAATCGACGATGAACTGGCCCACAGCTCGATCCGGTTCGGCTTGGGGCGCTTCAATACGGAAGAGGAAGTCGATTTTGTGACCGGGCGCGTGGAGCGCGAGGTCAAGCGGCTGCGCGAAATGTCGCCGCTGTATGAGATGGCTAAAGAAGGAATCGATCTGAAGTCGGTCAATTGGAAGTCGTAATTTCGGGGGGAATCGAGGCGATAGGAACATGGCATACTCAGACAAGGTCATCGACCATTACAGCAATCCGCGCAATGTCGGCAGCTTCGGCAAGGACGATGCCAGCGTCGGGACCGGAGTGGTGGGAGCGCCCGAATGCGGCGACGTGATGAAGCTGCAGTTGAAGATCAACGACAGCGGCGTAATCGAAGACGCGCGCTTCAAGACCTTCGGATGCGGCAGCGCGATCGCCAGCTCCAGCTATGTCACCGAACTTGTCAAGGGCAAGCATATCGACGAGGCGATCGCGATCAAGAACACCACGATCGTGAAGGAACTCAACCTGCCTCCGGTGAAGATTCACTGCTCGGTGCTGGCCGAGGATGCGATCAAGGCCGCAATCGCCGATTGGAAAAAGCATAAGGGCGAGGCTGCTCCAACTGCGCCAGCCAAGGCGAACGAGGCCTGAACGAGATGGCCATGATCTCCCTTTCCGAGAACGCCGCCCACAAGATCAAGGCGCTCACCGCCGACAAGGGCGAGGGCGTGGGTCTGCGCGTGAAGGTCGTCGGCGGGGGATGCTCTGGCCTGCAGTACCGGATGGAAATCGACGCCGCAAAGGAGCGCGACAAGGTATTCGAGCGCGACGGCGCGAGGCTGATCGTCGACAAGAAAAGCTTTCTCTACCTGAATGGTTCGGAGCTGGATTACGCCGACGAGCTGATGTCGTCCGGCTTCAAGGTGGTCAATCCGAACGCCAAGCGCTCGTGCGGATGCGGGGAATCATTCGTCGTATGAATTGGTGCTCCCCTCTGGTTCCCTCTCCCACTGGGAGAGGGCAATCACCTTGCGGAGTTACCATGAACAGGACGCAGTGGGTGAGGGCGCGTAACGATGGTCGAATGTCCGTCATGCGGACGGCGGCAAGAGCCGCAATTGCTATGCTGTGAATGCGGCGCGCCGATGGCGGTTGCGCTCGACTGTTTCGCGGCATTGGGACTTCCAAGAAAACTTTCCGTGGATGCTCCGGCGCTGGAACGCGCCTATCACGATTTGAGCCGCAAAGTTCATCCCGACCGCTTCGCCTCCAAACCCGCCCCGGTGCGCAACGCAAGCCTGAGCGCGACCGCGCTGCTCACGCGCAGCTACCGCACCATCCGCGATCCGATCGCGCGCGGACTGTATTGGCTGGAACTGAACGGCGAGAAGCTGGCCGAGGACAACAAGCGCGTGCCGCCCGAACTGGCCGCAATGGTTTTTGAAGTGCAGGAGCAACTCGAAGAGCTGCGCGAGAGCGCGGCGCTGATACCGCAGGTGACGCAGCGCCGGGGCGAGATTCAAGCGCAAATCGATGCCTCAATTGCCGCGCTCGAAGCCAATTTCCTTAAGTGGGATGAGGGAAAGCCGGAAGGCCGCCCAATGCTTACATTGGAGTTGAAGGGAATCCTGTCGCGCATCGCGTATTTGCGGACCTTGCTCCGCGATGTGGACCGCGCGCTGGAAGGCGTGAAAGCGGCGTGACGATGGAGACGACTGAAACAGTTGCGGTGAAGCGACAGCCATGGAGATTCGGTTCGCTGTTGACCGTATCACTAATTGTGGCTGCCGCAGGCCTCATAGTCCCTGCGCTAATGCTTCTCACTCCGGACACTCGCATGTGTTCAGGACCACCGCAATGGGCGGGTCAGAGCCTTTTGGGATTTGTTGTCTACGAAGGTGCACATGATGCGGCGCCGATGGCTGTTTTTAGCTCCATAGCGGCTATCATTTGGTGCAGCTTGTTCTGGAAAGCCCTGATCCGCTTCCGCCAGCGTGCATTTTGGCTATTGATTGGGGTGCCAGCAATTTTCTTTTGGCTGGTTGCGCTTCCGATCATAGTGCATTGGTGTAGGTGCCAGACTTGTTGACAGCTAGCGAATCAAATTTACGACCAATGTCGCGAATCTTTGGAATAGACCTCGGCACGACCAATAACTTCACCGCCGCGATGGAGGACGGAACGCCATCCAAATCGTTCCCTCTCCCAGAGCCTGCCCTCGCAGAGGGGAGAGAGGGCAAAGTGGCTCGCGATGGAAGTGCTGCGCGCATGCCATCGCACTCGGTTTCGCCATGCTCGGACAGCGTGGGTGAGGTGCGGCGACCCCGTTCAGCGCAAAAGATCGCGAAAAAAATTACGAAACGAACCCAATTTCTTCAATAATTACGGGCATCTTTTGTAAATGACAAGAATCTTCGGAATAGACCTGGGTACGACCAACAGCCTCGTTGCTGACATGGAGAATGGCGTGCCGCGCGTGATTGCCGACGCCGCTACCGGCGAGGCGATCCTGCCCTCGGTCGTTGCGATCTCGCCCGACGGCGCAATCGCTGTCGGCAATCGCGCAATCGAGATGGAGCCGCATCTGAACGTCGAAAAGGACGGCAAGGTCAGCGCGGTGGGATTTCCCGGTGGCGATGCCGGCGCGGTGATCCGCTCGGTGAAACGATACATGGGATTGGGTGGTGCGGAGATCGCTCCGGAGGATCGTTCGCGCTACACATTTGCCGATATGAGGGGGCCGGTGGTCCGTTTCCAGATCGGCAAGCGCATCTTCACGCCGCCGCAAATATCGGCCGAGATTCTTCGCGCGCTAAAGGAGCGGGCCGAGCATGTCCTCAAGGGCGAGAAGGTCGAGCAGGTCGTTATTACCGTTCCCGCCTACTTCAACGACGGCCAGCGCCAGGCGACGAAAGATGCCGGGCGGCTGGCCGGGCTGGAAGTGATCCGGTTGGTAAATGAACCGACCGCCGCGTCACTTGCGTACGGGCTTCAGAAACAGACCGATGGCAAGGTCGCCGTTTACGACTTCGGCGGGGGAACCTTTGACGTTTCGATTTTGAACATCAAGGGCGGCATCTTCGAGGTCCTCGCAACCAACGGCGATACCCATCTGGGCGGCGACGATATCGACCGCGCGATCGTCGATTGGATGCTGGCCGGATTGCCCGATTCGATAAAACTCGAACGCCACGTATGGAACAGCGCCCGCCATGCCGCGGAGGAGGCCAAAAAGCGCCTTACCACGGCGGCAGAGACCGAAGTAAATCTCGAATTGCCGGGTCATAGTGTGCGTAAGCATCTGACCCGCGCAGAGCTTGAAAAGATCGCCGAGCCGTTCGTCGCCCGGACAATCAAGCGCTGCGAATTGGCGATTTCCGACGCAAAACTGAAACCAAATGACATCGATGCCGTAGTACTCGTGGGCGGATCGACCCGGATGCCGGTCGTGCGTGCCCAAGTACAGACAATGTTTGGCCGAGAACCGCTATGTTCGATAAACCCGGACGAAGTTGTCGCCTTGGGCGCCGCCGTACAGGCCTCGGTCCTGATGGGTGCGCAGGGGGACATGCTCTTGCTGGACGTGGTGCCCCTGTCGCTGGGTATCGAAACGATGGGCGGGGTGATGGAACGGCTGATTCATCGCAATACCACCATCCCGACCAGTGTTAGCGAGGGCTTCACGACGGCTGTGGATAACCAGACCCACGTCGATATTCACGTTTTGCAAGGCGAGCGAGAACTTGCTAAGGATTGCCGTAGTTTGGCGCGGTTTAAGCTGGGGCCGATTGCGCCCCAGCCGGCGGGTGTGCCCCGGATTGACGTCACTTTCCTCATTGACGCAAACGGGATACTAAACGTAAGTGCGCGCGATGAGCGGACCGGCCGCGAGCATTCGGTCGATGTCAAGCCCAGTTATGGGCTGACCGACGACGAAATCGAACGAATGCTTGAGGAAGCCATCGATCTGGGCGAGCAGGATTTGGAAGAGCGCCTGCTCATTTCAGCTCGAAACGACGCCGAGCAGATTCTGGGAGCGCTCAGAAAACAGCTCGGAGAGTTCGGCCGGCTGGTGGACAATCGCGAACGCGTGACGATTGAGGAGGCGGTGGAGCGGCTGGAGGATGCCCGAAAGGGCATCGATCGCGAGAAAATCGCAAAACTAGTCGAGGAGCTAAACGGAATTACCACTCCGTTCGCGGAGCGGATTATGGACGCCGCCATTAAAGAGGCGCTGGAGAAGAAATCGGTCGAGGAATTATCCTGACCGGAGAGTTAATAGCCATGGGATTTAAGTGGGATCAAGCCGAAGAAATCGCCGAAGTTTTGGCGGAAAACCACCCCGGGATTAACCCTCTGGACGTCCGTTTTACCGACCTGCGCCAATGGGTAATCGACTTGGATGAATTCGGCGACGATCGCAATGCCTCGACAGAGGGCAAATTGGAAGCAATCCAGATGGCTTGGAACGAAATCTATAAGGAGCAGAACGAGGACGACTCTGAATAAGAGCCGGTCCGCTTACGTCAAAGCTTGAGGAGGAGTGGGGTGGTGGATGCGCGAAAATCTATGAAGACAGGACAGGGAGAAAAGGTGCAGGAACGGGAAACATTGGATGAGCGGTTGCCGGGGCTGTTCGAGCCCGACATGCTGTTGCCCATCCAGTACTTCGAGGCGATGCGTAAAAAGCATCTCCTGGAGGGCGAGAAGCGGCTCATACTGAGCGTCCTTGAGGACGCGGTGGAATGCTTCATGAAGGGAATGGAAGCGACCACCAACAAGGGCCAACGCTTGTTCCGCGATTCCGAGGAATGGATCAATCTCGAAGACAAGCGATGGGTATTTTCGTTCGACAACGTCTGCGAGATGCTCGACATCGAACCCGCATACATGCGGATGGGATTGCGCAAGTGGAAGGAGAAGCGGCTGGACGCGATCGCGCGCCGGCGCGCCGCGCAGGCGGCCGAGGCCGAGCGCGCAGCGCTTGAGCCGGCTCCGGCGGCGGTGCAACCTGCCGTCACATCGGCGCCAGTGGCGCGCCCGCGTACGGCGCCGACTGCCGCGGCCAAACACGCCAAGGCCGGCAAGCCTTCGCTCGAACGCCGGCATCGCGAGCGGGCGAGAATGACCAAGCGCGGCCGCACATCGAAGCTGCGCAAGGCGCGCGCTTAGAAGATTTCATTGAGATCATATCCGGCGCTTTGTTACGCCGGCGGAAAGGCGGCCCGATGAGGGCCGCCTTTGTCGTTCAAACGCTCTTGCGCTGTATCGCGGGGCTTCATAGCGTCGATACATTGGACTGAGCACGATGCCGCTTAAGACCAGAATCGAGTGCCCCGAATGCGACGCCGATCTCACGATTAAGCGCGGCGGAGTATGTCCGAATTGCGGCGCCAAAATCACCGAACATGTCGCTCGCGTGCGCGCCCGTGAAAGGCGGATCGAACAAGTCGTCGCAGTGATTGGTACGCTGATGGTGATAGGCCTGCTCCTTGTCACCAGCGGCGCGACCGTAGTTGAGGGCGCGGCGGTATATGCGATCGTTGGCGGCGTGATCTATTTCCTGGCACGCCGCACTTTCGTTTGAACCGCCTTCCATCGATTTGACGTTTCCCTCGCGATTACGGCTCGTACCTGCCGACTGGCGGAATCGGCTACAAAACGTCACAGCAAGAATAGGCGAGATTTAACGCACCGTCCATATGTTCCGTGCTTGGCATGGGTTCGCATCGCAGCTATCTTGTTGCTGCGATCGGGGGATCGCGAGGGGGTGGTTTCGATGGCTGACCATTCGGACTATTTTCGCCGGCGTTACAGCTACGCCCTGCGGCTCATGGTCGCAGGCTGGTTCGGGAGTTTGCTCTTGATGGCGCTTTCGATCCGCCACTCGTACACCTACGCGAAGATCGATCCCAACGCCGCGATGACTCGGGTATTGGTCGCAAATGCTCAATACCAGCGGGCGACCCCAGATGAGCGCCGCGGCATTCTGCGGCGCGCATACGAAATCTACTATCCCAAGGAGTGGAAATCGTCGACGCCTGACGAGCAGACCGCGCTGATCGAGGACACGCTCAAAGAGGGTCGTCCGGTCGCGCAGCTTCCGCCCGGGTACACCGAAGTTCCCAACGCCGACCTACAGGTTCCAAGTCCACTGATAAAACGGCAAGGCGGCATGCTAGGTATGGCCGTCGGTGGAATCTTCTCGCTCCCGTGGCTTTGGTACTTCTCGTTGATACGGCTTAGCGAGCTCGTGGTTGCGATCAGAAATACCACGCCACTTTGATTGAATCTCGCCGCCTTCGCCAAGGGGCCACGGGTTGCGAACTATGCGGCGGCGAGCTTCACCATCGCCTGAATTATGCGGGCGCGCCGCTCCGCGGGATCTCGCGACAAGGTGAAAAACTGCAAGGCCGTCGCGGTGATTCCCGCACGCGCGTATTCGTCCAGCCGCCGGCGGCATTGCGCTGCGGTGCCGATCACGAAGATATTGTCGACCATCTCCTCGCTCACGCATTCCACGGCGCGTTTCCGGTCGCCTGCCTGCCAGGCGCCAATCGATGCCTCCGCTTCGGCCGCGTATCCAATCTCGCGGAAATAGGCGTTGTATTGCGGCACGGTGACGTACGCAGTAAGCGAACGGCGCATCAGGGTGCGCGCGAGCGCTTCGTCCTCATCGATCGCAATTAATATTCTGCACACCACATCGAGGGTCGATGGATCCTTTCCGGCCTCGCGCATCGCATTTCGCGTATGGTCGAGCATTTTGGGCAGCGCTGAGGGGGTGACGAAATTAACGATCAATCCATCCGCGATTTCGCCCGCCAGCCGGTGCATCTTCGAGCCTTGCGCGCCGATATAAATCTTCGGCGGAGAATCGATCGGGATGTCCAACCGGAATCCATTGATCTTGACAAGTTCGCCATCGACCGTGACTTTTTCACCCCGAAATATTGCACGAAGTGCCGCGACGGTTTCACGCATTTTCGTGATTGGCTTGCGATAGGGGATTCCCATCCACTGCTCGACGATCGCGGGCGTTGAGACCCCGAGCCCGAGGATAAATCGGCCGCCCGCCAGCTGATTGACGGTAACAGCGGACATTGCAATGAGCGGCGCAGGGCGCGTGTACACCGGCACGATTGCGGCCCCGATTCGCATCCGCTCCGATAGCACCGCTGCCGCGGCCGCAGGCGCGAACGCGTCGGCGCCGAATGACTCGTACGTCCAAGCGTTGGTGTAGCCAAGCATGTCGGCAGCCCGGATGAGCTCTCCGAAATGGGGATTTTGGAAGGGTTCGAGCGGAATCGTAATGCCATTGCGCATGGGATGAGCTCCTTGAGGATGAATACTATTGCAGGCTTTGGCCGATCGATCACGTCCTCAAGGCTGATTGCGTTGGCGGCTACCCGCGGCAACAATCGCATTTGAATTGGAGGGCCGATATGTCGAATGAGCAGAAGAAAGTAATGGCGGGAATCGTGTCCGCAATTGTGTTCTGCACGGCATTTTTTGAGGTCGCGTTTCGTGCCGCAAGCATAGATCTGGCGCCGCCGGGCGGGATCGATGCGGCATGGCGGCTGTCGTACGCGATCAGATGGGAGTCGATATCGGCGCTATGCCTTTTCGCGGGGGTCGGGCTGGTTGCAAATCGCCGCTTCGTCATTCCAGAGGCGATCGCAGGCGACGCTGTTCCAGCGGTCGAAATCGATCGCCGATACGTACAGAACACGCTTGAGCAATTGATGCTGGCGTTCGTTGTTCATCTGGCGATGGCAACGATTCTCCCCGACAACGAGCTGCGCGTCATTCCGATACTAGTTGCGCTGTTCGTAATCGGCCGTGTCGCGTTTTGGATCGGTTATCACATCGCGCCGACCGCGCGCGCCTTCGGCTTCGCGACGACTTTTTATCCGACAATCGTGGCGTACGTGTACGTAGTGTCGAGGGTGTTGTTGGGCTAGATATCCTTCAACCCCGCCTTCGGCGCGCCGACTAGGCAGACCATTTTGCCTTCCGGCGCGCGGTTCTCGTGCATCATCTGATGCGTCAGCCCGATCTCCTCGAATTTGAAAGTCTGCGCGAGGCAGGGATCGATCTTGCCGTCAACGACCAGCTTGTTGAATGCGTACGACTGCTCGTCGTTGGCGAAGTGCGATCCTTGGAACCGCTTCTGCCGCATCCAAAGGTAGCGCAAATCGGCGACCGCGTTGTAGCCGGTGGTTCCCGCGCAGATCACGACCATCCCGCCCGTGTCGCACACGAAAATCGAAGTCGGCACGGTGTCTTCGCCCGGATGCTCGAACACCAGCCGCGGGCTTTTGCGCTCGCCCACGATGTCCCAAATCGCCTTTCCGAACGCGCGGCATTGTGACGCCCATGCGTTGTATTTTTCGTTGTCTTTCCAATGCGGCATCATGCCCCAGTGGGTAAACTTCTTTCGGTTGATGCATCCCTTGGCGCCAAGCTTCATGCAGAAGTCGATTTTCTTGTCGTCGCCGACGACGCCGACCGGAATACCACCCGCCGCCTTGGCGATCTGAATCGCCATGCATCCCAAGCCGCCGGACGCGCCCCAAATCAGGACGACGTCGCCCTTGCGGACGGTATGAGGCGGCCACCCCATCAGCATTCGCTGCGCAGTTGCGCCTACCAATGTTGGTGCCGCAGCTTCCTCCCAAGTCAGGTGCGGGGCCTTCGGCATGCACTGATGATCCTGCACGCGCGTGAATTGCGCGAAGCTGCCCCAATTCGTTTCATAGCCCCAGATTTTGAACGACGGGTCGTACATGGGATCTTCGCCGGCGCGCACTGCGGGACAATCGCGGTCCCATACGCCGCAGTGAATTACAACCCGATCGCCGACCTTGACGTTCTTAACGTCGGGGCCGACGGCATAAACGATTCCCGAGGCATCGCTGCCGCCGATATGGAAGTCGGCGTCGTCGTACTTGGCCTTGTTGCGCGCGGCGATCACGTTGATCGGCGTTCCGAGCGCGGCCCATACATTGTTGAAATTGATCCCGGCCGCCATCACATAGACGAGCACCTCGCCGGGACGAAGCGGCGGCAGCGCAATGCGCTCGGTCTTGAACGCTTTAATTGGTTCGCCGAACCGCTCAGCGCGAATCGTTTGCGCATACATCAACTTCGGCACCGTCCCGATGGGGGGGACTTCGCCGATTTCGTAGATTTCCTTGGCACTCATGATGAATCCGTCCTTGTGGGAGAAGGAATCAGTATCGCGTTGAGGCGGCTTTGACAAGCCGTTGCGCGTGGGCGCGGGTCAGGCTAGAAACATAGGGCATTTTTGGAAAAGGACGCCGATCCGCAATGGCGACGCGAAAAATCGAACGAGGCCATTATTTCGAAGACTTCGAAATTGGCCACCTGTTTAAACATCACTGGGGCCGTACCATCACCGAGGGCGACAACAGCTTTTTCTCCAGCGTGACCATGAACGCCAACCCGATTTACTTCAACCGGGAGTATGCCCAAAGCCTCGGCTACAAGGGTGTGGTGGTGAATCACATGCTGGTGATGAATGTCGTCTTCGGCCTGTCGGTCGAAGACCTGTCCGAGCGCGCAATCGCGCACCTCGGCTACGAGAAGATGCGCTATCTGGCGACGGTTTATCCCGGCGATACTCTCACCTCGCAATCCGAGGTGCTCTCCAAGCGCGACACTTCCCGGCCCGATCGCGGAGTCGTCAAATTTCGCACCACCGGCTTCAACCAGCGCGGAGAGAAGGTGCTCGAATACGAGCGGCCAGTCCTGATCCGCAAGCGCAATCCGGCATCGCAGGAGCAGAAGTAATGTCCAACGTAACGCCCGAACATGAGGCGATTCGCCGTTCGGTCCGCGAGTTCGTCGAGGCCGAAGTAAAGCCGATCGCCAACGACCTCGATCGCCACAATAGGGAAATTCCCGAACACATCCTCAAGAAGATGGCCGAACTTGGCTACTTCGGTGTGATCTTCCCCGCCGAAGAAGGCGGGCTTGGACTCGATTACATCGCGATGGCGATCGTCACCGAGGAGTTGTCGCGCGGATGGCTGAGCGTCGGCTCCGTGATGACCCGCAATATCATCACCGGCACGCTGATCAGCGCCAACGGCACACCGGAGCAGAAGAAGAATTACCTGCCGAAGATCGCGCGCGGCGAGATGCTTACCGCGGCGGCGTTCACCGAACCCGATTCGGGCAGCGACACGGCATCATTCAAAACCCGCGCGGTCAAGAAGGGCGACGGCTACCTGATCACCGGATCGAAGATGTGGTGCACGTTCGCCAATCGTGCGCATATGCTGACCGTAATGACGCGGACCGACCCGGATATGTCCAAGAAGCACAAGGGGCTGTCGCTGATACTGTTCGAAAAGAAGCCGGGCGATGAATTCATGCCACCGCACCTGACCGGCTCGCCGATTCCCACCATCGGTTACCACGGGATGCGCAGTTATGCGCTCCAGTTCGAGGATGCGTTCGCGCCGTCGGCCAACCTGATCGGCGGACAGGAGGGTAGGGGCTTCTATCAGTTAATGTCTTCGTATGAAGCCGCGCGCATCCAGACCGCGGCGCGCGGCGTCGGCGTGGCGCAGGCGGCTTTCGAATGCGCGGTCAAGTACGCCAAGCAGCGCACACAGTTCGGCCAGCCGATCGGCGACTTCCAAGTGATTCGCCACAAGCTCGCGCATATGGCCGTCGAAGTCGAAGCGGGGCGTCAGCTCTGCTATTTCGCCGCATCGCAGAAGGATACCGGCAAGCGCTCGGATTACGAGGCGGGACTGGCGAAGGCATTTGCGGCCGAGATGGCTGAGCGGGTTACGCGCGAGGCGATGCAGGTGCATGGTGGATACGGCTACTCGATGGAATTTGAGGCGCAACGCTACTGGCGCGACGCGCGCGTGCTGTCGATCTTCGAGGGCACCAGCGAGATTCAGTACGAGGTAATCGGCCGCCGCATCATGGAGAAAAACTGACCACGGGACGGCATCAGCAATGGGAATTACCAACGACGGCAGCTACTTCGAAGATTTCACGGTCGGCGACACGCTGATTCATCAACGCGGCCGGACTATCACCGAGGCCGACAACCATATTTTCACTTCGCTTGTGATGAATACCGCCGAGTTGCACTTCAACCAAAACCTCGTCGATAAAGACCCCAAGACCTACTACGACGGCCGGCGCGTCGTGTACGGGGGCGTGGTGTTGGCGTTCACGGTCGGGCTTGCGTCCGAAGATACCAGCGAGAACGCGATCGCCGAGTACGAGATGGACAACGGCAAGCATACCAACCCGGTCTTTCATGGCGACACGATTTACGCCGAATCGACGGTGCTTGAGAAGCGCGATTCCGACCGCCCCGATGCCGGGCTGGTTAAGTTCAAATTGACCGGCAAGAAGCCCGACGGCACCGTCGTGGTCGAAATCGACCGCACGGTGCTGATCAAGCGCAAAACGCATTACCTGCGGGATTGATATAGACGGCGGCAACAACCGGGTCGTCGGCTGTCTTAGCGGTCAAAATCTTGTACATTCTTTTGTAACACGATATCTTTGCCTCATGGAACGCTATTTGACCGTAAGCGAGACGCGCCAGCGGTTCCTCAAGCTGGTGGACGAGACGATGGAAGGCGATCAGGTAATCGTTACCAAGCACGGCAAGCCCGCCGTCGTGATGATCGATTTCGAGCGGCTCAAAACCCTGCAAATGATCGTGGAGCTGTATCAGGACCCGAATAAAATGGCGGCGATGCGGGAGGCGATCGACCAAGCCAACGCCGGGCTGGGATTGAGGTTCAAGGGCGTGCCGAAGATGCGCAAAATCGTCAAGGATCCGCGCTGGCAGAAGCTCCGTCGTGGCTGAGTTCGCCGTCCAGCCGCGTTTCTCCTTCGAATGGTCCCAGTGGGAGAAGACCGCTTCGCCGCGCGATTTGGAGGAATTGGACCGCGCGATGGCGTCAATCGTCCTCGATCCGGCGCTTCCCGGACGTTTACGCAGCCATTACGATCCGCTGAATCCGAGTTTCCTCTATCGAATTGAAAGCGCGATGATTCACTATCGGGTTGTTGGCGGCGGCGACATCGAATTTTTGAATCTCTTCCCGCGATGACGCGTGGCGCGGTTGACATGCGCTGAGCCGGACGAAATACTTTGCCGCGACAAGGAGAATCAATCGATGTTTGTAATGGACAAGGGCGCGCGATTCGTGATTCCGCGCACCGAAATGACCTACCCCGGTCACAGCATGAAGCTGCATCAGAATGCCGCCGACCCGGTGAAATCGCCGGTCGATCACGTGATGGCGGACTTCGAGGATGCCTGCCCCTACGAGTTCAAGGGCGAGAAGAGCCGCAAGACGATGGTCGAGGCGCTGACCACGCTCGATTTCGGCAAGAAGGTCGTCAGCGTGCGCCCCAACAATATCCATTCGAAGTTTTTCAAAGGCGACCTTGAAGCGGTCGTGCTCGGCGCGCCGAACCGCTTCCACGGCATCATGCTGCCCAAGACGCGCGGTGCCGATGAAATCAAGGAAGTATCCAAGCTGCTGGACGATCTGGAAAAGCGCGGCGGCTGGAAGTACCGCATCCAGATCGAATCGTTGATCGAGACGCCGCACGCGCTGGTGCATGCGTATGAAATTGCGCGGGCGTCCGATCGGATGGCTGGTCTGGTGTTTGGAATCGCCGATTTTGCGGCGAACCTGGGCATCCGCGACATCGTCGACAATCAGAACGTTAATTTCAATTATGCAAAGCAGGGCGTCGTGGTCGCCGCCAAGGCCGCAGGCCTGCATGCGGTGGATAATGTTTTCCTGCGCCTTTGGAAGAACACCGACCCGCCGGAGCGGGTTGCCGACCTAAAGAAACAGTTGCGCGAAAAGAACGTGGGAGCCGCCAATCTCGGGATGGATGGGACTTGGGTGATTCATCCGCAGCAGGCCGAAATCGCCAACTCATGCTACAGCCCCAGCGCCGAGCAGGTCGAAGAGGCACGCCGCGTTATCAAGCTCTATCATGAGAAGGGAGGCGGCTCGATGGCCGATCCCAAGACCGGCGAGATGATCGACGAGGCGACGATCAAGATTGCGCTGATGGACATGGCCAAGGGGGCGCAGGCCGGGATGGTCACCGATGCGGAGTTGCACGAATGGTCGGCCAAGAGCCGCGACATCACCGGCTATGACATCCTGGAACTGATGCGCCGCGTCGCGTAAGGGGTAACTTCAGCTTACGGGACGGGCGCGACGTTCAGGAGGCCCGCGGCTTCGTCGAAGCCGAGCATCAGATTCATGTTCTGGACCGCCTGTCCGGCGGCGCCCTTGCCTAGATTGTCGATCGCAGTCAGCGCAATCAGGCTGTCGGTCCTCCGATCGAGGATAAACGCGATCTCGCAGAAATTCGTGGCGCGGACGTTGCGCAGTTCGGGCAATTCTCCCGGCTTGAGTATCCGCACGAAGCGTGATTTTGCGAAGCTTGCCTCGTAGGCGGCGCGTACGTCGCTTTCCGTGGTGCCCGCTCGCGGACGCATGAAGATCGAGGTCAGTATCCCGCGCGTCACCGGCAGCAGATGCGGTACGAACACCAGCGCGATTTCCCGGCCCAGTGCCGTGCCAATCTCCTGCTCCATCTCCGGCACATGGCGATGATTTCCGACCTTGTAGGCGCGGAAATTCTCATTCACTTCGGCAAATAGCTGCTCGACGGAGGCGGCGCGCCGAGCGCCGGTGGTGCCCGATTTCGCGTCAATAATTATCGATGACGGCTCGATCAGGTCGCGGCGAATCAGCGGGATTAGCGCCAGCAGTGCCCCGGTCGGGTAGCATCCGGGCGTCGCGACGATCCGCGCCTCCCGCAATTCCTGCCGATGGAATTCGCTCAGGCCGTACACGGCCTGTTTGAGCAATTCCGGCGCGGGATGTTCGGTGCCGTAAGTGGTCCGGTATTGGGCGGGATCCTTAAGCCGGAAGTCGGCGGAAAGATCGATCACCTTGATACCCGCCTTTACGAGATCGGCCGTGTGTGCGGTCCCGGTCGTTTCGGGCAGGCATGAAAATACAACTTCAGCGCGTCCCTTGATGAGGCCCGGGCGCAACTCCTCGAACGGCGGCAAATCGACGCCGGCCATATGGCGATACACGTCGGCCACTTCGCGTCCGGCATAATGCTCCGAGGTCAGCGCGGTCAGTTCCGCGAACGGATGACTCGACAGGATGCGGACCGCCTCAATACCCGAGTATCCGGAGGCGCCGACGACGGCCACTTTGATGCGTTCGTTTTTGGCCATTTGAGGATTCCTGTTAATTCAAGGTTAATTCGGGCTGACGAGAATCACGTATCACGAATCCGCATCGCAGACCAGTTAACGGCGAAAATTGAATATCCCGATGCCGGATCGCATCCAAATGGGGCTGGCTTTTCGCCGCCTTGCCATGATGGCGCTGCTGATGAAATGATCTGATGACGTTGGCTTATTCAATTCTAGGCATACGCGGACAGTGAGGGTAAGAATTGCATGGGGTGGCATCGTCGTCGGCCTGATCGTCTGGTTTGTTGCGACGGGCATGGCGAGAGTCGGCGTTGCATCGGCAAAGCGGTCACGCATCGATGAAAGGTACGGAACGATCCCGCGATATTTTGAGCCGAACCTCGGCCAGACCGATTCGCGCGTAAAGTTCCTCTCGCACGGCGACGGCCACACGCTGTTCCTCACTGCGGACGGCGCACTGCTGTCGATTGATTCCGCAACGAATGCGGCGAATGGAGCAGATCGAGGAAACGGGATGGCGCTCGGGCTGAGCATCGTTGGCGCCAACCGCGACGCGCGAATCGAAGGTGTCGATCCGATTCACAGCAAGTCGAATTATTTCATTGGACGCGATCCTAAGGGCTGGCACGCGAATGTTCCGAATTTCGGGCAGGTCAGATATCGAAACGTTTATCCGGGAGTCGATTTGGTCTTCTATGGCGCGGACCGGCGTCAACTCGAATACGATTTTATCGTCGCGCCGGGGGCGGACCCAAAATCGATCAGGTTGCGTTTCGATGGCGCCCGGAAACTCTCGTTCAATTCCGTGGGCGACCTGATCGTTCCGCTGGCAGACGGTTCTGAGCTAATCCATCGCGCTCCGCTCATCTACCAGGAACGCGACGGGCATCGTGAATCTATCGCCGGCCGGACGGTAATGCGCGGCATGGATACGATCGGTTTCGAACTCGCCACATACGATCGCCGCCGGCCGGTGTACATCGATCCGGGATTGGTCTACTCGACATTTTTGGGCGGCAGCACCGGCGATTTTGTCGCCGGAATCGCGGTTGATTCAGCAGGCAATGCTTACGTTACCGGACAGACCAGTTCGGCGAATTTTCCGACCACCACCGGAGCGTTTCAAACCGTTAGGGCTGGCGCAGCCGATGCATTCATTACGAAAATCAACGCTGGGGGAAGCGGGCTGGTCTACTCGACTTATTTGGGAGGCCAAAACGGGGGAGCGAGCGGAGCGGCGATCGCGATCGACTCGGCGGGATTCGCGTATGTTACGGGCGCGACCTCGGATCTCGACTTTCCGGTTACGGTCGGCGCTTTCCAACCCGATTTGGCCGGTATTGGAAACGTGTTTGTCACGAAATTGAGCGGCGATGGCTCAGCGCTGGTTTATTCGACCTATCTGGGAGGCAACAGCACTGCCGGGGAATCTGGAGATTATGGCACGGGCATCGCAGTTGATTCAGGCGGGTTTGCCTATGTGACGGGCTCGACCGGCTCGCTGGATTTCCCGATTACTGCTGGCGCCTATCAGACAGTGCTTGCGACCGGTGACGCCGCATTCGTGACAAAATTCAATCCAGCAGGAACGGCATTGGTATACTCGACCTACCTGGGCGGCAGCGGCGACGATCCCTTGGACGGCGATGCCGCCTACGGAATCGCGATTGACTCCAGCGGTGCGGCCTACATCGCGGGCCAAACCCATTCTGCGTTATTTCCGATCACCGCCGATGCGTTTCAATGGACCTACAAGGCGACGATTCCTTTCGGCAATGCCTTCGCCGCGAAATTTACCCCCGACGGTTCGGGATTGGAGTACTCGACCTACTTGGGGGGGAGCGGCAACGACGAGGTCAACGGAATCGCGATCGATTCCGCAGGCTATGCATACGTTGCCGGTCAAACCTCTTCTGCCGACTTTCCGACTACGGGCGGCGCGTTCCAGACGGTCCTGCCCGGCACCGGGAGTGCCTTTGTGACCGAGCTCAACCCTGATGGCGGTGGGCTGGCCTATTCGACATTCATCGGCGGCACCTTTAAGGATTTGGGCGAGGGTGTCGCAGTCGATTCGGGCGGAAATGCGTACGTAGTTGGCGAAAGCCTCTCCACCGACTTTCCAACGACTGTCGGCGCAATTCAGCGCGTCAACAACGCAGCTGGATTGCGCGGTGCGAATGCGTTCGTCTCGAAACTGAAGCCGGACGGTTCGGGGTTGATCTATTCGACGTATCTCGGTGGAACGGTGTACGACTACGCAAACGGGGTTGCCATCGATTCCGCCGGCAACGCGTATACGGCAGGCCAGTCGCGATCGGCCAACTTCCCCGTCACGGCCGGCGCATTCCAGACAACTAACCATTCCATCGGCGCCAACGGTACCGGCTTTGTGGCGAAGCTCGACCTGATTCCGAACACATCTCCAACGCCAAGGGTCACGCCGACAGCGACTCCAACTGCGACCGCGTCGGGACAGGAGCAATTGTCGGTCACGCCCGCCAGCCATAATTTCGGCTCCGTAAAGGCCAATACGCAAAGCAAGCCATTCAAGATTAAGATTTCGAATTCCGGGACCGCCAAGGCCAACAAGAAATTGCAGTTGCCGATTCAAATTCAGCCAATTGAAGCGGCGGCCGGCTTTCCAGTCACCTCGAACACCTGTCCGATGGCGCCGAATAATCTCGCATTCAATCAATCGTGCGTGGTGATGGTTGCGTGCACGGCGCCGTCCAAGGGGACCATAGCGAACGGCACGATGCTGATTAACGACAGCGCAGTCGGCTCACCGCAATCAGTGACATTCACCTGCAAGGGTAAATAGCAGGCGATACCTTTCTCCGGCTCCATCGCTATTTGCTGTCGAATTCGAAAACGATGTCTTTGGGTGGATGGACAGGGTCCGCTGCCAGTTTTTCGACGAATATTCGCACCGGAGCATCTTTGGGCCGCTCGACGCCAAGCCGCCGCAGTTCATCGAGTGCGGCTGGTGCATTGCCGCCTCGCACCATTTTCAATGCGTCTGCGAAGCGTTGATAGAATGCCGGATCGGCACCGTCATTTCCATGACCGGCAACTTCGACGATTGGCACGATATTGGCCTTGCCCTTGACGCGTGCCAGCCCCAGTTCGCGTGCTACGAATCCATCGCCTGCCTCGGCGAACGCATCGCCGCTTACGATGACATGGACCTTGAAATGGCGCGTTAGGCCTTCCAGCCGCGATGCGAGGTTGACCGAGTCGCCAATCGCAGAATAGTCGAAATGGCCCTTACCGCCGAAGTTTCCGACAATCGCTTCGCCGCTTGCGATACCGATACCGATGTCGAGGTCTGCAAATCGCGGGTCGCCAGCCTGCAACTTGCGCAGCCGCTGGATCATTTCGAGTGCGGCATTAATTGCAGAGCGCGACGGATTATCGATCGCATTGGGGGCGCCCCAGAACGCCATGATGCCGTCGCCCATCAGCTTGTCGACGACGCCGCCGCTTTTCAGGATCACATCGATCATTTCGGTCATGTAGGTGTTGAGCAGCGTGACCAGCGCCTCCGGCTCCGATTTTTCGGCGCGCGATGTGAAGCCGACTATGTCCGAGAACAGGATCGCGAGGTGGCGCCGTTCGCCGCCGAGCCGCAGGCCTTCGGGGGACTCGAGGACTGAAGCCAGCACATCGGGATGGAGATAATGCTCCATGATCGATCGCTGGCGCTGCCGTTCGCGGCCTTCCGTGATGTACCGATAACCGGCCAGCATCATGTACATCAGCATTCCAGTGGCGAGCGGGAATACGACTCCAATCACCGTCCCGTCCGTCGCGAGCCGTTGTTGCGCATAGAGGTAGTAGCCAACCAGCAAAATCCCGCTCACGATCGCCGACACCGCCGCCGACAGCCATGCGACGGCGATCGCCGTTACGGCACCGATGGCGAGGGCGGCCAGCCGCGCGAGTCCCTCGGCTTCGGTGGTGCGTCTGAAAAAGTCGCCCTTGATTACGTTGTCGATCGCGGTTGCCTGGATTTCAACGCGCGGCATGTCGGGATTAATCGGCGTGCCGGCGCGATCTCCAAGCCCGTGGGCGGTCGCACCGATCAGGACGATTTTTCCCGCCAACTGGTCGGCCGGAATCCTGTGATTGAGCACGTCCGACAGCGAGTAGTAGGGAAATGGGTCGGGGCCGGTACGGAAATTCAGCAGCATCCGGCCCAAATCATCCACCGGGATCGGAAGTCCCGGAAACGACACATTGGTGATGCCGGTAGGTCCGATTGCGAGCGCCAATGGAGCGTCGCCCGCCAGTGCATCGGCTGCCGCCATAAACATCGGCGCGCAAAAGCGGTCGTTAAATTTGACCACGGTCATCGCGGCGCGGATTGTGCCGTCGGCATCCGCGTCGATATCGGCGAATCCGGTCGAATGGGCTGCGGCGTTAAGCACATCGACCGGTGGCAAATAGGACTGTGCTGCGTACAGAATCTGTGCTGCATCATCGGTCTGGCGGACGATTCCATAACCCATCGGCGGGGGTGGACGGATTTTATCGAGAAATCCGGCAATCTTCGGCTGTTTGGTGCCCGCGCGGAAGTCGTGGCTCCGAAACGCATAGCTGAGAACTGTCGCACCCTGTTTTTTGATTGCGGCAGCGAAAGTGTCGTCGTTGCCAGCTCCCAGACTGGCTGAGATCGCCTGATCGGAAAGCCCCGCTCCATGCAGCCGTTGTGTTATCTCCGCACGTTCGACATCGCCATGGTCCGGTTCGCTAAACACGACGTCGAATGCGATGACTGCCGCCTTGTAGTCTCTGAGCGCATCGACGAACTGGCCGAATCGCGAACGCGGCCATGGCCATTGGCCAAGGTCCGAGATGCTCTTGTCGTCAATTGCCGCGATTACGATTTGGCCGGTGGAAGGAGAGGGAGGAAGGCGCTTGATCCGGAGGTCATAAGCGATAAGTTCCGCCCGCTCGAACATCCCCTCGAATTGGGAATGCGCGAAGAGCATTGCGGCAAGCAGCGCAATTCCCCCTGCGAAGGTGCGCCAGGAGAATCGCCGCCGCTTTCGTTTGGGCTTGGCGCTCGCCATCGGTGACCGCTTCGAGCTTAACCCTCCCGGCGCGTCGTTCCAACGCGACGCCCCCAGTCTGGCGTGGGGTGCCCGAGCGACCGTTTCGGAACCGAAGCGGGAGTTACTCGAACCAGCTCAACTGCTTGTACATCGTGATCTGGCCGTACTGATGGGCGGTGCCATACCCGGCTTGCGCGCTGATGCCCATCTGCCAGGGCCGGTAGAAGAGGCCAATATCCGGGCCGCCCTGACCTTGCGCGCCGGTGCCGGTCGAATTGGTCAGGAAGCCGCCCTCGTAGAATGCGCCACCGACACCGCCCAGAATCATATACTTTTCAGCTGTAAATATGATCGCTTGCAGGTCGATTTCGGTGCTTGTCACGCCGTTCTCGAAATTATGGATTGTGCTGAACGATGCGTTGAGCGGATGCAGGCTGTGCAAGCAGAGCCAGCTCGAGAAATCGCCCTCGATAATATCGGCGTGGCTGTCCCCGACATCCTTGCCGCCGGACATATAGAGATGCGTGCCCGGAAACAGGGTAAAGTCGGCGCCACCCTGAAAACGTCCGAAGTTTAGGCGCGCCTGATGGGTGGAACCCGGCGACAGCGGATTGTCAAAGCCGTCGCCCTCCCATAGCTGATAGCCGGTGGCACGGCCAAACAGGCCGATGTACGGCGTGACGCTCTGTTCAATTTGAACGCCCTGTTGCAGGTCACCGTATTTGTCAGATATGTAGCCGCCGCCAAATACCGTTAGATCGAGGCGGCCCGGTTGCAAAAGGGTGAAGTAACCGGGGTAGTAATTGTTGAAGAAATCGGCGTGAGCATCGGGCACGAAGCCGACTGTACTCATCAGAAGAACCGCAACGAGCGACGCTATTGTATACGCCCGGACGGTTCGGAAGGTGGCTACAACATCAATCATTCTCACACCTCCTCACATATTCCCGGCACATACCGGGCAGGCTGGAGGCGGCGCGCCACCAGAACTCGGCGGTGGTCCCGTAAAGCCGTTGCTGCCTCCACCGGAGGAAAACGCGCCGGTCATTGCGAGCGGACCTGCCGCACTCACCGATTGTCCGCACGGCACAGTGGCTTCGTAGCCGGCTTGGATATCCGAGCCGCTGTCGGGATTAGCCGCATTGGTCAAATTGACCGTGCCCTCAAGGACTGCCGTATCCGTATAGCGATCGCATCCGTCGTAGCCGGGACGCACGGATCCTTCGGAATAGCCAACGTCGAATTTGGTGCCGCGCACTGCGGCGATCGCGTTGGGGGTATGCACTTGATAGTTCGCCGGGCCGCCGGTCGCATTTACCAGCGAGCGCATTACTCCGGAGAACAAGCTGACCCGAGTGGGGGTCGCTCCACCGGAGGTGTATTGGTCGAGCGAGATACTGGTCGATCCGCCCAACTCAAGCTTGCTTTGATCGCTCAGGATTATGACAACATGGCCATCGGCGCCGGTAATGATCCGGTCGCTCTGGCTTACCGTCGCTCCCACCGTAGCCGCCGCCGTGGCGCCATTATGCTGGATTTGGACCTGGCCGCTTACACTAGAGACAGTCCCTGCGGTGGTCTGCGCCGCGGCTGGCGCTGCGCTCCAAAAAAACAGCGCTAGAGCAAGAATAATTGCAATATGTATCGTCGCGCTATAAGGATTTTCGCGATCTGGACGCATCTGCTGACGCTCCCTTTCGTCTTGGCAAACTCTTGTATTGGTTTTTGCAGGCTCGTGTCAATCCATCGAGGTGACCGAATCCTGGGATCGCTGGATTATCAATGATTTTCAATGATTTGGAAGCGGCAATTCCCGGCCGCCTGTGACCCACGGTCCGTCGCATGGCAGGGTCGCTTCGTGGCCTGGCTCGACATCCATGTTTTGGTCGGGAGCCTGAACTGCCGCCACATTAACCGTGCCTGACAGGACGGATATGTCCGTGAAGCGATCGCATCCCAGGTAGCCCGGCCGCTCTTCATTGCCGGAATAGCCGGTATACCATTCGGTTCCGCGAACCGCTGCCACCGCGTTGGGCGTATGTACCTGAAAATTAGCCGGCGCACCGCCGGTCGCTTTTACGACCGATCTAAGCAAGCCGGAAAATAGGCCCACGCGTTTCGGCGCATCGGCGTCTTTGCCGTATTGATCGATGGTAAAATTGGACGAAGAGAACAGTTCCAACTGGCTTTGATCGCTCATCGCGATCACTACATGCCCATCGGCGCCGGTAATCACCCGATCGCCGCTTCTGACAGCGACGCCGGACTTCGCGCCGATTGGGGCGGCGCTGCCGCGCTGGATGCTGACTTGGCCGGTTGCCGTGACGATTTTACCGGCCGCTGGCTCGGCACTCCATGCGCATGCCCCCTCGAGCGCGAAGGCGACCGTCAAAAACGCGGCAATGCGGATTATGCGGGTTGTATGCATTCCCCCGGCCGTGGCGCGCAGCACGAGGCCATCGACGCCAAGCGCAATCTATGTCGGCGCTGCCGCTGCGGTCAATCCGCCGCGGCAGCACCGTTGGCTAGCGTTTGGAGTACTGCGGCTGTTTGCGGGCCTTGTGACGGCCGTATTTCTTGCGTTCAACTTCGCGGGGATCGCGAGTCAGCATCCCGCCCTTGCGCAATGTCGGACGCGCCGTTTCGACCACGGCGAGAAGCGCGCGCGAGATTCCCAGCCGCACCGCATCGGCCTGGGCCGACACTCCACCACCGCTAACACTGACCATCACGTCGTACTTGTCTTTGGTTTCCGTGACTTCGAACGGCTCCATGATGCGCATTCGCGAAGTATCGCGCGGGAAGTAGTCCTCAAGTGTGCGCTCGTTAATTTTGATCGCGCCGGAGCCCGGAAGCATCCTTACGCGGGCAACTGCGCTCTTGCGCCTGCCGGTGGTCCAGATGGTGTTTTTCTTTTCAGCCATGAGATATTAGCGCCTCGGTCAAAGGGTGATTTGATTCGGCTTCTGCGCGGCATGGGGATGTTCCGCACCGCGATAGACCTTAAGTTTGGTGAACAGCCGGCGTCCAAGCCGCGTTTTCGGCAGCATGCCGCGAACGGCTTCTTCTAGCAGCCGTTCAGGCCGGGTCTCGAGCAACCGGCCAGCCGTAGTCTTGCGGACACCGCCGGGATACTCCGTATGCCGGTGGAACACCTTGTCCGTCAGTTTCGCGCCGGTGAGCCTCACTTTTGCGGCATTGATGATGACGACGAAATCGCCAACGTCCTCATTGGGCGTGAAATCGGGGCGGGTTTTGCCGCGCAGGATGCTGGCAGCGCGCGATGCGACGCGTCCAAGGGGTCGGTCGCTTGCGTCAATAATCGCCCAATTGCGGCCGCGCAGGCCGGCTTCGTGCGAGATACTGCGGGTTTGTTCGCTAAGTCTCAATTTTCTTCATCCAAGTGTCAAAATTGGCGGGGCCGATGGGATTTGAACCCACGACTTCCGACGTGACAGGCCGGCGTTCTAACCGGGCTGAACTACGACCCCGCCCGAACCATCCTTTGTTACATTTTCCGGCGCGCGGGGCAACCAACCCCTCCGCGATCTGTCGGCCATTTTGCCTTGGTGCTCGCGCTTTGATAGATCGGAATTCATGAAATCCCGTCATTCCGCCGCACTCGCAGTTTATGGCTGGTTGCTAATCGTGCCGCCGCTATTTAACTCGCCGCCGTCCAACGATCCGCCTCCCGTAGATACTGACATCGGCGCGCCGCGCTCGAAATGGGACGTCCTCGAACGGTTTGAGAAGCCGGAAGACTGTTCCCGGGCACTGGAAGCGATGATGATGAAGCTGCGAAAGAACGAACTTCCGCCATTCGAGTTGCCCGCGCACATGAGCCAAGCAAATATAAATATCTCGCGGGCGAACATGAACACCCGTTTTTCGATGGCGGGTTGCATCGACAGCGACAGCTCTGAGCTGAAGCAAAAGTAGTTCGCTTTCGGAGGGAGCTCTCCCTCTGCGCTCAAAACTTGCCTCCGGACGGTCGGTGAAATAGTTTGATCGGCGTACCAAGCGGGTCTCCGCGGTCCGCGCTACATCGTACCGGATTCATGGCCGCGAACTGACGAAACGACTTTTGCCTTAACCTATGTGGATTGTCCGCCTTGCCTTGCGCCGGCCGCTTTCGGTTGCGGTGATGGCATTACTGATGCTCGTGCTCGGCACGCTGAGCTTCAGCCTGATGAACGTCGATATTTTTCCGGAGATCAATCTGCCGGTGGTGATGGTGGTATGGAGCTACCCGGGGTTGGCTGCAATCGATGTCGAGCGGCGCATGGTTTTTATCAGCGAGCGTGCCTATTCCACGACCGTCAATGACATCGAGCATATCGAGTCCGAGTCGATTAACGGTCTCGGAATTCTAAAGATTTATTTCCATCAGGAATCGAACATTGGCGCCGCGATAGCACAGATTAACGCGGTGTCGGAGACGATTCTTTCGAATTTGCCCCGTGGCATTCAGCCGCCGCAAATTATCTCGTACAACGCGAGTAACGTTCCCATCGCGCAGCTCAATGTCTACAGCGACACGCTTTCGACCGGGAAATTATTCGACTACGGGTTGAACTTCATCCGGATTCAATTGTTCACGATCCCCGGCTTTTCCTCGCCCGCTCCGTTGGGCGGCGTGAGCCGTTCGGTGATGGTGAACCTCGACCCGACATTGTTGTATGCGCACGGGCTGTCGGCGTCCGACATCGGCAATACGCTTGCCACGAGCAACGTCGTCATTCCGTCGGGAACCGCCAAGATCGGCAATTACGAGTACGACGTAGATCTCAACATGAGTTTCCCGAAGGTGTCCGACTTTAACCAAATTCCGGTGAAATGGTCCGCCGGATCTCCGGTGCTGCTGGGTGATATCGCGCCCGTCACGGATACGCATCAGCCGCAGACTAACGTCGTGCGCGTTGACGGCAAGCCGGCGACCTACCTGATGGTCATCAAGCATGCCGATGCCTCCACGCTGAACGTAATCGACGCGGTCAAGGCAAAGATTCCGCTAATCCGGTCAACCGCTCCGAAGGGCCTGAATGTCGCACTTACCTTCGACCAGTCGAAGTTCGTTCGCGCCGCACTCACGGAAGTAGTGCGGGAAGCCGGAATCGCAGCTTTTCTGGTCGCGATTATGGTGCTGGTTTTCCTTGGTTCGCCGCGCAGCATGCTGATCGTAATTACGTCGATTCCGCTTGCGATTTTGACCGCAATTATCGGCCTTAAGCTGTCCGGACAGACGATCAATACGATGACGCTGGGCGGGATCGCGCTGGCGGTCGGGATGCTTGTGGACGATGCGACGGTCGAGGTCGAGAACATCCATCGCAATCACGCGATGCACAAGCCGTTGTTGGTCGCGATTCTGGATGGCGCCACTCAAATTGCAACACCGACGTTCGTCGGTACCATTTCGATCTGCATCGTATTCTTCCCGGTCGTGCTGCTGACCGGCGTGGCGCGATTCTTGTTTACGCCCCTGGCGCTCGCGGTTGTATTCGCGATGCTCACGTCCTATTTGCTGTCGCGCACGCTGGTGCCCACGATGGCGCGCTACCTGTTGCCGGACACGCACGAGGAGCACGTTGGTGCGGGCCGCTTCGGGGATTTTGTCCGCTGGTTCGATGGCCGGTTTGAACGTCTGCGGGATCGATATAAGGCTGCGCTGGGTGCATTTATCGCGCGCCGCGGATTCTCCCTGACCTGTGTGGCACTGATCATTCTCCTGTCTCTGTCTCTCCTGCTTATCGTCGGCGAGGATTTTTTCCCCTCCGTCGACGCTGGCATGATGCGCCTGCATGTGCGCGCTCCATCGGGGACGCGAATCGAACATACGGAGTACCTGGTCGAGAATGTGGAGGAAACGATCCGCACGATCATCCCACCATCCGAGTTGGACAGCATCAGCGACAATATCGGATTGCCGCTATCGTACGACCTTGCGTTCTACCAAACCGACAGCACCGGGCCGCAGGATTGCGACGTTGCTATCCAACTCAAGCCCAATCATCGGCCGACCCGCATGTATCAGGAAAAGATTCGCACGGCGCTGGCGGAGAAGTACCCGAATATCACCGCTTATTTTCAAGCCGCCGACATCACCAGCCAGATTCTGAATTTCGGGCTGTCCGCCGCAATCGATGCGCAAATTACCGGCAACAATCTTCAGGCGAATTACCAGCTTGCGTTGAAATTAAAGGAAAAGATGGCGGTGATACCCGGAGTGCGAGATCTCCGAATCGCAGAGCCGCTTGATTATCCGGCGCTAAAGGTTGACACCGATCGGACCAAAGCTCTGCAAACCGGGATCACGCAGCAGCAGATCGCCTCCAGCATGCTTGCGCATTTGTCGGGCGCAGCGCTGCTACAGCCGAACTTCTGGCTCGATCCGGTTAATGGCGTCAATTACGGCGTGATCGCGCAATCGCCGCAACATCTGTTCAATTCGATTTCCGCAATCCAGAATTTGCCGCTATCGGTGCCCTCTCAGGTTGTGGCCAGCTCGGGGACCGGCGCGGCGAGCAGCGGTGCCGCGGGCGCATCCACGTCGGAAAGCGGGCAGAGCACCCAGCCGCAATTGCTCGGCAACCTCGCTACGATTCACCACGCGTGGAACCCATCGATCGTCGCCCACTACACGGTGCAGCGCGCGATCGACGTCGATTGCTCCGTATCGGGCCGGGACCTGGGTGGGGTCAGCGCGCAGGTGGGAAAAGCGATCGCGAGCCTTGGTGAGTTGCCCCCGGGTACCGCGATTTCGATCCTGGGCCAGAGCAAGGCGATGCGGGAATCGTTCACGACATTGGGCGAAGGGCTGATTCTCGCGATCGTTCTCGTGTACTTGTTGATGGTCGCGAATTTCCAATCGTGGCTGGAGCCGTTCATCATCACGATGGCCGTGCCGGGCGCGCTGGCCGGCGTATTGTGGATGCTGGTATTGACGGGCACGACGATCAACGTCGAGTCGCTGATGGGTGCGATCATGGCGGTTGGCGTCGGCGTAGCGAACGGAAACCTGTTGATTACGTTTGCCAACGAGATGCGCGAGGAAGGTTATAGCCCTGTCGCGGCCGCAATCGAGGCGGGACATATCCGGCTGCGGCCCATCATCATGACCGCGCTGGCAATGATCCTCGGGATGCTTCCGATGGCGCTCAGCTTGGGCGAAGGGTCGGAGCAGAACGCGCCGCTGGGACGGGCGGTAATCGGCGGACTGTTCGCCGCGACGCTGATGACGCTGTTCGTGGTGCCAGCGGTATATTCGCTCTTCAGTCGGCATCTAATCGGCAAACATCAGCGCGACGCGGAGATCGAGGCAATTGGGCTGCCGGGCGCATAGACCGGGTGGACCTTATAGGCACGGATAGATGGAAGACGATCCTAAAAATTATATTCCGCCGCCGCCGGGCGCACTGTTCTACACCGGCTGGATCGTCGGAATCGTTGCGCTGGTGATTATTACCCTGGGGATGGTGATGGCGCACGGCGCCTGGCTCGATCGCCAGACCGCCGAATTGCAAACTCAGGCCGCACTTGGTCCGCATGTGCTGGTCGTGCCGGTGACGCAAGCGCCGACGACGCGCCAGCTCAAACTGCCGGCCAGCGTGCGCGGCTACGAGGAGACCGACATATTCGCGAAAGTGCCCGGGTACCTGAAGGTGCTGAAGGTGGACAAGGGCGATCGCGTGACCAAGGGACAGTTGCTTGCGGTTATCGAATCGCCCGAGACGGACCAGGCGGTCGAGAATGCGCGCGCCAACTACCATCTCGCGCTGCTGACCGATAATCGAAACCAAATCCTGCTCAAGCAGCAAGTCGTTCCGCAACAGACGGCGGATGAGACTCATGCGTCGATGCTGCAGGCCAAGGCCACGCTCGATCAGGAATTGGCGCTTCAGAAGTATGAAATTATCAATGCGCCGTTCGACGGCATCATCTCCGCCCGCAATATCGATCCCGGCCATCTGGTGGCGGCGCCCACCACGTCATCGAGCAGCTCCGACGCAATCGTGACGATCGCGCGAATCCATCCGGTCCGCGTTTACTCATACGTGCCCCAGAACACCGCGCTGTACATCCGCAATGGCGATGCCGCGACGATAACCTTCTACGAATTTGCGCATCGTGCGTTCAGCGGAACGATTACCCGCCACCCTGAGGCGCTCTCGCCCGACTCGCGCACGATGCTGGTCGAGGTCGATCTTCCCAACGAAGACGATGCGCTCTTGCCCGGTCTGTATGGGCAGGTGACCTTCACCGTGCGCGGACCGGCGGGCGCGCCGCTGGTGCCCGACGACGCGCTGGTCTTCCGCAACGACAAGGTGTACGTCCCGATCGCGCGCGACAATCGGCTGCATCTGCAGGAAGTAACGCTGGGCTACGATAACGGCGTATTGGTCGAGGCGCTGACGGGAGTCAATGTCGGCGATCAGGTTGCCGTCAACGTCGGACAGGCGGCGCACGACGGCGAGAGTGTCCAGCCGGTTCCGGCGCAGCCTTAGCGTGCGCGAAGTTTGCCGGCTACGCGATTAGATTACGCTGGGGACCATCGCCTCGATTAGCGACGGCCCCGGCTCCGCGATTGCACGAGCGAACTGCGCACAGAATTCTTCTGCACTCGTGGCCCGAGTCGCCGGCACGCCCATCCCCTTGGCGATCTCAAGGAAGTCGAGATCCGGCCGGCGAAGATCGAGCATCTCGCGCGCCTTGGGCCCCGATGCGGCTGCTCCGACCCGGTTCAATTCCATGTTGAGCACGGCATAGGAGTTGTTGTTGAAAAGCACGGTCACGACGTTCAGACCGGCGCGCGCCTGCGTCCACAGCGACTGAATCGTATAGAGCGCGCTGCCGTCGGATTCCAGGCATACGACCTTTCGATCCGGCGATGCGACCGCTGCGCCGGTCGCCACCGGCAGTCCCTGGCCGATCGCTCCTCCCGTCAGGCACAGCCAATCATGGGGCGGGGCGCCCGCCGTGAGCATCGGGCCGTATAATGCCGAGGTCGTGTTGCCCTCGTCCGACACGATTGCACCTTCGGGGAGCATTGCGCCGACCGCCTGGCAAATCGATTCCGCCGTGAGCGGCCCGCCCGGACGGCCCGGCCGCGCCGAGGGCTGGATCGCGGCGGCGTTTTTCGGGGCATCCAAAGCCTCGGCGAGCGCTTCAAGCGCCGCTGGCGCATCGTCGATATCGCCGGCGAGCACATGAACCTCGCATCCTTCGGGGACGAGATCGCTGGCTTTGCCGGGGTAAGCGAAAAACGACACCGGCGATTTTGCATCGGCCAAAATCAGATGCTTTGCGCCGGACAGTTGCATCGCGGCGAACTCGGCCAGATAGGCCAGCCGCTCGATTGGCGGAAGGCCCGCGCCGCGTTCGAGGCGGGTTGGAAAGGTCTCGCACAAAAGTTTTGCGCCGGCTGCGCCGGCGATCCGGCTTGCCGCGACCAGCCCCCGGCGGCGGACGGCGGTTCCGCCAAGGAACAGGGTGCATTGCCGTTTGGACCTGAGGATCGCCGCGAGTTTTTCGATGCGATCTTTCGCCGGCGGATTTCTCGCTGTGATTGGCCGCGGCGGAGCGACGATGCCGCCCTCAAGCCACGAGACATCGGCGGGAACGATTAGCGTCGCCACCTGTCCGGGCGGTCCCATCGCGGCAGCGACTGCCTCCGCGCCGTCCGCGCCGAGTTCCTCACTGCGCATCGTCCGCTTAATCCACGTCGAGACATTGCGCGCGACGGTGTCGATGTCGCTTTCGAGCTGCGCATTGAAACGTTTGTGGTAGGTGGCGTGGTCGCCGACGATATTAACGATCGGCACCTTGCCTTTGCGGGCGTTGTGCAAATTCGCCAGTCCGTTGCCCAGCCCCGGTCCCAGATGCAGCAGCACCGACGCCGGCTTGTCGGCCATCCGCGCGTAGCCATCGGCGGCTCCGGTTGCCACCCCTTCGAACAGCGCCAGCACGCCGTGCATCGCTGGCACGGTGTCGAGCGCGGCCACGAAATGCATCTCGGAGGTGCCGGGATTCATGAAACAGGTATCGACGCCGCATCCGACCAGAGTGCGGATCAATGCTTGCGCTCCGTTCATGGCTTCTCCCATCGTGATGTCTAGTCGAAAATCTTTCCGGGATTGAGGATGTTGGCCGGATCGAATGCGCCCTTGATTCGGCGCATCAGGGCGATTTTCACGGGATCCTCGAACTTCATGAAATAGTCCTTTTTGACCGTCCCGATGCCGTGTTCGCCGGAGATCATCCCGCCCAGCGCCAAACCCGCCGTGAACAGATCGCGCAATAGGGCCGTATGCTTGTCCTTTTCGTGCTGGAAGACCGCGAGATGAACATTGCCGTCGCCGGCATGGCCGCACCCGGGGATCATGGTCTGATGGTGAAGCGCGATCTCGCGCACCTTCTGCATGTATTCGGGAAGCACGGCGCGCGGCACGACGATATCGATTACGTCGCTTGCCTGTGACGCTTTCGCGGTCCAGAAACTCCGCTCGCGCGCCTCGATCATGTGCTGTGCCGCGCCGGGCTGGAGCACGTACACGTCGATCGCGCCATGTTCCGTCAGGACCGCGCCCGCCGCTTCCATATCCTCCGCGATGCGCGGTTGGCTGCTCTCTTCCAGCACGACCAACAGGTACGCCTGCGTTTCAGCCCTGACCTTGTCCGAGATGCCAAGTTCCAGTTTGGACTGCGCGGTGATCGCAATCATCGTCATTTGGTCGATGTATTCGATGAGCAGCGGGCCAATGCCCTTCACGACAATCGCCGGGACGGCGCGGATGGCATCCTCAAGACCGCGAAACGGTGCCAATAGCGTCGCACCATGAGCCAGGCGCGGCACGAGTTTGACGATGACCTGAGTGACGAGCGCGAGCGTGCCCTCGGAACCAATAATGAGCTGGGTCAAGTCGTAGCCGGTGGACGCTTTCACAAATTTGCCGCCGGTGTGGATGATCTCGCCGGTGGGCAGGACTGCCTCCAGCCCGAGCACGTTGTGGCGAGTGACACCGTATTTCACGGCGCGCATTCCGCCCGCATTGGTAGCGACGTTGCCGCCTAGCGATGCACTGTTTTCCCCGGGAAAGACGGGATAGACAAGGCCGTCCGGCTCCAAGCGCTTATTCAATTCGTCAAGTGTGACTCCGGCTTCGACAATCGCAGTGTGGTTGGCGGTGTCAACTTCGACGATTCGCTTCATCCGCTCGAAGCTGACGACGATTCCGCCCTGGCGTGGCACGCACGCGCCCGACAATCCCGTACCTGAACCGCGTGCAGTGACAGGAACATGATGCTCGGTCGCGAGCCGGAGGATTCGCGATACCTGATCGCTGTCCGCCGGCCGCACGACAGCGATCGGAACGCAGGGGTCGCCGCTTAATGCCTCGTCGTGGGTATAATCGCCGAGTGCATCGCCGCTGACGATGCCATCGGCGCCAACCACGCCGGCCAGATTCGAGAGAATATCGCTCATTTTACAAGGGATTCCTCGCACGAACCCCGAGCACGCGATTGTCGTGCGCCATTAGGGCATCGTCAAGCGGCCTCGCGCGCAATAGCTATCGCCCAGTCGTTATAGTCTTGGATATCGGGTGAATCGTCATCACGGCTGGCACTGCCGAGGTTACCGGAGGAGATGTTGACTGAACTGGGCAACCAGGACCTTCCGCTGTGGTGAACATCACTTGTTGCGTCGTTGGCCCCGGCTGCGGACTGGCGAATGGATGAGTCAGATTATACAGCCCTTGCACCAGCCGGATTCCCCAGCCGCCGCTGCTGTCCAGAAATCCAGTCAGTTGATTGTAAAGTTTAGGATCGTTGACGATCAGGCCCGCAGTGCCTTGGCCCGCGTTAATCTTTCGCAGGATACCATTGAGGTCACGCGAAGAGCTGCGCAGATTTGCAAGCACATCGGCGGCATACTGCTTGTCTTCGAGCAGTTGCGGTACGATTCCTTTGGCCTGATCGAATCGCGTCAGCATCCGGTCGGCGTCGTCTGCCGCCTTCTGTGCGGAGGTGGCGGCCTGCCAGAGCGATGTAATGAACGCCTGCCCATTGGTTTTCTCGCTAAGCATCGCGCCCATCACGCCTTGTCCGCGCTGGAGCCGGCCGGTCAGGTCCGCAAGCTGCGTCGATAGCTGATCGAGATGAACCATCGCGCGCTGAATTGTCGCCAGGCTCAGCCGATCCTGTGGCGGCGCATTCTCATTGCCGCGAACGAATTCGGCGAGCAGGCTGTGGCCATTCTGGATCGAGTCGAGTATCGAGCGCATCGACGTTGAGATCGCGACCAGGTTGTCGAACATGTCGCTGACGCCGGGCTTCTGCAGCAGGGCTTCGTAATCGATCGGATCCCGTGCCGAAATGACCGCGCCGGGCGCGGCGGCCGGAGATTGCGGCGAGCCGGTGGTCAGTTCCACGTACTTGTCGCCGAGCAGGCCCATCGAATCGATCTGCGCGACGGAATCGGTCCGCACACGCGGCGCGGCCTGCTGCGATACCCACATCCGCACCACGACGTATGCCGAATTTGGATCGGCCGGAAACTCGATTGCATCGACCGCGCCGATTCGCACTCCCGCCAGCATCACCGGCGCGCCGCTCTGCAATCCGGCGGTGCGCTGAAAATGCGATTCGAGAGTTTCGGTCTTGGTGAAGATGCGCGAGCCGTGGCCAATCTGGAAGATTGCGAAGCACAGAACGGCCAGCGCCGCCGCGATCACCGCGCCGACCCGCACTGTCGAAAGGCCCCGCTGCGCCATCAGCCCGCCCCCCTCATTGAAGCGCGGCCTCCACGAATTCGTGCATCAGTTCATCCCGCGTGGCGCGAACTTCAGCCGCCGTACCGATAAACCGGATGCGGCCCTGATCGAGCAGGGCAAATCGATCGCCGACCATGAACGCGCTTCTGAGATCGTGCGTGACGACCACCGAGGTAAAGCCCAATTGCTTCTGCAGCCCACGTATCATCAAGTTTATCTTGCGCGTGACTATCGGGTCCAATCCCGTTGTCGGCTCGTCCCACAACACCGCCTTGGGCGACAATGCCATCGCACGCGCCAAAGCGACCCGCTTTTTCATTCCGCCCGACAATTCCGCCGGATACAGCCGTTCGACGCGTTCGAGGCCGACCATCGAGAGAAGTTCGGTCACGCGATGCGCGATAAATGCCTCATCTCCCATGTGGTGCTCGCGAAGCGGATAGCTGATGTTATCGAACACGGTCAGCGAATCGAACAGCGCCCCTCCCTGAAACACCATCCCGATTTGCTTGCGGACGGAGGCCATCCCATCCTCCGTCAGTTCGCCGAGCGACTGGCCTGCAACGATCACGTCGCCCCCATCGGGCCGCTCCAGACCGTTGAGATGACGGAGCAGGACCGATTTTCCCTCTCCGCTTCCACCGAGCACCACGATCGTCTCGCCCTCGCGAACGTCAAGGTTCACGCCACGCAGGACGTGCTTGGGCCCATAACTCTTTTCGAGCGCGCGAACCTCGATAAGCGGGCGATTGCCGGTGACGCTCATGGCAGTGACAAAAAGAATTTTGTAAGGAAGAAATCCGATATGAGAACGGTGATTGACGATGCGACCACGGCGGAAGTCGTTGCGCGGCCGACTCCGTCGGCGCCGCCGCGGGCGGTCAGGCCCTTGTAGCAGGCGATGATCGCGATTTCGTAACCGAAGAACACCGACTTGCCAAGCCCGCTGAACAGATCGCCCAGTGCGGCGTGCTGCACCAGCGAGGTGTAGAAGTAATCGCCGCTCACGCCTAATTGCGTGGCCGAGATGAACAGCCCGCCGAGCAGTCCAATCGCATCGGCCAGGATGGTCAGGATCGGCATCATCACGATTGTCGCCAGCACGCGGGGAACGACCAGCTTCTTCACGGGGCTGGTCGCCAGCGAGCGCATCGCATCGATCTGCTCGGTCACTTTCATCGTGCCGAGCTCCGCGGTGATTCCAGCGCCCACCCGCGCCGCGACCATCAACGCGCTCAGGACGGGACCCATCTCGCGCATCAGCGAAAGCCCCATGATGCGGCTGACGTAAATTTTCGCGCCGAACTTCGCGAGAAACTCGCCCATCTGGAGCGCCAGCACCATCCCGGAAAAGATCGCGGTCAGGTTGACGACGTTGAGCGATTTCACCCCGATCGAATCGAGTTGATCGACGAACAGGCGAGTCTCGAATGGACGGCGGAACAGATAACGAAGGAAATCGCGGGTCAGCAGTCCAATTTCGCCCAGTTGTTCGAGGAAGGAATAGATTCGCTCAAGCATCGCGGTTGGCAACGATGCGAGCGTAGGCGATACGGCCACGCGCGGCAATGCGTTCATGGCGCGGAGGGAATCCGGAGTTGCGGCGCAATCGCGGCAATCCGCTGCGGAGTGAATTCCATCTCAAGAAATGCGCGCTCGCCGTCGGGTGGGGCGGGTACTCCGGGCCTGAGCAAATCGATTCCGTAGGGGAAATAAATATGCGTTGCGAACTTGCGATAACGCTCGATCGTCGGTTCAAAATCGGCATACGTTCCCGGCGCTCCAACGATGACATTGCCATGGTAGCCGCCGCCAATCTCGATTCCGCAGTACCAGTGATGGATTGTTTCCATCACTTCGTTTTCACGGCCCGAAGTGGGGTCGATTCTTACCCCAGCACACCACGAGTCGTTGAGAGCCTTCGATTCAACCGCTTTGGCCGGATCGAATTGTGCAAAGCTATGGCCAGTCGAAAGCCATTGGCTGGCCGCAAAGACGAGGCTGTCGATAACGCTTGCGCGCGACTGTTGCTGCAATTGTTCAGCGCTCAGTTCCAGGTAGGGTTTCAATGCCGTTGCCTTCAATCGATAGATCGTAACGCCGCCTGCCTGACGCTTTGTCTCGGCAAAATTTGATGCCAGATTGCCCCAGTACTTTCCATTCGGATCGCCATCCGCAATCGCGATTGAATCCACGTAGTGATGCGCCAGAAATGCACCGAATTGTCTGGTCGCGTCCGGCAGGTAGGTTGGCTGCAAAAGTGCCCAGAAAAAAGGCCAATTCTCGAATTCCATCGGATGCAGCGCGCCTGGCCATCCCCCGACCAGGTGAAACCCCATCTCGGTCTGCGCATGCCACAGCATGCTGTCGCCGCGCCACGAAAACGGAAATATCAGGACATTGTCATCCGGCTTGATGTATTCGCGATACTCCGCAGTGGTGAAAAATTCCGGCGCGTTGGCAGGATGAAACCAAGGATACGAAAAATTCGGCAGCGTGGACAGGATTACAACCGCCGCGAGCGCCACATTGATCCGGTAATTCATCCGATTCGATGCGAACCAAAGCGCCGTGATAATCGCGATGATTAAAAAGGCATATGTCATGAATCGGTAAGGGAGCATTTTCTGGATCAAGGGCAGCGAAAACAGCACTTTGCTCGGCATCGTGAAAATCATATTTCCCCCGATATGAAGGCGGGGCCCGAGCGACAGCACCAATACGGCGAGCAGCGAAACGATCAGTGTCTTGCCGGTTGGAGACCGCCAGCCATCCCATGCATACGCAGCGACGACTGCAAATAGCGGCAGCCCGACATACGCGGGGTTTCTGATTGCCAGCACAGGTACGAAATAGTTTGTCAGGCTGCCGAACGGTGGAAAAAGGCCAAGCGAATTTACCCGGGAAGGAAAAAGGAGTCCCAACAAATCGACCGAAAACGTATCGACTGACCAGATTTCGCCGCGCGGCGAAGCGATTCCGAAAAGAAAATAGAGGTACGGGCTGACGACGACGAGGGTAATCGTCAGTCCGATTAGAAGCGGGGCGACAATTATTGCCAGACGGCCAACGATGTCGCGAGGAGCGAAAATCCAGCCGAGCACCAGTGCCATCGTGCCGAGCATCGTGAGCATCGCGAAGCCCTCGACCGCGGTCAGAAACTGGCCAATCAGAATTGCGGCTAAAAGGACGGCCAATTTTCCGCGAGTGAGATTTCCCTCAAGTGCGCGAACGACAACATAGGCCGCGAGCGGAATTAGAAACACCAGCGTCACGTGCAGGTCGCTGTTGAACTCCTCCGTGAGCATCGAACTTGAAAAACCAAACAGGTAGCCGCCGAGCAATGACGGCCACCACGACCGAGAAACATGGCGGCAGAGTATAAAGGCGCTCCAACCCGCCAGCGGAGGGGCCAGCATGCTGATAATGTTCAGCGACGCGATTGGCCCGAAGAGTCTGGTTAGCGGCGATGCGGCGATGCTCGGAAATGGAACGCACGTCATCCACGCGAGGTTGATGCCAATTGGAGCCCAGAGCAGATTCGTAACGAAGGGGTTCAACCGCGCAGCCAATGCGTGCGGCCACCACACAAGATACCACATGAAGAGCGACGGATCGGCGGTTGCGCTGTGGTAATCGCCGAAATGTCCCCAAAGCGGAACGCCAAAGATCGAAAATGACAGCGCTAAGTAAGTAGAAAATGCCAGCAGCCCATATCGATCCCTCCGGGCGTCTTCTCCGCCATTCTCGCCGCTTCCGTTCACTTCGATTGACCCGGGGACCCGAGCTGCGCAGCCAGAGCGGCAATTTGATTGCGGTCGAATTCCATCTTCAGGAACGCCGCATGACTGCCGGCCGGCCTGATTGCGTGTGGCGAAAGCAAATCGTTCGGAATGGGAAAATAGATATGCTGCGCCATGCCGCGATAGCGATCGACGATCGACTCGATGTCAGAGTAAGAACCGGGAATGCCGATCATGACGTTTCCAGTGCTGGTGCCGCCGATTTCAATTCCGCAGAACCAGTGATGATTGGCATCGGTTAGTGGAATTCTTCCGCCGGTGGCGGCATCAGTGATTTCGCCGGCGCACCAGGTTTCTTCAAGCGAGCCCGATTGCAAGGCCTTTGCGGGATCCAGGTCTCGAAGGTTATGGCCGCTGGACAGCCACCTGGCCGCTGCCACGATCAAACTGGCGATTGCGGCGGAGCGAGCCCGGCGGCGCATCATCGATGAGGTGACCCGCAGATATGGTGCCAAGGCGGCGGATGACATCCGGTATACCGTTACACCTCCTGCTTCATTCGTTTCGGCGGAATACTTAGACAGTAGCAATCCCCAGGCGTGTGCATCCGGTTCGGTATCGGCTACGACGACAACGTCGATTCCGTAGTGCGCTATGAACGCGCCGAGTTGGTCGGCGGCGTCCGGGAGGTAGGCTGAAAAAAGGAATGCGTGAAAGATCGGCCAGTCCTCAAACTCCTTTGGATATAGGCCGGTCCAGCCTCCAGTCATCCGAAAGTACATATTCGTTTCCGCCTGCCAGAGCATGCTTTCGCCCCGCCATCCAAAGGGCAGCACCGCAATCGTTTCACCCGGTTTTAGGTATGCGCGGTAAATTTCGCCGGTGAAAAATGCTGGAGAGTTGTCCGGTTGAACCCATGGAAAAGTGAAACTTGGCATCGAGAAAAATACTACGATTGCGGCAAGGCTTGCGTTTACCCGCAGTGCGTATGAATTTGATGCGAACCAAGTCGCCACGATGACCGCAAGGCACAGGAAACTGTACATCACGAATCGCGCCGGTAATGCCTTGTCGATTAAGGGCAGGAATCCCAGGATTTTGCCCGGAAGCGGGAACAGTGGCGGCCCCATGAAGTTGATGTGCAAGCGGGGTCCCAATGTGAACAGGGTTACCACAATAAGCGTAATAGTCAGCATTTTGCCCACCGACGTATGCCAAAAGCGCGACGCATAAGCTGTGACAATCGCTAACAAGGGTAGGCCGATGTACGCGCCGTTGCGCAGGCCCAAGTATTTTTCCAAACCAGCGATTCGTGAGACCGTGCCGACTTCGTGAATTTGAGATGGAACCAAAAAATCGATGATGCCGGGCGAGAAATTTTCCGCCGGGAATATTTCACCATGCGGCATGCCGAACGCAAACAGCCAGTAAACATACGGACTAAGTATTATTAATGCCACCAGATAGGCGGCTCCAATTGGCTGAATCAGATTCGATATCCGATTTGCGATGTTTGCCGGCACGATTACCCAGGCGATTAGCAATGCCATCGCGCCGAACATCGTCATCGTTGCAAAGACTTCGATCGAGGTTAGGAATTGTGCCGCGAGAACGGCTGCAAGGGTGAAAACGAACTTTCTAATGCCGATATCGCCGGCAATTGCCTTGACTGTCGTAAGGACCGCGAGCGGCACAAGGAATACCAGCGTGATGTGTAGATCGCTCGTGCATTCCTCGGCCAGAATGTAACTTGAGAATCCGAATACGTAGCCGCCTAATAATGCCGGCCACCACGATTTGGAAACGTAACGGCATAGCAGGAAGGCCGCCCACCCAGCCAGGGGCGGACACAACAGCGTCAGCAGATTTAGCGTCACGATGGGCCCGAAATGCGCGGTTAGCGGCCAGGCCGCGTAACTGAACAGCGGGACCGGTGTGGCCCAAGTCAAATTGATTCCGACCGGGTACCAAATCAAATCGGTTAGAAATGGATTTAGCCGATGGACCAGGGCATACGGCCACCAGACCAGATACCAGGCGTAGAGCGTTGGATCGACGTCGGCCTTCGCTCGAAAGTCGCCGAAATGGCCAATGAGCGGGCGGCCGAAAAACGCGAACCAGAACAACAAATAGACTGAAAACGCGAGCAGGCCGTTTCGATCTCCGGCACTGGCGGCGCTGGGATTCTGCGATTGGAGGTTCTGATTGAGGGGATTCAACGCGTACCTGTCACTTTGGCGATAATATTGGGACGATCTGGGTCGCGACCGAGCTTTCTCGCAACCCGCTCGACGTGCAGGTAGAAAGTGAGAATCAAAGGGATTGTTCGTGCGGCGGCATCGAAAGGCCGGTCCCGCGTCATTGGCTCAATTCCCGGTGGGACGATCGTAATCGCAAGCGCTCCGGCGGCTGTAGCGGCATCTCTCGCGGCGCGGATTGAGGCAGAGGTGGCATCGAGTTGATCGAATGCGAGTATACCGAGCGATTGACCGGCCAGTGCAATCGGGCCGTGGCGCACCTCAGCCGCGCTGAACGCTTCCGCGTGATGGCCGCAGAGTTCTTTGAACTTGAGGGCTGCTTCGCAGGCCAAAGCAAAGCCAAAGCCGCGCCCGATCACAAAACTGTGTGTAGCCAACGTGAAGGTATCGTCAAAATCGGACAGGGTACGGGTAGATGCGCCGGCAAGCATCCCCGGAAGCTGGCGAAAGGCCGTCTCAAGTCCAGCTTCGCCGCGCCACGCCGCAACCAGCCCCAGGACGATTGACAGCGATGCGATAAAGCTTTTGGTGGCACCGGGGCTGGTCTCTGCTCCGGCCATCATCGGCAGCACGATCTCGCTCGCCTTTGCCAATGGAGACTGAGCATCATTGACGATCGCGACCGTCAATGCGCCTGCGTCGCGGGCTGCGGCCGCCGACTCGATCAGGTCGGGACTTTGACCGGATTGGCTGATTGAAAGAAACAAAACCTCCGGCATCGAGATTCGCGCATGATAAGCGGTTGTGATCGCTTGTGCGTAATGGCCGACGAAAACACCGCATTCGCTCTCAATCAAATATTTCGCAAAAATTCCCGCATGCCCTGAGGAGCCGCGCGCGTTGATAACAATAAAGGGAGGCGGTTTGCGCAATCGTGCGGCCAGTTCGCGGATTTGCGGCCAGCCTTCCCGGCACAAGCGGGCGATCGCGTCGGGAGACTCCATTGCCTCGCGTATGAATTGTGAATTCATCAGGGCGTCTGCTATTGAACATCTCCGGCCCGCAACAGGCCAGAGGGCGCGAATCTAATGGCGAAAGAAATTCCCGGACAGATTAATGCAGGAATCATCGGCGCGGGGCTGATGGGACATACGCATTCCATGATGATTCGCCAGATCGCGGACCGTACCAGCGGCAGCGTCCGCGTGAGTACGGTAGCCGATGCGAACTTTAAGTCCGCCGAAGCGCTGGCGGCGAAATGGCCCGGTGCGAAGGCGGTGGCCAACGCAGACGAAATCCTGGCCGACCCCGCGATCGACGCGGTATGGATTTGTACTCCCACCGCGCAGCATCGCGAAGTTTGCATCGGCGCCGCGCGCGCCGGCAAACACGTCTTTTGCGAAAAACCGCTTGCGATGTCGGCCGCCGATGCTGCCGAGATGGGCAAGGAGCTCAAGGCGGCGGGTGTCGTCAGCCAGGTCGGGCTGGTGCTGCGGTATTCGCCAATTTACACGGTAATTCAAACGATGGCCGAGGAGGCGCAGGCGGGGGCGATACTTGCGGTCACGATGCGCGACGACCAGGATTTTCCGATTCGCGGCGTTCATGACAGCCGATGGCGCAACGATCCCGCCCAGACTGCGGGTGGTACGCTGATTGAACATGGCGTGCATGATTTCGACCTGTTCACCTGGATGTTCGGCCCAGTTGAGCGTATCTACTGCAAAATGCGCAACGTCGCCGGCGCGGCGGGCGTTGAAGACCTTGGTATGGTCACTTTTGAATTCAAGCGCGGCTTTGCCGGCCAGATGACCTCGATCTGGCACAAGATGATCGGGCGTCCCAGCAATCGCCGGCTCGAGGTGTTCTGCGAGAACGCGTTCATAGCATCCGACTACGATGTCTTCGGGTCGATTATCGTTCAGCGCGGCGATGCCGAGCGCGAGGAAACTATCCAGCCGTATGAGGTATTGAACCGGTTCAATGGGATTACCACCGCCAAATGGCCTCATCTGCGCGATCGCAGCGACCTGTTCGCGATTCCATACGCGCTGGAGGACGCCACCTTTCTTTCGGCAATTCGCGGCGAATGCGACCCTTATCCGGATTTCGATTCGGGCGTCGCCGCGCAGTGCTTGGTCGAGGCGGCTTACGATTCAGCACGCACAGGATTGCCGGTTGATTTGCGCGGCCGCTGATGCAGGATCCGCGCTCGGCAATCATTATCGGGTGCAGTCGAATTGCGGCATCAAACTGACCGATTCGGTGGCGGTTTTGAGCTAGATCAGCGAGTTTTCGTTTGGCAGCGCTCTTGCTGTGTAGTCGGCATGGTGCCCTGTGGCGCGATCATACAACGAGGAGAAGCATACGATGCTCGGAATGATATTCATCGGACTGGTTTCTGGATGGCTGGCCGGCAAAATGATTAACGGACACGGTTACGGCATGTTCGCAGACATCATCCTTGGCCTGTTCGGCGGAGTTATCGGTGGATGGTTTTTTGGCCCTGCGGGTGTGCATGCGCACCACTTTATCGGCGCAGTCGCAATTTCCACGCTTGGAGCAACCGGCCTGGTAATGGCAACGCGGGTGCTGCGCGGCGAGTTCTAACTCCGTTGCGCAGCGGTTGCCTGCGACATCGCTTTCACTAACACTGATCGCCGCTGGTGGGGCGTGAAACTTCGCGGAGCAATATCCGGATTTGGCGAGGTTGCCGCGCGCGCGCATCTTCCAGGATGGCGTACGCGGCCCAACCTGACCATCGGGATTGTTCACGATCCGGTCGCAAACCGCCGCCATGAGGCAATCCGGCTGATTAACGGCGTCCGCGTATATGACGATCTGATCCTGATGCTCGACGGGGAAGCTCCCAGCTTCGTGGACGTCGCCAGCCCACCCGCATTCCATGTTGCCGCGGCACGCATGGCCCTGGCGGCAGGTGCACATGTGCTTATCGAAAAGCCGATGTGCCTGACGGCGGCCGAATTTGGCGAATTGACGTCGCTTGCCGCTGCGGGCGGGCGAGTCCTGATGTGCGTGCATAACTGGAAATTTGCGCCCGCGTACGTGGCGGCGCACAAGGCGATTGAATCGGGCCGCGTTGGAAAAGTTACGTCGATTTCATTCGATCGACTGCGTACTGGACCGGCGGGTGCGGGAGGAAGCGGCTCGCAATGGAGGGCGGCGGCGGCATCGGGTGGGGGAATTCTGATCGACCATGGCTGGCACGTCTTCTATCTGATGCAATGGCTGTTGGGCGGCGCAGTGCCACTTGCCGTTTCCGCCCGAATCGAATCGACGGGTAATGCCGGTGTGGACGATAAGGCAGACGTTCGGGTCGAATTCCTGGATGGCGTCATCGCGGAGGCTCATATGTCGTGGCGAGCCGCAGTCCGCCGCACATCGGCGTTGATCAGTTGCGAGGGCGGAAGCTTGGAGGTCGAGTCTGACCGTGTGATCCTCACCGGTCGCGGCGGCGCATCCGAGGAACTTCCAATCGCGGACATCCCCGACGACTCATACCACAGCGCGTGGTTCGCCGGCGTCGCAGAGCAGTTCGAGGCCGCAATAAACGCAGGCCCGGCCTCGCCGGCCCCACGCACGAACCTTGCCGAAGCGCGCGCGGCCTTGGCAATCATCCTGGCCTCACGTGAGTCATCGTCTAAAGGTGGAGCTCAAGTGGCAGCATTCGAGAAGTGATCCGCTCTGCCGTGTAACCTTCCGTCCAGCGATTTCGTCTAGATGGAGTGCCAGCCCTCGCATTTTTGATGTCCGCCGACAGGCTGTGGAGCTAAATTTAGAGATGCTCAAATCAAAGCTTTCCGCCGTTTGCCTTGGCCTCACTCTACTATGCCCGGGCTTTGGCAGCGCATTGGATGCCGCTGCGGAACAGGCCAAGACGGGTGGTGCGAATGTTTCCGGCATTAGCGTTCACCGAATCCTTCCATCCGACACCGACGAACGGATCAACACGTTTACCGGTAACGGTTACGACGACTGGGCTTGGTTTGATCCCGGATCGCAAGAGAAGCGATCGGAATTGATCGTGTTTCTCCCGGGCACGGGAAGCAGAGGAAAGGGCTCTGCGCCATTCAATAAACAGGCCGCCCAGTGGGGCTTTCATGTCGTCTCAATTGCCTATCCCGACAAAATCAGCATCTCGCACTTTGGCAAAAGCGCTGACCCTGACGTTTTCACCAAAGCCCGGATGAACATCATCACCGGCAAGGTGCAATTCAGAAAACTCGGAGTTAATGAGGCGAATTCGATTGAAAACCGGATAGCGGCTCTCTTGCAGTACCTCGCAACCCATTTTCCTCAAGAGCAGTGGAGCCAATTCCTCGATGAGCACCATGCGCTCCGTTGGGGAAAGGTCATCCTTGCCGGCCAGTCACAGGGCGGCGGCCATGCTGCAATTATGGCGATGAAGCTTCACCAAGTCGCTCGAGTTTTGATGTTCGGCTCGCCGAAGGATTTCAACCGCCGCCTCAATCGTCCAGCCAAATGGTATTCGGAGGGCAGCCTGACCCCTATGGACCGATTCTTTGCCTTCAACCACACCGGTGATAATTCAAACGGATGCACCTATCCTCAACAGCTCCGGAATTACCGGGCGATGGGACTCATGCCCAAGTACTCAATCGTCAACGTCGATCAGGCATCACCCCCATATGGGCATACCCGGCTCCTGACCAGTGAGATGCCGCCTAAGGGAGCTTCAGCGCACAGCGCCCCCCTCCACGACACCCGTTACACGCAGGCTTGGCGATATCTTTTGGAAGAGCCGGTACAGTGAGCCTCTCCGATAGTCAGCGAGCGTCAATGCAGAGCATTTTAGAACTTCAGGTTCACTGAAATAACAAGCCCTGCTGCATTTTCCGACAGAAAGCACTACAGATGGGGTTGTTTTTACGCCTGACCGAGCGGACTGGCTCTATTGACTTCGGCGATTATGACGGTAAAGTTACCGATTGACCGAATGGTTAGACCTTTCGGTTAGTCGGATAATGGCGGCATCGCAGGTCAAAATCGGCTCGGCTGAGCCGCAGGCACACTCCCAGCACTCCCGGGACGAGATCCTGAAGGCGGCGATGCAGTTGTTCGCGAACCGAGGATTTCATGAGACCTCGATGTCGGAGGTCGCACGGGAAGCGCGGGTCAGTAAGGCGCTGATTTTCTGGCACTTCAAGACCAAGGAAGAGCTCTTCGTCGCGGTCCTTAACCGGCTGCTTGAGCCGTATTACATCGATTTCGCCGAAGAGGCGGCTGCGATGGATGAGCGGACTCAGATTCTGACTCTGGTCCGATTTTACCTGTCGTTCGTGCGGGACAACGCCAGCTCGGTCCGTTTCTTTTTGACCCAGATGCTTCGCGACCGGCACCTGTCCGAGGGTCTGACCGACCAAGTGCTCAAGCTCTACGGCGGCTATCGGGCGATGCTCGTGGAACTAATCGCTCGCGCGCAGGAAAAGGGAATCTGCCCAAAGCGCTTTACGCCGGAATCGGCCACGGGGTTCATAATTTCGGCGCTCAATGGAATTTTGGTCGAACACCTGTTTCTCGGCGAATCGGCGATCGAGCCCGAAGGGGCCGTCGAGATGGTGGGCGACTGGCTGTTCGGTAATTCTGGTCCCTCGCCCTCGGATGGCGGAATTTCAGCCGCTTAATCGATTGTTGATACTCGGAGAACGCAAAGGCATATGCGCGTACCACTAAAGCAAATGATGGATCTGGGCCGATATATTCGCGCCCGCAAGCGCTCCGGCGATAAGTATTTCCCGCTGGTGCTGATGCTCGAACCGCTGCATGCATGCAACTTGGCATGCGTCGGGTGCGGACGGATCGTCGAATACAAGGACACCATCCGCGACATGATGCCGCTGGATGAAGCGCTGGGCGCCGCGAATGAGTGCGACGCACCGATCGTCTCGATCTGCGGCGGCGAACCGCTGATGTACAAGCATATCGCATCGCTCACGCAGCGGCTCATCGACGAGCAAAAGCGCCACGTGATGATCTGCACCAATGCGATCCTGCTTGAACGGTTCGTCAAACAGGTCGGCCCTAGCCCCTACCTGAGCTTCAATATCCACCTCGACGGAATGCGCGAAACCAACGACCGTGTGGTCGATCGCGACGGCCACTTCGACATCGCCGTCAAAATGATCAAGATGCTCAAGGAAAAAGGCTATCGCGTTCAGACCAATACGACGGTGTTTCGTGAGACCACTGCCGGCGAGCTCGAGGATATGGTCCGCTTCCTGACCGGGTTGAACGTGGACGGGATGCTGCTTTCTCCCGGGTATCACTATCAGGTGCTGTCCAACGACGATCTGTACTTGAAGAAAGATGAGATGCCGTACAAGTTCGAACGAGTTCGCAAATTGGCGGGCGATCACAAGATCATCAACACGCCGATTTATCTCGATTATCTGGTCGGGGAGCGCGACCTCCTGTGCAGCCCGTGGACGACCGTCACGCGTAACCCGCGCGGATGGAAAGGGCCTTGTTACCTGATAACCAACGGCCACTACAAATCCTTCAACGAACTGCATCAGGCGACCGATTGGGAGTACTACCGGACCAAGCAGGACATCCGATGCCGAGACTGCAAGCTCCATTCCGGCTTTGAGGGCACGGTCGCGCTCGAATTCGGGAAAAATCTGAAGGATTCGTGGCGGATGGTCCGCCATTACGTGAGCTAAGGATTGCGATGGCTCGAACCGCCGCGATAAGAACGCTTCGCTCGGTCCCGAGGGCCGGCCGCAAACCGGCAAAAGGGGCGCGTGATGCGTTCGATCTCAACCGCTACCTCAAGGAGCGCGGCGAGTTGATTGAAAATGCGCTTGCCCGATGCGTCTCGCAGCCGACTGGTGCGGCGGCACGCCTGTACGAGGCGATGCGCTACAGCCTGCTTGCCGGCGGCAAGCGGCTTCGCCCCGTCTTGGCACTTGCGGCGTGCGAGGCGGCCGGCGGCCGAATCGAGTCCGCGATGGGCTTGGCCTGCGCGATCGAGATGATCCACACATACTCGCTGATTCACGACGATCTCCCGTGCATGGACGACGACGACTTTCGTCGCGGCCGGCCTTCCAATCACAAGGTTTACGGCGATGCGATTGCAACTTTGGCGGGTGATGCGCTGGTAACCGACGCATTTGAGGTGCTGGCTGCCACCGGTGCCAAAGAGCCAAAGCGATTGCTTGAGACAATTGCGGAATTAGCGGGCGCAGCCGGGTCTGCCGGAATGGTAGGCGGGCAGGTAATCGATCTCTTGGGTGAGGGGAGGGCGATGGCGATGCGGGAGTTGGAAGAGCTGCACGGAAAGAAGACCGGAGCGTTGTTTCTCGCCGCAATCTGCGGTGGTGCCCGGCTGGGTGGTGCCAGCGCGACGCAAATTGAATCGCTTGGTGCCTACGCGCGTGCGATCGGGTTGGCATTTCAGGTAGTTGACGATTTGCTCGATGTTGAAGGCTCTGCGGAGACGATGGGCAAGCGGACCCAAAAAGACTCCGAGCACGGCAAAGCCACTTATCCCAAAATATTAGGCATCGAGCGCTCGCATCAGCTTGCACGCGACCTCAAGCGCCGGGCGCTTTCCGCGCTGGAGGGCTTTGGTGACAGCGCGGAGCCGCTGCGGCATATCGCGGCTTTCGTAGTGGAGCGTAAATTATGAGAACCGCACAGGCATACAAGGCCGAGCCGGCGCATCTTCCTTCGCGTCAGGCCGTGCTGGTCAAGCCGCGTCATCTGGAAATCCGCGATTTTACACCTCCTCATCCGGGGCACGGCGAATTGCTGATCAAGGTTGAATGCGCACTGAGCTGCGGGACCGATCTTAAAACCTTCCGCCGGGGCCATCCGGTTTGGAAGTTGCCGACGCCGTTTGGGCATGAGTTTTCAGGCGTTGTCTCCGAAGTTGGCGAAGGCGTGCGCGGATTCCGGCCCGGCGATGAAATCATGGCCGCCCCGACCGCGCCGTGCGGGACCTGCTTTTTCTGCCGCCGAGGACAGGAGAACCTCTGCGCGATGGCGATGGAAAAAATGGTATTCGGAGCGTATGCCGACTGGCTGCTGCTTCCGGCGCATGTCGTTGCGCGTAATACGTTCATCAAACCGCCCGACTTGCCGTTTGAAGAAGCGGCGATGCTGGAGCCGCTGGCTTGCGTGGTTTACGCGCAGGAGATGGCGCGGCCGGAAAAATTCGAGATTGCGTTGATCGTCGGCGCGGGGCCCTTCGGCCTGCTCCATATGCTTGCGCTCAGAGCGGCCGGGGTACGCGAGGTGATTGTGGCGGGCCGCGGAGCAAATCGCCTGCGGTGGGCGGCCGACATGGGTGCCGATCGAGTGATTGACGTAACCAAAGAAGATGCGGTCGCCGCCGTCGCTCGGCTTAATTCGGGCTTTGGGCCAGACTTGGTTATTGAATGCACCGGGCACATTGGCGGTTGGCAGGATGCGCTGGCCCGCGTGCGCCGGGGCGGGCGCGTGGTGTTTTTCGGCGGGTGCCCGGCGGGAACCGCGATTAGCGTTGATACGCGCCGGATGCATTACGACAATTTGAGCCTGCTTGCGCCGTTTCATTTCCGCCCGCGTGATGTCGTCCGCGCCTTCGATCTGCTGGCCGGACGGGCGCTCGGCGCGGGAGCGATCGTGAACGCACGGATGCGGCTGGATGACCTCGATAAGGTGTTCGCGCGCCTTGAGCATGGGTCGGTGCTGAAATGCGCGATTATTCCCTGAGTCAGGCTAACAGGGGACCTCAACAGGAGACTTGATGGATCAGGCAATGGAAATGGAAATTCCGCGCGCGGCCGGAACCGGCCCGCTGGCGGTTGGCCCGCATGACGAGTTCATCGCCAAGGTCGATCACATGATCGACCACGCGCAGCGGTCTCTGATCGACCGGCAAAAGCCCGAGGGCTACTGGCAGGATGCGCTGGAAGCTAACGCACAGATGAACGCCGAGTTCATCATATTCAATCATTTCATGGACTCGGTCGATGTCGAGTTGGAGGCGCGCCTTAAGAAATATCTCCTCGACACGCAAAAGCCTGATGGCAGTTGGGTGCTCTATCCGGGCGGCGAAGGCGCGATCTCGATGACTATCGAAGCTTACTTCGCGCTTAAACTGGCGGGGATGCGCGCAGGCGACGAGCCGATGGCGCAGGCTCGGCGCTGGATTTTATCCAAGGGAGGAATCATCAACGCTGGAACGCTGGCTCGTTTTTACCTTGCTGCGATGGGGCAGGTACCGTGGGAAGCCACTGCGGCGATGCCGGTGGAGTTGGCGCTCTTCCCCAACTGGTTCTTCTTCAACATTTATGAGCTGAGTTCATGGGCGCGCGGAACGATGATGGCGCTGATGATGCTGCAGGCGGCGCGGCCGGCCAAGCAGGTGGATTATGCGCGCGGCGTGCTGGAGCTCTACATCCAGCCGCCTCATTTCACCAAATTCAAACAGCCCAGCGGCAAAAAGTTTCTGTCGCTGCGCAATTTGCTCAATGTCGCCGACCATGGACTGCGCACGTTCGATCGCCACAGCCCCAAGCGGCTGCGGGCGCGCGCACTTAGGACGGTCGAGAACTGGCTCTTGGAGCATCAGGAGGCCAACGGCTCGTGGGGCGGAATCCAGCCCTGCTATTTGTTAAGTGCGATGGCGCTCAAGGCCAGCGGCTATCGCAACGATCATCCGGTCCTGAAAAAAGCGATCGACGCGACACATGAATTGATCTGGGACCAGGGCGATCTCGCAATGTATACGCCGTGCGTGTCGCCCAATTGGGATGCCGCGCTGGCTGGCAAAGCACTTCTCGATTCGGGAGTTTCGGGCGATCATCAATCGCTGCGCAAGGCGGCTCAATGGTTCATCGATCATCAAATTTTCAAACGCGGCGACTGGTCGGTTAAACGGCCGGAGCTGGAGCCGGGCGGATGGGCATTCGAATTTTACAATGACGGCTACCCGGACGTGGACGATTCCGCGGTGATCTTGATGGTGCTCGCGGAAGCCGAGGTTGACGACCCTGCCGCGAAGGAGCGTGCAATCAAGGCCGGAGCAAACTGGGTGATGGGAATGCAATCGGCTGACGGCGGGTTTGCCGCGTTCGATGCCGACAACAATTCCACCTGGCTGAATCATCTGCCGCTCGCCGATGTCGAGGCGGTTACCGATCCGTCATGCCCCGACCTGACCGGCCGCGTGCTCGAAATGATGGCGGCGGTCGGCTATCGCAGCAATCATCCGGTGGCGCAGCGCGCGATCGAATGGCTCAAACATAACCAGTCGCGCCAGGGCGGATGGTGGGGCCGGTGGGGAATCAATTACATCTACGGTACCTCCGCCGCGCTCTCCGGTTTACAAGCGATTGGCGTCGATATGAAGCAGCCATGGATCAAGCGCGCGGTAGCATGGATCAAGTCGCGGCAAAACCCGGACGGCGGATGGGGCGAAAGCCCGCTTTCCGACAAGGATCCCGCATGGCACGGCCGCGGCACCAGCACAGCCTCGCAGACCGCGTGGGCATTGATTGCGCTGCTCGCAGGCGAGCACGAAATTGGCGAGCACGTCACGCATGGCGTTCAATGGCTGGCCGAACGCCAGAATGAGACCGGCGCGTGGGATGAAACCGATTTCACGGGAACCGGCTTTCCAAATTATTTTTATCTTCGTTACTGGATGTACGCGCACTATTTTCCGCTAATGGCGCTGGGCCGGTATCGCAAACGCTTGTCGGAGCTGGCGGCGCGCTGACTTTTGCGCGATGAAAACGATATCGATTCTAGGCTCGACCGGTTCGGTCGGTGTCACCACGCTTGACGTGGTCGGCCGCTTTCCGGATCGATTTCGCGTTGCCGCGATGGCAGCTGGGCGCAATGTCGAACTTGCGGCCAAACAAGCTCGGAAGTTTCACCCAAGTTTGATTTCGATGGCCACGCCCGAGCTTGCGCGCGAATTAGGTACTGCGCTGCGTGGCGAGCGCGTGGAAATCGTCCACGGTATCGAGGGTGCAATCGCCGTGGCGACGCATTCCGAGTCCACATTCGTCATGTCCTCGATGGTCGGTGCGATGGGCCTGCGGCCGACGCTGGCGGCAATCAAGACTGGTAAAGATGTTGGCTTTGCGAACAAGGAGGTCTTGGTAATCGCTGGTGAGTTGGTGACTGCGGCCGTGCGCGAGCATCGCGTGCGTCTGTTACCGGTGGACAGCGAGCACAATGCGATTTTCCAATGTCTTGAAGGCCGCGGCCGCGAGCATCTGCGACGCATAATCCTGACCGCATCGGGAGGCCCATTCCGCGAATTGCCTGCCGATCGCTTCGCGTCGATTACGGTCGAGCAGGCGCTCAATCATCCGACCTGGCGAATGGGTAACAAGATTACGATCGATTCCGCCACGCTGATGAACAAGGGGCTGGAAGTAATCGAAGCGCGCTGGCTATTCGATCTCGCGGCGGCGCAAATTTCAGTCGTGATTCATCCTCAGAGCGTTATCCATTCGATGGTCGAGATGATCGATGGCTCGGTAATCGCGGAGATGGCGATTCCCGACATGGCAATCCCGGTGGCGTACGCGCTTGCGTATCCGGACCGCCTGCCGCTGGATCATTTGAAACCGCTGTCTTTGGCCGAATCTTCACGCTTGACGTTCGAGGAGCCGGATTTGCAGCGCTTTCCGTGCCTGCGCCTTGCCTTTGAGGCGCTGGCTGCCGGCCACACGATGCCCGCCTGCCTGAACGCCGCCAATGAGGAGTTGGTGGCGGGGTTCCTCGATGGCCGCGTTCGCTTCGTGGACATTCCGCGGCATATCGAGGACTTGATGCTGCGTCACGCTAATGCGCCCGCACGTACGTTAGAGGATTTGCTCGAAGCGGATGGATGGGCGCGCGCCGCCGTGCACGAGTTGATCGGGCAAAAGCCGGCCGCCGCATAGGGCGAATGGAAACCGCGGGCGCAAACGTGGATCGCGGCCCCGGTGGATTCGCCGCGGCTGTTCCGACCTCAGCAGTTCCTGCTGGAACGTACGATCTCACCGCGTCCTATGAATTCTGCACGCGGTTGGCTCAGTCTCACTACGAAAACTTTACGGTCGCATCATGGCTGATGCCGCGGGCGATGCGTCAGCACATGTACGCAGTGTACGCATACGCGCGAATGGCCGATGATTTCGCCGATGAGCATCGCGACCTTGCAATGCTTGACGAATGGGAGCGCGAACTTGATCTTGCGTACGCCGGCACGCCGCGGCATCCGGTATTTATCGCTCTCGCCGACACGGTTCGCCGCTTCGACATCCCGCGCCAGCCATTCGCCGATCTGCTGATGGCGTTTCGTTCCGACATTGATTTCAAGGGCTTCGACACTCTTGATGATTTGCTCGGCTACTCGCGATGTTCGGCCAATCCGGTCGGCCGGATCGTGCTGTACCTGTTCGGATATCGAGACGGGGAGCGCCAGCGCCTGTCAGACCTGGTATGCAGCGGATTGCAGCTCGCCAACTTCTGGCAGGATGTCGCAATCGATTTGGACAAGGGCCGGGTATATCTTCCGCGTTGCGATATGGCACGATTTGGCGTGACGGCTGCGGATCTGGCCGCGCACACCTCGTCGGGCGGATTCATCGATCTAATGCGGCATGAGATTGAAGTTGCCCGTGCGATGCTGCTGGAGGGCGGCGAGCTTCATCGGATGGTGGATCGGCGGCTGCGGCGCGATATCGTGATGTTTGCCGGCGGCGGGCTTGCGATCCTTCGCGCGATCGAGCGGGTGGGCTGTGACGTTTTCCGCATGCGCCCGAAACTTGGCAAGTTCGACTATCTGAAGCTTGGATGGAGCGCGGTCCGTGGACGCCTTGAAGCCTGAGACCAGAGAGGCCGAGGGCCCCGGCGTTGCGGCTGGTGCGGATTCCGCTCTGGAAGCCGACTACGAGCGATGCGCGGAGATTACCCGCCGATCGTCGTCGAACTTTTACTACGCCTTCATGCTGTTGCCGGCCGACCGACGCCGCGCGCTCAACGCGGTCTATGCCTTTTGCCGATTCATCGACGATATTGCCGATGATGAATCAATCCGCGATCCGGCCCTTATGCTCGCGCGGTGGCGTGAAGAATTGGAGCGGGTCTATAACGGCGAACCGTCGCGGCCCATATCGCGTGCGCTGGCCGACAGCGTGCGGCGCTTCAAGATTCCGCGCGGTTATTTCGAGGAGGTCATCGCCGGGGTGGAGATGGACCTGGGACGCAAGCGCTATCAGACATTTTCCGACTTGCGCCTGTATTGCTACCGGGTCGCATCGGCGGTGGGCCTGATCTGCATCGAGATTTTCGGCTATCGCAATCCGTCCGCCAAAGTCTATGCGGAAAACCTCGGCATCGCGTTTCAGCTTACGAACATCCTTCGCGACGTGAGCGAGGATGCCGCGCGCGGCAGGATTTATCTTCCGCTTGAAGATCTTGCACGGTTCGGAATCGCCGAGGATGAGATCATCCGCGCGGTTTATAACGCGAATTTCGTGGGCTTGATGGAATTTGAGGCGCGCCGCGCGCGGGACTTTTACGCGCTTGCGCAGGACGCGCTCAAACCCGAGGATCGCCCCGCGATGCTGTCGGCCGAGGCGATGCGGTTAATCTACGGCGCATTGTTGGATCGAATCATAACCTCGAATTACCGCGTGCTTGACCATCGCGTAAGCATCTCCGCGCCGCGCAAACTTTACCTGGTGGGCCGCGCATGGGCCGCAGGCCGGTTGGGGTCGCTAATCGGATGACTGCGAATTCCACATCCGACGTTGTCGTTATCGGCGCGGGCTTTGCGGGGCTGGCGGCCGCAGTAGCGCTGGCGGAGAAGGGGATGCGCGTAACCGTCGTGGAAGGCAAGCCGGCGCCGGGCGGGCGTGCGTATTCGTTTGCCGATGCCGATACCGGGGATTTCGTCGATAACGGGCAGCATGTTCTGATGGGCTGCTACAACGAGACGCTCGATTTCCTCAACCGGGTCGGATCGCGCGGCAAGCTCGTGTTTCAGGAAGACTTGGATATAGAAATGCTGGCCGGGCCGGGCCAAAGCGCGCGGCTTAAGACCGCGCGCCTGCCGGGTCCCTTGCATATGACGGCGGCGCTGCTGGGCTACCGCCATCTGAGCTTTGGCGACCGGATGCGGGTGATGTTGGGCGGCCTTAAGATGCTCGCGATGCATCGGCGCGGCGCCGAGCTGCGCCGCCTGACGGTCGCGCAATTGATGGATCGGCTTGGACAGCCGGCGCGCGCGCGAGAATGTTTCTGGTATCCGTTGTCGATTGCGACGCTGAATGATGAACCGGAATCGTCGTCATCCGAGCTGCTTGCGGAAGTTCTGAAGCGGGCCTTCTTTTCACGGCGCAGCGATTCGGCATTCGTCTATTCGCGGGTTGGCCTGTCCGATCTGTATTGTTCCGGAGCCAAGGAATTGATCGAACGCGCGGGCGGCCAACTGATTCCTCACGCAATTGTCGAAACGCTGGAGCCGGGCGGCGATGGCCGTATCGCGGGAGTCCGGTTGCGTGACGGCCAACGATTACAGGCGCGTAATTTTATCTCAGCGGTGCCCGCGCAGAACTTGCTGCGGTTTCTTCCGGAGAATGCCGTAGCGGAACCGTTTTTTTCACGCCTGGCGGGCTTGTCCAGCTCGCCGATCATCTGCGCGCACGTATGGTTCGATCGCGAGGTCACCCAATCGCCATTTGTGGGCTTCATAGGCACGACGACGCAGTGGATGTTCAACAAGCGCAAAATCTTTGAAAGCCGAGCCGAGGCGCATCCGGGATATTTGAGCTTTGTAATTAGCGGTGCGCGGAAATTGGTTGACAAATCGAACGACGACCTGCTTGCGATCGTGATGAACGATCTGCGCGCAATGATCCCCGCGGCGCGCGATGCGCGGGCCGTTAAATCGATTGTGCTCAAGGAAAAGAACGCCACGATGGCGCCGGACCTAAAGTCCCATGAGTTGCGCCCTGGAACTGCAACTCCCATCGCCAATTTCTTTCTGGCCGGCGACTGGATTCAGACCGGCTTGCCCGCGACAATTGAAAGCGCTGTGATCTCCGGGCGTGCCGCGGCAGCGGCCGCATTTGCACGGACGGGGACATAGGCAAGGCGCAAGTCCGATGGCGATCAAAACGGCGCTGGTTACCGGCGGCAACGGCTTTGTCGGCTGTTATGTCGTCCGCGCGCTGCTTAAGCGCGGTGATCGCGTCCGTGTGTTTGCACGTGAGAAGTCCGACCTTGCCGCGCTGGCGGGTTTGGATGTCGAGATCGCGCGCGGCGATCTTCGCGATTACGGCGCGGTCGAACGTGCGGCAAACGGTTGTGACGAGGTCTATCACGTCGCCGCCGATTATCGGCTCTGGCTAATCGACCCGGCGCCGATGTATGCCGCCAATGTGGAGGGGACCAAAAATGTGCTTCGCGCCGCGCAGGCTGCGGGCGTCAAACGCATTGTTCATACGAGCACGGTAGGAACGCTGGGCATTCCGCATGATCGCCCGGGGCGCGAAGATACGCCGTCGTCATTGGATGCGATGATCGGCCATTACAAGCGCTCGAAATACATGGCCGAGCAGGCGGTGCTTGAGGCTGCACGCGCGGGCGTTCCAGTCGTGATTGTGAATCCATCCACTCCCATCGGCGCGCTCGATCTCAAGCCGACGCCGACCGGACGAATTATCGCGGAGTTCATTGCGGGGCGGATGCCCGCATACGTCGATACGGGGCTGAACCTGGTCGACGTCGAGGATTGTGCGCAGGGCCATCTACTGGCGGCGGAGCGCGGAAAAATCGGCGAAAAGTACATACTTGGCGGGGAAAACCTGACGCTGAAGGATTTTCTGGGGCGGCTGGGTGGGCGCGCAGGATTGCCCGCACCGAAAATCCGAATTCCGTACGCGGTCGCTTTCGGATTTGCGCTGGGTGCGGAGGCCGTCGCCCGCACGATCACCCGGCGGCCGCCGCGGGCGAGCCTGACGGAGGTGCGGATGTCGCGCCATCGGATGTTCTTCGATTCCTCCAAGGCGCGCGCCGAACTTGGATATGCGCCGGGGCCAATCGATGCGGCGTTGGGGCGTGCAATCGAATTCTTTCGGACCCGCAACGCGGAAGCACGGGCTGCGTGACCGCGATGTATATCCTGCTCTCAACGATTGCACTGCGCCCGTATGTTTTTATCTTTCTTGCGAGCTTCCTGTTTATCGCGATCGTCAATTTCGGACTGCGCACCACACTGCTGTTCAGCCTACTGACCTATATCGTCTCGCTGGTGTGCGAATGGTCCTCGGTGCACAACGGATTTCCATTCGGGCTTTACCATTACGTCGAGGCGACACGAGATCGAGAAATCTGGGTGATCGGCGTACCGATCATGGATTCGCTCTCGTTCACGTTTTTGGGTTTCGCCAGTTACACCGTCGCGCTTCTGCTCAGTTCGCCGCTCTACCGCCGCGGGGCCGATTTGCGGCTGCTCGATACCTGGGAGATTCGCCGCGCGCCGCGCGTGTGGCTGATGGCGGCGCTGTTCATGGTGATGATCGATTGGGTGGCCGATCCGCTGAGCGTGCAGGGCGAGAAATGGTTCTTGGGGAAAATTTTCTGGTACGACCCGCCGGGGCCGCATTTCGGCGTGCCGATCAGCAATTATCTCGGATGGTACTTCGTAGCCGCGATTACAATTGCAATTTTTCAGCGGCTCGACGCCGCGATTAATCGTGGCGCCGGGAAACCGGTCGGCGCGATGCCCGCGATTCCGTCGCGCGCACTGCTCGGACCGGCACTGTACGTGGGAATGGTCGCGTTTGCCATTACGATGCTGTTCCGGATCGGCTCAACGGCGATCGGTTGGGCGTCGATTTTTATATATCTGCCCTTCACCGTGCTGGCGATTCATATCCTGACCCGGCGTGACAGCTACGGCGATGCCGCCGCAATCGAACGGCACCTTGCCGACTTCTCCTATGAGCGAGACCTGCCGGTGTGGACCGGAGCGAGTGTCCAGGAACCGCTGCGCTCAAATTCGAGTTCGCGCTCCTGAAGTTTGAGGCTGATCAAGCCGGCGGCGGGTACTCCTCGTACTGTTGGATGCGGTCAGCGATCTCGTGCCACGGCGCCTTGGAGCCGGTAAAAATGTGACACTGCGGTCGGAGCCCCGAATCCTCATCGAGCGATCCGGCTGGTATCACGAAGAAATCGCGGGCGGCGACATAACGCGGCATCGGACTGCCGCATACGCGGCAGAAAGCATTCCCGAATCGTTCCGCCGTTGGTAACTTGTAGTCGATTAACTGGTCAGCACCGCGAATCCATCGAAAGTCCGCTGGTTTCAAGTAAAGATTGGCGGCGAATGCCGAGCCGCGCGCCTTGCGGCATCGCGAGCAATGGCAGTATCGGAACAGCCCGCGGCTTTCCGCTTCGAATGCGACTCCGCCGCATAGGCAACTTCCTCTAATCATCTCAGCACCTCCGCGATCGATAATGTCACGTGTCAATTCATATCACGGCCGAGGTGGCTTGCCCTGATGAGCAATCGCCTCGATGGCGTCGGCGATTGAATTTGTGGCGATCGAGATATTTCGCATCAGCCGGGGAATCTTGAACGCCGCGCGCGGGTTGCGCGCCAAATAGGAGGCGGCGGCCAGTGGACGTACGCGCCCATGCTCATCGGCGATTTCGCTCCCGAAAACTTCTTCATCGACCTCGTCCAGCACCGCGCGGATGACTGCGAAGGGGATCGATCGCGCCGCGGCTTCATCGGCGATCGCGGCGGCCTCCATATCCACGGCAATCGCGCCGGTTATCTCTTTGGCACGGCGCTTTTCAGCGCCCGTGGCGAGGACGCGATGCGAGGTCAAAAGCCCCCCGGTCGAGTAGGCGATGCCGGCCCGCTTTAGCGAACCTCCGATTTCAATCAAATGGTCCCCGGCCGTCGATACGGCGGCGCGTGCCGGTCCGCCTTCGCTCTCGATTGCGATGATCCGATCGGCAATCACGAGATCTCCCGGCTTGAGTCCTGCGGAAAGCGCGCCGGCGACCCCGGTGCCAACAATCAGTTCAGGTTGCGGCATCAGGTCGAGGACTCGCTTTGCGGTTTCGCGTGCGCGATGAATTCCAATTCCGTGGCCGACTGCGGAGAATTCCTTGGCGCCGATTCTTGCGGTGAAACCGTGAAAGCCGGGATGGGGCAGGGCAGTGCGATTTTTCAAACGTCCGCGCAGTGGAGCGATTTCGCGCGCGAAGGCGTAGAAGAGCAGGATCAATTGGATCGCCTCACGGGGTGGCTAAAAGATACAGCAGCAAGACATCCGTCAGGACCCAAAGGCAGACCGCAATAATCAGCGGCCAATCATGGAGCAGCACGAAGGCCGGGTCGCCACCCAAATCACGCTCTTCGATCAAATACAGGTAGCGCAAGATGCCGAAGGCGACGAACGGCACCGTCAGATAGAGATACGGCGTATGCAGCTTCGCCGCAACTTCGGGCGAAGCGGTGTAAATCATGTAGCCGACCAGAGTTGCGCCGGCGACCACCGAAATCATCTGATCAATTAGACGGACGCTGTAATAGGACAGTGCGCCGCGATGAGAATCAGCCGCATCCCCAAGCGATGTAAGCTCGTGACGGCGCCGCGCCAGCGCCAAAAACAGCGCCAGCACAAACGTGATGAATACCAGCCAAGGCGAGACTGGCACACCGATCGCCACACCACCGGCAAATGCACGGAGGACGAAGCCGACCGCAATCGCGATTACGTCGATTACGACGTGATGCTTTGCCCACGCCGAGTAAGCGGCTTGAAGGACGATGTAGGCCGCAACGATGCCGAGGTATCCACGGCCGAATCCAACTGCCACAACCAGTGAGCTGGCGCCCAAGACGGCTGCCATTTTCCATGCTGTATCGACACTGACTTCGCCCGACGCAATCGGACGATTGCGCTTATCGGGATGGTGCTGATCGGCATCACGGTCGAGGATGTCATTGACCACGTAGGCGGCGCTCGACAGGGCGCAAAAGTCGATGAAGGCGAGGACTGCCAGCGCTACATCACGGGCGAAGAACAGGCGGCGGGCGAAGATCAGCGCGGCGAAAATCAGGCCGTTTTTGACCCATTGGTAGGGCCGCGCCAACCGGACCATCGCGGCGATTTGCCCGCTGGCCGGCGCCGCGCGGCCGGGCTCGGCTGCGGGTATCATCCCCATTGTTTGTACAGGGCGGGGGTTTGATCCCGCAAGATGGGCTGCAATCGAATCAGAAAGCTGCGGTTTCCTACATCGCGAATTTATCTTCGAAACAAATTGATGAAATCCGCGCCGACGCGACAGTTTTTCTAAGCAGCACAATTTGTTGCCATTCCGCAACTTCCAAGTTGCAAAGATCGCGTAAAAGGGTCATCAAGGCAAATAAAAGCAAACAATTCAACCATTAAAGTGCTTGGCACGAGAGATGCGTAAATTGCTCACGATCATGGGGTAGTTGTAACTGGCCCATGGAGGGGAGCGTATAATAAGCATACGAAAAGCTCCAAGCCGGGATGAATGCCGCAATCAAGCGGCCGCCCGGCGGAGCTAGAGCGGCGGATATGAATAAGTGGCACGCCTCCTTTGTGAGGAAGCCTGACGCGCACATTAGAAAGACCTCTTCGGGTGGCCTTCCTACTGTGCATATCAGGAAGGAAAGTTCAAAGGTTCAAACGCCGAGCGCGCAAGCGCCGGCTCCCAATCGCCCGATGGCGATGCGACCGATTGCGATCCGCCGGGTGAATTCCCGGGACCGGGCAATCCGCTGGGTGACGATCGGGTTTTCGATTGCGGTCGTGGTCTTGATGCTCGCCAAGCGCAATCATCCGGTTCCGCGTGTAAGTGTTCCCGCGTCGGCTGTCATAATCCATTCGCAGGCACCTGCGGCTCGCCAGCAAGCGTCCTACGTTCGAGAGCAGGTCGCAGCTATTCCAAACCCGGTCGCCGCCGTTCAGGAGAATAGCGCGGCGGCGGTTGCCTCGATTCAAGGAGCAGTGGACGAGGCGCAGAACGTCGGCTTCTTCTCGATGGTCATTAGCCGGCTGCAAGGCATTGCCGATTCGATTCAGCGGAGCGGAATGCGGACTGGTGATTTTGCGGTCGCAATGATCTGGTTCATTTGGGGCTGTGCGATGGCCGTCGCAAACTGGCTTGTGGTCAGCGTATTGGATCTGCGCTCCGCGGCGTCCACCTTGGGGTACAACGCTGCCGAGCAGATCGGGTGGATAACCCGCGTGGTGGCGGCAACCCTGCTTGGTTTGGTCGTGACGTTCCTGTGGGTACCAGTGCATACCACATGGAAGATGCGCCACGTGCTCCGCTATCGTCCACAGAACCTGCGCTAGGTTTTTGAAAACGCCCGATTGTCGGGAAGCGGTGCATTACTGCTCCCCGGCGATCGGGCGTTAGTGTTTTTGCCTCAGGTGCATTTGGCGGTCTACGGACAGAATCGAGCGGACTTTGGCGGCCGGATCCGGTGCCTTAACTATATCGGTGATTATCGCAACCGCGTCGGCGCCGGCGCCAAGCACTTCTGCAGTCGTTAGTTCCGTGATTCCGCCGATCGCCACGATCGGGATTGTCACTGCCGCGCGAACCGCGGCGAGCGCATCCAGTCCCAAACCGGTGGCGTTGGATTTCAGGCCGCCTGGATAAATTGGCCCGAAGCCGATGTAATCGGCGCCGCCTGCCTGAGCCTCCCGCGCCTGTTCGATGCTGTGAGTTGAGATTCCGATTATCTTATCTGGACCAACTAATTTCCTTGCCGCGGCGAGCGGCAGATCATCCTGTCCGAGATGAACGCCATCGGCGCCCGACAGCATCGCAATATCGACGCGGTCGTTCACTATGAAAATCGCGGCATGCTGCCGGGCCATCCGCGCAATTTCCATCGCCGCCGCGAGCATAGATTGCCCACCTGCATGCTTGTACCGCAACTGGATAATCCGCGCTCCCGCCTCAAGAAGCGGCTTTGCCAGGTCAGCTGGGTCGTACCCGCCGCCAATCGAATCTGCCATCGCGTAAAAATGCGACGGGAGGCGGATCATTGTGGGGGATATTTGGTCAGAACGATTTTATGGTCGATGATTTTCTTGCGCAGCGTATTGCGATTCAGCCCGAGCATACGGGCCGCGCGGACCTGGTTACCGCCCGCGCGTTTGAGCGCCAATTCGATCAGCGGCCGTTCAATTTCCTCAACCAGCTTGTGATACAGGTCGCGCGGTTCGGCGCCGTCGGGCGAGTCGAACCAGGCGGCGATGCGCCCGCCGATTACGTCTGAAATTGCCGTCGCGTCGTCCGCTTCCGGCTGAGATTTGGTGGCGGTTGCCGTGTTGGAGAGGTCGATATCGTCAGCCTGTATTACGGCTCCGGGTGCGAGCAGCGCGGCGCGCATTGCCGTGTTTTCCAATTCACGGACATTGCCGGGCCATCCGTAAGATTGAAGCTTCGTACGGGCCTCGGGGCTGACGCCGCTGGTACGTGCGCCCATCTCCTGCACGGCCTTACCAATAAAGTAATCCGTCAACTCGGGAATGTCCTCGCGCCGTTCGCGCAGCGCCGGCATTTGAATCGGAATCACTCGCAGCCGAAAGTACAAGTCTTCGCGAAAGCGGCCGGCGCTCACCCGCGCCGCTAGATTTTGATTGGTGGCGGCGATCACGCGCGCCTTGAGCTTCAGCGTTTCAACCGAACCCACGCGATTGAACTCGCGCTCCTGAAGTACGCGCAGGAGCTTGGGCTGCAATTCGAGCGGCAGATCGCCGATTTCGTCGAGAAAGATCGTGCCGGTGCCCGCCATCTCGAATTTGCCGGCGCGGCGATCCACGGCGCCGGTAAACGAACCACGCTCGTGGCCGAACAGTTCGCTCTCCAACAACCCCTGCGGAATGGCGGAGCAGTTGACGGCGATGAACGGCGCCCGCCATCGCGGCGACTTGAAATGGATCGCGCGCGCAACCAGTTCCTTGCCGGTGCCGCTTTCTCCTGAGAGTAGAACCGTCGCATCATTGGTGACGACGCGCCCGATTAGCTTGTAGACCTCCTGCATCGCGGGGCTGCGGCCGATTATTTCGCCGCCTACGAGTTGGGGGCTAATCTCTTCCTTTAGGCGATCGAAATCGGCAGCCTGGTTTGCCAGTTCGGATGCCCGGCGAATTGCTGCCGCCACCAGGTCGAGATTGGCGAATGGTTTGGTGAGATAGTCGTGTGCGCCGCGCTTCATCGCTTCGACCGCGTTGTTCATCGTGCTGGCCGCGGTGATTACGATGATGAGCGTGCGGACGCCTTTTTCGCGCGCGGCCGATAGAACCTCCAGTCCGCCGGCGCCGGGCATGATTATGTCCAGCAGTGCGACGTCGAAGCGATTGCCTTCCAGTGCGGCAAGGGCGGCATCGCTGTCCTGAGCCTCCTCGACACGATAACCGTCGGCCTCCAGGCGATGACGCAGGACCAGGCGAATCGCCGGGTCGTCGTCGGCGATCAGGATCGCCGGACCGGTGCCCGGCTCCTTGAGTTTTTCGGCGAAATCAGGCGTCGCCGCGCGCATCGGAGTACCTGCCATTGGGGTTATCGTAACAGTTAACCGGATCCCACCGCGAGTGGTTTGAAGCGTCGATAATTTCCGTCCAGCGTCACAACGGCTGCTAATCCACGCGTAAATTTGCGAACATTAATTTGGACGACCCTCTTGAGCGTATGATAATGCTCAATTACTCTATGCAAGTCGCAATTTGGTTCACGCGAGAAAGGAGCTTGGTCGAACCAAAATTTGAACACCGCCCGCCGCAGCCTTGCTGCCTCCTTACTATTTGCCGCACTTATCATCAGCGTTGCGGCTACACGAGCCGCCAACGGCACAGCTACGCGATCGAACTCGCTCATTACTGAGCAAATCAACGAGAACAACCTGGTTACGCTTGCGGGCAATACGCGGCCTGAGGCGAACACGCGCAACGATCGCGGCGCCGTCTACGATAGTTTTCCGCTGAATCATATCTGGCTATTGATGCGCCGTCCCGCGCATCGCCAAAAGGCGCTCGACAAGCTGGCGCGAGACCAGATGGACAAGAAATCGCCGAATTTCCACAAATGGATCGGCGCAGACCAGATTGGCGAACAGTACGGGCCGTCCAAGGCCGACCAGAAAAAGGTAACCGATTGGCTGAAGGCGCACGGTTTCAAAGTTAACTTGGTTTATAAAAATCAGGTGTTGATCGATTTCGGTGGAACCGCGGGCCAGGTTCGGGACACCTTCCACACCGAGATTCACAATCTCCAGGTACGCGGCAAGACGTACTTCGCCAACATGAGCGACCCGAAGATTCCCGCAGCGCTGGCACCGGCTGTCGTCGGAATCGTGTCCCTCAATAACTTCCGGCCGCATACGCCACTTCATTCGGCATACCCGGAGTACACGCCGAGCGGCGAAGGCTTGGGATTCCAAGGCGGCCAAGCGTACCTGCTGGTGCCGGAAGATATTCAAAACATCTATGAACTCGTCGGGCCTCTAGATAACGGGGCTACCGGCACCGGCCAGACCATCGCTGTGCTGGAGGACAGCGACGCATACAACTCCAGCGACTGGAACACTTTTAGGAGCGAGTTTGGATTATCGTCGTACAGCAGCGGCTCATTAAGCACGATTCATCCGTCTCCCACCGGGGGTGACACCTGCAACGGCAGTGGATGCAATTGCAACGATCCTAGCTCCAATAGCAATGAGAGCGAGGCGATACTTGATGCGGAGTGGGCCAGCGCCGCAGCTCCCAATGCGACAATCGACCTAGCGGCGTGTAGTGATAGCGGGACTGCATTTGGCGGCTTTATAGCGATGCAGAACCTGCTGAACGGCGGCAATCCTCCGGCGATCATGAGCATAAGCTACGCCGAATCCGAAGAAAAACTCGGAGCGACTTACAACGCCTTCATCGACACTCTTTACCAGCAAGCATGGACTGCCGGCGTGGCGGTTTTCGTATCCGCGGGCGATGTGGGTGCCGCTATGTCGGACGACGCTTCAACTCTTCCGAACTATGCGTCGGACGGAATTACAGTTAATGGATTTGCTTCCACGCCTTACGATGTTGCCGTCGGCGGTACCGATTTTAGGGACGGTTACCAAGGCAATGAGACCACCTACTGGAATTCGACCAATGACTCCAACTACGGCTCGGTCAAATCCGGCGTCTTTTATATTCCCGAAATTCCGTGGAACGATTCATGCGGGAGCGAGCTGATTGCCAAAATTCTGACCGGATCGACGAAAACTTACAGCTCGACTGGCCTCTGCAACCTTTCGGAGAATACCGCGCCGTGGAATCTGCACACCATCGTTGCGGGCGGCGGAGGGCCCAGCGAGTGCGCAACCGGAACTCCGTCCACATCCGGCGTAAAAAGCGGTACGTGCGCCGGCTATGCCAAGCCGTCGTGGCAATCCATTGTCGGTAATCCGAGCGACGGCGTCCGCGACATCCCGGACGTATCCTTGTTCTCAGGCGACGGCATCTGGAGCCACGCCTACGTTTACTGCGACACGGGAAGCACTTCCTGTTCGGGTGCGCCATACACTTGGTCGCTGGGCGGAGGCACCTCGTTTTCTGCGCCGATCATGGCCGGGATGCACGCACTGGTTAACTCATACTACGGAAACCAGGGAAATCCGGTCCAAGTGTATTATGAGATAGCGTCCAGCGAGTATGGGAGTTCCGGCCTTTCTTCATGTTATTCCGTGAATGTCGCTGTAAGTGCCGACGGTTGCGCTTTCCAAGACATTACGGACGGTGACAGCGATGTCCCCTGCGAAGGCAGCAACAATTGCTATTTGCCGTCGGGCACCTACGGTGTCCTGTCCACTTCAAATTCGTCTTACGCACCTGCGTACGGGGCGGGAGTGGGATGGGATTTCTCAACCGGTATCGGCTCGCCAAATGCAACTACGCTGTTCTTGGACTTCGACAGTCACCTGCGGACTCCGACAGCTACGGCGACGGCAACCAGGTCGCCGACGGTGACCCGCACGGCCTCTCCGACCGTCACAACAACCAGAACCGCAACGCCATCGCCGACGGCTACCAGGACCCCCACGGCGACGGTGACCGCAACCAGAACTGCAACGCCATCGCCGACGGCCACGGTCACGGCGACAGCCACCCGATCGCCGACGGCGACCGTTTCACCGACTGCGACGTTGTCGCCCACCGGGACCGTATCGCCCACCGCGACCACGACGGCGACGGCGACCCGATCTCCAACGATGACGCGAACCATGACACCGACCGCGACAGTGACCGCGACCGTGACGCAGACTCCCACGGCAACCACCACGGTCACGGCCACAACTACCACCACGCCGACGCCAATTTGGCCGACGTTTCATCACGATATTCAGCGCACCGGCCTGAGCTCGTTCAATACCAGTTCGAATACCGGCGCGACGAATTGGACCGCGACGACCAGCGGCGAGGTGGAATCGTCACCGGCGCTAAGCATCAACGGCAACACGGTCTACGCAGCGTCTGATGACGGCTATTTATACGCGTATAGTACCTCGAATGGTTCGCAATTGTGGAAATTCCAGATTAATTCGACGACCGGCATCTCGGAGACATCGTCGCCCGCGGTGAGCATCAACGGGACAATCTACGTTGGAACGCAAAACGACAATTTATATGCCATCAACTCCGGCGGTTCGGAGAAATGGGTGTATACAACCGGCGGAGAGATTTCGTCATCTCCAATAATCGGGTCCGACGGGACGATCTACTTCGGCTCCGGCGATGGCAACCTCTACGCGCTGACGGACGGCGGTCAAGGGACGGTATCTGAAAAGTGGGCGTACAACATCGGCAACGTGGTAGATTCATCTCCTACGATTAGCAACGACGGCGGCACAATTTACGTTGGCACGGATACCGGCTCGCTCTTCGCCATCAATACGTCGAGCGGCACAAAAAAATGGCAGAAGGCTCTCGATACTCAGGGAATCACTGCGGTCGCGGTCGGATCTAACGGTAGAATCTATTACAACTCGTACAACGATAATTTCATATATGCAGTCACCGATAATGGGACTTCCGCAACCGTCGATTGGTCGGTATCCGCCCCCAGCACCGATTCGTCGTTCTCCACCACAGCGATTGGTCCCAGTGGAACGATTTACTTTGCCTCCAACGGCGGCGCGCTAAGTGCAATCACCGACAACGGCTCATCCGGCACGCTTAACTGGACCTTCCAAACGAGCGACAGTTCGGATTCCTCGCCCGCAGTCGGCTCCGATGGCACCATTTTTATCGGCACAAACAGCGGCTACGTTTACGCGGTTACCGACAACGGTTCGTCGGCTACGCAAAAGTGGGTAGTCGCGACCGGAAGCTCCGTTAATTCATCTCCGGCTATCGGGTCCGACGGTACGGTCTATATCGGCTCTCAAAACGACAAGCTTTATGCAATAAATACCGGCCCGGTGGCCACTCCCACCGCAACCCGGACAACGACCACCACTCCGTCTCCGACGCTCACCAGGACCTCCACGCCTACAACAACCGCGACCCCGACCGTGACACTCACGGTCACTTTGACAACAACCACAACCGCATCGCCGACGCTGACCGCGACTGATACGGCCACTCAATCCGCGACCCCAACTTTTATGGCCACCGCGACAATCACGAGAACCACGACGGCGACGGCGACCGGTACTTTCGGAGGCGGGACTCGAACGGCATCGGCGACGTTCTCTCCAACGCTGACGGTGACCGCTACTGCATCGGCAACCAAGACCTTCACCGCAACGGCCACATTTACTGCTACATCGATCGCGACCAGAACCGCCACGATGACCGCGACGCCGACCTCCATCCCGACCACATCGGTGAGCGTGGGGCCGAGTTCGTGCGACTCCGGAAGCGTGGTGGAGGGCAACACTTCGACGAGCTGCGTGCTCACGCTGAATAATACCGGATTCACCAACCATGCGATTATCAGCAGCATCGCGATCGACGACACGCTGGACTTCGGAGTGTTCTTCACCGACTGCCAGTCGCCGGGCGGAATCCCCGCCCAGTCATCGTGCTCGATAAACGTATCATTCACTCCGCAGAGCACCGGAAGTTTCACGACGCAAATGCACGTGTACGACAATGCTTCGAGCAGCCCGCAAAGCGTGACATTGACCGGAACTGGATCGCTGCCGCCCTCCACGTCGGACACGATCGCACCCAATCCGCTGGACTTCGGCGGCTCCCCGGTTGGACAGCCCAACGAGCAGTTCATTACGGTGAACAACACCGGCTTTACCAATCCGCTGGTGCTGCAGATTCTGACGCTTGACGACACAACTTCCGGTTACACGGGACCGAATGAGTTCGCACTGGTACCGGCCGATTCGAGCTGTCCGACCGAGCCTGCGGGACTTGGGCCGCAGGCGAGCTGTATCATCGCAATTGATCTTACGGCGGATGCGTCGCATGTGGACGCGTCGATCACCGGAACGCTGGTAATCACGGGCAATGCGACGACCAGTCCGCAGACGATCAATCTGACCGGGTACGGAGTCTCTGGAATCACATCGGACGGTGATTGCTACACGACGGCTACCGGCGCATGCGACGCGACGCAGAGCGACAGCGGCTTCTCCGGACAGTCGTGCTTGATTGACTCCGGTACCTGCACGACCGGCGTGGGCCCGAATTGCACTTGCCAATAGGGCGAGCGCTACGAAGCGTTACTTTGACCGAACACGCGATATCTAGTACATTACGCACGCCTATTCTCTTACACGATCAGGCTGAATACGATTTGCTCCATCCGCGGAGGGGGAGTGGTGAACAAATCTGCAGGCAAAATACGGATTGGCGTGGCCGCGATCTTCATCGCGGCGGCATCCGCGATTTTAGCCGGGGCCTTTCTTTCGACACATCGTGCGAATGCGCAGAGCCAATCGTTACCGGCGCCAACGATCTCTTCTCCGCCGCAGCGCCCGGTCGCGCTTCGTCCGCCATCCGCGCCGGTTTTGCCGCCTCCGGCAAACCGTCCCCAAGCCGCAGCCAGCAGGCGGCCGGGTTCGCCACCGCCGATCACCTCGGGGACATGGACTCAACTTACCAATCAGCCGATTTCGCAGACCCCGGAATTTTATCCGGTCAGCACGTTTCTCCTGACCGACGGAACGGTGTTGGCGCAAGATGCAAACCTGACCGCCGTCGGATGGTGGAAACTGACTCCTGACAATACCGGAAGCTACATCAATGGTACTTGGACGCAGGTCGCATCTCCGTCGAATTGCCCAAATACCTATCCGGGCGCATCGAGCGATACCGTGTATTCCCCCCTATATTACGGCTCGGCGGTGCTGCCCGATGGCCGTCTGGTGATTGCCGGCGGCGAATACAACTACAATTACAACTATATTCCCGGTGGTTACGAAGTATGGACCGATCAGGCCGCCGTCTATGATCCGGTCGCCAACACGTGGACCTGCCTGACGCCCCCGACCGGCTGGACGCAAATTGGCGATGCTCAATCGGTCGTGCTTCCCGACGGCACTTTCATGGTTGCGCAGGCAGTCAGCAATCAGGACGTCACGCTCAATGCGGGAACGAATCCGCCCAGCTTCAATACGCCGTTCACTCCAACTGGTAGAGCCAGCGACAGCAACGGTTACAACGATGAAGAGGGCTGGACGCTATTGCCCGACGGAACCGTGCTGACGCTGGAGGTGTGGAATTCTAACGACAACACTGAAACTCCGGCCGACGTTTATGATTCAGCGACGCAGACCTGGACCAGTATCGCCACTGCGCCCGATCCGCTGGTCGATACCTCGCTGTTTGAGATCGGGCCGGCAATCCTGCGTCCCGACGGAACCGTGTTTGCGATGGGGGCGACCGGATACAACGACATTTACAATACCGCTACACACACTTGGGCCAGCGGTCCGACATTCCCCAGCATTAATGTGAACTTCAATATCGGCGATTGCACGATTAATAACGTTTCGGAACAACTCCGTATGGCCGATGCGCCCGCGGCGTTGCTTCCGAACGGCAACATACTCGCCGCACCTGGCCCGGTGGACAGCCAGCCCGCCTGCGAATGGATTCCGCCGACCGAATTTTTCGAATTCGACGGAACCAATCTCGCTCAGGTCGCTTCGCCAACCGGTTTGCCTCAGACGGTATCATTCGTGAACCGGTTACTGACCTTGCCGACGGGACAGGTGTTGTTAACCAACGACACCGCTCTCGCCGCAATTTACTCCCCGGCGGGTTCGCCGAATTCGGCATGGGCGCCGACGATTTCAACCTATCCAAGTACGATCGCGGCGCTGGGCGCCAATTATTCGATCACGGGAACTCAATTTAATGGTCTGTCACAAGCCGTAGGCTACGGCGACGATTATCAGGCCGCCACAAATTATCCGCTGGTCCGGATTACCAATAATGGAACCGGGCATGTGGTTTACGCCCGCACGCACAATCACAGTACCATGGCCGTGGCGACCGGGAGCACGCCGGTATCTACCGAGTTCGACGTTCCGGGGAACATCGAGTGCGGAACCAGCAGCCTGGTAGTGGTCGCAAACGGCATCGCATCGTCGCCCGTCACGGTGTCCGTTACCTGCGCAACTCCATCGCCGACTTCAACTGCGACCGTTTCGCCTACCGCCACGATCTCGCCGAGCCCGACGATATCGCGGTCGCCAACGGCAACCGTAAGCCCAACCGCGACGGTGAGTCCGACGGTAACCTCCACTACCACCGCAACGACGACCGCGACGCCCACATTCGTGCCCGGTGGCCCGTGGCCAAAGTTCCGTCACGACCTAATTCAATCTGGCCTTAGCCAATACAGCACCAGCTCCAATGCCGGAACGCTCAAATGGGGATTTAATGCCGGCAGTCAACGGGTCGAATCGTCGGCGGCTATCGGATCTGACGGCACAATTTATATCGGGTCGAATGACAACAATCTCTACGCGATAACTTCCGCCGGAATCCTGAAATGGAAATTCACGACCGGCAACGAGATTCAATTTTCCGCGCCAGCCGTGGATTCCAACGGAACCGTCTATATTGGCTCTAATGATAACTATGTTTACGCCATAAACCCGGATGGATCGATGAAATGGAAATATACGTCGGGAGCGCCCGTATATGGGTCACCGACGGTGGCCGCCGACGGGACAGTTTACATCGGAATCTACGGTCTCTATGCGATAAACCCAAACGGCACCTTAAAGTGGAGCGCGGCCCCAAGCGGCTATGCGATGGAGTCGGCACCGGCCATCGCACCGGATGGCACGATTTACGCCGGATCCTATGACGGTAACGTTTATGCGTTCACCGACGGGGGGCAGGGCGCCGGCGCGGTAAAGTGGAAGTTCGCCACTGGGAGTTACGTCGATTCCTCGCCGGCGATAGGCTCTGACGGAACGATTTACATCGGCTCCGACGATTATAACGTCTATGCGATAAACCCCGATGGCACGCAGAAATGGAAGTTCGCAACCACTTTCTACGTCGATGCGTCACCTGCAATCGGTTCTGACGGCACTATCTATATCGCTGACGATCACGGCAATTTCTATGCGCTGACCGACGGTGGACAGGGATCCGTGACCCAGAAATGGAGTTATTCACTCTACGATTCGAATGGCTCCTCGGCCGCAATTGGTTCCGATAACACCATCTACGTAGGTTCCTTATTCGGGGGCTTATACGCATTCCACCCCGATGGTTCACTGAAATGGGAGTACACAGGATCTGGCCTCATCGGTTCTTCGCCGGCGATTGGCTCTGACGGCACGATTTATTTCGGGGATTACAGCGGAAAAGTCTGGGCACTAGGCGCCTGTCCCTGCGGCACTCCCACGCCAACCGCGACCATCTCTCCGACGGCTACGATTTCACCTACAGCGACCGTCTCGCCGACTGCAACCTCAACGACCACGCTCACGCTGACGACGACCGCGACGGTGACACGCACAGGAACTCCAACCGCGACCGCGACCCGGACCGGAACCCCGACGGCGACTTCGACACCGGCTGGAACGCCGACAACAACCATCACAGTGGGGCCGCCGTCGTGCGGCTCCGGGAGCGTTGTCGAAGGGAACACGTCGACCACATGCGTTATTTCAGTCAGCAACACCGGATTCACCAACCACGCAATCATCACCGGTATCACGATCGATGACTCGTTGGATTTCGGCGTGTTCTTCACCGATTGCCAGGCGCCGGGCGGCATCCCCGCGCAGTCGGGATGCTCGATCAACGTATCGTTCACTCCGCAGAGCACCGGTTCGTACACGACGCATCTGCACGTGGCCGATAATGCGGTCTCCAGCCCGCAGACAGTGACGCTAACCGGGACGGGTACATTGCCGCCATCCACGACGGACACAATCACGCCCAATCCCTTGGACTTTGGCGGCTCGCCGGTGACAGTGGCCAACGAGCAGTTCATTACGGTGAACAACACCGGTTTCACTAATCCGCTGGTGCTGCAGACGCTGAATTTGACCGACACCACGCCGGGCTACACGGGACCCAATGAATTCACGCTGGTACCGGGTGATTCAACCTGTCCGGAAACCCCGGCGGGGCTGGGACCGGGCGGCACCTGCATAATCGCAGTCGATCTTACGGCGGATGCGTCGCATGTGGACGCGTCGATCACGGGAACGCTGGTAATCACGGGCAACGCGACGACCAGTCCGCAGACGATCAATCTGACTGGGTACGGAGTGTCCGGAATCACACCGGATGGCGACTGCTACACGGCATCGGATGGCAGTTGCGACTCGACGCAGGCCAACCCGGGCTTCTTGGGCCAGTCGTGCTTGCTCGACTCCGGCACTTGCACCACCGGCGCAGGCCCAAGCTGCACATGCCAGTAGGCGGGGATCCTTGTAGTATGAGAATATACGCTTGCTGAGGACGTTTATCCGAGCGTAGACTGGTTTAGGTTCGCTCCAACGGGAGACGGGGCGATGAGAGAGCCGCTGGGAAAAATAAGTGTCGTCATCATCGCAGCTGTCACTGCGATTGTGACGTTCCTAATCCGGCCGCCATTTGTCTTGGCGCAATCAACTCCGACGCCGACTGCGGTGCCCGGCCAGACCGCAATTTTCGTCAGCAACGCCGGAAACAACGCGATTACCACCTATCCGGCCAACAGCAACGGTAACGCGCAGCCGTTCGCCATCATCGGCGGCGCCAGCACCGGGCTCGATGGGCCACCCGCTCTCGCGCTGGATTCGAGTGGAAACATCTACGTTGCTAACTATTATACCTCCGGCACATCCGGTACCGGTAGCGTCACAGTCTATGCCCACGGTAGCAACGGCAACGCGGCGCCAATTGCCACCATCAGTGGCGCCCGTACTGGACTCGATTTTCCCGCGGCAATCGCGCTGGATTCGAGTGGAAACATCTATGTCGTGAATTGCGCTTCAGTCTGTGGCGCGACCACCGACAATCCGAGCGTCACAGTCTACGCCCACGGCAGCACCGGCGACGTGGCGCCAATCGCCACCATCAGTGGCGCGGGTCTCGAAGATCCCTTGGGTATCGCGCTGGATTCCAGCGGAAACATTTATGTGGCAAACTTCGGCACCCCCTGCTCGCTGGTGCCCAACGCCTGCAACTTCGCGGAGGGAATTGATTGCCCTGGCCCTGCGGGCTACGTTTCCATTTATCCGCCCGGGAGCAACGGCAACGTTACGCCCACGACCACCATCAGCGTTTCCATAGGGGCGGTGGGCGTGGCGTTGGATTCCTCGGGGAATATTTATGCAACTGAAATCGGCTTCAACTGCGATTTGCTATACTGCTCTATTGGTGGGAATTACTACTGTAGTACAAGCAGCAGCTTTCCTATCGGGATCGCGGTCTATTCAGCCGGCAGCTACTCGCCAATCGCGGGCATCGGCGGCTCCAACACGCACTTGGGCATTTCCCCGGTCTCTTACGTCGCTCGCTCTCCGCTAGGCATTGCTTTAGATTCCAGCGGGAACATCTACGTGGCGGACCCTTTCGGACCATCCGGCTCCGGTCCCAGCACCCTTCTAGCCTATCCACCGGGCAGCGACGGCGATGTGGCGCCAAGCCTCACCATCACCGGTTCCAACACCGGACTAGATAGCGCTTTTGGCATCGCGATTGGTTTGATCCCAAGCGCGACCTTAAGTCCAACCGCCACGCTCTCGCCGACCGCGACCACCACCTCGACGCCAACGGCGACGATAAGCCCGACTGCAACGATCAGCCCAACGGCAACTTTCTCGCCGTCGTCGACCGCGACCATTTCGCCGACGGCGACGGTGTCACCTACAGCCACGCTGTCTCCAACCTTAACGGCCACAATCTCCCCAACCGCCACCGTCTCTCCGACCGTGACCGCTACACCGACGCCCATAATCCAACTGGTCGGTGTCGGAGCATTCGCGGGCGCTTCCGCCAGCACCCATGTGACCTGCAACCTGCCCGCTGGGAGCGCCAGCGGCGACGTCGACCTCGCCTATCTGAGCATGAACGGCGTCCCCTCATCGGTAACGCCGCCATCCGGATGGACGCAGCTGGCCAATGTTGGTCCGGTGGGCAATGAACAGTTCTGGGCGTTCTACATCGTCCGCGGGGCATCGGCGCCCGCCACCA
>DATKOZ010000004.1:0-11456 GCA_035524375.1 Binataceae bacterium (SeqCode) | reverse complement strand
TCACGGTTATACCGTAGCGATGCGATAACCATCGTGCGTTCGTAACAAAAAAGGCGCGGCGAAAGCCGCGCCTTTTCCTCGATTCGAATGTCCGAGTCGCTACGAATGCTTGAGCTTCTTCACTTCCGCGGCCATCTCCGGAACCGCCTTGAACAGGTCGGCGACCAGGCCGTAGTCGGCGACGTTGAAGATTGGCGCCTCCTCGTCCTTGTTGATCGCGACGATGATCTTGGAGTCTTTCATCCCGGCCAGATGCTGAATCGCGCCGGAAATTCCAACCGCGACATATAGCGTCGGCGCGACGACTTTGCCGGTCTGTCCAACCTGCAGATCGTTGGGGACGAATCCCGCGTCAACCGCGGCGCGTGACGCGCCCATCGCGGCACCCATCTCATCGACCAGCGGCTCGAGCACGGTCTTGAAGTTCTCGCCCGACTTGAGTCCGCGGCCGCCGGAGACGACGATGCTCGCCTCGGTAAGTTGAGGCCGATCGCTCTTGGTCGCGTTGAACGAGACGAATTCCATCTTGAGCGCGCCTGCATCGATTTCGGCACCTTGTTTTTCGACCGGCGCGGCGGCATCGGACGGCTTTGCCGCATCGAATGCGGTCCCGCGCACCGTCAGCACCTTGATGGGTCCGTCCATTTCGACGGTCGCCATCGCGTTGCCCGCATACATCGGACGGACGAACGTGCCGTCATCGTTGATTGCCGTGATTTCCGACGCCATCGGCGCACCCAAACGGGCGGCGACACGCGGCAGCAGGTCCTTGCCGATCGCGGTCGCGGCCGCAAGGACATACTCGGCTCCGATCTTCTTCGCCAGCGCGGCGAGCGCCTGCGAATGCGCATCGGCGAGATAATTCTTAAGCGCGGGGCTCGACAGTGAGATCACCTTGCTCGCGCCATACTTGGCCAGTGTGCCGGCCGGTTCGTCGAGCGTATCGCCCATCACGACCGCGACAACCTTTCCGCTGCGCTTTTTCGCCAGATCGAGACCGGCAGCGATGGCGATCAGGGTGGTCTTTGGAAAGTGTCCTCCCTGATGTTCCCCGAAAACTAATACGTCACCCATTTCGATTGACTCCTGTTGCGTGATGGTCAGATGACCTTCGCCTCGGTGTGGAGCACCTGTACCAATTCCTCCACCGACGCGACCTTGCGGCCGGCTTGGCGCTTGGGAGGAGCGGCCAGGGTCTTGACCTTGAGCTTCGGCGCCAGATCGACGCCAAGGCTTTCGGCGGGAATCTCTTTGAGCTCCTTCTTGCGCGCCTTCATGATGCCGGGCAGCGAGGCATAGCGCGGTTCATTCAGACGCAAGTCGGTCGTGATAACTCCGGGCGCCTTGAACGCAATCGTTTCAAGTCCGCCGTCGACTTCGCGCGTGACCGAAATCTTGTCCGCGCCGATTTCGACCTTAGAGGCAAACGTCGCCTGCGGCCATCCGAGCATCTCGGCAATCATCTGGCCGGCCTGGTTCGAATCGTCATCGATCGCCTGCTTGCCAAGGATGATTAGATCGGGCTTCTCGTCAGCGGCGACCTTGGCCAGCACGCGCGCGATCGCAAGCGGATCGAGCGTCGTGGCTGTGATTACCAAAATCGCCCGGTCAGCGCCCATCGCGAGTCCCGTGCGCAATTGTTCCTGCCACGTGGACTGGCCGATGCTGACCAGGACGACCTCGCCGTTGCCTTGCTTTTCCTTGATTCGCAGGGCCTCTTCGACCGCAATTTCGCAGAATGGATTGATGACCCATTTTACGTTGTCGGTGGCGATGCCGGAGCCGTCGGGCAGGACGCGAATCGTCGTTGCGGGGTCCGGAACGCGTTTGATTGGAACGAGAATCTTCACTGTGATTTTACTCCATGGCGCCGGCGATACGGCGATACAAATCCGAAAGCAGCCGTAATCGGCCAACGATCGTTTTTCAAGCGAATCTTAACTAACAGCGGCCCGGGATACAGTCAAACCCCACGCACCCAACCATGAGCGTCCACAGCCAGATTTGTGTCAAATCATTTGTGATTTCCATCGTTCGCGGCTAGCCTGACCGGATGCCAATGCCGATTGCAAGCGAATATTCAGCCACGCGCGCCCAATCATATTCGATTTCACCCGGGTACACGTCGAGGCATCGGCGGCCCGAAATTCGCCTGAGGAACCAATCCGTTTATGGATGAACTCTTGGTGAGTCAGGACGCGTGGCTCCTCTCGCTGACTCTGGCCGTGCTGATGCTCGTGGCATGGGGCCTTGGCCTCCGGATGGGTCGTATGCTGCGCGCGCGCGATCGAAAGGCGCGCTGGTCCAAGTTCGACGAAGCTAGCCTTGCACTATTGGGCCTGCTGCTCGCGTTCACCTTCAGCATGTCGATCAGCCGCCATGAAGACCGCAGAACAATGGTAATTCGCGACAGCAATGCGATCGGCGACTTTTACACCTGCGCAAGCCTGCTCGACGAGCCGGTGCGCTCGAAGCTCCAGAATGTAATCCGTGCCTATGCTGCGCTGCGGCTTAAAGCGGCTCGCGACACCCAGCTCGATCAGCCCGGGCTCGAAGCCCTGCTTGTGCAGTTTCAGCACATGCAGGATCAGATGACCGAGCTGGTCGGCGAAGCGCTCCGCGCCGGAACGCCGATCGCGGTTCCGCTTACCAGTACGCTGAATCAGGTGGCCAGCGTCGCTGCCGAGCGCGTCGGCGCAATCGAAAACCGGCTGCCGGCTGGCGTTGCTATGCTGCTCTTCGTTTCCGCGCTGGTGGCGGCGATGCTGGTCGGCCGGGAACAGGGCTTTGAGGAAAAGACCGAACTTCCCGCGACATTGAGCTTTATTCTACTGGTGACGCTGGCGGTGTACGTCACGCTGGACCTGAATCAGCCGCAGCGCGGACTGGTGACGGTCAGTCAGGCTCCCATCGAACGCTTGGTCTCGTCGATGAATCAGCCCACCGCGCCCGCGAAGTAACGCGTGAAGGAACCGTCCCCGCTATTCGTTGTAGCCGAGGCGATGCGACAGTTTGCGCCCCGCTTCGATTAGTGCCGGCGTAATTTCGGCGCCGATTCGATCGGCCCCCAGCCGGTAGGCGGGTCCCGCTACGACGAGTGAGCCGACCACCGATCGCGTGTAGTCGCGAATCGGCACTGCGACTGATGCGACTTCTTCAATAAATTCGCCGGAGTCGACCGCATAGCCGTCGCGGGCGATCGTTTCGAGCTGCGCAAGCAGCGCGGCGCGATCGGTAATAGTGCGATCGCTGTAGCGCTTGAGCGGTTCGGGCAGAGACGACTTGAGCTGCTCCTCCGCCTCGAACGCCAGATGCGCTTTTCCGGCCGCCGTGCAATGCGATGGGAGCGGCATCCCGATCGGAAGCGTAATGCGAACGGCACGGTCTTCGGCTTCCGCCGCCTCCAGCGGAACAACTCCTTCACGCCTGCTTATCGCGACATACGCGCTCTCGCGGCATTTTGCGGCCAGCTCGGCAAGTATCGGACGCGCCTGGCTAACCAATCCGACGTGATGAATATAGCGGCGGCCCAGATGGAGGCATTTGATGCCAAGGCGGTAATTCTCGGTTGCCTTGTTTTGTTCTATGTAACCGCGCGCCTCCAGCGTCGCGAGCAGACGAAAAACATTATTCTTGTGCAGCTTGAGCCGCTTGGACAGTTCGGTGACGCCCAGCTCGTCGGCCTCGCCGAAGAACTGTTCCAGCACGTCGAGCGCGTTTGCGACCGACTGGATTACATAGTTTGTTCTGTCACGCCTGACCATCGGCTTCTTTCACCCGTAACCGAGCCTTCCAAGGCCGCTTCGGTACGAATTCGAAAAACGTTTTAATTTAGACGGCGGTGTTCAAGCGTGTCAACGCTGTCGGCGGAAATCATCGAAAATTCATTTAACATACTGAAATTAAAGAAAAATTTGTACGTCTAGTTGGCCCGCTCCACGCATATTTGAGACGAACCGGTAAGTTTCTTCAAACCGTCGCTGGCCGGCTGATGTCAATCATAAAGAGGTATTTTACTTATTGCGCTCGTTTGAGATGATACCGCGAAACAAGCGGAGAGGTTCTATGCTTAAGGGACGCGCAACCGCCGAAGCCACCACCACATACGCAAATCGATTCGCCAGCCTTCCCGGAAATTATCGTCCGGCTCTCGGTCTGTCGATTTCATCCATCGGGATCGGCACCTACTTAGGCGAACCGGACGAGGACACCGATCGCAGCTATGAGGAATCGATCACCGCCGCGCTGCGCGGCGGAATCAACCTCGTCGATACCGCCGTCAACTATCGTTTTCAGCGCAGCGAACGGAATATCGGAAAGGCTATCGCGGCAATGGCCGCGGCAGGTGAAATCCGGCGGGAAGAGATCGTCATCGCAACCAAGGGCGGATACATCACTTTCGACGGCGAGGTTCCCCCAAATCCGCGCGCATGGTTCGAGGAGAAATTTATCCGCACGGGGATCGTAAGCCCGGGCGATCTCGTCGATGGGTCACATTGCATGACGCCCCGGTATATCGGCGCGATGCTCGAAATGTCGCGGGCGAATTTGGGGCTGGAGACCATCGACATTTACTATTTGCACAATCCCGAATCACAGCTCGAAGCAATCGATCGCAAGGAGTTTCTCCAGCGAATCAGGTCGGCGTTCGAATTTCTGGAGCAGGCCGCAGCCGCCGGAAAGATCGGAGTATACGGCGCCGCGACGTGGAACGGTTTCCGCGCGGCGCCAACCGAACGCGGCTGGCTTTCACTTGACGACTTGGTGCGCATCGCACGCGAAGTCGCCGGCGATTCGCATCGCTTTCGCGCAATTCAACTGCCGTACAACCTTGCGATGCCAGAAGCGGTCGGCCACGCCACGCAAATCGTCAACGGCCAAAAGATGACCGCGCTGGCCGGTGCGCAGTCGTTGGGAATTGCGGTATGCGCCAGCGCATCACTGTTGCAGGGCCAGTTGTCGCGCCGACTGCCTCCGATTGTCGCCGATGCGTTTAATGGATTCACCAGCGATGCGCAGCGGGCAATTCAATTCGTGCGCTCGACGCCCGGCGTGAACGTCGCGCTGGTCGGGATGAAATCCGCCGAGCACGTGCGCGACGCCCTTGCGGCGGCGGCAATCCCCCCTGCCCCGCTGGAAGATCTGATGAAGCTCTTCAAGCGCTCCGACGAAGCCTGAATTTCATCACCCGTTCGGTGCGGACTCGCCACTGGCTCGCAATTGCCCAACGCCAAACATCAGGCGCTGCATCGCGGTGACGATTTCCAGCGCGGTCATCAGGTAGCAGAGAAACGGGCCAAGTGGGCGCAAGATGGTTACCGCCTCGACAATTCCCAGTACTACGAAGAAGATTATCGCTTCAGTCCGCTCCAATATTCCCGGCGGATACTCGATCAGCTTCGGCCCGCGACGCTCCAGCGCCGCGCCGACGGCAAGAAACACGGTGATGTTCACGTACCAGCTGCACAGCAACATCAGTGCAGGAAAATAGATCTGCGGATTCCCCCACGCGATCCCGATAATCACGCACGTCTCGACCACGCGATCGCCGCACAAGTCGATAATGCCTCCCAGCGCACTGGGCGCGGAGCATTCGCGGGCGATGGTTCCGTCGATTACGTCCAGCGCGGCGCTCACGAGGAGCATCGCGATTGCGGCAATCGTCGCACTGCGGCCAAACGCGATTCCTGATGCGATACCGATCGCTATCGCGGCGATTGTCGCCTGGTTGGGGCCGATTCCGAGCCCAAAGCATGCCCGCGCGACCTGCGATTGAACGCGCTTTACTTCGGAATTGGCGCCTAGAATTGAATCGAGCATGCCGTCACTCGTATTGCGGCCGGTTGTCAAAGCTCCCAGAGCGGGGGGAGAATCGCAAGTGGAGCGCATTGCGCGATGCGACAGTCATTCGGCAGAGGCGAAGGCAACCGTAAGCGGCTGTTTATCGCGGCTGGATTTGCGCTGATGGCATTGCCGCTTCTGTCACGGACGGCGACGGGAGGCGACGGAGTCGATTGGCTCGGCTTGCAGCCGCAGGATTTTGTAATCGTGAGCCCGGACACCAAAACCGCGATCGGCCGCGGCCATTACAACGGCGACCGGTTTCCCGGCGGCATCACGCTGCACGGCGAGAATCGTTTCACCGATGGCCAGTACGATCTCGAAGATGAAACGATAATCGCGCCGGCGCCGGGTACTTGGCGGCTGACTCAGTACAGCCATTCGTTTTTCAATGCCGATGGCTCCCCGCAGCGCGTCGCGCGCGCCGATCTCACCTCCGGGTATGCGGTCTGCCAGGATTTCACTTCGGGCACAGAGCGCGATCGGGCTGAGCGGCTGACGATTCCCTCCGGCACGATTGCAGGCGGCAGCATCTCGATTTCGGTCCAGCTACTGTACCGCGCCGGAGACCTCGACGCGCGCGATTTGCACATCTTCGCATGCGCACCCGGCCCAAAAGTGATCGATCTGGACCTCAAGACGCCCACTGCCGATGTCTGGCAGCTTTATGGCAAGCCGACGATGCGGGTCGATGCGACTCCGGACTTTGGAGTGCTCAGCCTGCTAGTCGCACCGTTCGCACCCAAGGTCGATTTTTGGTTCGATTCGCAGAACCGGTGGAATTTGGTTGGTGCGGAATTGCCACGATACTATCGCGGCCCCGAAATCTTGATGGTCAAGTCAAAGCCGATGGCGGATCCTGCCGCCGCAAACAAACCATAGCGCCGCCGTGGACCAGTTGGCATCCGCGGCCAAATCGCGCGCGCTACGACTTCGGCGCGCGCTAATTCAAATGCATTCTAAAAGTGGACGATGCCTTCGCCCTCGGGATGACGCACCGACGAAGGTTTCGGCTTCCGATACTGAAAGGAGGCTTTGCACTGCTGGCAGGTGCCTTCCGGCTGCTGGCCTGCGTGGCGCACGAGCTTGACATAACGCACGGCGCCATCGCGGCACAGGTGGCCGGCGACGGGGAACTCATACACGGTTCGAACCGTGGACTTTTCGCTCATCTCTTCCGCTATTGCTCCCTCATTTGAAATCCGTTCCGTTGAGAATCGTTTCGCGCGGCGAGTTTTGGATTCACCGCGCCCCCATGAAAAGACAAGATATCGGATTCATCGCGGCGATCAATATTTTTCGACCCTCTAATGAAAATATTTTTCAAGCACCGCCGGGGTTGCGAACCTCGAAAGTGACGATTTCGAACGGCCGCATCTCAAGCGCGAGCCCGCCTCGCGATCGCTTCAGGCCGTCCCGTTTTACCGCACCACCCGCCAGATCGATCGGCTTGGCTCGCCGCCCGCCGAATGCGAAACGCACCCGCTCGCGCTCAGGAGAGGCACTGAATGCGCGCACCTTGTACGTTCCAGTGCGCTCAAGCGGCCGCGCAGTCGAAAAGATTATGCGCGGATTGTCGCATTCGGCCAGCGACAGCCCGGCCGAATCAAGTATGCCACGCGACAAGAACAGCCGCGGCGGCGCGGCATAACCATCCAGCCGCTGGAGCAGGTCGCCTTCAAGGTGGCTGCCCCGGAATGAAGTTACGGAAAATTCGAAATGATGCGTTCCAAGCTCCTGCGCTCCCGGGGTGGAAAGCTCCGGGCCCGCACCCCCGCGCCGCGAGCTTAAGTCCGAGCGCGACAGCCATCCGATGCATCTCAGCAGCGTCAGCAGGATGGTTGAGCCGGGACCATCCCGCCGGACTTCGCATTCATAAATTCCGCGGCTTGCCAATGCGACTGAAAATTCCGGCCCCTCGACCGCGGTAAAGGTGCGATGCGGCGCCGCCGGATAGAAATCTTCCATGCCGGGTGGTTCGGGCGATTGAAGTGGGCGGCGCACGATGCCGAAGCTGGTGTCCTGCACGGCATCGGCGGCAGCAACCGGCGTGCGCAATGCGGCGCGGATGCGATGATCTTTCGAGCGATTAGTTATCGTCGCGGAGAAATCCACCCGCTCCAGGCCGGCATGCAGCGTCGCGATCAACTCGATTTCCAGTTTCTCGCGATCGGCCGATCTGGTCTGCCGATCTCGCGCGACGGCCGCCGGCAGGTCGAACGCCATCGTTACAATCATCCGCGATCGCACCGGTCCCGATTCCGTCACGCGCGCCGAAATCGACGCAGGTGCCGCGATCGCACGGTCGCCCGGCACTGGGTCGTAGTTGTATTCGTCGCCGCGGTCGCCGTCGTCCTCGAAATACAACTCCATCGAGGCGTTCCGCTTTAGGTCCAGGATTTCCAGTCCCCGCGATGTCTGCGTCAGGCGATAGAACGCATTCTCGATTGAATTGGCGGCCGGCTGAGCATTCTTCGGCGCGGCGGAATCGTCGCGCTCCAACCGGAAAACGCTGAATCCCGCCTGCGCAAGATTGTCAGCGACAAAGCTCAGGCGGCATCGCGCCGCATCGACCGCATGAATCCGCACCGTCCCCGAGTCCGGCAGTTGCGTGCGAATCGCATGACGCAGCTCGTCCAAATCGAGATCGCTGGTGGAGGCGCGGCTAATGTAGAGAGTGACCTGCGGCGGGCCTTCGGCCGGGCGCGTTACCTCGTAACGATCGAGCGTGAACCCGAACATCGATGCCTGGCTCAATCCGCCGATCATCGACTTGATGTCGCTGACCGGCAGTTCGATATCGAAGGCGCGTCCCGCTCGAGCTATGTCGGCGACGATTGGATATCGAGATCCGTCGGCGGCTACAGCGGCATAGCTCGCTTCGGGATCGGGCAGGTGCGCATTGCCGGTCACGAGCGTGCGCCGGCTGAACGTCGGATTGAACACCGCAAGGCTGGGCGCTCCGGACGTCCCGCTCAGGCATGCCGCCGACGCGCGCCGGATGACGTTGTCCGCGACCATCGCCGCCTGATCGAACCGGTAGCGCATGTCGGTATGCACCTGATCGACGGAGCATCCGCAAATCGAATCGTGCGGATGGTTCTGAATCTCGGTACGCCACGCCAAGTTGAGAAACGCCTCAAGGTCGCCGCCCCGGCCCAGCGAATTCGCCAATGCCGCAAGCGGATCGGCCAATCGTTCCAGCGCGATGCAATTCTCGAAATCGCGCTGCTTGATCCACGTCCGCGCGGAAGTGCATCCGGGCAGCAGATGCGTCCGCAAGGGCGAGCGCAGCTCGCCGCGATGATGCGGAGTGCCGTTTAGCGGCATCGCTTCGATCCGGTGGACGTACGGTTCCAGCGGGCCGACCTCGAATGTCATCGGCGAAATTTCGCGTGCCTGATTAATCCGCTCCATCAGTCTGGAGTCCGGCTCGGCATGATCGGTACCAGTCATGACCAGGATCGGCGCGCCGTCGGCGAATGTACGCCCGCGGCCGGCGATTTCATCCGCTCGCGAAAGAAAGCTTTCCACCGATTCCAGCGGCAGATTGGCGCCGTTGGAGTAGCTGTCACTTAGATAAATCGTGAGCACGGAGGTGCCGTCGGGCGCCTCCCATACGAAGCGGCTGCGATTGACGTCGTTTCCGACCCCGCGCCACAGAACCGCAGTCTTGAGGCCGAAGCCCGCCAGAATTTGCGGCATCTGCGCGATATGGCCGAATTGATCGGGAATGTAGCCGACGCCGAGCGGCCGGCCGAATCGGCGCGCCTGAGCGATTCCGATTTCCAGATTACGGATCAAGGACTCGCCGCTGACCAAAAAGCTGTCGGCCAGCACGTACCACGGGCCGACCTGAATTTTGCCCGCGCGAATCAGCTTACGCAGGCGGCGCTCCGCCTCCGGACGCAGTTCGAGGTAATCCTCGAGCACGATGGTCTGGCCGTCGAAATGAAACGACGGAATCGTCCCGCGCTCGACATTCGGGATCATTCGATCCGCCATCGCGACCAGCCGCGCGCGCATCTGCTGGAACGGCTGATACCATTCGCGGTCCCAATGGGTGTGAACGACGAAATAAAGCTGATCCATAGTGATTGCGGCGGCCGCCCATGCCCCGCCACTGCGAAGCTCTATCGAAGCGCGCCCCCGGTTGCAATTGTCTTAGGAATCGGCCTTGTGAAAACGTGGGCCACTTCGACAAAAATATTCTGGAGTCAAATTTCTACTGCGAGATCGGAGAGCCTGTGAACCTAAGGAAATTCGCCGGCATTGTTGCGTTGCTGTACGCGACAATCATCGTGGCTGCGCCGATGTCCGCCCGCGCCGGGGGACGGAAGAGCACGGGCACTATCGTTGTTGCCAACTATGATGTTGCGAGCTCGATCGTCACTGCCTACCCGGCGGGTAGCCACGGCAATGTCGCGCCGAGCGAGATAATCGTCGGCCGCAACACCGGACTGGCCGCTCCGTGGGGAATCGCGGTGGATTCAAACGGCTACGTTTATGTGACCAACGCCATCTCCAACGGGACCGTAACCGTCTATGCGCCCGGCAGCGGCGGCAATGCCTCGCCCGTCGCAACGATGCAATTGGGGTTTATTCCGGGTGGATTCGCGGTCGATTCGAGCGGATACATCTACATGCCGGGCGAATTCGGCTACATCTACATCTACGCTCCCTTTACTCCGGGCAGCGACGAATACGCATCTCCGATCGCCATGATCGGCGGCGATAAGACGGAGATTGACTGGCCCTCAAGCGGGCTCGGAGACATCGCTTTCGATTCCAGCGGAAACCTCTATGGATTGGACCAAAATGTAGTGGAGGGTGGCTTCGACAGCATCGTCGTCTTTGCGCCGGGCAGCGTTGGAAACGTGGCGCCCATCGCGAAGATCGGTGGCAGCAACGGCGAAATGAATTTTCCTGAAAGTATTGCCGTGGACTCCAAGGGATATATCTACGTGGTCAATCGCGACGGCGGTCCGAGCGGAAATGGAAGCGTCACGATTTATTCGCCCGGCAGTAACGGCAACGTGGCACCATACGCAACCATCAAAGGCTCCCGCACGGGACTCAACGAGCCAATCGGCGTTGCCGTCGATTCCGCCGGGAAAATATACGTGACAAATTTCGCCACGCCGAGGGGGCCACATTCGATGCCCTCGATCACAGTGTATGCGCCGAAAAGCCACGGCAACGTGAAGCCAATCGCCAAAATCACCGGTAACCGTACGGGATTGATCGGCCCTTACGGCATCACGATCGGCTCGGCCGGACCAAAGATCGGTTGCGTTTCCACCGTCACCATCACTTTGGACGCGACATCCGCCATCACCTGCCCAACGGCGCCTCATGCGGAATGCCGGAATTTGTAACCTCAAATGATATGCATAACCGCTTGCATCACCCAGCCACCAATAAAGGCCGCCAGAATAATCCACGCCGACGCCAATAGATACAGTAGACGGAAACGCCACTCTTGGACGTTGGGCCCTGCGGCGAATCGGCGTGCATATTCGCCGCCGAAGGCCCGCATTCCCCAAGCGCAGAGGAATCCGACTACGCCACCGATGATTACGGCGAGGCCGTACCAAAGCCACCCCTTGTGTTCA
>DATKOZ010000003.1:0-3881 GCA_035524375.1 Binataceae bacterium (SeqCode) | reverse complement strand
GGCAACTGCGCTTTCTTCAAACGGCGCGCTTTGCACTATGCGACGTTCACCGGGCCGCCCTTTTTCTGGAATGTCGCGGTTGTCTCGCATCAAGTTGGCACGCCATGTCAGGAGGCGGTCGTTAATGCGCGCGACGTTCTCTATTTCTGGGGCATTGACGATTTCTATACGTTCGATGGCTACTCGCTTTTGCCCATACAGAACAACCTGCGTGAGTTTATCTTCCGCGATTTGAACAAAGGTTTCCGGTCGAGCATCGCCGGCCGGTACGATGAGAACAATGGACCGTGCGTTTTCTGGCATTATCCGAGCAACGCATCGGCTGACGGGTCGCTTGACTCGTATGTTTGCTTCAATATCCGGTTCGGAACCTGGGGTTGGGGTCGTCTTGCGATCGATTTTCCGCTGTTGGGCAACATAGAAGTTGCTTCCGGGCCGGTTTCGGGCGTCTTCCTGCCCGATCATGCGCTCCGGGAATACAATCCGGCCTCTCCGCTAGCCTCTCCATACATCACGACGAACACGATCGGGGACGGACACTACCTTTATCAGATCAATCGGGCACGTCCCCGGTTCTCTTTGTATCCATTTCAGGCGCCTTTGCCGACTCCGACCATTGGCGAAGACCCCGGACCATTCGAAACGTATCCCGATCCGGGGCCGTCCCTGGGCACAGTCGAGCTTACGCAACTCTATCGGTACATCGCGGGGCAGCCGTATTACATCGGAACAAAGCAGGCCATCGATCAAGATGGCTGGTTCAATGCTCCGCTGACGCAACGGATGCAGAGATTGCAGCTTACGGTTCACGATCCGTGCGAAATTGTCGAATTGGAAGTCGATCTTTCTCAGGCGGGTGAGACATGAGCGAAGTTCAGTCCATACCGCTTGTGTTACCCAAGCCGCCGAGGGTCGCGCCCGGCAGTTCGCAATTCCGTTATCGGTGGCAACTTCTCGACAAGTGGTTTCCCGATTTGATTCAGGCTCTCCAGAAAGTCCTCGGGATCATCAATACCGATTTTCTGGCGATTAACACGGACTATGACGCGGCGGCCGGGCCTTTCCCGATCGTGGTGGGCGGCACGCCAGTCGTGCTCGCGACGGTTACGGTCATCCTCAACAATATCACCCAACTCGTCCAACTCTCGGCGTGCGTCCAGCTTACGACGGATGCCGGCAACGATCCGGTCATCTTCCAGATCAAGCGGGGCTCGACCGTGGTCGCCTCGGACTACCTGCCGCCGGTCGGCGGCGGTCAATCTGTGGGAAAAACTTTAGTAGGAATCGACTCTAATCTTGTCCTGGGGCAATATACCTACACGCTCGTTGCGCAGACCGGGGGAGGCGCGGGGAATACGGATGTAACAGCGGCGAGCATGGGGGTCATCGTAAACTGATGGAATTGGTCAAAAACGGGACAGGGGTCGATCTTCCATTGCCGGACGTGTTGCCCATCACGAATGCCGAACGTGAGGCCGTGCGTAAGGCGCGCAAAGGCGGCGCGGCTGCCGCGCCAGCTATCAAGGCCAAGCCGGGGCCGCATCTAGAAATAGTGACGTTCGCGACGCTCAATAAGCTCTGGCCGTGGATTCATGAAGGTGTCACGCGCATCAAAAAGAAGGATGAGCACACAGACCCGTGGACGCCGAGCCATGTGCGCGCGGCCGTCGAGCGGGGATTGCGCGGCGAACAGCCTTGTCAACTGTGGTTTGTGAAAGAACGCGACCGGGAAATCTTGTCGAAAGACGGGACGATCGTCGAGCAGCCGATCGGATTCCTGGTAGCAACTGGCTATCCCGACAATTACCTAAGCGTGCCCTATACGCTTTGGGTATGGCTCGCGGTCGGTAAGCCGCTCGTCTCGCGGAAATATCTCGCCGGCGTGGTCAAGGAATTGAAGGAATACGGTCGATCGCTCGGCTTCAACCGGATTCGATGGGCGACCGGTCGCATGAATTGGGCGCCTATCGCGCGCAAGCTCGGATTCCGATCAGTCGGAGTTATCTGGGATATGCCTCTCTGGGAGTAGGCCTATGAGCATGGGTAGCGGTCAGAGTCAGAGCACGACTAGCACCAGTCAGCCGGCCTGGGCGCAGGCTGTCGGCCAGAAACTACTCGGGGCAGAATCGAATCAGGTCTTCAATCAGCTTGCACAAGGCTATCCGCAAAACCTGAATCAGCAAGTTGCGCCGCTGAATGCTTCTCAGCGCGCCGGCATGGCAAACATGCGCGGTGCTGCGACCGGATCGTTGACCAACCTCTCGAACAGCGCGAACAATCTCGCGATGAATACGATGAACGGGCAGTATCTGAACCCGAGTTCGAATCCGATGCTGCAAAATTATTTTAACGCCGCCGCGCAGCCTTTGGTTGCGCAGTATCAGACGGCAACGGCGCCGGGCAACATGGCCGCCGCGCAGCAAGCCGGGATGTTTAATTCGAACGCCTCGGCCGACCAGCGGCTCATGTCGCAATACAGCCTGGGGAACAATCTTCAGTCTCTTGCGGCGAATATCTACGAACCGGCATATCAGTTCGAGCGCGGCGCGCAGATGCAGACACAGCAGATGCTGCCGACCTTACAACAGGGCTCGCTACTTCCCGGACAGACGCAATTCGGGCTCGGGTCGATCAATCAGCAGCAGCAACAAGCTCAAATGAATGCGCAACGCCAGAATGCGCTCAGCGCATTCCAAATGCCGTATCAACTCTTTAACCAGCTTGGCGCCGGCATCGGACAGGCCACAAGCGGCGCGAGCAACGTGGTCTCAACCTCGCCTGGAGCATCGGGGAAGTAATATGAGCGGCGCGATGCCATACATCGTTAATGGGCTCAAGACCGTTGGCGGAGCCGCATCGGAATACTTTGCTCCTGGCAATCCGATGGGCTTGTCGATGATGGGCTCGGGCATCGGCGGCATGACCGGGCAAGCCGCCGGCGGCAACACTGGTGACAGTATTGGCAGCATGCTCGGGGGCATGGGTGGAATGTTCGGCGGCGACCCGTCGATGGGCGGCGGAAGCATGGTCCCCGGTGCGATGGACCCAACAATGCTCGCCTCGGGCGATCCGAATTCGCTCGCCGCGATGATGAGCATGGCCGGGAATGCTGGACCATCACCAGCCGGCGGCGGCGGGATGATACCGGGCGTGACGCCAGCGATGTTTGGCGGCGGCGACCCGAGCGCCGGCGGAATGGGCGACATGAGCGGCGGCATGCCTGCGATGGCCGGCTACGATCCATTGAAACAAATGCAGGCTGCGTATCTCTACAAGATGATGAATCCGAGCGGCTTTCAACAGACGATGGGCGTCCTCGGGCCGATCGGTACGCAACTGATGCAGCAGCGCCAACAGCAGCAACTTGAGGCCATGCGGCATCAGGCGCCGAGCGCGAATCTCCAAGGTGGATCGAATCCTGTGCCCACAAATTTCGGGGGCGCCGGCGTCGCCGACAATCCGAGTTCGACGATTTCTCAATACTCGCAGATTCTTGCGATGCTCTCACGGTAACAGGCCATGCCGGACAGTACAGACGCCAGTAATTCGGGATTGAAGCAGGGGATCGGAAGCCTCGCGGCTTTCGCGATCCCCGCGCTCGTCGCCGGACTATTTGGCGGTGGCGGAGCACTCGGCGCTCTGGGCGCTGGCATGGAAGGCGCTGGCACGCTGGAGGCGAATCAGGAGGAACGGCAGAAACAGGCTGGCACGATGCTGGAGAAAATGATCCAGCAGCAAAATCTGGAAGCGTACCGGCGGCAGAAGATCGATCTGGAGACTCAGCGCAACCAAGAATATAGCCGGAACATAAATAGCCTGATCGACACGCGCGGCACGCAATTGCAGCAAGGGCAGGCTCGAATCGACCAAGCGAAATTGGT
>DATKOZ010000002.1:0-29876 GCA_035524375.1 Binataceae bacterium (SeqCode) | reverse complement strand
TGCACCGTTGGGGTGCGCACGCGATGGTGATCACGACCTGGCTGCACATGTATCGGGTGTTCCTCACCGGCAGTTATAAACCGCCGCGCGAGTTCAACTGGGTGGTCGGCGTCATCCTGCTGGTTCTGACGCTGCTGCTTTCGTTCACCGGATATCTGCTGCCGTGGGACCAGCTCTCGATCTGGGCGGTCACCGTCGGCTCGAACATGGCGCGCGCCACACCGCTATTGGGTCATGGGGGGCCGTTCCATGAAGTGATGGGAGTGAATCCGATCTATGACGCGCGCGCGTTCATTTTCGGCGGCGCCGAAATTGGGCCGCATACGCTGCTGCGCTTCTACATCCTGCATTGCATCTTCTTCCCCCTGCTGGCGAGCCTCTTCATGGCGGTGCATTTCTGGCGCATCCGCCGCGACGGCATGTCGGGGCCACTCTAAGCGTACGCACGAGGATTTCGTAGGATGGGTGATTTTTTCGGATATTTGCTCCATCAAGGAATCGTGCGGGTGCTCTCCGTGCCTATCGCGATGGGAGCCTTGTTGTACGTGCTATACGTGATGGCCAAGCCGCCCCAATGGACTGACGAGGAGGACGGCGAACCGCACAAGAGCTGATGGCGCGGGATTTTCGTTCAATGGAAGAGACGAACGATGGCAACTGGTGAAGGAAACGGACCAATGATACGCGCCGCGGGCGCGACCACCGCCGGTGGCGCCGTAGCGCGCCCGGCTGCTGCCGCGCCCACCAAGCGGATCGAGGTCGCGATCAAGAAGGCGGGCGGCGGTGTCGAGGAAAAGCTGCATACGTGGCCGTTCCTGGTGCGCAGCGAATTCCTGATGTCGCTGTTCGTGATCATCGTGCTGATAATCTGGGCGATCACGATCAATGCGCCGCTGGAGCAGCCCGCCAATCCCACCCGCACGCCCAATCCCTCCAAAGCACCGTGGTACTTCCTCGGGCTGCAGGAAATGCTCGTGTTCTTCGATCCATGGTACGCGGGCGTGGTCCTTCCCAGCTTCATCATCGTGGGCCTGATGCTCGTCCCCTACCTCGACATCAATCCCAAGGGGAACGGCTACTACACGCTACGCGAGCGCTGGTTCGAAATCATGACGTTCTTCGTGGGCTTCCACGTCCTGTGGGTTTCCTTCATCATTATCGGAACTTTCTTCCGCGGCCCGGGATGGAACTGGTTCTGGCCGGGACAGGTATGGGATCCACATCTGGTCGAGGCGCTGACCAACGTCGATTTGCCGTATCTGTTCGGCATTCGGGATTATTACCTGTCCGCCGCTTTCGGCTTGTCGGTGATAGTCTTGTATTTCGTGGTTGGATATATCGCGCTTTATCTATGGGTGCGGGCGCGTCCAGCCAACGATCCATGGTCCGCCTTTCCCGGCGGCGGCCCTGAAATCCTCGAGACATGGGGACCGGTACGCTTCGGGATCACTGGATTTCTTCTCTTGGCGATGCTCGGCGTGTTCATCAAGATGGCGTTGCGCCACGCGCTGAACATCAAGTACATCCTCGTAACCCCCTGGATAAACATCTGACGTGATCGCCGGCCGGTGTTCATCTTCGCAAAAGTATTGCAGGCGATCGGACTCGCCGACGTGGGCTTTGCCCTGTGGGTCGGGATCACGCAGCCGCATGGCATGGGCAGAGAATTTGAGATCACTGGCATCGGCATCCTGGTGTTCCTCGTCGGATACATCGCCGAGTACTACGCCAAGCCGGGGTCGTAAGGGCAGGTAGAGCGGATGGCTGGCAGACCGGGGCTTGATACCGCCGAAGAGGCGAAATCCTACAGCGCGCTGTTCGTGCTGATCGTCGCGTTATTGCTGGCGGTCACCGTGTGGTCGATTTGGGACGACAACATTTCGCGCCGTCCATGGAAGGAATACCAGGTCGAATTCGACCACCTTGCCTACAACAAATACATGGACGATGCCGCCGCCGAGCAAAAGCGGCTGGAGGCCGACCCAAAGTATCAGCAACTCGCCAAAGACTTGAAGGCTGCGCGCGATGAACTCAATTCCGGCGCCACCGAGTCGAAGCTCGCCGATCTGCACGCGCAGTTGAATAGCCTGAGCGTGATCGCCGACGACAAGGATCAGGCGGTCCGATTCACCAAATCCTTCCTGACTGAGCGATGGTACGACTACAACCACGCGATTCAGATGAAGGAGGATCCAACTCCCTACAAGAACGAAATCGACAAACTGAACGGCGATCTGGTTGGCGAACAGGCGGTATTCGATAAAGCCAAGGCGAAGGTCCAGGCGGTTAAGGATCGGATCGAGGATCTCAACTCCAAGGTCGACAGTCTGACCGAACAGATGAAGAAGCTCACCGCCAAGCGCGACGACTTCATCGACAAGGCCGACGGCTACATGATTCCGATCAAGGTCGGCGGCGTCGTGCTCTTGCGCTACCCGAAGATTCCCAAGATTCAGCAGACCGCCATCGACGACTTCGACCGCAATGCCTTCGACGAAGCGATCGCCCGGGTCGATCGATGCCAAAGCTGCCATATGGGAATCGATCTCAAGGGCTTCGAGAACGCCCCGCAGCCGTTCCGCACCCATTCCAATTTCGAATCGATCATCGGCAAGCATCCGCCCGACAAGCTCGGATGCACCCCGTGCCACGACGGACAGGGACCCGCAGTCGAATCGGTCCGGCTTGCCCATGGTGATGACCCGGATTTCGATTTCCCGCTGCTCAAGGGCGACAAGATGCAATCGCGATGCATCAAGTGCCACATCGACGTCGGCTCCCTGCGCAATGTGAGCGACAAGCAAATCGCCGTCAATTGGGTTGAAGGCGAACGCATGTTCGAGCAGATGGGATGCCACGGATGCCATCTGGTGGCCGGGTATGAGGACATGCCGAAGATCGGCCCCTACCTGAAGCTGGCCTCAGCCAAGCTCGATCCGTCATGGACGGTGCGCTGGGTCGAGAACCCGCACGTATTCCGGCCGCATACGCGGATGCCCAATTTCATGTTCTCGCGCGATGAGGCAACGGCGATCACCGCCTACCTTCTGGACAGTTCGGCAAAGAATTCAAAGGGCTGGCTGGCCGCGCATCCGGAACCTCCGACACTGGAGGCCGACATCAAGAACCCGGCTTTGATCGGTGAGGGAAAGGGTCTATTTGAGTCGGTCGGATGCAAAGGATGCCATGCGATCGATCCTGACAAGTTCGGCACTCCGGTTGGGAGCGCGGCGGACTTCAAGCCGACGGAAGCGCGCACGACCAAGGATTTCGCGCCCAATCTGAGCAAGATCGCCGAAAAGGTCTCGGCTGGATGGGTTTATTACTGGGTCAGGAATCCGCGCGACTACGCCGCCCATCCCGCGATGCCGTCGTTGCGCCTGTCCGACCACGAAGCGGAGGCACTGACGGCGTTCCTGATGACTCACGGCGAGAAACACGAGGACCCGGCATCGATTGCGGCCGTTAAGGATCCCGCAAACGTTAAGAAGGGCGAGGCCTTGGTAAGAAAGTACGGATGCTTCGGATGCCACGAAATCGAGGGCATGGACCACGAGTCGCGGATCGGCGTCGAGTTGACGACGTTTGGCTCCAAGCACCTTGACGAACTTTTCTTCGGCAACCGGACCGACGTTCCGGAGAGCTGGGACCAATGGGCGGCCCACAAGCTCCAATCGCCGCGCATCTACGCAACCAAAGACGTCGAGCAATTGATGCCGAATTTCGATTTCGACGACACCGACATCAATAATCTCGTCGTGTTCCTGGCCAGTCTCACCTCGGGCAAGGTGCCGGAGCGATACCGGATGCCGGGAACCGAGCATCAGGATGAAATCGTCGCCGGACGCCGGATGGTGAACTATTACAATTGCGTCGGCTGCCACATCGTCGAACAGCGCGGTGGGTTCATCCGGCGCTTCTACCCGGAGGATCAGATTAACTTCGCGCCGCCGATCCTCAACGGCGAGGGCTTCAAGGTCCAGCCAGAGTGGCTGTTCACCTTCCTGCAGGGCCCTACTCCGATTCGCCCGTGGCTTAAGGTTCGGATGCCGACCTTCCACTTCAGCAACGGAGATGACGATACGGTGGTGAACTATTTCACGGCATTGTCGGATGTGAACGTGCCGTATGAGTTCATCAATACGAACCTGATTCCGCCGCCCGAATTGGAAGCCGGCGCCAAGCTGATGTCCAAGGATTACTTCAATTGCTTCTCGTGCCATCAGCAGGGAGACAAGAAGCCGGAAGGTCCGCCGGATGGATGGGCGCCCGATCTCGCGATGGCTCATGCACGGCTCAACCCTGAATGGGTCGTAAAGTGGCTTGAAAACCCGCAGGCGCTGCAGCCGGGTGCGAAGATGCCGTCATTCTATCCAGGCGGCCCCGACGACATTCTGGGCGGCAACGAGGATCAGCAGATTCGCGCGATTCGAGACTATATTTTCTGGTTTGGAACTCATCCGGGCGAGCAGATCCCCGGCCAGGTGGCTGCAACCCCGGTGAAGGTAAGTCAAAAGTAAGCCGGATAACCGGTTAACAACAGACGATTTTGACAGGAGGCATCGCGATGAAAAAGTTCTCAACCCTAATGGCTTCGATTGCCGCCGCCACCGCCCTCAGCATGTGCGCCTCAATCAGCCCCGCCATGGCCGCCGGCACCATCAGCGGAACGGTGAAGCTCGACGGAGCGGCCCCGGCGCCCAAGCCGGTCGAGGTAACCAAGGACAAGGATGTCTGCGGATTAAAGCCGCACTTCAGCCAAGACCTCGTCGTTTCCACCGGCGGCGGCATCAAGAACGCGGTCATCGTGCTGAAGGACGCCAAGGGCGACCTGAAGCCCGCCGAGGTTGAGTTCGATCAGAAGGGCTGCACCTATGAGCCGCACGTGCTGGCATTCCCGGCCGGAAGCACGGTCGATATCGTCAATTCCGACGGCATCCTGCACAACATCCACACCTATTCGACCGAAAACCCCTCCTTCAACATGGCGCAGCCCAAGTTCAAGAAGGTGATCAAGAAACAGATCGACAAGCCCGAGGTGATCAAGGTCACCTGCGACGCGCACGGCTGGATGCACGGATGGTGGTATGCGACGGATACGCCGTATTTTGCCGTGACCGACGACGCCGGAAACTTCACGATTAAGGACGTACCGCCCGGCAGCTACACGATCGAAGTGTGGCAGGAGACGCTCGGCACGCAGGATCAGAAGGTAGACGTAAAGGATGGTGCGGCGGCGACCAGCAACTTCACGCTGAAGCCGAAAAGCTGATCCCCACTTCCCTCGCCCGCTTTTTTACGGGAGAGGCCGCGCGGCGCGCCGCTTGTGTTCGTTCGCAAGCGGCGTGACGCGCGGGTGAGGGTTCCGATGCTCAAACGACTCGATACACTTGAAGTCGCAACCGCCGATCTGGCGGACGCGGCTTCGATCTACTCCAGGCAATTCGGCTTCGCCGTTACGAAATCCGCTGACGGCAAGAGCGCAATTGTCAAAGTCGGCGGCGCCGAGATAAAACTTGCCGCCGGCGACGCCGCCGCGGCCGCAATCGCGGCTGGTGGTGAAGGCATGATTGGCCTGTGGCTGGAAGCGAATGACGTAGACCAAGTCGTTGCTGCGTTCAAGCGGGCCGGCTTGGATGCGGGTGCGATCAGGGCTGAATCCGGCCGCCGAATTCTCGCAATCGATCCGAAGCTCTCCAATCAGGTCCCGCTGTTCATCTTTGACCGCAAGGTCTAGGCACCCCGGGCGGGGCCTAAATCTCGGCGACGAAGTCAGCGCGCACCTGCTCCTCCAGCTTGTGCGTCAGTTCAGTCCGATCGGCGCTTTTCATCCCCGCCGTAGCGATTGCGGGGCCAAGAGTCAGGCGTATTGTGCCGCCCGGCCGCACCACCATCGCGCCGCGCGGCATAAATGTCCCAGACCCGCTGATCGCCAGCGGCACTGCAGGCAGCTTGGTGAGAATCGCCAGCCATGCGGCGCCGTCGTTGAACTCGTGCAATTGATTGTCGTTGAAGCGATGGCCCTCGGCGAAGACGCAAACTGTGAATCCACGGCGGATGCTCTCCACCGCCTTGCGGATTTCTTTGCCGCCCGACTGCCGATCGATCACTATGTGCCCCGAATGCTGAAGCGCATAACCAATCGCGGGAATTTTGAGCAGTTCCTTCTTGCCGACAAAGCGCGGCTCGCCAGGAATATGCGCCGCGACCGCGAAGATATCGAAAAAGCTTTTGTGGTTGGCGACCAGAATGCAGGGACCCGAGCCGGGCAAATTTTGGCGGCCGACAACCTCAACCTTCACGCCGCACAGCGTAAGTATCGTGCGTGCCCAAATTCGGCTCAGCACGGTGACCGCGTGATAACGGCTCATCGCCGCGCTCATTGCCGCCATTGGCGCCATCACCGTGGTCAGGAGCACGCACAACAGTGTCGCGAGGACGCCCCACGCCTGATTAAAAATCCCGCGCGAGGCGCCATCCGCGTACGACGATACTTCCGCTTCGCCTGCCATGCTCATTTACTTTGCGCGACGGGACCGCCGCCGCGCAAGCCCGCGTTGACATCCGCTAATGCCATTGATACACGAATATTAGCTCAACTATGGAACAAATCAGCGGTTTTCAACAGTTCCTCATCATCCTGACCCAAGCCGACAACATCCCGATCATCGGAATGATGTTCTTGGTACTCTTTTTCTCGTACATCTCGCTCAAGCAGGCGCGCCGCAACGATCAGCTAATCGAGCACGGCCATCGCGAGCGTATCATCGACGAGATGCGGAAGTAGGACGATTCGCCCATGCCGTACACAATAATCGCGGAAAATTGCACTGGTTGTAGCGCTTGCGAAAAGCGCTGCCCCACCGGCGCCATCTCAGGCTTGTCCAAGAAGGTTTATTTCATCGAGCCCGCGATGTGCATCGATTGCGGCGCGTGCGGCGTCATCTGCCCCGATGACGCGATTATGAACAATCACAACGAAATCACCCACGTGCTCAAACGTGCCGAGCGGCCAATCGCGGTCGTCCATCCGGACAACTGCAACGGATGCGGCGTGTGCGTTGACGTATGCCCGTTCGAGTGCATCTCGCCGTCGCCGGAGAACCGGGCTGCCTACCTGGGAAAGGTGCAGGTCAATGAAAGAACCTGCGTCGGGTGCCTGTTGTGCGAGGAAGTATGCGGCTGGGACGGAATCTACATCATGCCGTCAGGCCAAAAAGAAGCGTTCCTCAACTCGCTTGGATACGAGCCCGAGAGCGGCGAAGAAGCCGCCTGACCCGCTCAAAGCGGCGCACGCACCAGTGCTCGCCCTGCCTTGGAGGGAAGTTCTCATCTCACAGGCTGGCTCTCAGCAAGAGATGGCGAAATTTTATGAGCTGTCGATGACTTCAGGAGAAACGACGATGAGCGCGGGCAAGAAGTCCCTGTATCAGCGGCTTGGCGGATACGATGGCATCGTAGCTATGTCAGATGACTTGCTGCCCAGGTTGCGCAGCGACCCACAGCTTGGCCGGTTCTGGGCGCATCGCGGGGAAGACGGCATCAAGCGCGAGAAGCAGCTCTTGATCGATTACCTGTGCGAGAACTCAGGCGGCCCGATGTATTACAAGGGCAGAAACATGGCGCTCACGCATCGCGGGATGAGGATCAGCGAGAGCGACTGGAACCTATTTCTAGGACATGCGGGAGCTACGCTGGCGAAGCTTCGGGTGCCGGAGGCCGAACAGCGCGAGATTGTCGCGTTCGTAACCAGCCTTAAGAGCGATATCGTCGAATAGTCGAAAGATGCGATTCTCACGCCGCTTCGGCGTCGTGATGTTCTGGACGATCCGGTTGCGACGATCTTGGGAAAAACCCCGCTGACATCGCGAGGATCAATAGGATCGCCTGCGCTGCAAGCGTCTGCATCGTGGGAAAAACTCCAAGCGCGGGAATCGACGGTGCATAATCGACAAACGTGGCCGGGACCCATTCCGCTTCCTGCAGGCTTGCCATGCCCTGCCCGATGAAAATCACCGCCATCGCATAAAGCAGAATCGAAGTGACCTTGAAGACCGCCGCAAGAGGAATCTTGCGGGCGGTCCGCTGGATAATCGCGAATGCGATTATCAGCGCGACTGCCGCCACCACCACTCCGGCCGCAATTGCGTGACGCTCGGCAGCCGCAGTCGCTCCGGCAGTCAGCGCCTGGAAAAACACTATCGTCTCAGCCCCCTCGCGCATCACGGCCAGAAACGCTGTAAGCGCAAGCGCGATGCCCGGCACCCCGCTATTGCGGGCCGATTGCAGCTTGCCGCGAATGAACTTCATCCATCGATCGGATTGCCCCTTCGAAGTCAGCCACGAACTGACGTAAAAGAGCGTCGCCGCTGCGAGCAGTTGAAATACGCCTTCAAGCGTGTCGCTGGCGTCATCGCTGATCAAATGATTCACCGCCCACGCCAGCATGATACTGGCGATGATCGCGGCAATGGCGCCCAGATATATATCGCGCGAACGGCCTTCCTGATCCGCGTCGCGAGTCCCCGCGGCCAACGCGACAATCACGAGCATCGCTTCCATCCCTTCGCGGAAGAGGATGCCCATCGAATAAAAGAAATACGGGATGACAGTTTGGGCCATGCGTTGGCGGCTCGCTCAATATTGAGAATGATTCTCAATATTGAGATTACCGCTCCTCTACCCCATTGTCAATTGGCGGATCGGGGGCTCCGTGACGATCGAACCGCCCGTACTTGCAGCATGGTGGGACCAGTAGTAACGTAATTCTCGAAGCGTCGCCGCCTTTGCGCGGGCCGCTTCAAATGTTTTTTGGGGCCGGAGTTGCGAGCGGGGCGCCAAAACGCCTCTTGTCTCGCCGCCGGCGGGGGAATGGTTCTCGATGCGCTGCACCTACTGCGCCAAGCGGGCCGGGTTGATTAGACGCGTATGCGCTCCCTGTGCCCGGGTCGTCGCGATTGTTCATCGCGCGGGCGGTGAGGTCGGCTTGACCGGGCTGGTCGATATTTTCATGGCCGAGGGCCTTACCCGCGAACAGGTCGATGTGGTTCTCGACGCGCAAATCGGAGAAGCCCCCAGTATCCGCGATCAACTAACCTCCAATCTTGCAAATGTCCTGATGCGAAACCTTGGAATGCCGGGACGCCAGTCGCCCGAAGACGTCATGCGCGTGCGATCCGCAATGCGCACCGGCGGCGGCGCGGGAACTTGGAGGCCCGGCGAAGAACCGCCGCATGGACACTAGGATGGAAAAAGATCGCAGCGATTTCGCCGTTATGAATCGAATGATCGATCGGATTCGGCTGCTCATCGCGGTGAATGACGACTCCATCCCGGTCAAGAAGAAACTCGAAGTGCAGGCCATCCTCAAAGACTTTCAATCGCTGCTCGCCGATGCGCCCAAGGCGCAGGAGCGCGGCCGCATTAAGGGTTACTACGACATTCTATGCCGCGAGCTGCGCGAGGAGGCCGACGTGGCCGCGCTGCTGAGTTCGCTTAAGAATTACATTTCCTTCATCTAGGAGGTGGAAACGATCGATGTCAGTAAAGGCGTTCATATTGATCGACACATCCCCGGGAAAAGCGCGCGACGTCGCCGCGAAAATCCGGCAGGTCGCCTCGGTGTCCGTCGCCCATGCGGTGACGGGTCCGCACGATATTATCGCGATGGCGGAAGCGCCCGACGTCACCTCGCTGGGTGAATTGATCGTGCAGAAAATCCAGAGCATCACGGGGGTCAACCGCAGCCTTACATCGATCGTTGCGGATTAGCCGCGAAGCGTGCCTGCGCGGTAACCCTGAGCCCTTCGGCGTCGTTCAACGTGAACACCGGGAAGGATGGCAAGGTAAAGGCAAAGACAAGGTTATGGTCCAATGACTGAATTACCGGTAATCAAGCGGCTGCAAAAAGATCTGGAAGTGATCAAGCGCGAGTTGACTGTCGATCTCCCCAAGGAGCTCGAGCGCGCCCGCGCGCACGGCGACCTGTCGGAGAATGCCGAATGGGCGATGGCGAAGCAGCGGCAGGAATTTTTGCGCGCTAGAGTCAACAACTTGGAACTGCGCATCGCTGAATTGCGGAGGATCGACCTCAACTCGATCCCGCGCGACACGGTGGGACTGGGCAGCCGCGTCTCGCTTGAGGACCTCGACGAGGGCGCCGTGTCCGAATTCGAAATCGTCGTGCCTGAAGAAGTCGACGGCGCGCAGAACCGGATATCGCTCTCTTCGCCGCTGGGCAAGGCGCTGATCGGCAAGGCCGAAGAGGACGACATCGAGGTGATCACGCCCAAGGGCAAGCGCGCATACCTCGTTAAGCGGCTCGTCACGATTCATGTGATCATCGCCACCGGCAACGGCGACGGGAAATAGAGCCGGGTACGCGCCAGAGTGCTACTTCGATGAACGAAAAGCCGACATCAGCGTTGCCGGCCGCGATCGCCGGGCTCGCCATTGGCGTAGGTGCGGCGCTTGGTGGGTGGTTCATCGGCCGCGGCTTCTACGCATGGCACATGAGCGATCGATACGTGACGGTGCGCGGACTGGTTGAGCGCAATGTCAAAGCCGACCTTGCCGTATGGATACTGGCGTTCACCGCAACCGGCGATGACGTGGGCAAAGTCAACCAGGAAATCGAGCATGACAATCAAATCGTTCTCGACTTCGTCAAAGCGCGCGGTTTTTCGAGCGACGAGATCGAGCCAATCGCGACCCGCGTGTCCGACATGCTGGCCAATCCGTATCGCGGCAATAATCAGGGCGGGCCTCGTTACATCATTCGCGCCGGTCTTATGATTCGATCTTTAAAAATCGATTTGGTCCGGCAGGCGAGCCAGATGACCGGCGATCTCATCAAACAAGGCATCGTACTCGGCCAAGGGACCGGAGACAGCGATTCGGCGGTCAATCCTTCTTATGTCTTCACGAAGCTCGATTCGATTCGACCGTCGATGCTCGCGGATGCGACCAAAAGCGCGCGCGCAGTCGCGGAACAATTTGCTCGGGACTCCAACAGCGCTCTCGGCCCGATCCGGCATGCCAACCAAGGTGTATTCCAGATCGCCAGCCGCGACGATCAAAGTTCGGGCGGCGGCGAAGGCGGGTGGTCCGATTCCGCCAAAGAACAGGCATCGATCGATAAGAAAGTGCGCCTGGTCTCCACCGTCGAGTATTATCTGGTCGGCGAGTAACCGCAGGCTACGCCGCGGCTATTTCTGCCGGTGCCATTCCTCGTTGATCTGGTCGCCATTGGTATTGCTGAGCAGCACCAAATCGCCCTTGTCCGCGATCGCTAACGATTGCGTATAGGCTCCGCTCACACAGCCGGGTGACGACGTCGTAAACGTCACTGAATCCGTGCCGCTGCCGTCTGCATCGACTTGGTACGTTCCCAAGATCGCAGCCTGACAAGGCGTGGTCCCAAACGTATAAGTCTCGTGCCCGGTCAAGTTTCCCTTGCCGTCGGCGATGAAAATTCCGGTGCCGAGCAAAGAGATCAGACTCTCGCCCGTATTGGCCTGGCCCGAAAAGATGCCCGCATATGAGCCTTTCATGCTCGCCGTCGAAAAGCCGGCACGCGCCGCCGCTGTACCCTCAAGCGTGTCGGAAAAAAGAATAACAGCTATGGCCACTGCCAAAACTGCCGTAATTGGACGTTTCATCGCGATTAAATCCTCCGCAAAATTATTTCGGCATCATATCGCGCGCATCGGCGGATTGCATTGACGGGCCGCGTTGTCTACCCTTTTGGAATTCCGTGATGAAGCGTCTTGGTCTGATATTGGTAGCTCTCGTGCTGCTGCCGGTGGCTGCGTGCAGCATGATCGAGAAACCCTCCGGTGAGGATTTCTACGCCCAGGCACAGTCGGATTTTGCCGACAAGGACTATAAGGCCTCGATCGAAAATTACCAGAAACTCATCGACCAATTTCCCTTCAGCCCCTATGCGGAGGACGCAGAGCTCAAGATAGGCCTGGCTCATTATCAGGAGAAAGATTACGCCGAAGCGGTTGCCGCCCTAGATGACTTCCAGCGGATGCATCCGACCAGCAAGGACCTTGATCTGGTCACCTATTACATCGCGATGAGCTACTACGATCAGATTGGCCGCGAAGACCAGGACCAGACTAAGACCCAGCAGGCGCTCAAGCGATTCGAGGAAGTCGAGCAGCGTTTCCCCGAAGGCGACTTCGCGGAACTCGCGCGCGAGCATATTGTGGTTTGCCGCGAGATGCTCGCGCGGAACGAGATGCTGGTTGGCAATTATTATTTCAAGCGCGCCAATTTCCGCGCCGCGGAATCACGGTTCGCCGAGCTGATGCAGCAGTATCCCGATACGCCGGTTGCACCCGACGCTCTGTTCGATTTGGGCCTCTCCTTGGAAAAAGAAGGCAAGAAGTACTCGGCTGCGCAGGCCTTTGCCGCAGTCGAGAAGCATTTTCCAAATACCGGATACGCCAAGCGTGCGCATGACGAATTGAACAAAATCCATCAGCCGGTGGATACCGAAGAAGACCCGCTGCCGATCGTGCTGGCCGAAACCGGATACGGCTCCGTCGCAAACGATGCCGACAAAGTCCTCGTGCGGCAACGGTCGGATATCGGACCGGGCGACGGGACGTCATCCACGCAGCAGACGGCATACGGATCGGATGGCTTGCCCATCCTGGGTGGCGCAAGCGCCCCCTCAAGCAATAGCGGCGGAGCCGCAAGCAATTCCGGAAGCCCGGCTGGAAATTCCGGTGATAATGCCGGATACAACGTACCGGGAGTGTCCGCTGGCGTAGTACCAGCCAGCGCAAGCGCGCCTGCCGTCGAAGCGGCAGCTGCGCCGGCGCGCTCCTTCCCAAGCGAGGCACAATTGGCCGATTCAGTCGCGGCGCCGGCCGCGCTCCCGGTCTCGCCCAATGCGCCCGCCGCACTTCGCGCAATGTGGTCCGCTCCGCAACCGCCCGTTGTCGCCAATCCGAAGCCGGATTCAGCTGCCTCGGATGGAGCATTTGCGGCGATCGCGCAGGCAATTACCACCGCACCCTCCGCGAATCCGGCGATGCTCAAATCGATCGAATTGTCAGCCGGCGAACAACCGATGTCGGTCGTGATCAAGCTGAGCGGCCCGGTTCAGTTCGACAAGCATCTCGAACGGGGCCCGTCGGGATCGATCGCGATGGTCGTGCTAAAGGACGTAATTCCGCAAACCGGAACGCAGACGCATCTGGTGTTCGGCAAATCGATCTTCAAAGACTGCGACATCACGACCGATGCTGCCGGAACGACGGTCACGCTCAACACACGGCCGGTGTCGAACTTCTCGGTCGTCGCGCTCGAATCGCCGCCGCGGCTGCTGGTCAGCTTCACGCCCGAAAAGACCGCCGCGAACTGACACGATTCAACCGCTTACGGGATCCCGTTGCCGCTTAGGATAATGCTGCGCGGGCTCTTCGGATCGGGTCCGTCGGCGATGCTAACTGTTCCATTGAGCGGCGACCCAACCACCGTCGGCGTAAATGCCACATTCACGGTGCAACTCGATCCTCCCGCAAGCACACTGCCGCAACTTCCGCCCCCAATGCTGTAATTCGCTGCGCCACTGGTAATGCTGTTCGGGCCGATCGAGATCGACACGTTGGCATTGTTGGTTATCGTAACGCTCTTGATCTGTGACTGCGCCTTTGACACCGACAGCGACCCGAAGATCACCGAGATCGGCGGGCTCACGGTCGCTGGGATCGTCTTGCCAGCAGAAAGTGCAATCGTAACCGGACCGAGCGGAACAGCAGGACTTCCGGAAACGTTCAGCGATGCCGACTCCGCGTTCAACGCGCCCGGCGTGAACTTGATCCCGATGTTGCACTTCGACGGCGAGGTTGCGCTGCCCGCCGCCGCCGTCCCTCCGCAATCGGTTCCGGCCGTCGCCGCGACGACCGAAAAATCGCCGCCATTGGCGCCGGCAAAATTGATTCCACCGGTTAGCGTCACCGGCGTGGTCCTGAAATTCTCCACCGTCACGTTCAGCGTGATTAAGGTTCCCCACGGAATCGACGGATAGGTCAGGTCGCCGCCCGGCGACAGCGCAAGGTCGGTCACGCCGCTTCCGGCAAGCGGAACATTGGTTGTTCCCGATGAGTTGTTTTCGAAGATTGTCAGCGTGGCGCCGATTGGATTTGCCACGTGACTCGGCGTGAAGCCGATTCCAATCGAACAGTTCCCGCCCGGCGCAAGGCCGCTAATCGGGCAAGTGTTCGATGCGACCGCATACTCGGCCGGATCGGAACTCTGCGCGCCTTCGACGTACAGCGGCTTCGTTGCGCCGGTATTGTTGACCGTGATGCTCTTGACGGCGGTGTCGCCAACCGCGGCGGGCGGATAGTTCAGGCTGGTCGTAGCGCCGCCGGTCGAGTAGGACGCGGAAGTCGTCATGCTGGGTATCGCAAACTTCGAGATGAAGGCGCTGCCGTGGGAATTTGTCAGAGAAGTTTGGAACGCCCCCGATGTGGTCGGGAAGTCTGACGATTCGGCATAGCCGGTCAAATAGGCGGAGCCTGCCGCATCAACCGCGATGCCAAATGCTTCGTCTCTATTGCTGCCGCCCAAATACGTGGAATACAGCAGCGAAGCGTTTCCAGATTTCGTCGGATCGAATTTCGACACAAAAGCAGCGCTAGCCGCGCTGCCACCACCACCGAGGGTCGTCTGGAAAGCCCCCGGCGTCGTGGGAAAGTCGTTCGAATCAGCGACTCCTGCAACGTAAGCATCGCCTGATGTATCGAGCGCGATCCCGTTGCCTTGGTTTTCGCAGCAAGCACCGTGGCCACCCAAGTACGACGAATAGGCCAATGCCGTGCCGGTGGCGTTCAGCTTTGCTGCGAAGGCATCGGTGCCGCCTCCAGTGGCGTGATTGGACGACTGAAATGCAGCCGCAGTGACAGGGAAATCGCTAGACGCGCTACCGCCGGTCACATACGCGTTGCCTCCAGAGTCGATGGCGATGCCGGTGCCATAGTCACCATCCGAACCGCCGTTTACGTCAACTACGCCACTACCGCCTAAGTAAGTTGAGTAAACGAGGGCTGTCCCATCGACGGAAACTTTTGTCACGAAGGCGTTCGGTCCGCTGGCAGGCGTACAAGACGCGCCATTTCCGGCACCTGCGCAACACGGCCACGGCGTTCCAATATCGGTGCAAACCTGACTTGGGTCCGCCAAGCCGTCCAAGTTGGCGTTGAGGATTTGGTACGCGCCGGGAGTGGTGGGGAAATCTGGGCCGACGCTACAAAAATTATTGTAGGTTAGCGAGTAAGTAGTTCCCGTTACGTAAGCGAAACCTGCCGAGTCGATAACAATGCCACTGCCCGAGTCGCCGAAAGTGGGGGAGAGTGTGGAGGGGCCTGGGCCCTCGAACCCACAAGTACCGCCACCGCCAAGATACGATGAATAAACCAGCCCTGAACCTGCTGCATTCAGTTTTGTTACAAAACCGTTGGAAACGCCGAGGACAATGCCATTGTTGGCGGTCTGAAACGCTCCAACGGTGGTCGGAAAATCAAGTGAGTAGGCCGTTCCCGTTACATACGCAGAACCGGTGGAATCAACCGCGATGCTGCTGCCAAAATCGCCAGAACCAAAGACTCCCCCTGTACCTCCCAAATAGGTCGAATAGGCCAGAGCCGAGCCGGACGGATTCAATTTCGTTACGAACGCATTTTCGGTGCCATTTAACGTCGTCTGGAACGCGCCGGCCGCTGTAGGAAAGTCTGGCGATGATGTCGAGCCGGTCGCATAGGCGGAGCCCGCAGAATCGACCGCGATGCCGTTACCAAAATCACCGGCACTACCGCCCAAGTAGGTCGAATAGATGAGCGCTGTGCCGCTCGCGTTAAATTTTGCCACGAAAGCATTAGGCCCATTGCTCGCGGCAGCTTTGTTGATAGTTTGGAACGCACCAACGGTAGCCGGAAAGTCGATCGATCCGGCGCGTCCCGTTACATAGGTGTTCCCCGCGGAATCGACCGTAATCGCATTACCGGAATCGAATCCCCCGGATCCTCCGCTGCCCCCCAGATACGTCGAATAGACCAGCGCCGGATCGATATACACCGGGCGGGTGCGATCGTACGCCGCCAATTTGAACCCGATCGTGTCTTTGTCACGGAGCATGCATCGGCCGTCGACCTTCTCGCGCTTGCCGTCGCGCTCCTGATAGATAAACGGCGCGCGATGGACGATCTCACCGCCGTCGGCAAGGCGGATGCTCATATCGCCGTTGGGGCTGAGCGCAATTTGCTTGGCACCATCGAAGCGCAGCTTGATCGCCTTCGGATCGGCCCCTGGTGCGAGAACGAAATCGTACTCAAGCTCGTGCTGATCGGTACCGTAGTAGACCATGTCGATACCGGGATAGATGTTGCGATAGCGAACTTTCGCATAGGTGGGGACGTTCGCATGCCACTTTTTCGGATCGCTGCCGATAAAGTAATTGGATTTGCCGGGCAGCGGATCGAGTCCTTCAACCTTTGCCTTTGGATTGGCGCCGATCAACCGCATACGAATCACTTCGGACTTTGGCGAGGAATCGATTTTCCGGTCATTCTTAATAGCGGGATTCGATGCTGATAGTTTTGGCTCGGGCTTGCGCAGGGTGAGTACCGCTTCGTTGGCGGTCAGAAATAGAGTATAGCCATTACCTCGCGAAAGAAATTTCACCTGGCGGTCGGTCTGGCCGTCGTTGCGCTCGAAGCTAAGTGGAATCTTCCCGTAGAGATTGGCGATGCGCGCCTTGTTGGCGGCACCCGGATTCGCCGATTGCACCGATCCGGGTGCATGTGAACTGTCCGCGTAGCTGGTCGCCGCGATTAGAGCAACGGAAAGCACTGCGATGCTCAGAGGCTTGCGAAACAAAGCGGGCCGATTCATAACCAACCTCCCTGTTTAAAGCCGACGATCCCAGCCAACGTCCGCCACGCAGAAACGACTGCTATAAGCTGCCAAACGGCTCAATGAAACGCAAATACTCGTCAATTAGCCGAACACGGCATCCCATTTGATGCCTAGAAACTTGAGCACAACCTCCGAGTACACCTTCAATCCCCATTTGAAGCCGTCAACCGGCAACCGTTCGTCATTGCCGTGGAATAGAGAGCCGAACGGCATATGCGGTGCGAGTTTTACCGGCATGAACCCGTAACACGAGGCGCCAAGCAGCGAATAGAACTTGTTGTCGGTCGCACCGGGGATCATCCAGGCGATTGCGCGGGCGCCGGGATCGGCGGCCTCCACGCAAGTGCGAATCAAGTTGAACAGGGGTGAATCGGCGCTAGTCTCAACCGGTGGCGAGGTCTTCAGCAATTCAAACTGCGGCTCCGGACCGACGATCGCGCGCAACTCGGCCATGAAGCTCTCCGGATCGTCTCCCGGCAGCGTCCGACCGTCAAGCACGACCGACGCCTCCCCCGGAATAACGTTGTCGCGATAGCCCGCGCGCAGGATGGTTGGCGATACCGTGTTGGAGAGCATCGGCGCGAAGACCGCCGCCCCCGCCTCTTCCGGCACGCCCATTTCGCGCATCGTTTGGCGCATCAGTGGGGTGATGCGGCGGCGCATCGGCGTCCCGGTAATTTTCGTGATCAACGCCGCAATTTTCTCGATCGCGGTCCCCGGCCGCGGCATCGAGCCATGGCCGGGTGGCGCGGCGACCTTCATCCGGACCGTTACGACACCCTTTTCCGCCACTTGAATCGGGTAGAAACGGCGATCGCCCAAGTGCACGGTGAAGCCGCCAATTTCGTTCAAAACGTACTGCGCGCGCACCAAATCGGGATGCTGCTCGACGAGGAATTTTGCACCGTGATCAGAGCCGGCTTCCTCATCGGCGACCGCGGCCATAATCAACTCGCGGCTCGGTGATGCACCGGCGCGCCTGATTGCGGACATCAGAACGACATCCATTGCGGTCTTCGATTTCATATCGATCGTACCGCGGCCCCATATGCATCCGTCGGCGATTTCCGCACCAAACGGATCGCGTGACCATCCCTTGCGCTCAACCGGAACGACATCGACATGCGATGAGAGAAGCAGCGCGCCCTCCTTCGCCCCCGATGCCGGAATCCGAGCAACGAGGTTGCCGCGGCCCGCCACACTCTCCCGGATTACCGACTCAAGGCCAGCGCGGCCAAGCTCCGCCGCAAGATAGTCGGCTGCGATTCGTTCATTACCGGGCGGATTGCTGGTGTCCAGCCTGATGAGCGCGCGGAGGCTATCGACTGCCTGTTCCTCGGCTCTCTGCCACGGAGTCTTCATCACGATTACCCTATGCCGGAATCTAGCTGGGATCGGCGAGCTTGAGTAATTGCTTGCCCAAGTTTGCGCCGGTGAACAGCCGGATTATCGTCCGCGGCGCGTTTTCGAGGCCATGCGCGAGGTCAACCTGGTTTTTGATTTTCCCTTCCGCGAGCCATTTCCCCATCTCTTCGCGCGCCTGCTTGAATTGATGGGAGAACTGAATCACCAGAAACGCCTGCATTTTGCCGCCGCGGCTGCTCAAGTTGTTGTAATTCTTGGCCGGTGGCGGAAACGATCCTTCCGGGTCGTTGTAATGAGAGATCGAGCCGGATTGCACGACTCGCGCGTTCGGATTGACGCGGGCCAATACTTCATCAAGGATTTCGCCACCGACATTGTCGAAGAAAATGTCGATGCCCTTCGGGCAGTGGCGCGAGAGCGCCTCGCCGACCTTGTCGTTCTTGTAATCAATCGCCGCGTCGAAACCTGCCTCCTTGATAAGCCAATCGCATTTGGCGTGCCCACCGGCGATCCCGACCACGCGGCATCCTTTGATCTTTGCGATCATACCGGCGACGGAGCCGGTCGCGCCCGCCGCGCCCGAAACGACGCAGGTCTCGCCCGGCTTGGGCTCGCCAATGGAAATTAACCCGCAATAGGCGGTCAGGCCTGTGATTCCATATAGCGACAGCGCAAGAATCGGATCTGAACCGGGCGCCAGCTTTTCCAGCCCGATAATCGATTCCCCGTTGGTGGCCGTGTAGTCCTCCCAAGCGAACAGACCCTGCACGATATCGCCTTTGGCAAAGCCTGGCTTGCGCGATTCGACTATTTGGCCCACCGCGGCCGCCTTCATCACCTCGCCGATCGGAATCACCGGCATGTACGTATCGTGCGACATCCATCCGCGCTGCGTCGGGTCGAATGACAAAGCGAGATTGCGGACCAAGATCTCCCCATCTTTGAGTGACCTGGTGACGGTTTCGTTCCATCGAAAATCGCTTTCTTTGATCAGCCCCTTGGGACGCGCCGCGATTAGCCATTGACGATTATTCTGCTCTGCCATCGGTAATTCTCCACGGAAAAAATCCGTCACTTTCATCCTTGGTAATTTCGCCGCCGCGGTCCAGAGGATGGAGACGGTAACCGGCGGACGCTCGCGCGTCGATAATTCACGCGGGCACCCAATTGCCGTGGAATCCGAACGGCACGCGATGGGGAGCCTTAATACGCGCTACGGGTGCGGACGAGAAGTTGCATGCCTCCTGAATTGACAACTCGGTCGAATCGGCTGCCGGGTCGTACCATACCGTAAGCACCCATCCGCCGTCCTCCGCCGATGCGGCGCTGCGGGGCACGAAAACCGGCTCGCCGGGGAACTTATTGCCGCCGAACTCCTGAAACTCCGTCCTGCCGGTATCGTAGTCCCGCTTTATCACACAATTGAATCCGAACTCCCGCTTGCTCGTGCGACTTGCCGCAAGATAGCCGTAGCGATGCCGTTCGCCTGCGATTCGTTCGTCGAAACGCGGGAATTCGGAGGCGAATTCCTCAAGCTGTTCGCTGCTCATAGAGTTCTGCTTCAGGTCCAGCGTCCATCGCCAAGGAAACGGCGTGCTGCCGAAGTCTTCGCCGCTCATGTCGAGAGAATCCATCCGGCATCCGTCGATCAAGATCTTGCCGTTCTCTTCGTAAGCGTTCAGGAAATGAAAGATAAAAAACGGCTCGCTGCGAAACCATTGAACTGCGCCGCTTGCGCGGCTCATCACACCGATTCTCGTTCCATGCTCCGGTTCCCATACGAACAGGGGCTTGCCTTGGGCGGCGTTTTCGAGTCTGAACACCGATGGACAGATGAAAAAGATTGCGTAATTGGACGTCGCAACGAAATCGTGAATCATCGCCGGCAATCCGCTGTCGATCGGGCGGGATTCCAAGAGTTTGCCGGTGCTGTCCGCGCGATAAAATATCAAATAGGGCGGGAAGGGCTGGTAGCCGAAAAAGAGCAGATCGCCGGTCTCCGGATCGACCTTCGGATGCGCCGTCATCGGTCCGTTGAGCTTGCCGCCAAAGTCGAAGAGTCCCACGGTCTCAAGGGTTAGCGGGGTCAACTCGTGGGGCAGTCCCGCTTCGTACAGCGCGAGCAGGCGGTTGGCGTAGCCGACAATATTTGTGTTGGCGGCATTCTTGAACGGGGGCAACCCGGATGGGATGTCGCCAAGCTGCTCGACGAGTCCCCCGTATAGTGAGTGCCCCGCCTTCATCTCGGCGCGGAGGCCCTCGGTTTTGACGTAGCGATTCCGATACGCGGCGCGGCCCTCCTTGAGTATGAAACCGTGGACCATTCCGTCACCGTCAAACCAATGGTATCGTCCGCGCGGCTTAAAATGCGGATTCGGCCCGACTCGATAGAGAACACCGCTGAGATCCCGAGGAATCTCGCCATCGACTTCAAGATCGTAGGCGTCGCCCTCTTCACGCCAGGGAGCGTAGTTCCCGTTAAGAAACGGGTTATCTGATTTCCACATGGTCGTGCTCCTTAGTCAGTGCGGAGTCGAAGCGTGGCGCCGACGCTGGCGCCATGATCGAATATTTCAATTTTGCGCGAATATACCAAGGTGACCGGCTGCCATCAAAAATTGCGCGGACCGAAGAAGACCGTGTTGATGCCGCGTTTCGAGGTTGCGACCGCCTCGGGCGGCATCTCGGCCATCGTGGCCGCGATTTCACGCGCCGTGGACATTAGCTTAGATGGCGGAACGACTCCATTCAGCATTCCCAGCGCGAGCAATTCTGATGCTCTGTAATGGCGGCACATGAGAATCGCCTCCTTGGCGCGCCACGGGCCCATTCGCGCCGCGATTACGTCGGCGGGGGCGCCGCGAAACGGCATCCCAAGCTCAACCTCCGGCACCCAGAATTCGGCGTCCTCGACTGCGACACAGAAGTCGAATCCCAGTGCGAACGACCATCCACCCCCGACGGCATAGCCGTTGATCGCACCGACGGTTACCTGGTCGAGATTTGCAAGCACATCGAATGCGCGCCCGATAAGCCGCGGCATGCGCCGTCCGAATTGCGCGAGCTTGCGGCGGCGTTCGACGGGATCGGCGATGTCTTTAACTGCCGAGGTATCCATTCCGGCGCAAAATGCCGAGCCGGCTCCCGTCACGATAAGCGCGCGGCATTCGCGATCGTCGCGCACGGCGTGCAAGTGGCGCTCGAATTCGAGGATTATCGCCTCATCGAGGCAATTCCGCCGCTCCGGGCGATTAAAGGTGATCGTCGTAATCGGGCCGCCCTTTTCGACGAGGAAAGTCGACACCATATCGCGTGTTTGTACCTCTCCTTGTCGCGCTAGTCGAGCGCACCGCAATGCGGCATGCGGGCCGCTTGACGGATCGAATCACTTCACCCTATGTTCGCAACGGCGCGGTGATTTCACCGCTAAAGGAATCGATCGATATGGCAATCCGCGAATACACATCCCTCGACGGCATCGCAATGGCGGAGATGGTCCGCAAGGGCGATGTCACCGCACTCGAACTGCTCGAAGAAGCAATCTCCCGCGTCGAGAAACTAAACCCGAAACTCAATGCGGTCGTCTTTAAGGCATACGATCAAGCACGCGCCGCCGCCAAAGAGAAACGCGCCGGCAGTAAAGCTCCGTTCGAGGGAGTCCCGCTCCTGCTCAAGGACATCCTTGCCGAATGCGCCGGGATGCCGACGCGGTCGGGCACCCGCTTCACACCGGACATCCCGTCCTTTGCCGACGCTGAATTGGTAACGCGTTACAAGCGTGCCGGATTTATCCCATTCGGCAAAACCAACGCTCCCGAATACGGTATTCTGCCCATCACGGAGCCGGACCTGTGGGGACCGGCGCGAAATCCCTGGAACCTCGACCATACCCCCGGCGGATCGAGCGGCGGGTCGGCTGCGGCCGTTGCCGCCGGAATCCTGCCGATCGCGCACGGCAACGACGGCGGCGGATCTATTCGCATCCCGTCGGCATGCTGCGGGTTGGTTGGGCTTAAGCCGACGCGCGGACGGAATTCGACAGCGCCAGTTCCGACCGACGTGACGGGGGGCCTCATTTGTGATCACGTTCTCACCCGCACCGTTCGCGATACCGCCGCGGTCCTCGATGCGACCGCTGGTAACATTCCGGGCGACCCTTACACGCCCGCCTTGCCCACGGGACGGTTCCTCGATGCGGTCAAGGACACCCCGAAGGGACTCAAGATCGCGTTCTGGACGAAGGGCTTCATGGGCGAGCCGATCAATCCCGAGCATGAGGAAGCCACGCGCAACGCGGCGAAGCTGTGCGAGAGCCTGGGGCATCATGTGGAGGAGGAAGCGCCGATGCGCGAGTTTTCCAGCATTGCGCCGCACTTCCTCAAGATTTACACGTGCGAGATGGCGTTCGCCGTCGATGCGACCGCATTCATGACCGGCCGCCAGCCAAATCAGGAATTGCTGGAAGGGCTGACGTGGAGCCTTTACGAAATGGGCAAGCGGATTAACGCCGCGGAATATCTCCTGTCCCAAGCGCTCCTGCAATTGTTCACTTGGGAATTCGCGAAGTTCTTCGACAAGTACGATCTCTTCGTCTATCCGACGCTGGGGACACCACCGGTGAAGATCGGTTCAGTCGATCGGCATAATCCTGTCCCCGGCCTGATGGCAGAGAATGTCACGTTAATGGCGCATCTGAATCCGCTGTTCAACATCACTGGCCATCCCGCGATTTCTCTGCCGCTTTACAACGGCAAAACTGGATTGCCGATCGGAATATGCTTCGGCGCGAAGAACGGCGCGGAGGCGCTGCTGCTTCGAATCGCAGGACAACTCGAACATGCGCTTCCGTGGACGAATCGCAAGCCTCCAACTTTCGCCTGAAAAGGGACGCCCGTCTGCATCTTCGGCGCGGGCATTTCGCGTGATTACATCGAAACGCGATTTGCCGCGCCGGATGCTGAGCGCTCCAACCACGACGGACGCGTGACCGCAGCCATCCTTGACCGCTCGCGCTGGTACACGAGCACCAAAAGCTTGATTCTATTTTCAAGCTCTAGAAACGTCTTTCGAAATGAACGCGCCTTCGTAGCGGAATCTCCGTCTGTCGCCGGCTCCGTGATGTGCCAATGAATAACTTCAGGACGCCCCGGCCATGCAATTGGTAATTGCGCCGGCGGCCGTTCGCCCAGACTGATGACAAGGTCCATCGGTGGAGCGTCGGGGCTAAGGAATTCCTCGTAACCTTTGCTCCGGAGACCGTCGTGCCAAATTCGATTTTCCTTAAGTACTTCCGCCACGAGAGGATTACACTCGTGCTTCGGCATAACTCCTGCGCTGAACGCGCGGAACCCTTTCGCGCCCCAGCGCTCGAGCAGCGCTTCGGCGGTGATGCTGCTGACGGCGTTGTCCTCGCAAATGAAGAGAACATTACAGCAGTCGCCGGGTTGGTCCGCTTGGCGTTGGTCGGCCATATTCGATCGCCCAAAGAAAGTTTCGGGTAATCCACCGTGCAGACTTGTCATATTTCACCTCACGCCGTCTCAAACGCCCAGCAATTCGCAATAATTAGCGACGCAAGCGATATGCCACCGCGCGGTGAAGGATTTCCAAGAGTTTTGGCGAACTTTTATCGTAGAGTCACGGACCTCCAAAATCTGATTGCGCCCGAAGGAAACGGCCGGGACGCTACCATGCATCTGTTCGCGCCATAATAAGAGGCGACCAAATGCGCGCGATGTCGGATCAATAACCCACGAAACTGTGTTTGAATCCGCGCATTGAATGACCTTCTTGCGCGGTTGGATTGCAGCATTTTGGTCTATTTAATGCATCTGCATCGGTCTTGAACTGGTCTTCCAACCATAGCTGCGAATCATGATCGTTCAAACCAGTAAAAATGATCTTGCTGTGAACACTTCGGCCATGCACGCGGTTGATCATGCGCGCGCATCGTATGAATGTATGTTTATGCCAATGATCAAGTACGCGGCTGAATCACTGTCCGCGAATTTGACTCCAGCCCGAATCTCTCTATAGGAGGATTGCGATTAATATGACCGCCGAATTGGATGACCCCGTGCTGGCGCGGGTCGACGCTTATTGGCGCGCCGCAAATTATCTATCGGTTGGACAGATTTATCTGTTGGACAATCCCTTACTCAAAGAGCCACTCAAACGGGAGCACATCAAGCCGCGCCTGCTGGGCCATTGGGGAACCACGCCGGGCTTAAATTTTATTTACGTCCACCTCAATCGTATCATCAAAAGCAACGATCTCGACATGATTTACGTTATCGGCCCCGGGCATGGCGGCCCCGCATTGGTGGCAAATGCGTATTTGGAAGGCACTTATAGCGAGGTGTACCCAAACGTTTCGCAAGACCAGAGAGGGATGCAGCGTCTTTTCAAGCAATTCAGCTTCCCCGGAGGAATCCCTAGCCACGTTGCGCCGGAAACGCCCGGATCGATCCATGAAGGAGGCGAACTCGGCTACGCGCTATCGCATGCCTTCGGAGCTGCGTTCGATAATCCTAACCTGATCGTCGCCTGTGTCGTCGGCGATGGAGAAGCCGAGACCGGTCCATTGGCAACCGGATGGCACGGCAACAAATTCCTCAATCCCGCGCGCGACGGTTGCGTCCTGCCAATTCTTCACTTGAATGGCTACAAAATCGCGAACCCCTGCTTTCTCGCACGCATTCCCAAAGATGAACTTCAAAAGCTGCTCGAAGGCTACGGATACAAGCCTTACTTCGTCGAAGGTCACGAGCCGGAGAAGATGCATCGCCAAATGGCCGCGACTCTCGATTCAGCGGCCGCGGAAATAAAGTCGATCTGGGCGGACGCGCGCACGAACGGCTTCAGCGCAAGGCCGATCTGGCCGATGATCGTGCTGCGATCGCCGAAAGGGTGGACCTGTCCGCCTGAAATCGACGGCAAGAAATGCGAGGACTACTGGCGAAGCCATCAGGTGCCGATGTCCGACATGGATCAGCCCGAGCACGTCAAAATTCTTGAGCAATGGATGAAGAGTTACCGGCCCGATGAACTGTTCGACTCCGGCGGAACACTCAAAAAAGAATTGGCCGATCTCGCGCCACAAGGTCATCGCCGGATGAGCGACAATCCTCATGCAAACGGCGGCATCCTACTCAAGGATTTGCGCATGCCCGACTTCCGGGAGTATGCCGTCGATGTGCCGGCTCCCGGAGCTACGGTAACGGAAGCAACCCGCGTACAAGGAAAGTTTCTGCGCGATGTAATGAAACTGAACCTCGCCCAGAACAACTTCCGCATCTTCAGCCCGGACGAGAACAATTCAAACCGTTGGCAGGACATCCTGGACGTCACCAAACGCTGCTATACCGCGCAAATCCTTCCCGAAGACGACCACCTGTCGCCCGATGGCCGCGTGATGGAAGTGCTAAGCGAGCATCAATGCAAGGGGTGGCTTGAAGGCTATTTATTGACCGGTCGCCATGGTTTCTTCAGTTGCTACGAAGCCTTCATTCACATCATCGATTCGATGTTCAATCAGCATGCCAAGTGGCTGAAGGTGAGCAACCATATTCCGTGGCGCCGCCCAATCGCATCACTGAACTATCTTCTGAGTTCGCACGTTTGGCGACAAGACCACAACGGCTTTTCACATCAGGATCCGGGTTTCATCGATCATGTCGTGAACAAGAAAGCAGAAATCGTCCGCGTATATCTGCCGCCGGACGCAAATTGCCTTCTTTCCGTAACCGACCACTGCCTACGCAGCCGGAACTACGTCAATGTAATCGTCGCGGGCAAGCAGCCGGCGCCGCAATGGTTGTCGATGGAGCAAGCGATTCGGCATTGTGCTGCGGGGATTGGCATTTGGGAATGGGCATCCAATGACAAGGATTCCGATCCCGACGTAGTGATGGCCTGCTGTGGCGATACTCCGACGCTGGAGACGCTGGCGGCCGTCGATCTTCTGCGCACGCATGTTCCGCAACTCAAGGTGCGTGTCATCAATGTTGTGAACTTGATGACGATCCAATCGCCGATCGAACATCCGCATGGGTTGCCCGACAGCGAATTCGATTCGCTGTTCACCACCGACAAGCCGATCATTTTCGCTTTTCACGGCTATCCCTGGCTGATTCATCGCCTGACCTACCGGCGCGCGGGCCACAAGAATCTGCATGTCCGCGGGTACGTCGAAGAAGGAACCACGACGACGCCATTCGATATGGTCGTACTCAATCGTATGGATCGATTTTCACTCGTCAACGACGTCATCGACCGCGTTCCGATGCTCGGCGAGCGTGCCGCTTATGCAAAACAGGCGATCCGCGACAAGTTGCAGGATCATAAGCAGTACATCGCGAAATGCGGCGATGACATGCCTGAAATTCGCAATTGGCGATGGGGCGGTAGCGCCGGCAGTTCCGGTCGCGGCGATACTTCGCAAGACAATCTTTAGGATGACGCAAAGGCGGTCGCTACAGTACGATTCCTCGAGGAGCGGCGGATGAATCGAGCAGAGCCACTTATCGGTGTCATAAATGCCGGCTCCTCTTCACTTAAATTCTCCTTCTACGAAGGTGACTGTCGAATTATTTCTGGCATTTTCGATGGTTTGGGCATCACCCCGCGCGTGCAGGTATCGGGCTCCGATGGCATCGAGCTCACGCCGCCGAACTTGGGTCAAACGCCTCCAATATCCGCCAGCGACGCGCTTGCGCCGCTGCTGGTGTGGGCAAATGAGCAGCTTGGCGGAAGAAAACTCGCCGCGCTTGGCCATCGCGTCGTTCACGGAGGCGTGCATCACACGCACCCGGAAAAAGTAACGCCGGAATTGCTCGCCGAACTCGAATCGCTGATTCCACTCGCTCCATTGCACGAGCCGCATAATCTGGCACCGATTCGCACGGCCCTCGCGTTTGACCCGAAATTACCGCAGGTTGCATGCTTCGACACTGCCTTCCATCGTACGATGCCGGAGGTCGCACAGGCCTTTGCGCTACCGTATGCGATGCATGACGAAGGCATCCGCCGCTACGGATTTCACGGCCTCTCGTACGAATACATCGCATCTGTGCTTCCTGAATGCGCACCCGAAATCGCCGACGGCCGCGTCATCGTTGCGCATTTGGGAAACGGCGCCTCAATGTGCGCACTCAAGGCTCGTGTATCGGTTGCCACCACAATGAGTTTCACCGCTCTGGACGGGCTGCCGATGGGTACCAGGTCGGGCGCGATCGATCCCGGAGTGATTTTGCACTTGATCGAAAATCGAGGGATGTCGGCAGAGGGAATTGAGGACCTCCTTTATAGGAAGTCCGGGATGCTAGGGCTGTCCGGCATTTCTTCTGATTTCCGTGAACTCCTTACCAGCACGAATCCGCGCGCGCGCTTCGCAATTGACGTGTTTTGCTATCAAGCAGCCCGCCATATCGGATCGCTTGCGGCAGCGCTCGGTGGGCTTGATGGACTAGTGTTTTCCGCAGGCATCGGCCAGAATGCCGCTCCGATTCGCGCCGCGATTTGCGAGGCATCAGGCTGGCTAGGCCTGGAATTGGACCAAGCCGCAAATCAGCGGCATGGCCCGCGAATCAGCAAGCCCAGCAGCCGTGTCGCCGCGTATGTAATCCCAACCGACGAAAATCTGATGATCGCGCAACACACGCGATCCCTTCTTGCTTCCTGAGGTTGCCCCGAAAGGCAAGAGCGCATAAATACTTGATTTCGTTGAGCGGAGAGGTGGCCGAGTGGTCGAAGGCACCAGATTGCTAATCTGGCGTACTGGGTAACCGGTACCGAGGGTTCGAATCCCTCCCTCTCCGCCACACACCTAGTAGCATTCGCCTACATATGGGAGAAGGCGTTAAATGCGCGCGTGACGTGGCGCAATTCGATTCCGAGGGGACCGGAGAGGATAACCTCGTGTAGGATTCGGCCGATTTGGCCCGCTTCCTCTCCGTGAGAATGAAAGTCGGTCCCCCTTGGCACCGATCACTTTTGCAGTGGCACCTGCCCAACATTCGCCTGCTCACGCTACTGCCGGGCGTTCAAGACAGTTCGACTGAACTTGAGGGTTCGAGAATGGCGCGCGTCAGACTAGTGCAGCCGACGCCTCGACGCCGAGCGCCTTTAGCTGGGCCGGCCATTCCAGCGGCAGATCGATGCGTTTGACCAGCGCCTCGGCGTTGAGTTCCGCAGGTTGGCGCCCCTGGCAGATCGCTTCCACCATCTCCGGCGCCAAAAACGCCAAGCGCGACAGACGGTCGACGTAGCGTCTGGCAATTCCCTCGCGCCGCCCGATTTCCGTCAACGAGGGCGCCTGCCCGCAAGCCAGCAGCCGGAACCATTCCCTCGCGCGCGCAATAGCCTTTAGCAGCGCCAAGTCCAGCTTGCGGGCCGGTTCATTGCCTGCGGCGACGACGATACGCGTTTCCACCCCCCGACGCTTCATTCTGAGCGGCATGAAGCCGGGCAGGCTAAGAATGCTGCTGGTCCTGACCCCCGCACGCGAGCACGGAATCTGGATTTTCAGGATCACCCGGATACCGTCCTCGCGCAGCTCTACCCGGTCGACGAGCTCGGCCATGCAGTCCCTGGCATCGGCAGCGTTTTCCAGCCGGCGGCAAAGGGCGGAGGTCGATTCAACCGCCGCCCTTGGGTCGGGCGATTCGATATCCGATTGCTCAAGTGCGGCCAGCATGCCCGGGCGATCGCCGAGGATATGGCACGCCGCAGCCGCCACCGCCCGTTCGATCTCCGGCGCGGCGAGACGCCAGCCCTGTCCATCATCCTTGGCAGAGCCGTTAACCAGGCTTCGGGACACGTAGTAACGGTACCGCCGCCCCGCCTTGGCCGCTCCTTGCACGTAGAGCGGCTCGCCCTGTGCGTCCCGAATCTTTCCTGCCAGCGGACTGGCAATCGTGCCAGACGAGGATGAACGGCCGCGAGCCGTGTTCTCTAGCAGTCGTTGCTGCACCTTCTCCCAAAGGTCTCGCGCCAGTATCGCCTCGTGTTGCCCTGGATAGCGCTCCTGCTTGTGCCGGATTTCGCCGACATAAATGGGGTTGGCGAGCAGTTCGTAAAGCGCCCCACGAGAGAACCGGCAACCTCCGGACTTAGTTCCCTTTTGCGATACCCGGACCTTCGAGACAATTCCCTGCCGGCCCAACTCCCGCCTAAGCTGCCGTACCGAGCCCAGTGCCAGATACCGTTCGTAGATATGTCTGACCGTTTCGGCCTCGGCTGGATTGATGGCCAGCCGCCGCTCGCGCACGTCGTATCCCAGCGGCGGCACGCCGCCCATCCACATCCCCTTGCGCTTGGAGGCGGCGATCTTGTCGCGGATCCGCTCGCCGGTAACTTCCCGCTCGAATTGGGCGAACGAGAGCAGCACATTGAGCGTCAGCCGCCCCATCGAAGTCGTGGTGTTGAACTGCTGAGTTACCGCCACGAACGATACGCCGCGGGCATCGAACAGTTCGACCATTTTGGCGAAGTCGGCCAGCGACCGGGTCAGCCGGTCGACCTTGTAGACCACCACCACGTCGATGTGCCCCTCGCCAATGTCTGCGAGCAGCCGC
>DATKOZ010000001.1:0-83262 GCA_035524375.1 Binataceae bacterium (SeqCode) | reverse complement strand
GTCGGTCTTGGTCCCCGCTTCGTGCTCCCGCAGCACCCCGATGATCTGCTCCTCGCTGAATCGACTCCCTCTCATTGCCCGTCTCCTTATCTGGCGACGGACTCTACCTCATCCTGGTGGAGTTTTCGGGGTGCAGGCCAGTGTTCAACCGGTGCGCTTCGAAGGCGTCGCGGACTACTATCGCCACATCGCTCGCCATGTGTACCTGAGGGTGACAAACGGTAAGCCCGATGTGATCGCTGCGATCGGCCTATTGGACTTGTATGGACTCGATGCTGCGATCCCCTTTCCATCGGGAGTCAATACGAAGGCCGCGCGCTATAAGTGGGCAAAGCAGCACGTCGAGGAGCATGTTAATCATCCGAAGTTCCACCAGCATTTTGCAGTCCACGAGGTTGAAGCTTGGCTGTTGTCAGATGCCAATATTTTCCCCACGCCGGTCCGAAAAGTGCTCACACCAAAATCGTCGGCTCCTGAAGATATTAATTTTGACGAACCACCAGCAAGACTTTTGAGCCACACTTATCGCCAAAAACTCCGTTCTCGGTATAAAAAGGCCGTCGATGGTCCTAATTTGTTTCAATCACTTGACCCTGACATTGCCCGCGCCAAATGCCCCTGCTTGAAGGCGATGCTTGACGACATGCTTGCCTTATCGCGGCAGGCAGGGCTTTAGGCTAACTTGCCCTTTCGTTGTTAGGGGGCCCGAATTCTACGCGGGCCTTCGGCTCGGCCGATAGCCTCCGCGTAGTAATGACAACGTGGGGGAGTAGTGGCGAGTCAACTAGCGGCAGTATCGCGTGGGGTCGACCAGGCAGCCGGCGGATTGCGCAAGAGGGAATTTCGGAGCGGCGCAGGTATCGAGGCGGGCGCCGCGCCCCAAGGATGAACCGGTTCATCCTTAATCGATACCGCGTGCGGCGGGTATAATCAGGCCGGGCGTTTACTAGTGTGGTTCCCGCAAATAATTTTCGGAAAGTGATCATTTGTTCCCCCTTTCCTAAAGGAAAGGGGGAACGCGAACCTGCGACGGAAACGGGGGCGAAGCGAACCTGCGTTCCCAAGGGAATGCGGAAGGCACGGCCGGAACATACTCTTTATTCTTGAAGAAATTTGCGGGACGCCTCACTAAGGAACTAACTGGCGGTGGCCCTCATTGCGGAAAAAAATAGAAAAATTACGAAACGAACCCAATTTCTCGAATGATTATGGGCACTTTTTTGGGCAATGGGTTTGTAGTGGCAGTATTAGCGTGCCAGCGGAACTCGGCATCTGCACCCATTCTCCGAAATCCTGTAGTACCTAAGGCAGTCAGCGGAGGTAGCCATGACGACCGACTACAATCATGGTCACGTTGCGGAGCAGTACCGGAAGGCCAAGGAACAGCCTTGGCGATCGCGGATCGAAACCTATTCGCTCATGAAGCTGATCGGCGACCTCAAAGGCAAGAAGGTCCTCGATGCCGCCTGCGGCGAAGGCCATTTCACGCGAATTCTTCGCCGCGCCGGAGCCGCCAAGGCGGCTGGATTCGACGTCTCGGCGCGCATGATTGATCTCGCCCGGGAGCAGGAAGCGAAGGATCGCCTCGGCATCGAGTATACCGTCGAGGACGCTCGCTCGATCGTTCCGCAACAGGACTTCGACCTGGTGGCCGCCGCGTGGCTGCTGGTTTATGCGCACGATCGTGCGGAGCTTGCGCGGATGTGCCGGGGAATGGCGAGCCGGTTGAGATCGGGAGGCCGATTCGTCACCTTCACGACCAATCCGGGAGTTTACGAATTTAAGCAGCCGCCCGACTATCTCAAATATGGCTTCGAGATGAAGCTGGCCGATCATGTCTTCGAAGGCGCGCCGATATTATTCACGACTCATCTCGGTGACGAGCGGCTAAAAATTGAAAACTACTTTCTGCCGATCGAGGCGTACGAGTCGGCATTCCGGGACGCGGGATTCCGCGATTTCAAAGTTCACATGCCGGAGCTGTCGCCCGCTCCTGACGGCAGCGACGATCGTGACTACTGGAACGATTTCATCGATTATCCCATCGCGATTCTGATGGAGAGCGTTAGAATTTGAGAGTCGTTGGCACCGCAACCGCAATCGTTTTTCATGTGCTAGATTCAGCACAGGCGGTTGAACGCCGCCGGCAATCGGCCTGAGCGATTCGGCAATGCGCGCAATTTGCCATATTGCGAACGTGGAGAATCTGAAGATGATTAAACGGCTGGCCTTGGCATTGGTGATACTCGTGCTGGCGGCGCCATCGCGGGGAATGGCGACTATGCAGATTTTCGGCTCGAGAAGCCTGATCGCATTCGCCAGCGTCAGCGTTGACAGCGGCTCCGATATTGCCGTCAAGGCCTTCGGCGGGGCCGGCGCCAAAGGTGTTGCCGCGGTGCGAAACAGCCCGGGCCATTACACCGTCACGTTCACCGGACACTGGCGCCCCAAGATCACCGCCGATTCTTTGATCGTTTTCTCCAGCGCCAAGGGGGGCCATTTCAGCGCGTCGGGCGCGATTGCCGACTTCGCAAGTAAAGGCCAAATCGTGATTGAAGTCTCGACTTGGCAGAGCAATGTGCCGGCTGAGACGGACAATGATTTCCAGGTGGCGGTCTTGGAAGGTTTGGCTTGCTTCCCGGCAAAACCGCTTTGCTAGCCGGGTCGCGAGCCTGCCGGCAGTCGGCGCGATTTGGATTCGAGCCGGCGACTATTCCGGCCACAATGGCGCCGCGAGCTGATCGCGCCGATTTAAACGACTGCCGAACCGTGGGCGCTACGATTTGCTCAACCGATCCGTGCCGCAATTTCGTCCTGCGTAAGAGCCTTGGTCAGCGCATGGCCAAGGCGATCGATCAGCACGAATTCAATCGTCCCGCCGGTGCGTTTCTTGTCCAGCCCGAGTGCGCGGAAGAATTCCGGATTGCGCCATCCAGTGGGCATCGCCGTCGGGAGGCCCGCCCGTTCAATTAGATGTGTCAGGCGCTCGGCCGCGGCGGCGGGTAATCCAGCGCACGCGCACGAGAGACGCGCAGCCGCGACCATCCCGATTGCGACGGCCTCTCCGTGCAGAAGATTGCCGTACCCGGTGCCCGCTTCGAGTGCATGGCCGACGGTATGGCCAAAATTCAGAATTTTGCGCCGTCCCTCCTCGCGCTCGTCGCAAGACACCACGGCAGCCTTATGCGCGAGCGACCGCGCGACAATTTCTTCGAGTGCGGCATCATAGCGTTCCAGAATCGCGTCCATCGTGCGTTCCATTTCGGCGATCATCGGCTTGTCCATGATCGCGCCGTATTTGATCGCCTCGGCCAGTCCTTCGCGAAATTCGCGCTCAGGCAGCGTTTTCAGCGTTTCGACATCTGCGACGATAAGCTTCGGTTGATGAAACGCGCCGATCAGATTTTTAGCGTGATGATGGTTGATGCCGGTCTTTCCGCCCAGTGCCGAATCGGTTTGCGCGACCACGGTCGTCGGCACCTGCACGACCGCAATTCCGCGCAAGTAGGTCGCTGCGGCGAATCCCGCCAGATCGCCGACCACGCCGCCGCCGAGCGCGAACACTGCGCTCGAGCGATCCAGCGCCGCTTCTGTCATCCGGTCGTAAAGGAGACCGAGCATGGCGATCGACTTACTCGCCTCGCCCGGCGCAATCGATATGACAATTGGATCGAAACCGGCCTGCTTCAGCGACGCGGCGGCGCGGCCGGCATAAAGCTTCTCGACGTTGGCGTCAGTTACAAGCGCGCAGCGGCCGGGCTTTATGCCGGCGGCGCGGGCATACTCGCCCAATCGATCCAAAATTCCGTGTCCGGCGAGCGCCGAATGCGAGGCCGGGCCGAGTTCTACTGCGATGGTGCGCATCGCCGTTCGGACTGTTCGGTGAATGCCTTGACGACGGCGTCGGCCGCCTGCTCGATCGTCATCTCGGAAGTGTCGACTTGCGCATCCGCGCGCGCGTACGCCTCCGCACGTTCCGCAATCAGTTCCTTAATCCGGTCCAGGAGCGGCTTTCCGCCCTCGGTGAGTTTGGGCCGCTTGCCTTTGGCTTGTCCGACTCGTTCGGCAAGAACCTCCGGCCGCGCCGTCAGGCAAATGATTACTCCGGCGCGCGCCAAGGCCGCCGCGCTGCCATGATCGGTGAGTGCGCCGCCGCCGGTCGCGATTACCGCGCCCTCCGAGCTGCCCGCAACTCGCGCGATTACGCCGCGCTCAAGTTCGCGGAAGTAAGGCTCGCCGTGCTTCTGGAAAATTCGCGCGATCGGCTTGCCTGTGCGCGCGACAATTTCCGCGTCCGTGTCGATGAACTTCCATCCCAGGCGCTTGGCGACAATTGGGCCCACGGAACTTTTTCCAGCGCCCATCATCCCCGTCACGATCAGCTTGTGCGTCGTCTTTTGCGTCATCGTGCGCCGCCTTGGTCAATAGTCGCGGATTTGAGCCTGGTAGCCGTTCCAGTTGCGGGTGATTTCCACAAGCGAATCGCCGCCGAATTTTTCCAGGAACGCGTCGGCGAGTACGAAGGCGACCACCGCCTCCGCAATCACCGCGGCCGCGGGAATCGCGCATACGTCGGAGCGCTCGATGGCGCCGGTCGCATCCGCCTTGGTGCGGATGTCGGCGGAGCGCAGCGGGCGCATCAGCGTGGACAGCGGTTTGAACGCCACCCGCACTCGCATAAGTTCTCCCGTGCTCATCCCGCCTTCGGTGCCGCCCGAATTGTTCGAATGTCGGGTGAAGCGGCGCGCCTTGGCGTCGTATCCGATTTCGTCGTGCAGGGCGGAGCCGCGCACCCGCGCCGACGTGAATCCCATTCCTATTTCGACGCCCTTGACCGCCTGCAGGCTGAGCAATGCGCCGCCCAAGCGGCCGTCGAGCTTGCGATCCCATTGCACGTGGCTGCCCAGCCCGACCGGCAATCCGGAAGCGACTACCTCAACGATTCCGCCCAAAGTGTCGCCGGCCTTTTTACACTCGTCGATCTCGGCGATAATTTTGCGTTCAGCTTCGGGGTCGGCGACGCGCACCTGCGATTCCTCGGTTATGCGCGCCAGCTCCTCGATTCCCAAATTCTCAGGCGTCTTTGCTTCGGTGGCGCCAATGCTGGTGACATAGCCGAGCACGCGCACTCCGAACGGCGCCAGAATTTGTTTCGCCAGTCCGCCGATGGCGACGCGGGCGGTGGTCTCGCGGGCGGAGGCGCGTTCGAGCACGTCACGGATGTCTTCGAGGTTGTATTTGAGCACGCCCGCCAAATCGGCATGGCCCGGGCGCGGCCGCGTTACAATTTCAGCGGTGCCACGATCCTTGGGATCGGCGGACATCTTTTTCACCCAGTTCTTGAAATCGCGGTTCTCGACGATGAACGTGATCGGGCTGCCGATCGATTTGCCGAAGCGGATGCCGGAGACCGGACGCACCTCGTCCTTTTCGATGAGCATCCGGCCGCCGCGCCCGTAGCCCTTCTGGCGGCGGGCGAGGTCTTCGTTGATTTTCGCGAGGTCGATGTCGAAGCCGGCGGGAACACCCTCGATCACGGCGGCCAGTTCGGGGCCGTGCGATTCACCGGCGGTAAGAAAGCGCAGCATATTGGTTTCCATTCGAGGGCACCGGGTGCGCCTCGCATGACGATTCAACCAGACTCGCCGCCCCCGCGAAAGCGGGGTGAACGTGTGCGAAACGCGGGGTTGGTCATTGTCGCGTTGGAGCGCGGCGTGATAAAAGCGCGTGCAGTGCCGATCCCGCCGCAGCCCGCCCCCGCCGAAGAAGCCCGGGCTTCACGATATTACATTCCTGAACTCGACGTTCTGCGCCTCTTCGCGTTTCTGAGCGTTTTTTTCTTCCATGTGCCGCCCGGCTCGGTGATGGAATGGCATCCCGGTGTCGCACGCACGGCGGTCAGTGCCGGAAGTTTGGGGGTCGATCTGTTTTTCACGCTCAGCGCATATCTGATCACGAAGTTGCTCTTGCAAGAGCGCGAGCGGGAAGGGCGCGTCGATGTTAAATCATTCTATATCCGGCGGGTACTGAGAATCTGGCCGCTGTACTATTTCTTTCTAGCCATCGCGGCGGGCTTGGCGACATTCGGCGGAAGATTTTCCGTGACGCCTTCCTACATGATGTCGCTGGCGGTCTTTTCTGGAAACTACGGGATCATCAAGGCGTTTGGAAACCCAACCCGTTGGCATGCCAACCTGCTCGTCGGTCCGCTATGGAGCGTCAGTGTCGAGGAGCAGTTCTACCTCTTATGGCCGCTGGCGCTTCGACGGTTATCGCGGCGTGGCGTGGCGATTGCCGCGCTTGCGATGCTCGTGCTGACATCGCTCGACCGGTTTCGCGCGATCGAGCTGGGCTACCTCGGCATCCCGTTTCCGATCGTCACCAAGCTTTTCTATCTGGATTCTTTCGCGGTCGGGATTCTGATCGCGGTGATTCCGATTCCCGATTGGATAACCAACTTATCAATTTTCCAACGGCTTGGCCTGGCGATAGCCGGAATATTGGCGTGGTTCCTCGCGGTTCACTTTGGAGATTACCTGACGACCGCGCCGACGCTGGTCCAAACGATGCTCTCCTACCCGGCCGTCGCGATTGGGAGCGGTGCGATGCTCCTTGCCGCGCTGGGGGCGGGGCGGGCGGGGGCTGCCTTCATGCTGAACGAGCGGCTGCGGTATCTGGGAAAAATTTCGTATGGTCTGTACGTCTATCACGGCCTTGCGATCGCGCTTGCGCAAGTGTTGGTTCTGGGCGGAGCGTATCAAGCGCAATCTCCGTTCCAGGGCGCCGTGTACGTCGCCGCGGCGCTTGCGATTACGGTTTTAATCGCAGCCGCCTCCTATCGATGGCTGGAAAGTCCGTTCCTTAGAATGAAGGACCGTTTCACCCACGTCCCGTCGCGTCCGGTTTAAGACTTGGCTGTTTCGGATTCGTTGCGCGGCAACGCCATTCCAGCGAGCAGATAGCATGCCGCCGCGGTAATCACCGTCGCGGTGATGCTTGCCTCGATGGAGATTAGAACGGCGATCAGGCTTGCGACCACCGATGCCGCCCCATTGAGCGCCCACATCCACGGCAGGCTGTCTTCCTGCCCAAGCAATCGCATCCAGCGCAGCCCGACCGGAAAACAGAATCCGAAAATTAAGCCGCATGGAACTATCAGCCCAAGGCATGTAATCGCTCGCATCCAGAATGGCAGATAGGCCAGCGCATGAATGACCGGGATCACGGCGATGCAGTACGCGATGAGTATCGCTGCCGATGCAATCGCGGGCGCCCGCGCGATGACGTCGGTGCGAAGCTCCAACTGCTCGGACGCCAGGCTGCCCAATCCGGTGGCGAGAATCAGGCCCGCAAGCGTTACCACCAGCGAATAAATCGGGTAGCCGAGAAAAATACTCAGTTGTTGAATCATCGCCATCTCGGCCAGCATGAAGCCAAGCCCGATCGCGACGAAGTAGCCCAACCCCGTGGCGAGCGTGTAATCCGGGCGCGCCGGCAATTCAGCCCATCGAGTGAGCGGGATTCCAATCGCAAGGGCGATGAGAATCAGGATCGCGATCAGGAAAATCAGCAGAAACAGCAGGGCGCGTTGGTTGCCGGTTCCCCATTGTCCGCTCGCGATTGCGCTTGCAAGGCCGCGCAGCCCCGAGCCGCCAAGCCTTAGCGTGTTGAAGAAAAATGGCGATGAATCGAAGACCGGCGAGAAGTCCTGATCGCCGGAGCCCGCCGTGAGGAGCTCGTTCATGCTGTGCGCGTCGGCGATGCCGGCCAAGTCGGGATCATGCGCCCCCTCGCCCGGCAGGTACAGGATTTTATAGCCGAGAGATTTGGCATCGCTGCGAATTCGATTTAGATCGGAGTCGCTGAATGGCGCGTTGCTGACCAGAATCGTAGAAGATTTTGCGCTGGCGATCATGGCGATTTGAGCGCCCGGATTCGCCACACCCTCCAACAAGAGCGTCGCCCATCCCAGGGAAAACAGCCGCGGCGTCTGTCCCGGTTCCGGCATATAGAAGCGGGTGAACGTAATCAGGCCGCCGGGCTTCAGATGTTGATAGAAAATCCTCCATGCCTCGACGGTGTATAGCGCGTTCTCCGACAATGTCATCGCGCCGGCAGCCGTCGCCGCCCAAGTATCGACCATCGACGCCTGGATGACATCGAATTTCTCGTCCGTGCGCGACAGATAGCTGCGCCCTTCGTCTAAGTGATACTCAAGGCCCGGAACGCCGCTCAAGTTGCCGAACCCGGCGAATTGGCGCATCACCAGGTCCTCGATTCCGGGGTTCAACTCGATTCCCACGATTCGCTTGAAGCCGAACAGGTAGGCGGTTAGGACGTCACGTCCGCCGCCGACGCCGATAATTGCGGCGGTTCCGCCCGCGCGCAGCCGCGCCGCCATCGAAGTGACATCGTATCCGAGGAAGCTCAGCTCCTCCGTTCCGCCGCGATGGCGGTATACAGGCGTTGCGGCCTCGCCGTCGATGTCCAGGCCGATTTCGCCGACCTTGGTCTGCGGCGCGTTGGGGCTATTGCCCCATGAGAATGGAACCCGCTCGCCGAGATCGAGCGCACGAATCCGGGAAATGGGGTTCCATACTTCCGCAATCAGGTTTTGGCGGTTCTCGAATGCGCCCTTGGAAAATATTGGCCGAAACCCCGCCGGTAGCGCGGCATTCAAGATCGCAAAGGCAGCTATCGCGGCGCCGATGATCGCATACCGGGAGGATTGAGGGGCTTCACCCGCGTATCGCGCCCATGCCGCCGCGCTGATGAACGCCACGGCGGAAATTGCGAATCCCGCGCTCGACGGGTCCATCAATTCGAGCAGTACGATCGCGCCGATGCTCCCGGCGGCTGCGCCAATTAAGTCGACGAAGTAAATTTTCCCGATTGGAAAGTTCGTGCGTGTCAGCGCCAGGCAAATCGCCACGCCGGAGAAAAAGAACGGCACGGCGATCACCGCGCTGAACAGCAGGAAACTATAGACCATCTGCGGGCGCACCGCGTTTTCCAGCGGGATCGACTGAATCGTCAAGAGCGCGATTGGCAGCGAAATCGCGGCAGCCAGCGCGGACCATCGCAACCGCTCTGGAATCCGCTGCGCCGTGAACAGATGCGGCCGCAACTGCACGACTAGCGCACCGGCCGTCATCCCCAACATTCCCATCGAGATCGATACGAACGCCAGATAGTACCAGCACATCACGCTGAGCAATCGCGTGAGAATTACCTCGTACATCAGCGTCGCCGCTGATATCAGGAATAGCCCGGCGGAAAATTCGATCATGCGTGAGCGGCCCGGAATGTTTTTATCAGTTCCACATCGGGTCCAGCCAGCCGTCGTTTTGTCCAGTTGCGCGTGTGGCGCGCGGGTGTAAATTGCATTCGCCAAGGCCGCGTCTCGGCGGCATGGCAACCAGTGTAATGCAGGCAAATGTGGTAATCGTCGGCGCGCCGTCTGGGATGGAGCGGCTGACCTATGAAATCCCGTCCGCGCTCGTCGGCCACGTCGAGCCCGGCCATCGCGTGCTCGCGCCGCTTCGCTCCCGAACGATGACGGGAGTGGTGACTGAAATTGGTGAGCGGCTGTCGGAGGAAAAGCTCAAGCCGATTATTGAACTTCTCGAACCGCGGCCGCTGTTCGATCGGGCGCATCTCGAGCTGATGGACTTCCTCGCGACCTACTATATGGTCACGATTGCCGACGCATACCGCGGCATTATTCCGGGCGCTGCACGCGTTCAATCACGAACAGCTTATCGCATCGCGCGTCCCCCGGATGCGCTCGCCCGTGCCGCATTCACGCCAGTCGAACGGGCGATAATTTCGGCAATCGGCAGGCGTCCGATGACCGCGCGTCAACTGGAAAAACTCGGTCCGGAAAATGACGTTCGCGCAGTGATCGGCCGCTTTCTTGCGGATGGTCTCATCGAAAAGCGTGGCAGCGACCGCGGCCGCCATCGCGAATCCATGGCGTTGATTGCAACGATGAAATCCGGCGCCGATGCAGCCGCCGTTAGAGGCGGGCGCCAACGCGAGTTGATCGAGGCGATTGGGCTGGCCGGTGCGTCGGGGGCACCGGTTGAGGCACTCAAGGCGAAATTCGCCGGTGTTGGTGCGATGCTGAAGAGCCTTGCGCGGCGCGGAATCATCGAAATTCGGGAGGCCGAAAATTTGCAGGAGCCGGTCGCGATGGCGCCGGCATTTGATTTAACGGACGAACAAAGAATCGCGTTCGACGCGATTGCACCCGCGGTCGAATCGAGCCGCCATGAAACGTTTTTGCTGTGGGGCGTGACCGGCAGCGGCAAAACCGAAATCTATCTCCAACTTGCGGCGAGGGCGCTGGCCGCCGGCCGCAACGCAATCGTGACGGTTCCCGAAATTGCATTGGCGGGCGAAATAGTGCGGGCCTTTCGCGCACGATTCGGCGCGCTGGCGGGAGTCGCGCACAGTGCGCAGACGATTTCCGAACGATGGGCAAACTGGATGGCGGCAATTGGCGGGCGCGCTCGCATCATGATCGGGCCGCGGTCCGTGATTTTCGCGCCGCTTCACAATGCCGGCCTGATCGTCGTCGATGAGGAGCACGACGGTTCGTACAAGAACGAAGAAGGCATCCGCTACCACGCGCGTGACCTGGCAGTCGCGCTGGGCGGATACGCGAAATGCCCGGTCGTGCTCGGCTCGGCCACGCCGTCGGCCGAGTCATACGCAAACGCGCGCCGCGGACGCTACCGGCTGTTGCATTTGTCGCGCCGGGTGAACGACCGTGCGATGGCGTCGGTCGAAATCGTCGATTTGCGCCGCGAGATCGCCGAAGTGCGTCGAGCCGCGGTGGCTGGGAATGGCGGCGCGGCCGGCGCGGCCGATCCGATTCCGCTTTCATCCACCCTGATTTCCGCGCTCAAGGACAATCTCGCCACGGGCGGACAGAGCCTCGTATTCCTCAATCGCCGCGGATTTCACAACTTTCTGCAATGCCACAGTTGCGGAAATGTCATCGCATGCCCGAATTGCAGCGTCAGCATGACGTTTCACATGCGCGATCGATCGCTGCGGTGCCACTATTGCGGCCATCATGCCCCGGCTCCCGATGCGTGCCCGGAATGCCGCGGCTTTGGCCTGTCGGGGCAGGGGTTCGGCACGGAGCGGCTGGCTGATGCGCTTGCGGCGTTGATGCCGGCGGCGCGAATCGAGCGGATGGATTCCGACACCAGCGCGCGGCGCGGCGAGCGCGAGCGAATTCTTGCGATGCTTCGCGCGGGCGACATCGACATACTGGCCGGCACGCAGATGATCGCGAAGGGGTTCGATTTTCCAGGCGTCACGCTGGCCGCCGTCGTGCTGGCCGACTTGGCCTTGAACCTTCCCGACTTTCGCTCGGCGGAGCGGACATTCCAATTGCTGACACAGGTGGCTGGGCGCGCGGGGCGGGGCGATCGGCCGGGCCGCGTGATCATTCAAACGTATGCGCCGAATCATTACAGCATCCGCGCCGCGCGCGATCAGGATTACGCGCGATTCATCCGGCGCGAGTTGCAATTGCGCCGCGAGATGGAATATCCGCCGTTTGCGCGCCTTGCGATGGTCCGAATCGAGGGCGAAGAGCCGCGCGCCGTCGGACGCATTGCGCAGGCCGCCGCCAGTGCGCTCATCCGCGCGGCCGGCCCCGACGATGTTCGCGTGCTCGGTCCGGCACCCGCGCCGATTGAGCGCATTAAACGGCGCCATCGATGGCAAGTGATGGTCAAGTCGCGCGCGCTAAAGCCGATGCGTGCGGCACTGTCGGCGATGCGCGCAGACACCGGTCCGCTCGCATCGAGTGAACAGGTATATCTAATGGTCGATATAGATCCAGTTCGAATGTTATGAGCGGCACATCTCATTTGGGGGCGATCTCATGCGCGAATGCGACCCTCGGCGGCCGTTACGAATGAGATATAATAAAACACATGCCAAGCCCTCTTGAGATTATTGCCCGGGCGAGACACCGCCGCGCCCAAATTGCCGCGGTCCGCGCGATGGTTCGCGCGGCTGGTCCGCCGATCGCAGCGTTTTTAATATGCATCATGCTGCGACCGATCGGCACCATCACCTGGGAGCGGTTCGGCTATTCAATAGCGCCGGGACGCGCGGAGGCGTTCAGAGCCATCCTTGCGGTAGGTGGAGCGATCGCGCTGATTGTTGGCGCTGTGCGGGCGTGGCTTGCATGGCGTGAAGCGGACAACTTTACGGACGCCGCGGCCGATGTGGATCGCTGCGTTGGTGGACATGAGCAGATCGTCACGCTGGCGGGAATTGCGGGTCCGGGCGGATGTGTTCCCGAACGGTTGAAGACACCTTTATTCCCGATCCTCTGGGCGCGCGCGGTCGCATGCCTTGGCGCATTCAATGTCCGCCGGGAGTTTCGTTTCGAAATCGGCGATGTTCTAACGCGTTCGGGCGTGATGGCGGCGGTTGTAGCACTTTTGATTCTGATTGCTGCGATGGGGCTGGTTCGCGCACCCTCGCCAGACGATACCGAAGCGGCTCGGCTGCGCTCGCTTGCGGAGGCGCTCTCCAACCCGTCGGCGAGTCCCGACGAGCTGGCGCTGGCTGACAGCATCCGCTCGGCTGCCGATGCGATCGAAAATAAAGCTCTGTCGCCAGAACAGAAAAAACATCGTATTGAGGAAGTGAAGCAGCAGGCGGAAAAGGCCGCCGAGAAGCGACATAACGAGCAATCCGGAAAGGACCACGGTACGGGAAAGTCGAATGCAGCCAGCGCCAATGGCAAGGGCGGGGGCAAGGGGGGCGGCAGCTCCGCTAGCCAGGGGAAATCCTCCGGTGCCGGAAACAGCGAGGGCGGCAGCGGCGCCACCAAGAATGAAAAGGGAGAGGGGCCGGGCCACAACGAGCAGGCTGGTTCGAAGAACAATGGCGCAAACGGAAATAATAGCGGCCACAATGATAAGACCGACCAGCAGAATATCGAGCTGCAAAACGAACTAGCCAAGGCGCAGTCGTTGATCGAAAGCGAGAATGCGAAGAATCAGAGTGGTTCTAATCCGGGACAGAATCCCGACCAGAAAATCGCGAGCAATGCGCCGAATCCGAATCTGCCTGGGGATACGCCGATGCCCGGCCATGATGGAGAGCGAAACGTTCCGTCCGCAGGCGGGAATCCCAAGGACAATCGCGACCGCGGCTCGAGCATGGGCGATACGCATCTGGGCGAAGTTCCGGCACCGGCGAATTTTCAGCGCTTCCTCAAGCCGGGCGAGAAGGGTGCCGTGCTCGGAATTCACGATGCGCGCTATGTGATGTTCCGGATTCCGGGGGCTCCGCCGGCCGCGTCGGGCGGAACAACGGTTCTCGACTCCGGCCGTCCGCATGCGTCGGCGCCTTACGTCAACGCGCCGCTGGCTCCAACTCGCGACGACGCGCCGCCTGACGAACGGCAGCTGGTGCCGCCGCGCTATCGCGATTTGATTCAATAGAAAATGGTCTCGAAACCGATGATGAAAGCGGCGCAATCGTGTCGGCGGAATTTGGCCATCTGCGCCATTTGGGGCGCGATCTCGCTAGCGGCGTGCGCCTCGCCGCCCAATCGTGAGTCGAATGCCCTAGCCGGTGCGCCGCGGCCCGCGGCGACCGCAGCTCCGAAAGCATCCGTTCCAACCGACGGCAAGAGCGCCTTCGTCGATGGATATCAATCCTTCAAGCGCCACGACACTGCGCGCGCGATCACGCAGTTGCAGTTTGCGGCGGCCAACTATCCAGCACTCGGAGATTACGCGCTCTTTTATTTGGGTCTTGCTGAGCAAGAGTCAGGCGATCTGAGCGCGGCGGCTGATTCGCTGTTGCGGCTGGAACAATCGTATCCGCGCAGTGTGATGCTGCCCCGCGGCGGAGTCGAGCTGGCCGGGATTCTCCTTAAACTCGGACGAAACGATGAAGCGGCGGCGGCCGCCTCCCGCGTGCTCGTGCGCTCGCCGGAGGGCGAGGTGGAGCAGGGTGCCCGAATCGCGGAAGCACGGGCGCTGGTCGCGCTCAAGAATCCAAAAGCCGCGTACGAACAGGCGATGATCGTTCGCGACCGCAATCCCCATTCCGACCTCGACGAGCAGGCGCGCGAAATCGCCTATTCGATTCTTGCCGCCAACCCGGATGTAACCCGGAAGGACTCGCTTGAATACCATCGCAATGAATCCGCACTTCTGCTGCGCGAGGGCGACTTGGGCGCCGCGGCTGCCCAGGCGCGCGCGGGGTTGGCGATGGCATCCAAGCCCGCCGATCGCGCGGAGCTACTCTGGGCTCTGGCGCGCGGACTCAAGCCCGAACCTGCACAGGCCAAACAGGCGATACTGCAATGTTTGCGAGCCGCGCCGCACGGGCAATATGCGCCTGACGCGACCGAGCGGCTGGCGCTTATCTATTGGCATGACGATCAGTTCGAACAGGCGCGCAATACGTTTTCAAAGTTAGCCGCTACTTTTCCGTCCAGCTCGCTCGCACCGGGCGCGATGCTTCGAGTCGGCCGAATTTGGGAGGAACAGAATCAACTCGCCAAGGCGCGAGCACAATACCGGCGGCTGGCAGCGCGATATTCCTCCACTGTGGCCGGCGCCGATGCGCGCTTCCGCGCCTGCTGGATGTTGTACCGGACGCATGACTACAAGGGTGCCGCGGCGGGATTTCTGGCGGCGCGAGCGCATGCCGCCGACGGCGCAGAGCGCGACATGTTCGACTATTGGCGGGGGCGCGCGCTTGAAAAATCAGGCGACAGTACCGCCGCACACGCGATTTTCGCGCAGGTCGCGCTGAGCATCGAGAGCAACTACTATCCCGCACTTGCCAGCCGGGTCGCCGGCGGAGCGGCTCCCGATCTGCCGGCGGCTTCCGAGCCGATGCCGTCGTTCGAAGGTGTTCCGGGGTCGGCGAGTCCCACAGTGCAATTTCATCTCCAGCGGCTCGATGCTCTTCGCTTGCTCGGGCTGAAAGACTTGCAGGTTGACGAGCTCCACGCGCTTGCGGCGGAAGCCGGCGACTCGCCGGCGATGCGCAGCTTTGTGCTGGCGGGCTTTGCGATCGCCGATGCATGGTACGATGGCATCGTCGCCGCCACCAGAATGGAAAAATCCGGACTGTTAAGCCATGCGGCTGCCGAGCGAATACGATATCCGCGTGCCTATTGGGACCTGATCGAACAGGCCGGAGCTCGCCATTCGCTGGATCCATATCTGGTGCTGGCGCTTGCGCGGCAGGAGAGTTTATTCAATCCCGAGGCGACGTCGTCATCGAATGCACGCGGTTTGATGCAGTTGATTCCATCGACGGCGGCAAAGGTCGCCGCGGAGAACAACATGAATTCGGCGCAGGTCGAGTTGTATGACCCATCGGTGAATGTCGCGCTGGGGACGGCCTACCTGCAAAGTTTGTTCACGATGTTTGGCGGCGACGAATTCCGGGCAGTCGCCGCCTACAACGCCGGCGAGCATGCGGTTGCAAAATGGTCAGCGGAATTTTCGGGCGACAGCGACGAATGGGTCGAGGATATCCAGTACTCGGAGACGCGAGATTACGTGAAAAAGGTCATCGGTGGCCGGCGCGAATATCTTTTGCTGTACCGGCCGGATTCGTCGAAACCAGCCGCTTGACAAAAGCGCGGGCAACAGGGTTGATAAGGAAATTAGCGGCAAATCCCGTGATGCCGCCGCGTAAGCGGGGCGGCGCGGGACGAGGTTGTATTGTCAGCGCGCGATTTCAAAGCGATCTTCTTCGATCTGGACGGGACGCTGGTCGATATTCACGGCCCGCTGTACATCGCCGCGCGCAAGGCGCTGGGCGAGTTGGGCCAGCCACCGCTAACCGAGGAGCGCTATCGCGATCTGATCGCCCGCAACGATATGTGGCTCGGCGTGCCGGAGCATCAGCGGCCCGAGTACGCAAAACTTGCCTTTGCTTATTTCACCGCCGAAATCGACAAGACCGAACGGCTGGAAGTTCTCCCGCACGTGCATGAGACGCTGGCCGAGTTGAAGCGCCGCGGTTACGCGACCGCGGTTATCACCAGCCGCCCCGGAGACGCCCGGTTGCTGGTGGAAAAGCTTGCGATGATCGGGCTTGCGCCGTACCTCGATCAGGTGGTGACGCAAAGCACGATGTCGCTGCGTGCTCTCGACAAGACCGAGAGCCTGAAGCACACCGCGCTCAAGGCGGCGGTTCATCCGCATGCCTGCATGTATGTCGGTGATGAGCCGCGCGACGTGATGGCGGCGATGACGGCAGGTTACGGCGCGTCCGTTGGTGTCGCGACCGGTACCGCGTCGTACACCCACCTTCAGGAACATCCGCACCACAAGCCCGACTACGTAATTCGTTCAATGGGTGAACTGGTCGGGCTCATCGACAATTTGAAGATTACAGGATCCGAGTAACCGTGGCGGCGGCCGGAGAATTCAAGGAGCCGCCGCGCGCGCTTGAGGGATTAAGCGTCGTCGAGTTGCCATGCCTTGATGCGATGCCGTTTATGGCCGCGTCTATGGCGGCAAAATCGTTCGCCGACTTCGGCGCTGAAGTAATCAAGGTCGAACCGCCGCGCGTCGGCGCTCGCGAACGCCAGTTGGGGCCGTTTCGCGACGAACTTCCCGATCCTGAAACCGGCGGCCTTCACCTGTTCCTCAATACCAACAAGCTCGGTGTCACGCTTGATTTGGAGCGTCCGCGCGCGAGCGAACTGCTCATGCGCATTCTTGAACGCGCCGACATCCTCTTCAATCCAAATCCGCCGGCGCTCTGCGAACGGTTGGGAATTAGCTGGCGCACGATTACCGGGCGATTCCCCAGGTTGATTGTCGTATCGCTTACGTTCTTTGGCGCCGATTCGCCATACCGGGATTTTCGCGGCGGCGATCTAATCGCGACGCATATGAGCGGCGTCGGCTACGAGACGCCGTTTAATCAGGTGACCGATCCGCCCAATCAGCCGCCGCTAAAACCGGGCGGACGGCAGGCCGACTACCTGACGGGATATACCGCCGCGGCCGCCGCCATGTGTGCGCTATTCGCCCGCGAGCGCGATGGTGCGGGCCAGCATGTCGACGTGGGCCAGTGGCTTTCGATGGCGAGTATGATTCGGCCCAATATCGGGACCTACACGCACGAGGCACGCGTCGCTCCAGCCTTCGAGCGGCTTGGCAAGCGCGCGAAGAACAACGCTCAATGGCTTTTCCCGTGCAAGGACGGATGGGTCAGCTTCAATGCGATGACCGATCGCTTCTGGAACGGGGCAAAGCGTGCGATGGGAAATCCGGAATGGATGAACACCGAGCTGTTCAATTCAATTTACGGACGGGTGATGAACGTCGATGCGGTCGAGGCCGGCGTGATGGACTGGCTCTCGACGCAAACGCGCACGGAGGCGTTTCAGAAGGCGCAGGCCGAGCACGTGCCATGTTTCCCGGTGAATTCGCCCGGCGATGTTGCCAAAAGCGAGCAGTACAAGGCTCGCCGCTTTTTCGTCGAAATCGATCATCCTGTCGAGCGTGAACTAATGATTCCGGGGGCGCCGTGCCGTTTCTCGCGCACGCCGTGGCGGATCGTGCGCGGTGCGCCGCGCTTGGGCGAGCATAATCGAAAAATCTTCGGCGAGCGGTTCGACATTCCAGAGGCGGAGCTTTCCGCACTGGTGGCGGAAGGGGCGATCTGATGAAAGAGTTGCCGCTCAAGGGTTTCCGCATCGCGGATTTCGGCTGGATCTATGCCGTACCGCATGCGACGGCATGGCTGGGGGCGCTCGGCGCGGATGTGATCCGAATCGAATCGATGCGCTCGATCGACATGATCCGGTTTCTAAGCGGCACCGACGGAATGATGGGGCTGAATCGCAGTGGTATGTTTCATTCGATCAATTTTTCCCGCCGTGGTGTGATGCTGAATCTGGGCAACCCCGAAGCCCGGGAGATAGCGCGCAAGATCGTCAAGTTGAGCGACGTCGTCACCGAGAATTTCACCGTCGGCAACATGGCAAAGTACGGACTTGCGTATGAAGATCTGATCAAGATTAGGCCGGACTTGATTATGCTGAGCGGCACGCCGCTGGGGCAGGACGGTCCTCTCGCGCGTACGGTAGGATTTGGGCCGACGACGCAGGCATACGCGGGTCTGTGCCACATCACCGGATATCCGAATTCGTTTCCGTCCGGGATTGCGACCTCCTGGCCGGACTTTGCGGTCGGAGTCGGAATGGTGTTTTTTCTACTTGCCGCGCTGCGCCATCGCGCGCGCACGGGAGAGGGCCAGTATCTCGACCTGTCGATGGCCGAAATGGTCACCTCGATGATTCCCGAGGCAATGATGGATTTTCTGATGAACGGACGCGACGATGGGCCGATCGGGAATCGCGATGAGTCGATGGCGCCGCATGGGGTGTTTCCCGTGGCAGGCGATGATCGGTGGATCGCAATTGTATGCGCAAATGATACGGATTTCGCGGCGCTGTGCGAAGTGATTGGGACTCCTTCGATGGCCGCGGACCGAAAGTTCTCGCGGCTGTCCGGGCGCCTCGCGAATGTCGATGAACTCGAACGCGAGATCGCGGCCCGCACGAAAAATTTCGAGCGCGACATTCTGGTCGCCTCGCTCCGTGCCCGAGGCATCGCCGCCGGCCCCGTGTACAATACGGAAGAGCTGGTGAACGATCCCGCGTTCGCCGCCTCCGGGATGATGATAAAGGTTCGGCACGGAGAGGTTGGCGAGCGGTCGATTCCGGGGCTGCCGGTTCGATTCAGTGCAATCGAGCCCGACTATCGCGGCGCGCCAATGATCGACGAACATACCGATGAAGTCCTGACCAGCCTGCTTGGCTACTCGGCCGGAGAAATAGCTGAGCTCCGGAATTCGGGTGTCATAGGCTGACGATGGCGGAGGCGGGTGCAATCCCCCACGGCGGCGGGGCGAAGCCCGGCGCGATCGCGGTATGGCTCCGCGCGATACGGGCGCCGTCGCTGAGCGCGGCTGCAATTCCCGTGCTCCTCGGAGCCGCTGTCGCCGTTCGCGATGGATTCTTTGCGCCGGGACGCCTCATCCTCGCGCTCGTGGGCTCGATGGCGATTCAGGCTGGTACGAATCTCATTAACGACTATTACGACTACCTAAGCGGCGCGGATTCCGAGCAATCGCTTGGACCTAGCATGGCGATTCAGCGCGGGCTGCTGAGCCCGGATCAGGTATGGCGTGGCGGAATAATTGCGCTCGGTATCGGGTCGGCGCTGGGGCTGGTGCTGGTGTATCTATGCGGATGGCCGATTCTATTGCTTGGGATTCCAAGCGTCGCGGCCGGCTACTTTTATACGGCAAATCCCGTAGCGCTCGCGTATGTAGCGATGGGCGAACTTACCGTGTTCATATTCATGGGACCGGTGATCGTGATGGGCGCGTACTACGTGATGGCGCTCCAGTTTTCATGGACGGCGTGGTGGGCGTCGGTGCCGCTCGGTCTTCTGGTCACGGGAATTTTGCATGCCAACAACCTGCGCGACATCGAGAGCGATCGCCGGCATGGGAAGCGCACGCTTGCGACGATATTGGGGCGCACCAGTGCGATCTATGAACTGGCCGCGCTCGATATCGCCGCTTATGCCGCGACCTTTGGCGCGGCGCTCGCGCACGCGCTTCCATGGACGACGATCGCGGCGATCGTCACGGTGCCGCGCGCGATCGATCAGGTGCGCATCGCCATGCGCGAGACCGAGCCCAAGCGGCTCAATCGCGCGCTGATGCGCTCCGTGCAATTGCACATGGAATTCGGACTGCTGATGACCGCTGCCTTTCTGCTTGCCGCGCTGTTCGGGCGCTAGCTATTCGTCGGCCAGTTGTGGCGGTGGCAGCGCGCCGAACTCGGCGCAAAGTGAATCGTAGCTTTTCAGATCGTCGGCGGTGCGGAACAACCCGCGATGCACATAGCCGAAGACTGGCCGGCCCGCTGCGACCATTGGGCCGAATATTCTATCCATCAAGCTCCACGGCGGTATGGACGGCATCCCGTCCATCACTGCCGGCTCCGCGACGATCACGCCGCAGTACATGAACGGCGACAGGCCGCGCGCGTCATCCTCGGAGAGATTGGTGGGATAGTCGTCGAACTTTAGCGGATCGCGATTCATCAGCAGCCGGATGCGGCGAATCCGCGCGGTGGCGTCAATTTCAAGCCGGCTGTAATAAGCGAGGTTCGGCGGATTGAAAAGGGCGATCGTCGCAACCGCACCGCGTGCACGATGAAACGCAATCATCGCGGCGAGATCGAGGTCGAGAATCGTGTCACTGTTGGCGATTACGAACGTGTCGCCGCCCAGGTAATCGCGCAGACCGACCAGAGGGCCGCCGGTACCGAGCAGGGTTGCCTCGGGCGCCCAATGAATCGTCATCCCGAGTCGCGAGCCGTCGCCAAGGCCGTCTTGAATTCGACCGGCGAGGTGATGCACGTTGATAGCGACCTCCGTGACTCCGGCCCGCCGCAGCATTCGCAGCGGATAATGAATCAGCGGCCGCCCGCCCACCGGGAGCATCGGCTTGGGTGTCGTATTGGTCAGCGGGCGTAGCCGTTCACCGAGACCCGCAGCCAAGACCAGCGCACGCATCGCCGTTACGCCCCCATCGCCACGCGCAGTATCGGAAATTCGCGATCAAGTGCCACGAGCATCCGCCGTGCCTGAGCGATCGCGTGTGGGATATATTCGCGATAACCGGTCTTGCCTGCGCGCTCGAACGCCTCGAATCGTCCGGTAACTTTCAGCGCATGTTGAAGGACGCACAGCCGGTAGCTCGCGATGAAGTCGTTCATGCTGAGCGCTCCCGCATGGCGCCGCTCCAGGCTGGTCCAGTAGAAGTCGAGCAGGCGCCGTTCGATCGCCGGAGTAATGATTTCGCCGGCATCGCGCGTGGTCATCAACACCGCAAGGTCCTGGGCGGCGGGCGCCATCAGCGCGTCTTGAAAGTCGATGACGCGAAGGTGTGGCGCGCCGGGACGCTTACTCTCCTGAATGAACAGGTTGCGGGCGTGGTAATCGCGATGCGAAAAGACACGCGGGAATGCGTCCAGCTGCGCCGCGAGCATCGCAAGCTCCGGCTTAATCGCAGCCGCGTTGGCGGCGGGCGATATCAGAGCCGGGCAAATCTCAACGAACTCTTTAAGTTCCCATTCGAACAGCCGGCCGTCGTAATTGACGGATTCCGCGATGCATTTCCGATCGATATGACGGGTCCCCTCAATGTGAATTCGCAGCAACTCGTCGACGGCTAGGCGGAACAGATCGCCGGCATCGGCACCGGGGCGGCGCGCCGCATCGGAAAGGGAAAGATCGCCGATGTCCTCGACCAGCAGAGCGCGATGCTCGCGCGCGTAATCGTAAAGTGCGGGGACCGGCACGCCAATTGAGATGAGAAAGCGATGGACGTTAATCCATGGCGGCTCGGCGACCGGCTCCGGAACCAGCTTCAGGATGCGCGCGTAGGCCGGCAAATCGTGCGGACCGAGGTCGACCAGAATCGCGGTCGCGGGCGCGCCGGCGGCGGGCGCGAGCCGAAGGCGCCAGAACCGGCGCTCCGAGGCGTCGCCACGAATCGCCGCAATTCCATCGATGCGCGTACCCGGCCATGCGCGTGCGATCGCGATTGCCGCCCAAGCCTGGAGTGCGTCGGGGTGTGGCTCCATTCCGATTGCAATTCTACCGGCGCGCGAGATCGTGCGATACGTCGGCCGTTCCAATATCCGGCGCGATCGGGTATTCATACGGCGTGAGCCGGTGTCGCCGGTTCGCAACGAGCAGGTCGAGAAGGCATGACACCTTGGTTTCCGATTGCGGTTATGGTTGCGGTCGCCGGCATCGTAGTCGGCGTGATGGTGACGATTAACTCCATCGTCGGGCCCAAGCGTCCCAGCGCCATCAAGGGCGAAGCATTCGAATGCGGCAATCCCTCCAGCGGAACGGCTTGGGGCCGCTTCTCGGTGCGTTTCTACCTCACCGCGATTCTGTTCCTGGTGTTCGACGTCGAAGTCGTCTTTCTATATCCATGGGCGGTCGAGCTGAGAAAGCTCGGGATGTTCGGATTCGTCGAGGCGCTCATCTTCATCGCGATCCTCGCGGTCGGACTAATCTACGCATGGCAGCGCGGCGCGCTTGATTGGGATTGAGCGGCGGCCCACTGGCGCGGGCGTCTGAATGGATTTCGAAGCGATCGACAAATTCCTGATTGACGCGTGCAACGATCGTTCGCTCGCCGGGCTGGCGGCAGGGATCGTCAAGGACGGCTGCCTGGTTTACACGAAATGCCTTGGGATGGCGGACAGCGCTCGCGGCATTCCGATCGCGCCCAGTACAGTTTTCCGCATCTGCTCGATTTCAAAAACCGTCACTGCAATCGCGGTGATGCAGTTGCATGAGCAGGGCCGATTTCAACTCGACGACCCAATTGCGCCGCATCTGCGGTCGTTCAAAATCGAGCAGCGGCCGGGCGACAAGCCGATCACCTTTCGCCATCTCCTCACTCACACCGCCGGCATCGGCGAGTTTCGCAAGCTCGGCGACATCGTGCGGCCCACGCTGGGGCTGAGCTGCAAGCCCGGGATAAGACCGGCCCTGCGCGAGTATTACGCTCCCGCGCTCAAGGCCGAGGTGGGTCCCGGCGAGAAATGGTCGTACGCCAATCACGGGATCGCCGCGCTGGGCCAACTCGTCGAGGACATCAGCGGGCGCCCGTTTGCGGACTACATGCGCAAAAACGTTTTCGATCTTCTGGGGATGGATCACAGCGACTATAATTTGACCGATCGCGTGCGCGACGCGTTTGCACAAGGGTATCGGCTAAAACGCCGCGGAATGATCCCGATTCCTTACCGCGAGATTATTCCCGGCGCCGCCGGCTCGATCTTTTCCAGCATTCAGGAGATGGAGAAATATGTTGCCGCGTTGCTTGCCGGTGGTGTCGGCGCGGGCGGGCGAATAATCAAGGCAGAGACGTTGGCATCGATGCTCACGCCGCAATATCAGCTTGACGCTCGGATGCCACAGATGGGACTGGCATTCATGCTCGGCCGTGCCGGTGACATCCGCGTCGCCGGGCATAACGGCGGATGGACCGGCTTTACCACCGCGATGTGGCTTGCGCCCGACCACGGGGTGGGGGTGCTGCTATTCACAAACACGACCACGCTTCCGCTTGATCCGATTTCATTCGGAATGTTGTCGCTTGCGGTTCGCGGCACAGATGCGGCTCCGCGTCCGGCAATTCTCGAGCAGCCCGCGCTATGGGGCGAGCTGTGCGGCACCTATCGTCCGGCCAGCGGGTTCGGCACCAATTTTCGCCTCTGGATGATTGGGGGCGCGCTTAAGGCTCTGGTGCGGCAGGAACGTTTGAGAATTACCGGACGGATTCCATTCGGGCCGGTCCATAGAGGATTGGAATTGCGCCGGGTCGATGAAAACGATCCACTCGTGTACGAAGCCGAGTTTCGCGGAATTAAGTTCATGTTCCGATTCAAACGCAATTCCTCCGGACGGGTCGATTCGATGGACGTTGCCGCAATCGCGGGGGTATTTATGACCCTGTACAAAGGTGCCAGCCGCGAAGGTTAGGGGGCGTAGGCTCTCGCTGCGCTGGAATGACGGCCGGGTAGCCATCGCGTCGCTGACCGCAGCGACGCCACGTACCTAATATAGGAGTGAAAATGAAACTCGTCGCATTTTCGGAACGCGGCAATGTGAAGCTCGGCGCAGTCAAAGAGGACGGCATCGTGGACCTTTCCAAGCATATTCCCACACTGCCGACCAACATGATCGAACTCATCGAGCGATGGGACGAGGTGCAATCAAAGGTGCGGGAGGTGGTCGATAGGACGGCGCCCGATATTATGATTGCCGGCGTTCGCCTGCTTGCGCCCGTGCCGCGCCCCGGCAAGGTGATGGCGATCGGACTCAACTACGCCGATCACATCAAGGAGACGGGACAGCAGCCGCCCAAGGATCAGGTTTGGTTCTCCAAGGCGGTGACGTCGATAAACAGCCCGTTCGACCCGATCGAGCTGCCCATCGTATCAACGATGATCGATTACGAGGCGGAGCTGGTTTTCATAATCGGCAAGCGATGCAAGCACGTTGCGGCCGCGCGCGCGGCTGAAGTCGTATTTGGCTATTGCGCGGGCAATGATGTGTCGGTGCGCGACTGGCAGATGCGCACGCCGCAATGGATCCTCGGCAAGTCGTTCGATACCCATGCTCCAATCGGTCCGTGGATTGTGACCTCCGACGAGATTGGCGATCCGCACACACTGGGGATTCGGTGCATCGTCAATGGTGAAATCCGCCAGAACTCGAACACCGAGCACCTCGTCTTCAACGTTTTCGAACAGATCGCACATCTGAGCCGCGCGATGACGCTGGAACCCGGCGACGTGATCTTCACCGGCACGCCCGCGGGAGTTGCGCTGGCGATGAATCCGCCCAAGTGGCTCAAGGATGGCGACCGAGTGCGCGTTGAAATCGATCGCATCGGCGCGATCGAAGCGGTGATGCGGCCGGAGATCGCGCGCTGACGCGCGCATGGCTGCCGCATAATCGGGGCCACGACGCATCCGCCGGATCGATTCGCCGGGGCTTGTTGCCGCCGCTCAAGAAAGGTTATTTTCAGGGGTCAGGACCGACCTATTCGGCCGCCAAAGTGACGCTTAATGCTGATTGAGAAAATGAAGGAACGCTTCGGCGCCGATATTCTCGCCGCCGAGAGTGCGCACGGCGAGGAATCGATAACGATCGATCGCGAGCGTGCGCCTGAAATCCTGCGTGCGTTGCGCGATGAAGCCGGCTTCGAATTCAACCTGCTGGCCGACCTGTCCGCCGTCGATTGGCTCGATCGCAAGCCGCGGTTCGAGGTCGCCTACCAGTTGAATTCGATCCCGCGCGGCCATCGCATACGCGTAAAAGTCGGCGTCGATGGGGCCGACCCGTGGGCGCATAGCGCGATCGGAATCTGGAAGGCGGCGGACTGGCTGGAGCGCGAGTGCTTCGACATGTTCGGAATCGTCTTTAAAGGTCATCCCGATCTGCGCCGGATTCTCATGTACGACAGCTTCAAAGGTCATCCCTTGCGCAAGGATTATCCGTACCAGAAGCGCCAGCCAGTGGTTCCGGAAACCGATCCGGTCAGCCAGCCGCTGCGGCCGTCGCGCTGAGGATATTGAACCATGGCATTGCCGGCCCGCTGGAAGGAAAAAATAATTGCGTCGGACCCCGCCGACGAAATCATGGAGTTGCAGATGGGCCCGTCCCATCCTGCCGCCCACGGAACAATCAAATTTAATTTGAAGCTCGACGGCGAACGGATCGCCGATTGCGACGTCGAGGTCGGCTATCTGCATCGCGGATTCGAAAAGATGTGCGAGCAGGGCACCTGGACGCAATGCTTTCCTTACACCGATCGCCTGAACTATGCCTCGCCATGCATAAATAACGTTGGGTTTGCGCTCGCGGTCGAGCGCCTTTTGGGCGTCGAGACTCCCGAGCGATGCAAGTACGTGCGACTAATCATGAGCGAGGTTTCGCGAATCGCGGACCATCTGACCTGCCTCGGAATGGGCGCAGGCGAGGTCGGCGCGCAGACCGTGATGTTCTACATGATTGAGGCGCGCGAGTTTCTCTACGACTTGATCGAGGCGGTTGCCGGCGCTCGCGTAACCGTTAGTTGGTGCCGGGTGGGGGGAGTGACCAACGACTTCCCGCCGGATTTCGCCGCGCGGCTCGGTGCTTCGTTCAAATCACTGGACCAGGTCTTGTCCGATTGCGACAAGCTGCTCTCGCGCAATCGCGTTTTCATCGATCGAATGGCGGGAATTGGGATTTTGCCCCAGGAGGATGCGATCTCATATGGCCTGACCGGACCGCTCCTGCGCGCGACCGGCATCAAGTATGATTTACGCAAGGCGCAGCCGTACTTAGTGTACGATCGCTTCGATTTTGATGTTCCGACCGGCGAGCGTGGCGATAACTACGATCGCTTCAACGTGCGGTTCCAAGAGATACTCCAATCAAGGCTGATCATCGAGCAGGCGATGGCGTCGATTCCCGCCGGCCCGGTTTCGATTACCGATCCCAAGATCGTTCTGCCCCCGAAGCAGCAGGTCTACGAGTCGATCGAGGGGCTGATGAACCACTTCAAGCTCATCATGGAGGGCATCCACGTACCGCCGGGCGAAGTGTACCAAGCGGTCGAGGCCGCCAACGGCGAGCTTGGGTTTTACGTCGTCAGCGACGGCAGCGGCCGTCCGTATCGCGTGCGGGTGCGTCCGCCGTGCTTCTTCGGGATGGGCGCGCTTAACAAGATGCTGATTGGCCGCATGATCCCCGACATCATCACGACGTTCGGCATGATCAACATGATCGGCGGCGAGTGCGACCGGTGAGCATGTAATCCGCGAAATCGACCAGCCCCTATCCGTTTAGAAGGGCTTTTTCGGGCGCTCCGGCGCGGTTATCATCTTGCGGTAGTGCCTTTCGCGGGGCCGTCCGATGTCCGCCGTTCAAGCAATCGCAATTCCAGCAATAGTGCAGCCGCGCCGCGTGCTGATCGTTTTGCACGGCGCAATCGGCGACGTAGTGCGCGCGCTCCCGCTTCTGGGTCGGATTCGGCGCGCCTGGCCCGATGCAATAATCGCATGGGCGGTCGAGCCAAAGTCCGCGCCGGTGCTGGAGAATCATCCATGGCTGGACGAAGTAATCCTTTACGATCGCGACCGGGCTCCGTGGTCATTCATCCCGTTTCTCGCCCGCATTCGCGCGGGCCGATTCAATATCGTGCTTGACCTGCAGCGCCATCTAAAGAGCGGCGTCACATCGATTGCCTCCGGCGCATCCACCCGGGTCGGCTTCGATCGGGAAAATACAAAAGAGTTCAATTATTTATTCTCAAATCTCCGCGTCGCACGGCAGCCGAATCTGCGCCTTAAGCTGGCCCAGTACCAGGCATTTGGCGATGCATTGGACCTTGCGCCCGGCGCAATCGAGTTTGGCCTGCGCGCGACGACTGCCGAGCGTGAGCGCGCGCGCACGATGCTCGAAAATGCGCCGCGTCCACTGCTTGGCGTGATACTGGGGTCGTCGTGGCCGAGCCGGATTTATTTTCCGGATCGTACCGCGTCCGCAATCCGCGATCTGGCGCGCTCGGATGCGGGCACTCGCGCGCTATATCCCGTGCTGCTGGGCGGTCCCGGCGAGACGGAGATCGCGGCGGAGGTGATGCGCCATCTGGGCGGCACGCCCGCACTTAACCTTGCCGGCCGCACGACGCTGCGCGACTTGATTGCGATATTTCCCGAGTGTGCCGCCGCATTCGGTCCCGACAGTGGGCCGATGCATATCGCGGCCGCGGTCGGATGCCCGGTGGTGTCGCTGTGGGGCCCGACTGCATCGCAGCGGTCCGCACCGTGGGGATTTTCCGAATTCGCGCTCTCGGGCGAAATTCCATGCCAGCCCTGCTATCTTCGGAAATGTCCGATTGGACGCGAATGTATGCGGCGAATCGCCCCTGATGATATTGCCTCGATGGTGCGGCGGGCGCTCGGCGCGCGCGGTGGAAGTGCGTGAGCGCGCAGCCGGAGAGCGAACCAGTCGCACGAGGCGGATGGACATTCACCATGCCTGCGCAGGCGCATTACTCACAAAAATTTCGTGCTGACCTGATCGATTCGGCGCTTGCGGCAATCGCAGGGTCGCTCAAGTGGCGTGTGCGCCGCTCGCGCTACGCGGAGACTTGGCGCGCGCGCATCGGCGCGCCGGACGGGCCGGTCGCATACTTCAAGATCCTCGATCCAGCGCGCGGAATGCGTGCAATCGCGCGGTGGATTCAAATTGCGGGAATGCATCATGTCGCCGCGATTACAGCATCGTTGCGCCGCGATGGATTCGGCGCACCCGAGGTGCTGTTGATCGGACAAGAGCAAAGTGGAGGCCGGGAAATCGTTGTGACCCGGCGCGTTGCGGGAACCGCTGCGCCGCGCCATCTGCGCGAGCATCGCGGGGATATAAAGGCAAAGCGCGCGATACTGTGGGCACTGGGCTCGGAAATCGCGCGCCTGCATCGAGCCGGATACCTGCATGGCGATCTCACGCCGTACAATGTTTTTGTTGCCGCGTCCATTCCGCCGTCGTTTTCATTCATCGACCATGAGCGCACGCGCCGGACCTGGCTTAGCCGCTTCGAGCGTCCCCGGCTCCGGAATTTCGTCCAGCTGGGACATTTCGAATTCGACGGCCTGACGAACACCGATCGAATGCGCGTATGGTGCGGCTATGCGTCAGCGATTCGGCCTCAAAGCCGGCGGTCGGCGCGTAAGCGAGTTGTGGCGATGATCCGCGCTCGCATTGCGCGCGATGGCTCGCGATCGAAGCCTGAACCAGCCGTGATTGTGCGGCGCCGGGAAGTCGGGAAGGGCTGATGGCGGAGCAGCCGAAAATTTCTGTCGTAATACCCGCTTTCAATGAAGCAGCGACAATCGGTGCGGTGATCGAACGTGTGCTCAATTGCGGGTTCGACGCCGAAGTAATCGTCGTGGACGATGCCTCGACTGACGGGACGCGCGAGTTGCTGGAAAACTACCGGCATCCCAGCGTCAAGTGCTTTTTCCATTCGGTAAATCGTGGCAAGGGGGCCGCGGTACGGCTCGGCTTTGCCGCCGCAACGAACCCATATGTCTTCGTGCAGGATGCCGACTTCGAATACGACCCCCGCGACTATGCGCGGATGATTCCACCACTGCTGGATGGCCGCGCCGACATGGTGTACGGTTCGCGTTTTCTTGGTGGACCGCATCGAGTTCTGTTTTTTTGGCACTATTTCGCCAATCGAATGTTGACGCTCGCGTCCAACATGATCAGCGATCTGAACCTGACCGACATGGAAACCGGAATGAAGGCGTTTTCGCGCGAAAAACTGCTGACGCTCAAGCTCTCATCGAATCGGTTCACAATCGAACCTGAAATCACCGCCAAGGCCGCGCGCGCTAAATGGCGAATCTATGAAGTGCCCGTGTCGTATTCGGGCCGCACCTACGCCGAAGGCAAGAAAATCGGCACCCGCGACGCGCTGGCGGCCATGTGTGCGGTTATCTATTACCGGTTTTTTGACTGATCGATGGCCATGCCGCATGCACTTGCCTGCTGCGAAGATGAACCGCCAGCGGAATCGGCGATGACACAATCCGCGCGCCAACTGAAAATAGCGGGTGTCGACCCGGAGCGCGGGTTCGCGGGCGGTGAGACACAGGTGCTCGGCCTGACCCTCGCACTGGCCCGCGCCGGGCATCGTGCCGAACTGATTTGCGACCCAGCCGGCAAGCTGTGGGAGCGGGCGCGTGCAAAAGGGGTGGAGTGCCATGCGCTGGCAATCCGCAATGCGGTCGATTTGGCCGCCGGGATGCGCCTGCGCGCAATCCTGAAGCGCGAGCGCTACGACGTGGTTCATTTTCATACGTCGCGAGCGCATTCGATGGCGCCGATGCTGCGGGGATTTGCCCGGGCGCTGATCGTGACACGGCGCATGGACTATCGGCCCAACCGGCTGTTCGCGCCATACCTGTTCGGCCGCGCGGTCGACGGCGTCATCGCAATCTCGGAAGGCGTCGCCGACGCACTGGTCGCGGCTGGCGTCTCGCGTGACAGGATTGCGATCGTGCCCAGTGGCGTCGATTGCGAGCGCTTCCATCCGCCTTCGCCCTCCGAACGTGAACACGCCCGAGCCGCGTTAGGGCTCAGCGCGGAAACGATTGCAATTGCCGCGGTGGGGGCACTTGAACTGCGCAAGGGCCATCGCTATCTAATCGAGGCTATCGCATCTCTGGGGGAACATAATGGCCCGCAATCGGGCCGAATGAAGCTCAATTGCCTAATCGCGGGTGAAGGATCCCTTCGCGCCGAGTTGGAACGTGAGGTCGGCGGGCATTCGTTCGGCGGGGATGTCAGCCTGATTGGGCACATTGAAGACACTCGTCAACTGTTGTGGGCATCGGACATTTTCGCGATGCCCTCGCTGAGCGAGGGACTGGGCGTCGCAGTTCTGGAGGCGATGGCGTGCGGACTGCCGGTGGTCGCAAGCGCCGTCGGCGGCCTGCGTCAGGCAGTGATTCACGAACAAACCGGTCTTACGGCCGCTCCCGGGCATTACGATGAGATTGCGGAGGCAATCGCGCGGCTTTCGGGCTCAGCGGAGATGCGGGCCAAGATCGGCGCAGCGGCGCGCGAACGGGCGGAGAAAAATTATTCGATGGCTGCAATGGCGGCCCGAACGCTTGAGTTGTACCGGGAAAGTATCGAAAAATCCGAGGGGCTTGGGGCGCAATGAAATGAAAAGTATGACCGGGTTTGGCAGGGCTACAATCGCGCAGGGCAAGAGCCGCGTGATTGCCGAGGTGCGTGCGCTGAATCAGCGATTCTTCGAGTTGAAGCTGACGGTGCCGCGCGGCTGGGGCGAGCATGAAGCGGAATTTCGCAAAGCAGTACAGCGTGTCATCTCGCGCGGGCGGGTCGAGGTATTCGTCAAGCACGTCCAATTGAAGCCGGCTCCGGCACGGCTGGAGGTGAACGATCGGCTGGCCAAGCTATACGTCGCCGAGATTCGCCGGCTTGGCAAGCAGCTTGACCTTGCTGGCAAGCCCGGGATCGAATCGATACTCAACCGGCCGGAAATTTTCCACGTGGTCGAGGAAGAGAACGACAACTGCGATGCAGTTGCGCTTGGATTCAAAGCCCTAACGCGTGCACTTGGCGCACTGGATGCTGAGCGTACCCGCGAAGGCCGCAGCCTCCAAAAGGACTTCGCCGACCGCATCCGAAAAATCGAACAAGCGCTGCCCAAGATCGAACGCCTGGCGGATCAGACTTGCGCCGAGATCATGGAGAATTTTCAGGCGCGAATCAGAGAACTGCTTGCAGAATTACCGGTAAACGAAAAGCGCCTCTACGAGGAGGCATCTTCCGCCTCTCAGCATGGCGACATCAGCGAGGAAATTACGCGTCTGCGCACGCATTTGGACGGCCTTAAGTCCGTAATTCGGCGTGAGGGGCAAATTGGCAAATCAATCGAATTCCTGCTCCAGGAAATCAACCGGGAAGTCAACACGATGGGCTCGAAATCGCAGAATGCCGCGCTTTCGCAGGTTACAGTCGATGTAAAGGCGGAAGCGGAAAAGATGCGCGAGCAGGCGCAAAACATCGAGTAGCCATGATATAAATCGTTACTCGCATTCGTTCGATGGTTTCCAAAGTGCCGAATTCAGGCGAGCTTGAGCCGCAAAGACGCGGTATAATCTTTATACTTTCGGCTCCTTCGGGCGCCGGCAAGACCACGATCGCGCGCGCCGCGGTGGAATCGATCGCGGGCCTTACGATGTCGGTTTCTTTGACCACGCGCGGACCGCGGGAAGGCGAAGTGGAAGGAGTCGATTATCATTTTGTGACCGAAGCGGATTTCAAGCACAAGGTTCAGGCCGGCGAATTCGCTGAATGGGCGACAGTGTTCGACTCGAGCTATGGTACGCCGCGCGCACCGCTGGCCGGCGCGATCGCCGATGGTCACGATCTGCTCCTGGATATCGACATTCAGGGAGCACGGCAAATTCGCGAGAAGTATCGCGACGATGCGGTAACAATCTTTGTCCTTCCGCCCAGCTTCTCCGAGCTCGAGAAGCGGTTGCGCGGACGCGGGACCGAGAGTGAAGACAAAATTCAGCATCGGCTGCGCCGCGCGCGCGAAGAGGCGAAGGCGTATCCGGAGTACGATTATTTGATAATTAACGCCGCCTTGGGCGAGTCGCTGGCGCGTTTGTCGGCGATCGTGGATGCCGAACGGTTAAGGTCCACCCGCCTGCGCGCCGATTTTGCGCCGTGGAAGAGATAGCCCAAAGCGAAATCGCGCTCGATCCGCTCGCGGACCTGATCCGCCAGGTCCAATCCTACAATCCGCAGGCCGACATCGCGCTCATCCGCCGCGCCTACGATTATTCAGCACGGATGCATGGCGCGCAGAAGCGCGAGTCCGGAGAGCCCTACGTCATTCATCCGCTCAACGTCGCCACGATTATCGCGCAATTGAAGCTGGACGTGCCGTCGATCGCCACCGGCCTGCTGCACGATGTTGTTGAAGACACCGCCGCTTCGAAGGAAGAGGTCGCTGCGGAATTCGGGGCCGAGATCGCCGAGCTGGTCGATGGCGTGACCAAAGTTTCCAAGATCACGTTCCAGAGCCGTGCGGAAAAACAAGCCGAGAATTTCCGCAAAATGATAATCGCGATGGCACGCGATATTCGCGTGGTGCTGATTAAGCTGGCCGACCGCCTTCACAACATGCGCACGCTCGACCATCTTGCGCCCGAACGCCAGCATGAAATCGCCCGTGAAACGATCGAAATTTATGCTCCGATCGCGCACCGCCTTGGCATTTATTGGCTCAAATCCGAACTGGAAGACCTCGCTTTTCGGTACTTAAACCCATCAGCCTACGGCACGCTTAAGGCCTTCGTTGCGAAGAAACGCAAGGAGCGCGAGGAATACATTGCCGCGGTAATCGAGATCCTTGCCAAGCGGATGGCGGATGGCGGCGTCAAAGCGGAAGTCACCGGCCGGCCCAAGCACTTCTACTCGATTCACACGAAGATGCAGGAAATGGGGCTGGACTTCGAGGAAATCTACGACCTGATTGCCTTTCGAATCATCGTCGATTCGGTGCGCGAATGTTACGAGGCGCTCGGCGTGGTCCATGCCAACTGGAAACCGGTCCCCGGCCGCTTCAAAGACTACATTGCGCTTCCCAAGGCGAACCTCTACCAATCGCTCCACACGACCGTGATTGGCCCGCGCGGGCAGCGGATGGAAGTCCAAATTCGCACGCGCGAGATGCATCAGATCGCCGAGGAAGGTATCGCTGCGCACTGGAGCTACAAGGAAGGCGCGACCCGCGCGATGAAGGAGACCGAGCGGTTCGCATGGCTTCGCCGCCTGATCGAATCGCAGCAGAACGTCAAAGACCCGCAGGAGTTTCTCTCCACGGTTCGCGACGATCTGTTTCCGGAGGAAGTTTTCGTCTTTACCCCCAAGGGTGACGTCTTCGATTTTCCGCGCGGTGCGACCGTGGTCGATTTCGCCTATCGGATCCATTCGGAAGTCGGCAATCATCTGTCGGGTGCCCGCGTGAACGGCCGGATGACGCCGATTCGCTACCGGCTCAAGTCGGGCGACACGGTGGAGGTCATCACCTCGGACAAGCAAACTCCGGGCAAAGACTGGACGAACTTCGCGATGACGGCGCGTGCCAAGGCGCGCATTCGCCAATGGCTTCGCCAGCAACAATCGGATCGGTCGCGGGACCTCGGCATATCGCTTCTGGATAGCGCGCTCGAACCGCTCAAGCTCTCCACCCATCAGTTGCAGACGGCGAAGCGGTTTGACGGTGTCCTGGATGAGTTTTCGCAACGCGATGCGGACAGCCTGCTGGCAGCCATCGGTTATGGACTGATCACGCCGGCTCAAGTTCTTAGCAAAATCCTGACGCCGGATGAGCTCAAGGCCCAGCGCGCCGAGAAAGCGCCAACGCCACCTACCCCGGCGCAGAAGGAGCGCGCGGACAGAGCGGCGCGCAGAGCGGCGAGTTCCGCCGTCGTCGTATCGGGGGTCGGCGACGTTTTGGTCCGGTTTGCACGATGCTGCAATCCGTTGCCGGGGGAAGCGATTACCGGATTCATCACGCGCGGACGCGGCGTCACGGTGCACGTCGCGGGTTGCCAGCATGCGCTCAGCACCGATCCTCAGCGCCGGGTCTCCGCGGTCTGGAAGGGTGATGACGGCGCGCCACGGCCAATCCGGCTGGAAGTGCTGTGCGTTGATCAGCCAGGCCTGCTGGCCGCGATGACCAAGGCGATCGCATCAGCGGGAGTCAATATTTCCACGGCCGAGGTAAAGACTCGCGGCTCCGACGGCCGCGCACTATCGGTCTTTGAGGTCAGTGTCACCAGCGCGCGGCAATTGAACAACCTGATGAATTCGATAGGCGCGATCGACGGCGTGATGCGCGTGTTGCGCCTGGGACAGCACGAAGGCAATCGCGTCTGACGGTGCGGGGGAAAAACTGATGAAGACGGTAATTCACACCAAGGACGCTCCGGACACAATCGGCCCATATTCGCAGGCGGTCGAGGATCGCGGAATGGTATTTTGCTCGGGACAAATCGGAATCGATCCGGCCTCGGGCGCGATCGTCGAGGGTGGGATTGAGACGCAGACGCGGCGGGTCCTTGAAAGCCTAAGGGAGGTCCTTTCCGCCGCCGGACTTGGCTTCAGCGATATCGTCAAGACCACGGTTTTTCTCGTCGATCTGGCGGAGTTCAGCATCGTCAATCGAGTGTACGGCGAACATTTCAGCCCGCCGTTTCCGGCCCGTTCGACGGTGCAAGTGGCGGCTCTTCCCCGGGGCGCGCGCATCGAAATCGAGGCAATCGCGCTCAAGCGCGCGTAGCATCCCGCAGCTACACAGGGTGATTCCATTGCAGAGAGGCGGTGCCGGCCCTTTCCGCCAAAACCAGCGATTTGAACCACGCTGCCGGCGTCGCGATCCACAGAATTGATGGAGTGAAGAGGTTGTCGGGAAATCGCTGGGTCCGGCGCCTCAGCTACGTTCCAAACGACACCCAACGACGTCCCTCCAAGTCGTATTGCTCCTGCGGGCGAAGGTGAAAGAAGAGATACGCCGGGCTAAATGCCCCCGGTCCGCCCACAGCTTGCCAGCATCCCGCGAACCAGGGACATAGCTCTTCAATAATGATCGCATTCCAATCGACTTCAGCCTGTTCTGCTCGATCGAACCAGTCCTTGGGCAGTGCGCCATCCAGCCACTCCCCCGGCAGAATGCTTTCCTCATTCGCGCACAAGGTAATACCGAAAAAGAAGTCGTCAATCTCGAATTGGAGTTGCCGGCCCGCTTCGAGCGTGATCCCTTTGTCCAGCTCGCCGCGAATTGTGCTTCGAAGCCGATCCGTACTCGCAGCCAGCGCGGCGACAAGTTCGGTTCGTAATCCGGTGACCGCAGAGGCCTCCATGTGACGCAAGCGTATCCAAGCGGCACAAGTGCATCAATGTTGCTAACCTGCCAGCAGTTTTAGTGCGGCGGCATCGAGAATGCGGCCGGCGGGATCGAGCTTGTGCGTGGACCGGACCAGTCGCGTAAAGTTCGCGCGGCCGGCTGCTGCCGGGACAGGGCCGCCGTGCAGACGCGCCTTGTCGAGATCGAGCACGATCACCGTGAAATTTTCGCCTGACTGAGTGACCAATAGGTTGTGCAGGTTGAGGTCGCCGTGCTCCAGCCCGCGCGAGTGAATCGCATCAATTGCGGCATGTGCCTGCGCAAGTACGTGGCTCCGCACCGATGGATCGTCGTCGGCTTGAAGGAATTCCCATAACGTCCTGCCGGGAATCGCGCGAGTTAGAAAAAAACCGCGATACAGCACTGGTGCAATCCATTCGACGATTGCACCCATCGGCTCGGCGACCGGCGCGCCTCGGCGCATGCACTCAACGGCGACGGACAGTTCCTCAAACTGACGCGGGTAGATGCCGACATGGAGATCGCTCGCGATAAATCTCATTAACCCGCCACGGCTGGAGCGGCGCGCGAACATTTCGGGCGCGCCAGCGACGTTCAAGCGAAACGCGCTTCCGCGATTTCCCTGGCCCGCACCGTCCTTCAAGCGGCCCAATTGCTCAAGAATCGGTGCGGCGAGGCCCACAATCGTTCGGTGAAGAACAATTTCCCGACCTCCGATCGTCAACTTTGGAAAGTTCGGATCGGAACGCCACTGCATCTGGCCCGCCGGTCTCATCCCGAACCGATTTGCTCAGCTTGCGCCGGTATTCCGCGGCGGCGCAACCACAAGGAATAAAGTGCTGCGAGTGCGAACAGTGATGAAATAAAATGTGCGGAGAAGAATAGTGCCGTACGGGTTGCGATCAGATTTAGCAGTGCCGAGACCCCGAACAACAACCAAACCTCATTCGGCGGTGCCTCCGTCTCGGAGCGGTTCGTCCACAATGCCGCCAGCAAAGCCATGTAGGGTACAAGGAGCGCGGCGAAGTAGCTCTTCCACGAGACCGGCGCAAAGGACGGCATTATGCAAAACAGCGCGCACAATGCCAGCCGATCTTCGCTGTCGGCCAAGTTCCAAATCAGCACCACGCCGGTGAGTGCGAGTTCCAGCCCCATCCCAATTTTCATCGGAATCGCCGAAGTGTCGGCATCGTCGCCGATTGACAGGCTCATCAGGCGCGCGACCGCCGATACCGCCGATTGGTTGGTAAGCATGGTGCGATACCGCCCGGTCATCGAGGCAACCGCGTGAACGTATGCGGCAGTCTGATCGATCAAGCCATGCGGCCCGAAAACGAGCACAGGCGCGACGAGCAAAACCATACCTGCCACAATTGCCCAACCAAGCGCTGCGAATCGACGACGAATCACCAGGTAGGCCGCTCCAAGCAGCGCAAACGGCTTGATCAATACGGCGGTTGCGATCATCAAACCCGCCCATGCAGTACTCGATTCATCCGAATAAATTATCGCCCAGACGATGAGCGCCAGAGTGGGTAAGTTGATCTGGCCGTGATCGACGTTGTTGTTAATCATGCGGGCCACAAGGATGATCGGAACTGCAACCAGTTCCGCGGGAAGTCGGCGTCCGCGACCGAAGAGCAGCACCCCCGCGCCTCGAATGAGTTGAACTAGACCAAACGCATTCAGAACAAAAAACGCGAGTTGCGCCAACTGAATCGGCATTGCGGCCAGCGGCGCGAAGCCGATCGCGAAAATCGGAGCGTAGAGGAAGCGGTCCTTTTCTTCCAGCGGATAGATTTCTCCGCCATGCAGGACCTGTTCTCCGGCGCGGTAGTAAATTCTGAAATCGCCCTGAGTTCGTACCGTCGCCGAGACGCCCAGCGCCACGATGTAAATCGCGAGGGCGAACCATGCGAATCGCCGGGCGCGTTCGGCGTCGAATTTCTCCATCCTGTCTGCTTTGTAAGCCGCGGTCCCGCGAAATGGCGATGTGGTGTGTCGATCTCAACGCCAACGCCGAAACGCGGCGAAGCGGCGCATGATGCGCTAGGCCGGCTTGGCTTCCTCAATCAGCATGATTGGGATGTCGTCGCGGACTGGGTAGACCAGTTTGCACGCGCCGCACACCAATCCGTCCTGCTTTTCCGTCAATCGCAGATCGCCCTTGCATTTCGGGCACGCCAGAATATCGAGTAAATCCTGACTCAACGCCATCCTCTGATTCCTCCGCCGGGAAATTTCAGGCCTGCGCCGGCCGAGCGTAATGCGCAATTCGGTCCATGATCAGTTCGTCAAGCGCCTGTACGTCGGCCGCTTCCATCTTCACTTCCAAGCGCAAAGCGTACAGCGAATCGCGGGCGAAGGGAAACCGTTCGAGTTTTACGAGATCCTTCTCGGTGGTCAGTGCCACGTCCGCGTCACGCATCGCATGCATAATCGCCTGCCAATCGGCGGAGGTGTAGACGTAATGATCTGGGTACTCGAACACTCCGACCAAATCAGCATCCAATTCGCGAAGCATCGCATAAAAGTTTCGCGGGTCGGCAAGCCCGCTGATTGCTATCGCACGCCGTCCGGAAAGGGGAAGTGCGACCTCGCGCCAGGTCTTTCGCTCGGGGACCACCAGTGACCGCGGGCGAATCGTGGCGTGCATAACCGGACGGCTCGCCAGCCGTTTCATCTGTCTTGGCGTAATGGCGGAATCACCCGCGCCGGAGCTGATTATAACGACCGCATCGGCGCGCCGAACCGCTCTTATTGGCTCGCGCATTGGTCCGGCCGGAAGTACCCAGCCATTTCCGAAGCCGTGCTCTGCGCCAACCAGCACCAGGTCGGCATCGCGCTTCAGGCGGACATGCTGAAAGCCGTCATCGAGGATAACCACGTCGAGTGGTCCAGCACTTTGCAACAACGCGATGCCGTCGATGCGCCTGCGCGCCACAGCGATCGGCCCTGTGAACGATTTCGCCATCATTGCCGGTTCGTCGCCTGAATCTTCGGGGGGGAGCAGAGCTTCGCCTCCATTGGCGATAAGCTCCGCGCGTGAGCGTGAGCGTTTGCGGCCGTGGCCGCGGCTGACGATGCCGACGCGAAGGCCGCGGCTTTGCAGTCTGGCGGCGAGAAACAGTGTGAAGGGGGTCTTACTGTTGCCGCCGACTGTCAGGTTGCCGATGCTGATTACGGGTATATTCGCACCGCGTTCCATCATTCGCCAGAAGGCCAGGCGTGCAGCCGATCCCATCCGGTAGAACGGCGCCAGTGCAGCAAGGCCCAGCCACGCGGAGAGATCGCGCAACGGCAGATGGCGTTCCCACAAGCTTTCGATTCGAGGGCGGCTGGGCGCCGGTTCGCTTGAAATCATTGCCTACGAGCCACCCGCCAGGAGATTCTCGATATGCTCGACGGTGCGTTTAGCGGCGCCGCGGCCAAGCTCAAGCGTTTCCCGGGCATGCATTCCCGCTTGCGCGCGGGCGGTTTCGCTGGAAAGCCAAATTGCACACTTCTCGGCAATTTCGCGCGCATCGTGGACGATCTCCGCGCCGCCGGCCTGCACCAGCGATGCGACTAGATCCTTCTGATTTTCGTGATGCGGCCCAATCAAGAGCGGAACCCCGGCCGCGGCTGCTTCAACTGGGCTTTGCCCGCCGCGTCCGGGAAGGAGACTGCCACCAACGATAGCGATTGCGGCGTGGCGATACAGGCCGCGCAGTTCGCCCATAGTATCAAGCAGAAGCGTATCTGCGGCGCCCGGCGCGAGCGCGGACGCTTTGCGAGTTTCGACTGATTTGGCCCGCAGCATCGTTTCAATCTCAGGGACGCGGTCGAGATGACGCGGCGCAACCACCAACATCAATCCGGGAAATCGGCTCCGCAGCTCCTGCCACGCGGCGACGATAATCGCATCCTCGCCGGGCGCGGTCGATCCCGCGATGAGGACGCGGCGTCCGCGAACAAAAGCAGCCAGTTCGGGGCGAACTTGCGTGTCGGAGACAGACGCACTGGCATCCAGTTTGGCATCTCCCACGACGGTCACGCGCGCACTTGGGTTAAATTCCAGATAGCGTCGAGCGTCGGCATCGGTTTTTGCAAGAATCGCGGTGGCACTTCCAAATACCGGGCCAAACAGGCTACTCGCGCGCTTATAGCGAGCGAGCGAACGGTCCGACATCCGGCCGTTGACGACTACAACCTTTGCACCGCCGCGCGCCGACTCCAAAAAGTAGTTGGGCCAGACTTCGGTTTCCGCAATCAAAACCAGCGTTGGGTTCACTCGTGCAAGGAATGACCGCACCGCGCCGGGAGAATCCAGCGGCGCCAGCAGCCATGCCGCTGCGCCGGGAATTCGGTCGCGGGCTGCGTCGCGGCCGGCCGCGGTCATTGTCGATATGATTATTGCCGCGCCGGGATGGCGTTCCAGCAGGCCTGATGCGATTGGTCGAATCGCCTCGACTTCCCCAACCGATGCGGCGTGAATCCAGATGCGTGGCGAGCGGGTGTCGGCATTGCCGATGGGAATGCTCACGCCAAGCCGTTCACGGACGTCGGCGATTGAGCGCGGACGGGTGGCTGCAAGTGCGATCGGCAATGCGGGATACCAGAGCAGATTGTACAGCGTACCCATCATCGCGGCAGGTTTCATCCCGGGTTCCGGCCGCACCGGCTGGCGCGGCGTAATCCTCGGCTAGTTGGCTGCGCCGGCTGCAGCCAGATCCTCGGGCGCCATGAACTGAAGGTCGTACAGCTTGCGGTACTCGCTGCCACGAGCGAGCAATTCGTCGTGCGTGCCTTCTTCCGCGATTCGCCCATGGACGATGACGACGATCCGATCGGCGCGGCGTACCGTGGACAGGCGGTGCGCGATGACGAGCGTGGTGCGGTTCGCCATCAGATGCTCCAACGCCTCCTGCACGGAGCGCTCCGCTTCAGAGTCGAGCGAGGAAGTCGCTTCGTCGAGAATCAGGATCGGCGCGTCTTTCAGTAGCGCGCGGGCGATCGCGATTCGCTGGCGTTCGCCGCCGGAAAGCCGCACTCCCATTTCGCCGACGACGGTATCGTAGCCATCGGGAAGCTTGGAAATGAAGTCGTGCGCATTTGCAAGTTTTGCCGCCGCGATGACGCGCTCCAAATTTCTGCTCTCGCTGCCATACGCGATATTGGTCCGTATCGTGTCGTTGAACAAAAATGTACTTTGCGTAACCAGTCCAATTTGCGAGCGGAGCGCGGCCAGCTTGAGCTTGCGTACGTCGATACCGTCCACAGCGACGCGGCCCTGCTGCACGTCGTAAAAGCGTGGGATGAGATCGGCCAGAGTGGATTTGCCGCCCCCGCTCATCCCGACCAGGGCAACGACTTTGCCCGCGCCGATCTCGAGATTGATGTCGCGAAGCACCCACTCGTTCCCGTAGCGGAAGCTGACTTGCTCGAGGGTTACGCTGTGAGGTCCGGCAGGCAGCTCGAAGCCATCCGGATCGTCGGTCACCTCGGGCGGTTCGTCCATCATGCTGAACACGCGCTCGGCCGCCGCCAAGCCCTGCTGAATTGCGTTGTTCGTCTTGCTGAGCGACTTAAACGGCGGATATACGAGCAGCATCGTGGTGAAGAAACCCGCGAACTGGCCAATCGTACGCTCGCCGGACACGAGGGAGCCGACCGCCCACCATACAACGACGACCACCATTACCGCGCCCAGGACTTCGATCATCGGACCGGTAGCGGATTTAATTAGCGACACCCGCATATAAATGCGGAACAGGCGTTTTAGTTCCTTGTTGAACCGTGTGCGCTCGTATTCTTCCATTCCAAAGGCCTTGACGACGCGATTCCCCTGGAAAGTCTCGTGCAGCAGAACGTTCAAGCCGGACAGCTGCTTTTGTGCGCTCTTGGTCATCTGGCGCACCCGCTTGGACAGTCCGACAATTGGCCCGACCACAATCGGGAATCCAACAAATGCAAGGACCGCAAGCCGCCAATCTATTACAAATGCAGTGACAATCAGGGCGATCAGGGACATACCGTCACCAATGATCGAGAAAGCTCCTCCGGTAAGATTGCTGACGACACCTGAAACGTCGTTGATTACCCGCGATACCATCACACCGGTCGGAGTGCGATTGAAAAAACTCAGCGATTGCCGCTGCAAACTCTTGTTCAGATCGGCGCGCAGGTCGAGGACCAGCTTCTGCGCAATATAGTCACTCAGATAATCGACGCTGAAATTGGCGCCGGCGCGCAATAGAAACAGAATGCCCAGCACAATGGCCAGTTCGCGGATCTTTGTGGCGATTGCGGAGTTGACGCTTTTGAGATTTGTAATCAGATCGATAAAACGCTTACCGATGAACGGAATTCCCGCGTTGGCGCCGGCCAGAAGAGCCATGGCAAGAACAAGCAACACCAAATACGGAAACACGTAGCGGCGCAGATAGCAGAACAGCCGCATTTGCATCGGAGTGAGCAACTTCATCCGATCATTCCCAGCGCGATTTCCGCCACGCGCCCTGCGGCGCCCGGCGCACCGAGTTTCTCGCGTAGCGTGCGGAGATTGGCGACGGTTTCTCTCCTGATGGATGCGCTCAGCAGCGGCTCGGCCGCTCGCACGATTCGTTGTGGCGTAACCTCACTCTGAATGAGTTCCGGTACAATTTGCCGTCCGGCCAGGATGTTCGGCATTCCGATGAAATCCACTCCGGTTACCAGCATTCGCCCCAGAATATAGGTAAGCCGTGACACTTTATATGCGATCACCTCGGGACAGCCGAGCAGCGCGGTCTCGAGCGTTGCGGTGCCTGACGTGACAATCGCGAGCTCGCTGGCCGCAATAATACTATAGGTATCGCCGTCGATTATACGTATTCCCGAGAGGTCGGTCCGGCCGTGTTTGGCCAGGTCTTCGGCAGTCAGGGTCGGAGCTAGCGCAATCACGGGTGTGAGGTCATGATCGCGCGCGAGGACTTTCGCCGCTTCTACCATCGGCCCCAGCAAGTAACGGACTTCGGCGTGGCGGCTGCCGGGCAACAGCGCGAGCATGCGGGTGCTGGGCGGCAGGTTGTGGCGCTTAAGCGTTTCAGCGCGATTCTGGGCGGGGCGCACTCGATCCAGCAGCGGATGACCGACAAACGAGACGCGGTTGCCCGCGCCGTGAAAGAGTTCGGCCTCAAATGGCAACACGACCGCCAAATGCGATGCGCGATCGACAAGTTTGCCGATCCGGCCACGCCGCCATGCCCAGACCTGCGGCGTGATGTAATAGAGCACTGGTACTTCGGCCCGCCGCGCGACACCGGATAGAATCAGGTTGAATTCCGCATAATCGATCAGAATCACCAGGTTTGGTTTTTCGTGACGGATAATTCGCCGCAACTCGCGAAATGCCCTCACGGTGCGGCCGATTGTCGAGGCCAATTCGGCGAGGCCAAGCCCGTGGATGTCCTCCATCCTTACCAGCGCACGAACCCCCGCGGAACGCATGTTTTCGCCCGCAATCCCGAACAGGTCGCAATCGGGATTGCGCGCAAGAATCTCGCGCGCGAGATCGCCGCCATGAAGATCGCCGGACGCCTCCCCGGCCACGATCATGATTCGGCGGCGGGCTGCGGCGGAGAAATTTTCGCCGCGTGCCGGCGCTTCAGCGTTGGCCTGCATCGTTGAAATTGTGATGGAAAGCGGGCGCGAGGAAAATAGGCGCGCCGATTGCGCGCTTTACTCTCTGCCGGCAAATCGCCGCCGCAGCGCGTCCTGGATTTGGTCGACTGGCGAGCCTTCCGCGTTCATCTGGGCGGCTTGGAGTGCCTCACCCGTGCAAATCGCGCAGGTCTCGCCATGATGATCGCGATAACAGTCGAGCAGGTTTTTGTGGCCGGCAGTTACGTCGCATCCGCAATAGCAATGCAGTTGTGCAAACAGGGCCGGATTCGCCTCGGCGGCCTGGTAGGCTTTCTTGACATCTCCGAAGAACTGATTTGGGTCGAGCGTGATGTGATTGGGCGCGTACTGCTCCTTTTGCGACGGCCGCGTCGGTTGCGCGGCATTCGCGATTCCGCCTTCGCCGCCATGCCTCAGCACGCAACAGCAGTGGCCGCCGATGCACAACGGCGCAGTTTGGGGATCTCCAGCCGCGATCCGGCTGCCGTAGATGGGCCACAGAAATACCCCACCGATCGCAATGAAGCCGAGCGAGCAAGCGATGATAATCCGTTTCATGCGCCGTCCACGTTACGCTCTAATTTTACCGCCTTGCACCGCCGATTCATACAGTGTGAAGTACCGAAATTACGAGACTTTTTCGCCGCTTAGGACTTTTTTTACATCTTCCACGATCGTCTGCGCTTTTACGGATTCACCATTGTATTCCTGGATTTCGCGGCCGTCGGGGCCGACCAGGACCATCGTAACCAAATGAGCTACTGAACCATCGGGTTCGCGCTGGCGCGCGAGCTTAAAGCCGGCCAGTGCGTCATCGACGTCAGGTGGTGAGCCAGTAAGGAAATACCATCCTTTGAAATCCGCGCCTTGCTTCTCTACATAGTCGCGCATTTGCGATGCGCCGTCATGTTCGGGATCGACGGTCAGCGAAACCATCGCGACTTTCGACCCGAGATCGGGCCCAAGCCGAAGCGCGACGTTGGCCAGCTTTGCGGTTTCCATCAAACACGGCCCCGGACACGACGTGTAGATAAAATCGACGACGACCGGCTTGCCCTTGAGCGAGGAAAGTTCGAATGGCTTGCCTTGCGTATCGACGAGTTTCACATTGGACAGGCATTCCGCGCCGATTGTCTGTTCGGCACGGCGATGGCACCCGGCGGCGGCAATAGCGGCCGCAAGCACGAATGGTCCCACCGAAATCGAACGCCAGCTTGAGTTGAGAGTCATTGTTGTACTCCTATATTCATTATATCGGCGTCTCCGATCCGGCGGGAACTACTCGCGCTAGCGTATCGGAGACGCCGTCAGAGTCATCATCAGTGCGTTTCGATCGAATTCCTCACGTTGCTGCTGCTCATATTTGTCGCGGTCGTGTGCGGCAAGCGTCCCCATTTTCTCGTCGGCCGCGGCCTCGCATTTGGCGATTTCGCTATTGCGCGTATCCACCGATGCGGACTTCTGGTGCGCCCGGTTAACGCATTCCTGCTCGCTGCGCGCAATCTCATTGGATTTGTTCTCGAAATCCCTCGTCTGCTGGCCGGAACTACTCGTGGAATTTCCAGAGGTGGCGCACCCCGCTATGGAGAATGCGGACAGTACAATGAGCCAGACCGCACCGGTGCAATGGGAGACGAACGTCGATTTCCGGCGGTGTACATTCATAATGGGTGCTCTCGCAGACGCGTTCATTTGCACGCTCGTTTAGGATTGCCCTCCGAGCAGAGGCAGCACAGCCGCAGCCAAGCTTTTTTCGGTGACCGGTGTTTGGTCGGGAGTGAATTTTGCGCGCACGATTCCATTGCGATCGACCACGTATGTGACCGGCAGAACTGCGGGTTCTCCGAATCCGTCGGCCTGCGCATCTTCCGCCATCGCGGCCGGATAGGTGAATTCCTTCATAATCTTGATCACTTCAGCGCGATCTCGCTCACGATCTACGCTAAGACCAATCAAATCGACCCCGCGTGAGTGGTACTGGCGATAGAATGCCTCTAGCTCTGGCATCTCGGCACGGCAGGGCGGGCACCAGGTCGCCCAAAAACTGACAATTACAACCTTACCGCGCATCGCGGCCAGATCGAAGGTCTGCCCGCTCAACTCCTCAGCGATCAGCGCAGGCGCCGTATCGCCGACAACCCCGGACGTAATCGCGCACGAACTCAACACAAGCAGCGCCACCAGAATCAGCGACCGACGTATTGGACGCATACGTTCACATTCCCTTGCGAAGAGCAGTATCTCAAGATCGAGCGCCTTGGAACGCCGCGGTCAGCCGCTTTGACGCGGCCGGCCCGCGATTTTTGTCGGCAGCAACTGCGACAGTGGCCGGAACGCTCGGCTCTGCTGAAATCGAATTGGCGGACGAAGGGGAGGTGAGGGTGCCAGCGGATGAATCTGTGTCAAGTAACTGTCGCAAATGGCTCGATGGCGATTCGTGCCCGAGCCTGCCATCGTGGCCGGACTTCAAAGCGCACGCGGGAGCAGCAACATGAGCTTGTGGCGGATTGAACTCTGAGGGGATCAATCGTTCGTGAATTGACCACTGATCGAAGCTTGCCGGTGAACTCACCAATACCCGAAATCGCATACAGACAGTCCCACAGCCGCAACCCGAGTCGCAATTTCCGTAGAGTTCTCCCGGCGACTTGACGGTGAGATCAAGTGATCTCGTCTTGCCTGGCAGGACGTCGACCGGTTCATCCATACCAACAATCCAAAAGCTGTGGATTATGTCTGCCGACGTGAGCTGCAGCCGAACGTTGGCGGCGCTTGGAAGGTGCAATACGTCGGTGGTCTTGATGGCAAGCGCGGGATAGTCGAACTCCCACCACCATTGATGGGCAACCGCTTTGACCGTAAGGACAGGCCGATCGGGATGAACGAAGAGGTGAGTGGAGGAGATACCTCCGACGCAGAGACAAATTAGACCCAACATCCATCCGACACATGAGGCGAGTGATTTCATGAGCCTTCGCCGTACAGGGCAAGCCCTACGATCGCGCCATCGCCGGTTGTCGTGGCTTCATGTGCCGCGACTCGCTCGACGTCGCTTGCGACGCGGTCTGGATCGGCCTTTTCTCCTTTGTATTGGAGCAATGCCCGGCCCTTGTCATCAACGAGGAAGAATTCGAGAACGTGGTCAATTGTGCCGTCGGAGTCATGCTGGCGGATCAAGTTGAATCGTGACATCACCTCGTCAATCTGCACTGGCGATCCGGTAAGGAACAGCCATCCCTTCATTTCAACTCCATGCTCGATCGCGTATGCGCGAAGTTGGTCGGGGTGATCGTGTTCGGGATCCACCGTTATCGACACGATGCGCGCCGCTGTGCCAAGCCTGGAATCAAGTCGCTCGGCAATCTTCTTCATTCGAGTCGTCAGGAGGAGGCACGGTCCCGGACAGGTCGTGTAGATGAAATCGAACAGCACCGGCTTTCCCTTGAGCGATGACAAGGAAACCTTCTGACCATGCTGATCGATTAGACTGATGTTAGGCAAGCAGTCGGAGGTATTGCGTACTTCGAAGCCTCCTCGATCCCCGATATTTTCGGAAGGATGGTGGCAACCACTTAGAATCAAGGTGCCAGTGCTGACTGCCAATATCGCAAGAGCTAGCTTTCTGCGAATAGCAGTTGCGGGGTGCCAAAATTTAGTCAAATTTTCCATCAGCTTCCGACCGACCGCGAGGTCGTATGCTTGGGCATGCGCCGCGGACCGGACGCCGACATAAGCCGATCGGTCATTTGGCTGCTGGCTTATGCAAATACATCTCCGGATGCGCGACAAACGCATCGCGCTCCGAGCCGTCGCAGAAGTAGTAACGCTTGCCCGCGTACTCGACTCCCGGCGTGTCAGCTTTCACATGAATCTTCATGCCACAGACTGCGCACTTGGTGGTCGTGCCGACATCGGCAGCGGGCGGTGAGGCGAGCACCTTAGCAATCGCGGTTGAATCGGCGCACCACGCCGGCGCGCTGTGCGGGGCGATGGCGATGGGTGATAATGTGATCAAAATCGCGAAAATGATGAAAAACCTTGAGCTTTTCATTTTGTCCCTCGTGTGAGTTATTTTACCCAAAATTTTCTTTTGTACGTGATTGAGCAACCCTTTCAGGTGCCGCTCTGTCAGTCCGCTAAAAGTCATAACTAAAGATCGTTTTGAACAAGACTGGCGCCGTCAATTGATTGCCGGTCATATTCTGGAAGATCGGAACCTCGACATCTCCGTAAATTCTGAGTATCCCGATCTTGATCTCGGCTCCGGGAGCAACAAGCACTCGATCGTAGCCGCTGTCTTGAGGATCCGAGGCGGAACCGTGATCGCGGGTGCGGTCGGAGCCGATGAACGTAAGCATCGGCGCCAGTTCCTTCAGAAATCCGACGGTGCCGAGGTTGTAATAGGCACCCATCGAGCCGTCAAACTCCCGGCCGGGCCGGTACTCATCCTGGCTGAACAAAGGCCAATCGTAAGAAAGCTGTGAAAACCAGTTGAATGGACGATCCCGGAAAGTCAGGTACGGCAGAGTGCCTTGATGATATCCGCCGAGCAGCAGGTCCGTGCTCCCGGTTCCGATTTGCGTGTCGCGATCGGCGTTCGGGTAGGTCCAATAGCCGCTGGGTACCTTTACACCGGCAAGGAGCCCGGTCGACATGTCTTCGGAGAGTCCGGTGTACATGCCCTCGATCCGAATGTCCCCGATGCCGTTGAAATTGAAGCCGTCTATCGCGCCCGAATCGGTGGTGGTTTTGAAGTAGCGGTACCAATAGGGAGCTTCCAGCATCAGCCCCCAATCATGGTTGAACATGTACTGGACGCCGAGGGTTAGGAAGTGCGTTCGGATTTCCTTATCATCGTTCTTATTCGCCGAAGCGATCTCGGTCGCATGCCAGTTGAGGTATTGATCCATGTAGTCGTATTCGAGCCATACTGTGCCTCCTGGACCGTTGGGCAAAATTGAGGGTGTACCCACCTGAAATACGCCGCATCCACAGGCGCAGGCCCATCCTTGGGCAGGTGTGAGATTAACGCAAGCCGCAATCAATCCCATTAAGAAAATCGAATTCCAAACAGTTATGTATCGAACCAAGCGCAAATATACGCAACTTCGCCGCATGACATTTTCCTTCGCGGGCGTGTCTCAAGCTCCCGTAAGCTCGCATCGCGCCGCGATCGGCGCGATGGCATCCAATCGATGAAATGACCTAACTGATTATGCGTCTAAGCGGCGCGCTTGGGCGGGGGCGGATCGGGAGTCATTACAAATTTCGCGATTTCGACCACAGGTGGGTCAGCGATTCCGTCCGATGAATTGTGTGAAGTAAGCGCAACCGGCGGAGCGGGCCGCGCGATTGCAATCGCGCCCGGCGAGGCGCAAAGCGATTGCAGAGGATGGCATATGTCCACCGTAAAGCAGGGCTGCCCGGAACGGTCTTCCGCGATCATGACCCCGGTGGCCGGAATACTGGCCATCAGCATCGCAAGTGCGATTGCGGCGGCAGTTAGCCGAATTGTCGCACGATCCATCCTAAACGCGGTCCTCATCGCTGTCCGATCCATCCATTACGCGCTTCAGAGCGCGCGTGCAACATCGCCGGCCACTGCCTTTGGACTCACCTCAAGGGCGTTGTATTGGCGCAATTGATGGCCGTCGGGGCCCAACAAGTAAGCTTCGATTGAATGGGTGATCGAGCCGTCGCTTTCACGCTTGCGGCGCAATCCGAATGCTTTCATTACCACGTCGATTTGCCCGGGCGTGCCAGTCAGAAACAACCAGCCCTTCCGATTTGCGTTTTGAGCTGCGGCATACTTGGCTAGATCGGAGGGCCGATCGTGCTCGGGGTCAATCGATATTGAGACGAGCATGGCCTTGTCGCCCAACAGCGGTTCGATCTCTTTGGCGACCTTCACCATCTTGGCGGTCAACATCGGACAGGTCGATTCGCACGACGTATAGATGAAATCGATCACAATCGGCTTGCCCTTTAGCGACGGCAGTGCGATCGGCGTATTGCTCTGATCGAGCAGAGTCACGTTGGGCAGGCAATCATTCGTGTTTGTCGCGGGATAATCTCCCGGTGCTTCGCGATTTTCACATCCGGCAATCGCGGCAATTGCCAGGCATGCGGCCAGGACAACGCTCGGCCACCTTCGCGTACCAGCGGAAAATTTTCTCATGCGATGCGCTTGGATAAGGTCAGAACAGCCAGTGTCCGGCCTTAAGATCATCGGTCTTGATTCGAACCGTCTCGGAATCTTGTTCGATCGGCAGCCCAACCGGCACGCACGAAGCTTTCCCCTCGGTCAGGTGACCGATTGGGTAACGGTTGCCGCAGACCCGGCAGATCGCTTCGTTCCCGGAGATCTTGTAGCCGCGATGGTACGTGTAGCATTGGCGGCAGGCATCGAAGACCGAGTGCGCCTTACCGTCGTCGCCGCGGGTCAGGATGAAGCGAAGATTGTCGCCGGCTTTGTCGGTGTAGCCGAAGAGCCGCGCGCCGCCGGTTCCCAGCGACGACACGTCAATCGATACGATCTTGTCGCCGGTTACCGTCTGATAATCGGGTGTCCAGGCAAATACAGCCGCGCCAGCCGCAATGACGGCAACCAGCGCTAGAATTGTGAGCCTGCCTGCGCGCATCACTTTCGATGGTTACGCGTCTGTGTTGCCGCGTCAACCTCCGGCGGTGTCGGTTTCCATCACGTCCTTGATTCTCTGCGTCAATTCCATCACGCGCAGGCCGTCAAGCGCGCTGACCGCCGGTGTCGTGCGATTGCGTACCGAATCTACGAACGCGCGGACTTCTTCGGCCAGTGGATCGCCTTCGCCCAAGTCGATTTGCTCGGCCGAAATAGTTGGAAACTGGCCGCCGGGCGGCGGCGGACCTTTGCGATAAATCTGAATTCGGCGCGCTTCGTAATCGACAGAGATGTATGCGTCGGGCTGAAAGAGGCGAATCTTGCGTTCGCGCCGCGCGGAGACGCGGCTGGTGACGAGGTTTGCGATTAGGCCGCTCTTAAAGCGGATTCGCGCATTGGCGAGATCGATTCGGTCAGTCAGAATCGTGACTCCGACCGCCTCTATCGACGCGACATCGGAAGGCGCAATCGACAAAATCACGTCGAGGTCGTGCACCATCAAATCGAGGATTACGTCCACGTCGGTACCGCGCTCGGTGAACGGCGCAAGCCGATGGCATTCGACGAAGCGCGGATTTTTCACGATCGAATGCAGATGCACGACCGCCGGATTGAATCGCTCCAGATGTCCAATCTGTAGGATCCTGTTCCGCTCTTGAGCAAGCCGAGCCAAGTCGCGCGCTTGATCGAGCGTCTCCGCCATTGGCTTTTCCAGGAGCACGTCAATTCCGGCCGATAGCATCGCAGCCGCGATCTCGTGATGCGTCACTCCGGGCGAGGCGATCGTAACGAGGTCAACCTTCCCGACAAGCGAATGGAAGTCGGTAATTGCAGCGGCTCCGGTTTCCGCCGCAACCGATGCAGCGCGCTCCGGGTCGACATCGACAATGTGTGTCAGCTGCAATCCGGGGATCGCGCCATATTTGCGCGCATGGAGCGTGCCCAGACGGCCTGCGCCGATAACAGCCGCGCGCAACTCAGCCATCGCCGTACACCGTGATTCCTTTTTCTTTTGCAAGCGCGAGAGTACGTGAGCACTCCAGGACCAGAGCCACGCCAGCCTCAAGACCAATCAATGCCGCGCCGATTTCGCCCATCAATTCGATTGTGGCGGGGCCGATAGCGGGACGATCGAAGCGCAAGTCCTGCCCCGGTTTGGCTGCCTTCGCAACTACCAGTCCGGGACCAACGAGTGCGGCGGCGCGCCGCAGCGCGGCATCGGTTCCCTCCAATGCCTCGACTGCGGCGACCATGCCATCGCGAACCGCAACCGTCTGCCCGATGTCTAGGCGGCCAATTTGGCGGGCTACGGAGAATGCCAGCTTGAGGTCCCGCATCCTCGCGACATCGGGCACCGAACCGGCGGCAACACCGGCAGGGGCGAGCCAGTGCGGAATCATTGGGACCGGATCGATCATCTTGATTCCGGCCGATTCGACCTCGGCGGCGACACCGCGCAAGATCGAGTCATCCGAAAGGCGTCCAATCCGCGAGAGCATCGCAAGTGCGCGCGCATCTGGGGCGAAGGAATCCTTCAGTCGCGCGCGCGAAATACCTCCCGCCATCGCCGCCTCGGTTACTCCGGCGGCCGAAAAAGCATCTACGATCTTCTGCAGTTCGCCGATTTTGATCCAAGTGACTGCGGAAGCGGCGGATTCGATGTCGGGGCCGGTCTCGCCTTGATGTGCCACCGCGATGACCGTGATGCCGCGCTGGCGCGCATATTTTGCGACCTCGATTGGGAAGACGCCGTTGCCCGCGATTAGGCCTAGCTTATCCACGCTCGCGGCCGGTAACTCCGCGCTTGGAGTTGGCGATGAAATCAATCAGGCGGCGCACTTCGGGTATTGATCCGCCAGCTTCCTCCGCCTGGCGGAGCGCATCCTTGCGGAGCAGCTTGGTGTAAAAGATCGTTCGCACGGCCGACTTGAGTGCAGCGATCGTTTCGGTTGAAAAACCGCGGCGCTTGAGACCGACTTCGTTAACTCCGACCAAACGTGCGCGCTCCGGACCGGCAACCATCGCGTAGGGCGGCACGTCCTGCGCCACCTTGGAGCCGGCAGCGATGATAGAATGCGCGCCGACGCGGCAAAATTGATGAAGCCCAACCATCCCCTCGATAGTCGCGAATTCCTCGATCACGCAATGGCCAGCTAGTCCGGTGCCGGTTGCGACAATCGCATGGTCGCCGACCGTGCAATCGTGCGCCACGTGAACGCAGGTCATCAGCAGGATGTGGTTGCCGACTTTCGTTAGCATCCCGCCGCCTTCCGTGCCCCGGTGAATCGTTACGAATTCCCGGACCATGTTATCGTCACCGATTTCGACGCCCGACGGTTCGCCCTTGAACTTGAGGTCCTGCGGCTCCGCGCCAATGGCGGCAAATTGCCAGATTCGATTGCGGTGCCCGATGGTCGTGTTGCCGACGATTACCGCATTGGGGCCGACAGTGGTGTCGGCGGCGATCTTTACGCCTGCGCCAATCACCGCGCCGGGTCCAACCTCGACGCTCGAATCAAGCTCCGCGCGCTTGTCAATGATCGCGGAAGGATGAAGGTTCCCGGCTATCGGACCTGCTCCCCAACTTCCATCGCGGAAAGTTCGGCTTCAGCAGCCAGCTCGCCGTCCACCTTTGCGACTCCGTGCATCCGCCAGAGCGGACGGTGAAATTTGAGCAACTTCACTTCCATCTCCAATTGATCGCCCGGTAGAACCCGGCGGCGAAACCGCACCTTATTCAATCCGGTCAACATGAACAGACGGCTCGGATCGGCTCCGGTTTCGTTTAGGGCCAAAATCGCTGCGGATTGCGCAAGCGCCTCGACGATCAGTACGCCCGGCATTACCGGATGGCCCGGAAAATGGCCGTTGAAGTACGGTTCGTTGAACGTGACATTTTTTATAGTGGCAACGCGCCCTTTTTCGAGCTTCAGGATGCGGTCGACCATCAAGAACGGGTAGCGATGCGGCAGCAGGCCCAAGACCCGCTCCAGTTCCGCGACTTTTTCATCAGCGGCCACTGTGCGTCATTTGGAGATGGTCGATTTTTTGGCAGCTGGGGCACCGGAGTCATCCGAATCGTCCGACTCTGCACTGGCTTGTCGGCTGCCGCCGCCGCCCTCGCCGAGCGTGCCTATCGGGACATGTGATGCATTATAAGATCGGATTACCGAATCCGTGATGTCGATTCCTGGCGCGCCCCACAAAATCGATCCTTTCTCCATCACCATCGTGTAACCGTCACGCTGGCCCATCGAGCGGATGATTTGCGCAAGGTCGTGGACAATCTTGGCGGTTACCTTGTTGTCTTCCTTCTGCAGTTCATCCTGGTCGTCCTTGTAATCACGCTCGAAATTCTTTAGCTTGGCCTGCAATTGATCCTGCAGGCGCTGGCGCTGATCGTCAGTCATCAGCATCCCTTTTTTCTCAAGCTGGTCTTTGAGCGATTGAACTTCGTCCTGTTGGGGTTGCAGGCGCGATTCAAGCGATTTGATCTTCGACTGGAACTCGGCTTTGGCCCGCTTGCCGGCGTCGCACTCGTTGAGCGCTCGCTGCACGTCCACGTACGCGAATTTATTTGCTTCAGCGCGTACGGAACCCGCCGCAGCAATCAACACAAGCCCCGCACCGACGATAACCGATGGCCTCATAACTTCCGGAACGCCTCCTCAAAAGAACGAAATATATATCGCATCCGACGACGCGCAGCCCAGCCCGTCATTAAAGCCAGTTTGCGCCGCCCGCGCTAGAGCGGCGCACCGGCCCCGAATTCGAAAACCGTGCTCAGGTCGGCAGGCCGCGGATTGATCGGGAAGGCCAAATCGACGCTGAGTGGGCCGAACGGTGATTTCCATCTGGCGCCGATACCCCAAGACGCCTGCAAATCGGTGATATTCATCGAGTCTGACAGCCTGAACGCCTGGCCTGCGTCGCTAAACACTACACCACGCAGCCCCAATCCCGACAGAATCGGGAACGTAATTTCGTTGCTGAGGAGCAATTCCTTGCTGCCGCCGACGTCCTGCACGCTAACCGGCTGCCCATGAATATTGTAAAGGGTCACTTGCGGTCCCAGCGAGTACAGCTGATAACCGCGGACGTCACCGGGACCGCCTACACCGCCGGGAAAGAACCGTTCGTAAAGTGGCAACTCATCGCCCTGGTTGCCGCCATAGCTCGTGCCGATTCCAAAAGTGATGCCCTGTGAAATAACCCAAGTCCCGAGAGTCGGATTCTTGATGAACGGATAAAAATAGCGTCCATGCATCACGCTCTTGACGAAGTCGTTGGTGCCGCCAAGTCCACCGAACTGAGCGCTCATACTCAATACCGTCCCGGACCGCGGATCGGTGGGATTGTCCACCGTAAAGCGCCGAATACTCGGCGTAATCTCAGAGGTCTGCGTATAACCCTTATACTGCGAAATCTGAAGTGTAGTGAGCGGGCTCAATCCGGTAATCCCGACGCTCTCAAAGGTGTAGCCCAGGCTGGCTGTAACGTCCTTGAGAGAAAATGGGCCGAGCTTTTTAAAGCCCAGTTCGGTGAGCGGATAGGCCGTATTAAGCGTGAATCCGGCTGTCGATTGGTTAAAGCTCAGCAGGTAGGTCTTGTTGTCGAACAACTGAATGCCCGCAGCAAGGGGCATGTCCAGAAACCACGGCTCTGTATAGCTAAAGCTGTAATTCTGGAAAAGAAATCCGATCTGCGCATTGAGAATCACCGACTCGCCGCCGCCGAACAGATTGGTGTTGCCGAGCGTGAAGTTTCCGAACAGCGACTGGTAGCTGTCGAAACCGCCGGCCACCTGAAATGACGAAGTGTTGCCTTCGGCCACACTGACGTCGAGGTTGATCTTGTCAGGCTGCGTGGAGGGCGCAGTGGTAATTCTCGTGTCGGTGAAAAATCCCAGCCGGTCGAGGCGAATCTTGGAATCGCGGATAGCTTCAGCCGAATATGGCTCCTGCTCCTGCACCTGCATTTCGCGCCGGATGACTTTGTCCGAGGTCTTGGTGTTGCCGGCGATTTGTATGCGATCGATCAGGACTTCGTGGCCGGGCGTGATGACGAAGGTGATATTGATCTGCCGCTGCCGCTGCACCATCTGGGTGCGCGGATCAACGTTGACGTACGCATAGCCCCGGTTCGAATAGAAATCCGACAACGCCAGCACGTTGCGCTGCAGTGTGGAGCCGCGGAACAGATCTCCGGTCTTGAGCGTTAGCAGCCGGCGCAGTTCATGACGGGGAAACTTGAGCACGCCCGTGACGTTGACCTTTCCTATCCGGTACGGCTGGCCTTCATCGATTTCAATTACTACCGTGATCGAATTGCCGGTGCGCTCGATCTTGGGCGACGAAACGTGCACGTTCAGGTAGCCCTCGTCGTAGTAGAAGGCAGTCAGCCGATCGACGTCCTCCTGCAGTTTCTTCTGGTCGAGCGTGCCCCATCCCGTCAACAAGCTCACCAGCATCATGTGCGGCCGCGTTTCCATCACGCCCTGCAATTCGGTCGAGCTGTATGATTTATTGCCTTCGAATTTGATCGCAGTGATCTGAACTTCCGGCCCCTCGTTTACGTCAAATTCGGCGACCGCGGTATTGTCCGGCTGCAGGATTGGCTTGAACGTAACGGTTGCGTCCAAGTAGCCGTCGTCGCGATACGCCTGGGTGACACCGTTGACTGTGTCGCGGACCGCGACTGGATCGAGAATCGAGCCCGGATGCACCCGGGTGGCGGCGACAATCTTGTCGTCGGTGGTGCGGATCGCCTTCATTCCGTTGAACCTGACGTCAGTAATTTGCGGACGCTCCTTGACCCGGTATATCAGGACCGCCCCGCCGCCTTCGTGGGTGACCTCGGCGGTTACCGTATCGAAAAAGCCCATTTTGTAAATTGACTTTATATCGGCGTCGACGGCGTGTGCGTCGAGCGGTTGTCCGGGCTGCTGGGTGATGTGAATTCGAATTGCGTCATCCTCGACCCGCTGATTACCGACGATCTGGATGCGCGAGATGATCGGGGCAGAGGCCTGCGCATTCGCGTCACGCGCGGCCAGGCAAGCCGCCACAACCAATAGCAGCACGCCGCAAATGACTGCGCCGCGTTTGCGCGAATGAGGCTTTTGCAGTGTCACCGGAAATCACCGAAACGGCGACCACGCTAGCCAATCGCTCGCTACATGTAAACCTGCGCGGAATGCTTGGAAACGAAGGCGAGATATCAGCGGATTATAAAGCCCGGTGAAGTTTCTTCCCGGGCTTTGACACGCGCGGCGGCTTCCGCTATGAACTGTATATATGTTGAACGGAGTCGCGGGCCGAATCGGCCAGAGTGCTAACAGTTGACCAACGAGGAATAGCGATGCCCAAAGATACGCTGACCATCACTGACAATCGCACCGGTCGCAGCTATGAAGTTCCAATCGAGGAGGGCGGAGTAATCCGTGCCACCGCACTTCGTCAAATCAAGACCGGGGCGGACGATTTCGGCCTGATGTCGTACGACCCGGCGTTCAGCAACACGGCGTCGTGCCGCTCGCGAGTGACCTTCATCGACGGCGACAAGGGAATCCTCCGCTACCGCGGCTATCCGATCGAAGAGCTGGCGGGAAAGAGCAACTACCTGGAGACCGCATATTTAATCGTCAAGGGCGAACTGCCCGATCGCGAGCATTACGCCCGCTGGGAAAACAACATCAAGATTCACACGATGGTCCATGAAAGTGTGAAGACGTTCATGGAAGGCTTCCGCTACGACGCTCATCCGATGGGAATTCTGCTCGGAACAATCGGCGCGCTGTCGACATTCTATCCCGATTCCAAGGACATCCACGATCTTGAATCGCGCCGGCTTCAGACGCGACGGCTGATCGGCAAGATTCCGACGCTTGCCGCTTTCGCATATCGCCACACCCGCGGCTATCCCTACGTCTATCCCGACAATGAATTCAGCTATACGGGCAATTTCCTCTCGATGCTGTTCAAGATGACCGAGAGCAAATTCAAGGTGAACCCGGTGCTCGAGCGCGCACTCGACGTCTTGTTCATCCTGCATGCCGACCACGAACAGAACTGCTCGTCGAATGCGATGCGTTCAGTCGGCAGCTCGCAGGCCGATCCTTATGCGTGCGCCGCGGCCGCGATCGCCGCGCTGTACGGGCCATTGCACGGCGGCGCGAATGAAGCCGCAATTCGAATGTTGATGGAAATCGGTTCGGCCAAAAACGTTCCGGCAATGATTAGACGGGTCAAAGAGGGCGAACGCCGCCTGATGGGCTTCGGCCATCGCGTTTACAAGAACTATGATCCGCGTGCGAAGATTTTGCGCGAAATGGCGTCGCAGGTGTTCGAGGTCACTGGCCGCAATCCCCTAATCGACATCGCGCTGGAGCTCGAACGAATCGCGCTGCAGGACGACTACTTTATCGAGCACAAACTTTATCCGAACGTCGATTTCTATTCGGGAATCATCTATCAGGCGATGGGATTCCCAATGACCATGTTCCCAGTGCTATTCGCGATCCCCAGAACTTCAGGATGGATGGCGCAATGGGCCGAGATGGTGCGTGACCCCGAGCAGAAGATCGCCCGGCCAAGGCAAGTGTACATTGGCGAGCCGCTTCGTCATTACACCTCAATCGACGCACGGCCCAAGCCGACCCAACGCGAGGATGCTGTCAGCGAGGCAATATAGCCGTAGTATTGGAGGTGTTTTTGACGATGCGCGCCATGCTCTAAGATGGCCAAATATGTCCGGATGATTTCGTATTGACTTACGCGTGCCATAGAGCAAATCTATCGCGGGCGAAAACTTCGCATGCGCGCCGGCCGGCGCGGGAGACACGCGAGAAATCGGAGCATCGTGGCCATGGCTTTGCCAGAGGATATCATCACGATCGGGGAATTGTCCGACCATCTGAAGGTTCACCCAACGACTATTTATCGCCTGTTGCGGGAGGGCCGCGTGCCGGGATTTCGCGTCGGCAGCGCGTGGCGTTTCAGCCGCGCGGCGATCGAGAAGTGGGAGACGGGCCAGTGGATGCCGGAGGAGGACAAGCCAGCTACCCCGCCGCGCCCCCGCAAGAAGCCGCGCAAACCCCGCAAATGACCCGCATTTCGGCGTGCCGCCGATGAGCTCGCACTCAACGAGTGATGGTTCAGGCTCGTCGCGAGTCAAAGAATATTTTGGGCGGCTCGCCTCTACCTACGGCGATGGGGCCTACTACGGTATTCGGCGAAAGGCGGTCGTAAATGCCATCGCAAATGAAATTGCCGAAGCGCGCGAAATCCTAGATCTGGGATGCGGCAACGGCGCTTATCTGGTTGAATTTGCATCTTTTGCAGAAAACCGCCGGTTGTTTGGCATCGATTTGGCGGCGGGAATGGTTGCCGAAGCGCGGCGGAGATTACCGGAAAGTTGCCGGCTGGCGTGCGGCGATATTTCAAGGCTCCCGTTCAGGTCCGAATCGCTGGACCTAATCTTCACCAGCCACGTTCTGCAATTCGTTCCCGATCCCGACGCGGCGGTGCGCGATGCCGCTCGATGCCTCAAGCCGGGCGGGTATTTGATCGCGGCGGGGCTGAGCGATGGCGGCCTGCGGCGGATGCTCGCGCAGATTGCCGGCGTTGAGCGCGAGGTCACTACCACTGGCGCTATCTTCGCCAACATGGCGCCGTTAGGGTTCAACAATATGAATCCGGCCCGCCATCAGTCCGCGTTCTTGGGCGCGGGCCTTGAGCCGAAACTGCGGGCGGCGCCGTTCACAATTGTATGGACGGACATCTCCGAATGGGTCCGCATCCGATGGATGCCCGTGATTCCCGACGCCGAGCGAGGAAGCGCCGAAAAGATTCTAGCCGAGATGGCGCATGCTGCGGCCGGCCGCACGTTCGCGGTTGATGAGCCGGTTCTGGTCGGCCGTAAAGGGAACTGAGTCTGACAATCGTGATGCCGGGGAATTTGACTGAAAGCCGCCAATTCTTCGATTCCGGCGGAATTTCGCTCTATGGTGTGATGCACCGCGCCGTCCGCTCATCGCCGGTCGTAATCTTTTGCAATTGTTTGTCCGAATCGCACGCGGAATGGCGAGCCGAAGTCGTGGGGTCGCGCCTGTTGGCGGCGCGCGGCCATACCGCCTTCGCATATCATCCGCGGGCTCACGGCGATTCTGCGGGAAATGCGGCCGATGTTACGTTCGAGGATCTGGTTAGCGACGCAATGGCCGCGGCCGAGTTCGCACGCGCGGCATCGGGCGCGGATCGGATCGTGTGGGTGGGGACGCGGTTCGGCGCGCTCGTTGCGGCCGAGGCGATTCGCCGGCGGAGTGACACCGCCGCGTTTGCGCTCTGGGAACCGGTGATCGGAGCGCGTGAATATTTTCGGCAATTGATGCGCCACGTTTTGTATTATGAAACCGCGCGCGGGTTGCGTCCTTCCATGACAGTGGAGCGGATGGAAGAGCACCTGAAGCGCGAGGGTAAAATCGCGCTGCTGATGTTCGACCTCTATCGTGTATTCAGCGAAAGCGCGATCGACGCGGCGCTTGAAGCCAGTCTGCAAAATTGGCACGGCCCGATTTTTCTTGCACAGTTTCAGCGTCATTCGCGGCTCTCCAGAAAATACGTCGAATTGAAAAGTGCTTTGGAGCGCCGTGGTGCGCAAGTCGAGGCGGTCCTGTTCAAAGACGATGCGCGCACGCAAGCCGGAATCGAACCGTGGTACTCTCCCGAGCGGATCGTGCACCAGATGGGAGAATGGCTTGATCGGATGTAATGAAACTCCAGCCATGCTTGCGCGGGCTCGCGCCGAGCAGCCGGTCATCTTTCCCGGCCCCAGCGGGCCGCTGTACGGAATCATTACCCCTGCGGCGCCCGATTCTCCCGTGACAGGACGATGTGTCGTATTTCCCGGCCGGCCGCGGTTTCGCAGCCGCCGGCTTCCGGTCCTGTGGGCAAGGATTCTGGCCGCTGACGGTTTCACCTGCCTTCGATTCGACATCCGTGGGCATGGTGAAAGCGCAGGTTCGTTCGGCAGCGGGTCCCGAAAGAAATCGACCGGGTTCGGCGGCGAGGACGTAATTGCTGCGATCCATCACATGCAAGACACACGTGGCGAATCGCGGTTCATAGTGTTCGGAAATTGCTACGATGCGAACGCTGCGCTGGAGGCCGTAAAAATAGACCGGGGCGCGATCGACGGCATCGTTTTCGCCGGGGGGCCGGTGCTGAGCGAGAAACTGGGGTTGCCCGGTTTCGAGCAGCCCTCATGGACGGAAAAAGGCCGCAAGGCGATTTTGTCGCTGCTTGGGCGGCCAGGAATATCTAATCGTACGGATTTCTCGAAGAACTTCGAAAGTGCCTTTGGCGCGCTGCTTCAATCGCGGGTTCGTGCTCTCTTTATCTACTGCGATGACGACCGGTTCCGCAGGGAATTTAAAGTTGCCGAAGACCGCCTGTTCGCGAAGCTCGACAATGATGCACGGCAGCGCCTGCAAGTTGAAATCGTTCCGGGCCCGTCGTCGGCGATTGACAGCGGCGAGCCGCGATTGTTCGAGCGCGCGGTCTCGTGGATCCGCGAAATCTCCGATGCCGATGGGCCGCCACGCCCAAAGTCTAAGTTACGGAAGCATGGCGCCCAGGTGGCTCTCGCGCCGCGTCGCCGGAATAAACCATGGCCTCGCCCGCTGTGACCCTCCCGGAGCTATTGCGCAACACAGTCGCGTGCCACGGACATCGGCCCGCGGTGGTGATGGAGGACCAAGCGCTTACCTATGCCGAACTTGATGCGGCATCCAATCGGATGGCTCATTCATTGCTCCGGCAAGGCATCGGGCGCGGGGATCGGGTTGCGTTATGGCTGCCGATGCCGGTGGAGTCATTCATCGCCTTGTGGGGGACGTTGAAAGCCGGCGCCATCTGCGTGCCAATTGAGCCGGCGGCCCCATTAGGAAGGCTGGTTAAGATGGTTCACAATTGCGAGGCCGTGGGTCTGGTGACCTCGGCAGATCGCGCGCCGTTGCTAAAGACGGAATTCGACGCCGGCACTCAGGTCCGAGCGGTCTGGTACGCTGGGAAGTCTGCTGATGAACCTGAGCCTGCGGCCGTGAGGGCGGTTCAGTGGGGCGAGATTGAGGGCGAAAGCGCCGAGCCGCCGCCTGTCGCGATCGATGGCGACGAAGTTGCCGTCATTCAGTACACATCGGGATCCACGGGAATGCCGAAGGGCGCGATGTTGCCGCATCGGGGGCTTTGCTGGCGTGCCGCGCGGGGGCCGAATTCACTGGAAATTACCTTTGGGGATCGAATGCCGGCGTACCGGCCGACTGCCTTCGTCTTCTCAGGTATCGGGGCGGGGGCGGCGATCTATCCGGTCTCGCCGCGAATTGCGGCGTTTCCGGCGGCAGTGGCAAAAAGCTGGAGCGAGCAACGGCTGACGGTGTGGACGGTGGTTCCAAGTGTGCTCAATTTGATGCTCAAGCATGGCAACCTCGACGCACTGGACCTGTCATCACTGCGGATAATTGCGATGCGCGGAGAGGTATTGCCGCTGGAACAGTTGCGCAAACTGATGGAGCTCTTGCCACGAACGCGCTTTTTCAACATTTACGGCAGCACCGAATCGATGGCCGGGAATGTTCACGAGATTAAATTTCCACCGCGAGAAATAGACACGCGCCGAATCGGCAATTGGGCTCCGGGATGCGTGCCGCTGGTTCTCGATGAAAACGAAGCGCTGGTGGCGGACGGCGCCGCGGGCGAGCTATGGGTGGCCGCACCCAGCATGATGCGCGGCTATTGGGGACTCCCCGAAAAGACCGCTGAAGTTTTGAAACAGATCGAGATCGGTGCCGGGAAAAGAATGCTGGCCTATCGTACCGGCGATCTGGTCAGGCGGCTTGACGACGGCGGGTTGGAATTTCTCGGCCGCGCCGACCTTCAGGTCAAGGTGCGGGGATTCCGGGTCGAAATCGGTGAGGTCGAGGCTACTCTCCAACGCCATCCGAAGGTCGCGCAGGCAGTCGTGGTCGCGGTATCCGGCGGCACGTTCGGCAAGCGGCTAAAGGCGGTCGTGATGCTCCGGGACGATGCGGTTTCCGATATGCGCGAATTGCAACGCCACTGCGCTGCCGCGCTTCCCCTGTACATGGTTCCGGAATCAATCGAGTTTCGCTCCAGCCTGCCCATAATGGACAACGGCAAAGTCAACCGTCGCGCGCTGCTTGCCGAGTTGGAATCGCGGACGAAGGAAGGCTTCGGAAAGTGAAGCTCAATTCGATCGAGCGCGAGATTCACAGCTTTCTGCTGGAGGAGGCACTTGCCGCCAAGAACATCCGATCTTTGGACCTTGACGATTCCCTGTTCGCAAGCGGGGCAATGGACTCGGCTGTGGTGATGCAATTGGTGGTGTTCTGTGAGGAAAACTTTGGAATTGAAATTCCGGACAGCGAAGTTGTGCCGGAGAATTTTGCGACTCTGCGGGCGCTTGCCAGGCTGGTACAGCGTTCCAAGAAGACGTGACTTCGATTTCGGCGATGCGCATCCGGCCGCGGGCGGGAGAATCCGGGACCGTGTGGCGTTCCAGTTTGACAATCGAGACGTCAAACGAATAGCAATCACTGCAGAGACTGTGCGGATTGGAATCGATGCCGACGAAATACACCGACGTTAATGGCTGCGCCATCTACTACCATTATGCCGGCGCAACTACGTTGCCCGACGTGGTGCCCGACTTTTCGCGCGGCCGGAAGATCGTTCTGATTCATGGCGCCGGCTCCAATTCGCATACGTTTCATCGGCAAGTGGACGCGCTCAGCTCGCGCCACAGCCCGATTGCACCTGACCTGCCGGGACATGGCCGCACTTCGGGTGTCGACGGGATGCGCAGCATATCTGATTACGCCGACTTTATCGTTGCGTTCCTCGACAAGCTACGAATCGGTTCCGCTACGATACTGGGCCACTCGATGGGTGGTGCGATAGCGATGGATCTTGCGCTTCGGTTCTCCAACCGGGTCGATGGACTGATCCTGAGTTCGACTGCCGCGAAATTCAATGTGGCAGCTGATCGTCTCGAAGCACTGCGTGCGGTTTCGGCCGGCCGAGCGCCTCAATCATTCAATACCGACGGCTACTCCCAGCGCACGGCGCGCGAGAACTTTGACGTAGTGCGAGAAGGATGGATGGAGCAGATCAAGACCGATCCCCGCGTGCGATATACCGACATGGTCGCGGTTGCGGAGGTCGATTTACGCGATGCGATTGCGAAAATCGCCAAGCCGGCCCTGGTTCTGGCCGGCGCCGACGATGTAGGCACTACGGTCGCTGATGCTGAATTGATCACCGGCAAAATTCCCGGCGCGAAGCTGCGCGTGTTTGCCGACGCCGGCCATTACGCTCCGCGTGAACGCCCTGCCGAGTACAATGCTGCAATCGCGGAATTTCTGGATGGACTGAAGTAGGGCGCCAAGATGAGCCTCAAAGGAAAAGTGGCGGTCGCCGGCGTGTATGAGCATCCGACGCGATTTGCGCCCGATAGGAGCATGTTCCAGATCATGGCGGAGAGTGTGCGCGGCGCGCTCGACGATGCGGGCTTGACGATCAAGGACGTCGACGGCCTTTGCACGACCGGTATCGGAATGAGCGGGATGGGAATAATCGGATTCTGCGATTACTTGAATCTCACGCCCAATTTTGTCGATTCAACCGCGATCGGCGGCTCTTCGTTCGTCGCGCATACCGCTCATGCCGCTGCGGTAATTGCAGCGGGCCTTTGCGAAGTGTGCGTGGTTGTGTACGGCTCGACGGCGGCATCATCTCGTTTCGCGATTGGCACCGGAGGCGCAGGCGGCCCCGGCGGCGATCCCTGCGATCAGTACGAGGTCCCGTTCGGGCCGACCACGGTCGGCGCCTACGCGATGATCGCGCAGCGGCATATGCATGACTACGGGACCAAGCCCGAGCAATTGGCGGAGATAGCGGTCACCACTCGGATGCATGCGTCGATGAATCCGGCGGCGAAGTACCGCGAGCCGATCACGGTTGAAGATGTGCTCGCGTCGCGAATTATCTCTTCACCGTTGCATCTGCTCGACTGCTGCATCATCAGCGACGGCGGGGGCGCGCTCGTGATTACCTCGGCGGAGCGCGCACGCAATCTCAAGAAGAAGCCCGCCTACCTGCTGGGCGCCGGCGAAGCCGTGCGCCATGCGGCACGCGGCCAGCGCGATTTCCTGGAGGTTGCCGCCGCGCAATCGGGACGGCTCGCGTTTGAACGCGCAGGCGTCAAACACGAAGACATCGACATGGCGATGATCTACGACTCGTTCACGGTTACGGTTTTGGTCACGCTCGAAAACTTGGGTTTCTGCAAACGCGGCGAGGGCGGGGCGTTTGTCACCGGTGGGCGGCTTCGCTACGACGGCGCGCTTCCGATCAATACCGACGGCGGCGGGCTGTCGTCGAATCATCCCGGCATGCGCGGAATCTTTCTTGTAATCGAGGCGGTCAAGCAACTGCGCGGCGAGTGCGGTCCGCGCCAGGTCAAGGATTGCAAAATCGCGCTGGTGCATGGCACCGGCGGAGCGCTGGGCACACGCCATTCCGGTGCGACGCTGATTCTTTCCAATCAATAGGGCGGAACCAGACGATGGCGGAAGACAGGCAAGCGGCGAAGTATTCCAAACCACTCCCGCGCATTGACGAGGAGAATCGCCCTTGGTGGGAGGCCCTCAAGCGCCACGAACTGTACGTCCAGAAATGCCGCGTATGCGGTGACGTGCGGTACTATCCGCGTGCGCAATGCACGGCTTGTCTCTCGCCGCGCACCGAATGGGTGAAGTGCTCAGGTCGCGGCAATATCTACACGTTTACAGCGACCTATCAGAACCAAGCGCCCGGATTTCGTGAATCGCTGCCCTACATCATGGCTTACGTCGAACTGGACGAGGGGGTGAAAATGCTCACCAACCTCGTGGACTGCCGCCCAGAAGAGGTTAAAATAGGCATGCCCGTCGAGGTCGTATACGAAGATGTCACTCCCGAGGTGACACTCGCGAAATTTCGCCCGGCGAGGTGAGGAAATCATCCGGTGAGCACAATCCTTGACCTGCATACCCATAGCGATGCCTCGGAAGACAGCCGCGCCCCGGTTGAGGCTTATCTCAACTGGATCAAGCTGCGTCATGCCGAGCGTCCACTCGACGGCATAGTCCTGACCGAGCATCGCCAGTTCAACCGCGCCGCCGACTACCGTGCTCTTGAAGACAAGTTCGGGATCATGGTGCTGCGCGCCTCCGAAGTCGAGACCAACTACGGCCACATGCTGGTGTTCGGTGTAAACGATGAGATCGTCAATCGCTTCGACTTCGCGGACGTACATTTGGACGCGCAACTGGTCATCAATGAAGTGGCCCGAATGGGCGGGGTCGTCGTGCCATGTCATCCCGGACGTCCCAACATCGGACTGTGCGAGCATTACGGTAACAAGCCGCCGCTTGAGAATGTTGTCGCGGTTGAAGCGCTCAACGGCGGCTCCCGCAAGGGCGAGGACGAACGGACCGAGAATCTGATTTCGCAGTTTGGGTATGCCGCAACCGGCGGCTCCGACAGCCACATGGTCAGTCTTATCGGCCTGTGCGCAACCCGATTCACGGCTTACATCAAATCCATCGACGATTTGGTCCGCGAACTGAAAGAGGGCGATTACGAGCCGGTCGATTTCCGCCCGCGCCGCAAGACCGTGCCGCACGCCGTGGCGGTCGAGATTAGATAGCCATGGCGGTTGAATACGATCCGGCGCTGATCAATCGGGTCTTCGAGACCACCGATCCGGTCGAAGTTACAGCCGATGAGATCCGCTCATTTTGTGCGGCAATCGGCGAGGCAAATCCGCTTTATACCGATCCCGATGCGGCGAAGAAGGGTCCCAATGGCGGAATCGTCGCGCCACCGTCGTTCGCGGTGACATTCCGCAACGGACGCCATTTCTTTGAAAATGTTCCGCGCTTCGGCACCCGCGGCTTCGATGCCGGCAAGGATATCGAGTTCGCTGCGCCGATTCGGCCCGGCGACAAAATCACGCTCAGTTCGCACGTAAAGGAAATCTACGAAAAAACTGGCCGCACCGGCACGATGGTGTTCGTCGTGATTCGGTCAACGCTCAACAACCAGCACGGTGAAGTCGTTGCGCACATCGATCACCGCTTCATGAACCGCACATGATCGCCAGCATTACAGAGGTCAAGGTCGGCGACCAATTGGGGCCGCTCGAATTATTCGTAAGCAAGGATCAATGCCGCGGCTATGCGCGTGCCTGCGGAATCGAGGCTCCGCGCTTCACCGATGACGAAGGGGCGCTGCGCGAAGGGCTGCCCGGAATGATCTTGCCCGGGAACATGAGCCTTGGGCTGATTACCCGCCTTATCACCGATTGGATTGGCAGCGGTCCGGCCCGCCTTGCCCGCATCGGCTCGACCTACCGCGTGCCGGTGCAGCCGGACCATACGCTGACAATTCACGGCTTTGTTACACATCTTCACCCCGACAGCCGCACCGCCGAAATCGACGTCTGGATGGAGAACGAAGACGGCGATCGGCTGGTGACCGGCGCCGCCACGGTCGAATTCAAAGTGTAGCTCTGTCCGCGCTAGGCATCGGGGGCCGCTCCCGCTAAAGCCGGCGCATCCAAGAAGGGCCACAAGTAGCCGCGGCACGTCCTTACGCCGTCAGCTAAGGACTCGCCCGTTAAATCGTGAGAAAAGTGTTCAGTTTCGCGCGGACGAGTTGTGCAATCCCGCGCGGCGCTTTAGCACCTGCGTATCGGATGGGTCGCGCCATCGTGTCGATGCTGCGGATGTGACTGGTCAGTATCTCACCGGCAATTGGCAGGCCCGGCGGAAGAACAACACTGGTGGGAAACGGCCGGACCCGGGAGGTTATCGGGCAAACGACGGCCAATCCTGTGTTCTCGGAAAATGCGGCCGGAGAAATCACCAGTGCCGGTCGCCGGCCGGCCTGTTCCCTGCCTCTGGTTGGATCAAAATCAGTCCAGATGAGATCGCCCGTATCGGGCAGGTAGGCCCGCGCCTTCATTCTTCCACGGCCTCACGGCCCACATCGGGTCCCCACTCGAAGGCCCCGGCGTAGGCCGCCCTCCACTGGGCCGGCCGTTTGCCCGCGAACAGTTCTTTCAAGGTGAAGCGGGGCACCGCGCGCCTAATAACGATGTCTCCATCCCGCGCCCTGACTTCCATCCGTTCGCCGTTGCTGAGCCGGGCTGTCTTCACGATTTCGCCGGGAAGCCGCACCGCAAGATTTTTTCCCCATTTTCCGACAGTGACTTGGGACATCGCATGTTCTCCAGCCTGCTGGGATATTCTTGGCATATCCCCGGCTGTGATTCAATGCCACCGGCCGAATTTACGCAGCACGATGGCCCGCCCGCGCCATGCGTTCCGCTAGGCATTTGGGCCCGGTTCCTGCTAAAACCGGCGCATCGAGTTCCACGCGGGGGTGGACGATACCGATGGCCAAGTATGAACGTTTAAGCGCTCTGGACCGTAGTTTCCTTGATGTCGAAAACCAGGCCAGCCACATGCACGTGGCCGGCGTCATGATTCTGGACTCGGCTCCGCTTACCACGCCTTCCGGCGGAATCGACATCGACCGGATCCGCGCCGGGGTCGCGGCAAGCCTGCCGATGATGACGCGCTACCGCCAGCGCATCGAGCGGGTGCCCGTCGGCGGACAGCCGGTGTGGGTGGATGACGACCGCTTCAATCTCGACTATCACGTGCGCCACACCGCACTGCCGCGTCCCGGTGACGAAGATCAACTCAAGCGGCTGGCCGGGAGGATTTTCTCGCAGCAACTCGACCGCGGAAAACCGCTCTGGGAGACTTGGGTAATCGAAGGCCTCGACGGCGGGCGCTTTGCGATGATCAGCAAGACGCATCACTGCATGATCGACGGAATCTCCGCAGTCGATCTTGTCAGCACGCTGCTCAGCCCGTCGCCGGACGTGGTCGAACTCCCGCCTGCGGCACCGTGGAATCCCGATCCGGCGCCGACTCCGGGCGAGCTGCTCGTGGACGAGGCCACGCGTAGGATCAGAAGCCCGTTTCAGCTTGGCGAAACAATGCTCGAGGCGTTTCAGAATCCGCTCGATGCGTTCGACAGTTTTACGGAACAACTGGGCGCCATCGGAGAGACTATCGGCGCGGGCTTTTCACCCGCCTCCGATACGCCATTTAACCATCCGATTGGGCCGCATCGCCGGTTCGACTGGATGGTGATGGACCTGGCCGAGGTAAAGAGCATCAAAAATCGGCTTGGCGGCACGGTCAATGACGTTGTATTAGCGACCGTTGCCGGCGCAGTGGGAGCGTTCCTTGCGCGGCGCGGATTTCCGCCGGAGCGGATTTCGTCACTCGATTTTCGTGCATTGGTGCCCGTGAGCGTCAGGACTGCGGCGCAGCGCGGCACGCTGGGTAACCGCATCGCGGCATGGCCGGCGCCATTGCCGATTGCGGAACCCGATCCGCGCCGCCGGCTTGAAGCCGTCCACGCTATTACCGCCGATCTCAAGCAATCGCGCCAGGCAATGGGCGCCGAGGTGCTGGCGCGCGTGAGCGAGTGGACGGTGTCCACGCTGCTGACGGTGGCGATGCGGATGACCGCGCGGGCGCGCGCGTACAATATCACGGTTACCAATGTGCCGGGACCGCAGATGCCCCTGTACATGCTTGGATCGCGGCTTTTGGCGGCATATCCGATGGGCCCGCTGTTCGAGAATCAGGCGCTCAATATCGCGCTACTCAGCTATGACGGAAAGCTTCATTGGGGCCTGAACGCCGATTTCGATGCGCTGCCGGACCTGCGCGAAATGATCGCGGCGCTCCAAGCGTCGTTTGCAGCGCTGCAGAAGGCGGCTTCATAGGTTTGCTCGACGAACTGATTCCTTGGGAATTAGTTGGCAATTTTTACATATATCGCGACACCTTTTCTTATGGCGCGATTTGCACTATCCCGGTTGGCACCCGGATTTCTAACCACCTGCGGTTGTTTTACGTCAGCTCTGTCCTAATAGCGAGGAGCGATGAAAGAGCCACTGGGAAAAACTTGTCCTGAGCGAAGCCGAAGGATCAGATTCGCACCCATCGCGATCGTCGGCGCGATTGCGTTTGCGATGCTGGCGTTCGCGGCACAGGCCGACAGCCATTCCAAGCCATCCGCCCCTGCTGCTTTTCGCAAGTCGCCGCCGGTCGCACCTCGCGTATCGATGGCGAAGCTGCCGATGCGGTTCGAGGAAAATCGCGGCCAGACCGATTCGCGCGTCAAGTTCCTCTCGCGGGGGAACGGATAGACGATGTTCCTGACGATTGACGGCGCGACGCTGGCGCTGCGCAGTTCCTCCTCTCACTCGCATGGGACTCCCGATTTGTCATTTCGAGGCGCGAAAGGCCGAGAAATCCCGGCCTCTGAGATTTCTCGCTCCGCTCGAAATGACAAAGGAGCAGAACCGAGAATCAGCAAGGCGGCGCGCGAGGATGTGCTGGGGATGCGGCTAATCGGGGCGAATCCGAATGCGCAAATCGAGGGCGTCGATGCGCTGCCCGGCAAGTCAAATTACTTCATCGGCAACGACCCGAAGAAGTGGCACGCGAACGTCCCGACGTATGCGAAGGTGCGGTACCGCAACGTCTGGCCGGAGATCGATCTGGTTTACTATGGGACCAATCAGCATCAACTTGAATACGACTTCATTCTGTCGCCGGGTGCCGACCCCAAGGCGATCAAGATGCGCTTCGACGGCGCGAAAAAATTGACCCTCAATCGCGATGGCGACGTCGTGGCGACGCTCGCCGATGGCGGCAAGGTCATCCAACATCTGCCCGCGATCTATCAGGAGCATGGCGGCAAGCGCGAAAAGATCAGCGGACGTGCCATCCTGCGCGGCAAGGATGCCATCGGCTTTGAGCTGGCAAAGTATGATCGCACCCGCGCCGTGAACGTCGATCCGGTGCTGCTCTATGCGACCTACCTCGGCGGCAGCGGCAATGACCAAGCCAACGGTATTGCAGTGGATTCCGCCGGCAACGCATATATCGCCGGGTACACCGCATCGAGCAACTTCCCTACCACCAGCGGCGCTTACCAGACTGCGACCGGCGGCGGCACCGATGCGTTCATCGCGGAAATCAACCCGAACTCATCGGGCGCGGCATCGCTAATTTACTCGACTTATCTGGGCGGCAGCGGTACCGATCAGGCCAACGGCATCGCGATTGATTCCGCCGGCGACGCATACATCACGGGGCTGACCGCATCGAGCAATTATCCCACCACCGCGGGCGCTTATCAGAGCAGCCTCAGTGGCGGCAACGATGCATTTGTGACGGAGCTAAATTCGTCCGGCAGCGCGCTGCTCTATTCGAGTTATTTTGGCGGCGGTGCGAACGACCAAGGCAACGGCATCGCGGTCGATTCGGCGGGAGATGCCTATATCACGGGGACTACCTATTCGAGTAACTTCACCACTGTAAACGCCTACCAGACGACCAACAATGACACCGCCTACGGCAATGCGTTCGCTGCGAAGCTCGACCCGGCGGCATCGGGCGCGGCGTCGCTTGTCTATTCCACCTATCTCGGCGGCAGCGGCAACCCCGGAGGGACGTACTGCTATTTATTTTTTGGTACCTGTCTAGGTCCGTCCATGAGTTACTCCGCCAACGGTGACTACGGTTATGGAATTGCCGTGGATTCCGCCGGCGCCGCGTACGTAGTCGGACAATCTTCCTCATCCGATTTCGCCGGCGGCTGCCCCTCCGCGAGTTGCGACGGTTCGGGTTTCATAGTGAAGCTCAATGCCTCCGGTAACGGACTGGTTTACTCGGAACAAGTGGGAGGCAACGAGTTGGGTGTAAGCCCGAAGAACTGCTACGGCCTCATGAGCTACTGGGGCTCATACAATAATGCGCGCGACACCCTCATTGCCGTAGCCGTCGATTCCACAGGCAATGCCTACATTACTGGGCAGTCGGATTCGCTTGGCTGGGGATGCGCAGAGACCGGCGTTTCCGAGGGAGGCACCTGCGGTACACCTTGGACGGTGTGTGGCGCGCCAGCGGCATTTGTCGAGAAATTGAGTCAGACCGGCGGGATGCTATACCGATACGGCCTTGCGAGCGCGGCCGGAATCGGTAATGGCATCGCGGTCGATTCCGCGGGCGAGGCCTATATCGCTGGCGTCCAGGAAGCTGCCGGTTATGCTGATTTTGTCGATAAAACTAACTCTGCCGGCAGCGCGTTGATCTACTCGACCGCTATCGGCGCCTCCAATGACAATGCAATTGCAATCGATTCCGCAGGCGACGCCTACATCGCGGGCGGAGCCTCTGGCGGATTCCAAACTCTAAACGCCTACCAGAGTGCGAATGCCGGCGGCGGGGACGCCGTGCTGGCCGTCCTCAATCCCGCAACCACGACCGCGACCGCAACAGCAACCAAAACGGCGACACCGACAGTGACGGAAACGCCGTCTCCAACGGCCACGATTTCACCAACCGCGACCGTCTCGCCAACCGCGACCGTCTCGCCATCGCCGACCGAGACGGCCACTACAACACCGTCGCCGACGCAGACGGCAACGCCTGTTCCAGTGACACTCAAATTCACGCCTAATTTTCTCAAGTTCCCGAAGACGAAGGTTGGAGAGGCAAGTAAGGCGATGATGGTGAAGGTATCCAATCCCAAGGGCAGCAAGAAGCATCCGGGGGTTGCAGTTCAGATCGAGATGATTTCCGACCCGGGCGTTTTCACTCAGACGAACAACTGTCCTGTGTGGCCAACCGGGGGCCTGGCGGCCGGCGCCTCCTGTACGATTTCGGTGACGTTCACGCCCAGTGCACCGGGGAAGCAGACGGGGACCTTGACGATTACCGACAACGCCAATCGCAGTCCGCAAACAATACCGCTGAGCGGGACGGGGAAGGAGCCACCGTTGGCCGGGCGGGAATAACGCGGCGCTTAACGAGGGAACCAGCATAGCGACCGGTAACCAGCAGATTGCGAACAATGTCTGCGATCGGGAATTGAATTGGCTTGTACCGACCCAGCCAGAGCCTGTCCACAATGGCTTTGATCCGTGCGCGCAGCCTGCTAATAATGGTTGGTTGCCCCCAAGCGGGGGTTGAAGCAGGAGCAAAATTACATGACTGAAATCAGCATGAAGCAGTTGCTGGAGGCCGGTGTCCATTTCGGCCATCAAACCAGCCGCTGGAACCCGAAGATGAAACCCTACATCTTCGGCGCTCGCAACGGAATTTACATCATCGACCTGCAGCAGACGGTCAAGATGTTCCGCGCCACCTATGAGTTCGCGCGCGATCTGGCCGCTCAGGGCGGGACGATGCTGTTCGTCGGCACCAAGAAGCAGGCCCAGGACATCGTCCGGGAAGAGGCCGAACGATGCGGGATGTTTTACGTGAACAACCGATGGCTGGGCGGGATGCTGACCAATTTCCAGACCATCCGTGCCTCGATTGACCGGCTCAAGAAGCTGGAAGAGGTGATGGCCGATCCGGAGATGGTGCAGGCGCTCACCAAGAAGGAAATGAGCGACCACCAGCGCGAGCATGAGAAGCTGATGGGAGTGCTGTCGGGAATCAAGAACATGCGCAAGCTGCCTGACGCGCTATGGGTAATCGATACCAAGAAGGAAGACATCGCGGTTGCCGAGGCCAACCGCTTGGGTATCCCGGTGTGCGCGGTAGTCGACACCAACTGCGATCCCGACCTGATTGCATACCGTATCCCCGGCAATGACGACGCGATCCGCGCAATCAAGTTGTTCACGGCCGCGGTTGCCGACGGAATCCTTGAGGGTCGGCAGATCGCGGAAGAGCGTGCCCGAGGTGGGCAGGCGCCAGCACCGGAGAGCCCGGCGCCGGTTGGCGGTGCGGCGTCGCCGGAATCGCCGAGCGCGGTCTGAATCGTCTGAATCGAAGGTGAATTGCGGCTGAATATCGAGCGGTCGAAGGTGCAACTCGCGCATTCGGCGCGAGCATAAACCGGCCGGACTGACGAAACATTATTTAACTTTGGGAATTTTTCATGGATGTGAATGCAAATCTGGTCAAGGAGCTGCGCGATAAAACCGGCGCGGGCGTGATGGACTGCAAGAAGGCGCTGGCGGAAACCGCCGGTGACTTTGAAAAGGCGGTGACTTGGCTTCGCGAGAAAGGGATCGCCGCGGCAGAGAAGCGTGCGGGCCGGGTGGCTTCGGACGGCTCGGTTGGTTCGTACATCCATGCCGGCGGCAAGCTGGGCGTACTGATTGAAGTTAACTGCGAGAGCGATTTTGTCGCCAAGACGCCCGAGTTCCAGACGCTCGTGAAGGAGCTCGCGATGCAGGTGGCTGCCGCCAGTCCCCGCTGCGTTCGGCGCGAGGAATTGAGTCCGGCGGTGATCGAGCAGGAACGCCAGATTTACGCCGCGCAGGCCGAGGGAAAGCCCGCTCCCGTCGTGGAGAAGATCGTCGCCGGCAAGGTCGAAAAGTTCTACAAGGAAGCCTGCCTGCTGGAACAAGCCTGGGTTCGCGATCCGAACAAGACAGTGAATGAACTTCTTGGAGAAGCGGTGGCGAAGATGGGCGAGAAAATCGACGTGCGCCGCTTTGTGCGCTTTCAGTTGGGCGAATCGCTCGACGCCAAGGCGCCATCGGCGGAGGCCTGAGCATCGCGCAGCCCGGGGGTGCGAGCGAAAAGGGGCTTTCAGGCGATGGCGAAGGTCCAAACCGCTGCCAAGTTGAAGCCGCGATTCAATCGCGTCCTGCTCAAACTTTCCGGCGAAGCGCTCTCGCCCGGTCGTGGCAGCGGCATCGATCGCGACGTACTGGCCGAAGTCGCAGTAGAAATTAAAGAAGTCGCTGCGCTGGGCATCCAGCTTGCGATGGTCATAGGTGCCGGCAATTTCATCCGCGGCGCCGACTACGAGGCGCGCGGGATGGATCGTTCGACTGCTGATCAGATGGGGATGCTGGCCACCGTTATCAACGCATTGGCGCTGCAGAACGCACTTGAGCAGGAGGCTGTGCCGACCCGGGTGCTGTCAGCGATCGAGATGCAGGCCGTATGCGAGCCGTACATCCGTCGGCGCGCGGTCCGGCATCTCGAGAAGGGGCGCGTGATAATTTTCGCGGCGGGCACCGGAAATCCCTATTTTACTACCGATACCGCGGCCAGCCTGCGCGCGATGGAAATCGGCGCGGAGGTGATCCTAAAGGCCAGCCATCATGTGGACGGCGTCTATGACCGCGATCCGATGCGCGAGGCGGGCGCCAAGCGGTTCGCGCGCTTGACGTATCTTGATGTCTTGCGCAAGGGGCTGAAGGTTATGGATTCGACGGCGGTTTCGATGTGCATGGATAATCGACTGCCGATTATCGTTTTCAATTTGCGCAAACGGGGTAATATAAGAAGGGCCGTGATGGGCGAGGCAATCGGAACCATCGTGGAAAGCGGCGAATAAAGAAAATGCTGGCTGAAACAATTTCAGAATCGCGCAAAGAAATGGAAAAAACCGTGGAGGCGTTCCGCCACGAATTGGCGCGAGTGCGCACCGGCCGCGCCTCGACCGGCCTAATCGAGAATCTCCAGGTGAATTACTACGGTTCCAAGACCCCGTTGCGCCAGTTGGCGGGATTGGCTGCGCCCGAGCCTCGCTTGTTGGTTATAACGCCATACGACAAGGGGGCGATGCACGAAATCGAGAAGGCAATTCAAACCTCCGATCTCGGGCTGACCCCGATGAACGACGGCAAGGTGATCCGTATTGCGATTCCCGAGCTGACCGAGGAGCGCCGCCGCGATCTGGTCAAGCATGTTCGCAAGCTCGCCGAAGAATTTCGCGTCGGCGTGCGCAATCATCGCCGCGACGCCAATGATATGATCAAAGAGCTGCACAAGGAAAAACAGGTCTCCGATGACGACATGCGAAACGGTGAAGCGAAGGTGCAGCAGTTCACGACCGAGTTCATCGAGAAGATAGATAAAACTCTGGCGGCCAAAGAAGCCGAGATCATGGAGGTCTGAGCCGGCCCCCGGAATTTTTTCCAGCACACCTCGCCGGGCGGCCGCATTCGGCTTGATTTCAAAGTGGCAATTTCACTTCCACTAAGCGAATTCCCAGCCCTGTCCCTCGATCCGGGGCGGCTGCCGCGGCATGTGGCTATCGTGATGGATGGCAATGGGCGATGGGCGCGGCGGCGGGGATTGTCGCGCCACGAAGGCCACCGCCGAGGCAAGGATTCGGTGCGCGCGGTGGTCGAAGCGGCGCGCGAGTTGGGAATCCCCTACCTGACGCTGTTCGCATTTTCGAGCGAAAACTGGCAGCGTCCCACGACCGAAGTCAGCTTCCTGATGCAACTGCTCAATCGGTATCTCATTACCGAGACCAAGCGCCTGATGAAGCGCGATATTCGCGTGCTCGCGCTGGGCGACACCGGACGGCTGCCGCCGCGGGTGCGTCAGGCGCTGGCCGATACCGTAACGGCGACTCACAAAAATCATGCAATGACGGTCGCGCTCGCATTGTCGTACGGTGGGCGTCAGGACATCGTGGCGGCGGCGCGTAAACTGGCCCGGGCCGCCGCGGCCGGCGAGCTGTCTCCGGATCAGATTGACGAGGAAATGCTGGCGCGGGAGCTGACTACCGGCGGCATGCCCGATCCCGATCTGGTAATTCGCACATCAGGCGAGCAGCGGATCTCCAATTTTTTTCTATTTCAAGCCGCATACGCCGAATTCTATTTCACCGACACATTGTGGCCGGATTTTCGCGAGCGGGAATTCTTAAGCGCGCTGGCCGCCTATCAGTCGCGCGAGCGCCGATTCGGCGCGGTCGCCGACGATCCCGGCCGGCTGCGTGCTCAGAACTAGGCTCGCAACCGCCGCGATCGCGCTTCCCGTGGTATTGGCGGTGGTAATTTTCTCGCCGAACTGGTTTTTCACATTTTTCATCGCGGTGTTGGGCGCAGTCGGTCTCTCGGAGGTGGCCACGATGACCGCTACAATTACCCCGGCCGGGATATTCGTGTTCGTTCTGGCCGGTGCAGGACCGCTGATGGGACTGCTCAGCGGCGGTGCGCCCAGTTGGATGCTGCCCGGTGCAGTCATTGCAGCGATGCTGGTGCTGGTGGGGCAGGTGGCCATCGGCGATGGTGCCGGGAGGTTCAAGGGATTGCCGCTTGCGGTTGCCGGTGCGGTGTACGTCGGGGTGCTGTTCCCGTTCTTCGCGCTGCTGCGCAATTCGCCGCATGGAATCCCATTGGTCATGCTGATGCTGCTGGTAGTAATCGTCAGCGACAGCGGCGCATATTTTGGAGGGAGCGCGTTTGGACGGATCAAGCTGGCTCCGGCGGTTAGCCCCAAAAAGACCGTGGAGGGCGCCGTTGCGGGACTGGTTTTGGCAATCGCCGCAGGCGTGATACTGCGCGGCTGGCTGGTCCCCGATTGGACGGTGCTGGGGACCGCTGTGGTTTCCGGCGCGATCGCGATCTTGTCTCAGTTGGGCGATTTGGCTGGATCGGCGCTTAAACGTTCGGCTGGCGTAAAGGACTCGGGATGGATTTTTCCGGGTCATGGTGGGCTGCTGGACCGAGCCTGCTCGCTGGTCTTCGCAGTGGTTTTCACCTACTATTATTCACGTTGATGCACCCGGCCGGCCGCCATCGCGTACGAACCTGCCTATCGGGGATTCTTCAGGAATAACCCAATGCTTACCGCGACGCTGACGTCGATTGTCTCTTTTGCTTTCGTCCTCGGGGTTTTGGTGGTGGTTCACGAAGCCGGCCACTTTGCGATGGCCAAGCGGATCGGAGTGCGGGCCATCCGCTTTTCGGTCGGCTACCCGCCCAAGATTTGGGGCATCCGCCGCGGCGAGACTGAGTACTCGATTGGCGCGATCCCCTTCGGTGGCTATGTCCGGATGCTCGGAAATGAGATCGGCGAAGATCCCAAGTCCGAAGTCCCGGTTGAAGACAGCGAACTGTCTCTTTACCTGCATGAGATCGGCCACGACTTGATTGGCGCCGCGCGCGAGCACGGAACAATCGCGGCCGATATTGGCTATGAACCCGGACTGCATGCAATCGCCGAGCGGTTGGGCGCAGGAGCATCGGGTGCGAACGAGGAAGCTCGGGCCGCTTTGGGACGCGAGCTCCACGTCGATGAGGCGATTTTGCTGAATGAAATTCGCGATGCGGGCGGCGTCGAGGCCGCTATCAAGCACCTAGCTGGAAAGCCGCCGCGAGCGCTCACCGAAGCGTATGATCGGCGCGCGTTTCCGACTCAGCCGTTGGGCCGTCGGGCGCTGGTCATATTGGCGGGACCGATGGCGAATTTACTCTTCGCGCCGATTCTGCTGACCGCCGTTTACATGCTGGGTGTACCGCGGCCGTTGCCGGTCGTCGGAAAACTAGACGAAAAGCTGCCCGCATACGCTGCAGGTGTCCGGGCCGGCGATACCATTCTGTCGATTGATGGCCAGCCGGTAAAATATTGGGACGACGTTTCACGGACGATCAAACAGGGCGACGGCTCGCCGCTCAAGCTCGAAATCGATCGCAAGCAAAACAATGCAGACCAGCATCTGACGATCATCGTGCAACCGGCAAAACGGGAACTCAAAACGCTGGTTGGAAAGAAGTTGACCTGGGTGATCGGGATCATGGCCAGCGAAAGCGCTGAAATCACGGAACGCTACGGGCCGATCGGAGCGATGAAAGAAGCGGTCACTACGTCGGCGGATATGACCGTCCAATTCGTGGAAAGCATCGGAACGATCATCACCGGCCAGGTTCCGGTGCGCGATGCCTTGGGCGGTCCGATTATGATCGCGCAGATGGCAGGCAAGGAGGTTCATCAGGGTTATGCCGACTTCGCCCTGTTCATGGTGATGCTGAGCCTGGAGCTGGGCATCATAAATCTGTTGCCGGTCCCGCTCCTTGACGGCGGCCACCTGCTGTTTTTCGCGTTCGAAGGCGTGCGAGGCAAGCCGCTCGCGCTTCGTTCACGCGAGATGATCCTGCAAGTTGGATTGTTCCTGCTCGTCGCGCTGATGGCGTTCGTCATATTCAATGACATCTCGCGTATTGTTCAGGGTTGACGGGCTGCTGACGGAGGCAGCCGGAGCACGGCCGGTGCTCGGGCTGGATACCTCCTCCGCGATTGCCACTTTCGCGATCGTTTCGGATTCCAAAATCACAGCTTCAATCGAGCGGCCAGCGGCCTCGCATGGCGCTGCGCTGCCGGGAGCGGTGGATGAAATCCTCCGTGACGCTGGAATTGTAATGCGTGATTTGGGCGCGATCGCGGTAGGGGTCGGTCCCGGCTCCTTCACCGGGCTGCGAATCGGACTCAGTTATGCAAAGGGAATCGCGATGGCGACCGGGTGTTCGATGGCCGGAGTGCCAAGTTTTGATGCGATAGCATTGGCCGCGCTGGAACATTCCAACGCTCCTCTTGGGGCGTCTATTTGCGCGATTGCCGACGCGCGCAAAGGCGAGGCCTATTTCGCCCTTTACCGGGTTGTAGGCGATGGGCTAGAAAAAGTTATAGAAGAGTCGGTTGCTCCGCTTGAGCGGATGGCATCGCAGATTGGCGATGGTGTATTGTTCGCCGGCGACGCGATGGCTATGAGGGCCGCCGGCTTGCAAAGATCGCGCGGGCTTAACGCGGCGTTCACGGAACTTGGAATGCTGAAGTTACGCGGCGGATGCGTTGCGGCGATCGGCGCGGCGCAAATTCCGCGCGCGGAGGGCGCGAGGGCAGCGGCGCTTGAGCCAATGTATGTGAGGACTGCGGAGGCAACCTTCAAGCCAAACGTGAAACAAATGGCTGAAAATAAAGTGGAGGGCGTATGGAGCAAAGAGAGGAAGAGCTCATTCGACAGCATCTAGCCCAGGACAATGAATTGAAGGCGCTTTACGATGAACATCAGGAGTTCAAGCGGAAGCTCCAGGAATTCAGACAGAAGCATCGTCTGACGGCTGAAGAGGAAATCGAAGAAAAGCGGATTCAGAAGCTCAAGCTGGCCTCCAAGGATCGCATGATGGCGATTCTCGGCCGTTACCATCCCGAAGCCCGCTAATTGCGTGGCTTCTGATCATGTGTGATAAGTTCCGGCTCTGCATTAGCCTGTGACAAGACACACCATATCGGTCCTGGTGGAAAACGAATTCGGCGTGCTGGCGCGCGTGGCCGGGCTATTCTCGGGCCGCGGCTTCAACATCGAGTCGCTGACTGTCAACGAGGATCCGCTAGATCCGACGGTTTCGCGCATCGTGCTGGTGACCACCGGCGACGAACAGGTCCTCGAGCAGATCAACAAGCAGCTTAACAAACTCGTTTCGGTGATCAAGGTTGCCGATTTCAAAGACGTGGAAACGATCGATCGCGAGATGGTCATCGTCAAGGTTTCCGTTGACGAGCGGATCCGCGCGGAGCTGGATTCGATCGTCAATGCGTTCCGCGCGCACGTGATCGATATCGGGCCCCGTGCGATTGCGGTTGAAGTGACCGGCGATTCTGAAAAAATTCGTGCATTTATCGCGATCCTGCGCCCGCTCGGCATCAAGGAAGTGGTTCGTTCGGGCAAGGTGGCGATGGCCCGTACGGTGCAGCCGAACACGGAAAATCACGGTGCCGCCCGCTCACGAAATTCCGATTAGGAGAGATTCACAATGAAAGTCTTTTACGACCGCGATGCGGACTTGGGTGCGTTGCGCGGCAAGAAGATCGCAATCATCGGATATGGCAGCCAAGGGCATGCCCATGCGCTCAATCTGCGCGACAGCGGAATGGATGTTCGCGTCGGCTTAAGCCCAAAATCGCCTTCGCGCGAAAAGGCCGCCAAGCAGGGCCTGTCGGTTGTCGATACCGCAGAGGCGGCCAAGCAGGCGCAGGTTATTATGATGCTGGTGCCAGACGAAATGGGCGCCGAAATCTATCAGGCGGAGATCGCGCCGCATCTAACCAAGGGCAAGTATCTCGCCTTTGGCCACGGCTTCAACATTCACTTCAAGTTTATCCAGCCTCCCAAGGACGTGAACGTATTTATGATCGCTCCCAAAGGCCCCGGCCATCTGGTGAGATCGGAGTACAGCAAGGGCAGGGGAGTGCCGTGCCTGCTCGCGGTGCAGCAGGATCCTACCGGCGATACGGAGAAGGTCGGGCTCGCATACGGTAGCGCCATCGGCGGCGGTCGCGCCGCGGTAATCGAAACCAGCTTCCGGGAAGAGACCGAGACCGATCTGTTCGGCGAGCAGTCCGTTCTATGCGGTGGGCTTACCGAGCTTATTAGGGCGGGATTCGAAACGCTCGTTGCCGCCGGCTATGCTCCCGAGATGGCATACTTCGAATGCGTGCATGAAGTGAAGCTGATCGTAGATTTGATCTACGAGGGCGGCATTTCCAACATGCGCTACTCGATCAGCAACACCGCCGAATACGGCGACATGACGCGCGGCAAGCGGGTGGTTGGCCCCGCATCGCGCGAGGCGATGAAACAGATACTCGCCGACATCCAGTCGGGCAAATTCGCCAAGGAATGGATTGATGAATATCGCGCCGGCCTGCCGAACTTCAAAAGGATGCGCAAGGAAGGCGCTGAGCATCCGGTTGAAGAGGTCGGCCGCAAGCTGCGCGCATTCATGCCGTGGCTGGCGAGCGACCGGTTGGTCGACAAGTCGAAAAATTAGATTCGCGCATGGCGAGTGAACCTGACACCGCACGCTACCAAGCCGGGGCGCTGGCGGCGCGGATCGGCGCCGCAGTGGGAATCGCCGGCGAGGGCGTGATGATTTCGGGCGCCGTCTCCGCAATCGGCGTATGCCTGTTTCTGGTTGGATTTCGGTTTTTCGGCCTAATAGCGGTTGCGTTCGCCGTTGCGGTCGGAATGTTTTTCCGCGATCCCGACAGATCTCCTCCCCGCACCGGCGACGTGGTGATCTCAGGCGCCGATGGCAAAGTTACTGACGTTGCCGATGCGGTTTTTCCCGGCGAGACCGGCCGCATGTACCATCGCGTATCGGTCTTCATGTCGCCGCTCAATGTACACGTCAACCGTGCCGTGGCCGGCGGCGAAGTTACGATGATAGAGCACACTCATGGCGAGTTTCGCGCCGCGTTTCGCGACGACGCGAGTCTGCACAACGAACGCAACCTGATTGTCCTGACGGACCCGAAAGGACGGATATTCGGGATGCTTCAGGTAGCCGGATATCTCGCCCGGCGGATCGTGTGCCGGCTGCGCGTTCATGATAGGGTGGAAGCCGGTCAGCGGGTCGGCCTAATCATGTTTGGAAGCCGTGTGGATCATTTTTTTCCCGCTGAATTCACCGTGCAGGTGCGGATTGGCGACCGCGTTCGCGCCGGCGAAACCGTGCTGGGAGCTGTCGAATCATGAAGGAAAATCCCCGCCGCCCGCGCGCCGAGCGCAATCGCGTTCGCCTCATATCAAGCCGCATTCGCGGCGAAGGGCCGCATGCCGAAAGTCCGCTCCGCCGCGGCGTCTATCTGTTGCCCGCGACGATCACGTCGATCGGCCTGCTGTCTGGATTTTATTCGATCGTATCGACCGTCAGCGGCCGCTTCGAAACCGCGGCGGTGATGCTGATTCTGGCGTTCTTCTGCGACGGGCTTGACGGGCGCATCGCACGAGCCTCGCGCACTTCCAGCCAGTTCGGCGTCGAGTACGACAGCCTTTCCGACATGGTGGCGTTCGGCGTGGCGCCCGCGATGCTCGCGTACTGGTGGGCGCTGCGCCCGATCGGTTCGTTCGGGATCGGCGTCACCGGCCTGTTCGTGCTGTGCGGCGCGCTGCGGCTGGCGCGCTTCAATGTCCAGACCGCGACGGCGGACAAACGCCGCTTCGTCGGACTGCCGATTCCGGGCGCGGCAATTATGGTTGCCGGAATTACGCTTGTGTACAGCTATTTCGATTTCGACTCACCGCGCGTGTTGTGCGCGATAATGGTCCCGATAACGCTCGCACTGGCTGGCCTGATGATCTCTCGCGTTCCCTATCCCAGCTTCAAGGCGATCAAGCTCGACAAGCCCGCGCAGGTCCAGTTGGTGCTTGGGATGATCGTATGCGCGGCGATGCTCTATGCGATGCCGCAGGTGACCGCATTTATCGGTGCGGCGGCATACGTGTTATCGGGTCCGTTCCTGATGCTCCGGGGCGAACAGTTGAGCGCCAAGGTCTCCGTGCTGCGCCCGGCCGCCGCCGAGAAGGGGCAGGAATCAACAGCGCCGTCGTCGGATGGCGCCGCGCGGAACACGCGCGGACTCTCGCCCACTCCCGACACCACGCACTAACGCCTGCCAACAGGCGGCGATTCGATTTCGAATGCTTGATGTTTGACGTTGGATGTCATACTCTCATCGTCAATGATCCGGTCGTTCCGATGCGCCGAAACGCGGAAATTGTTTAATGGCGGGCGCTCGGCGAAGTTCCAAGCCATCGAACGGCCGGCGCTGCGGAAACTTGAGATGCTGAACGCCGCAATTGGATTGTCGGTGCTTGCCGCCGTGCCGGGAAACCGGCTGGAACGGCTCAAGGGCAATCGTCAGTGCCAGCACAGCATCAGGATTAACGATCAGTGGCGCGTCTGTTTCGTATGGCGCGGCGCCGATGCATTCGAAGTTGAGATAGCCGACTACCATTGAGCGGAGAAATACCAGATATGCCGCGTGCGAAGAGGGAAATTAAACCGATCCATCCGGGCGAAATCCTGGTGGAAGAGTTTTTGAAACCGCTCGGGATGACGATGCACGAGCTGGCGCTCAAGCTGCGCGTTCCCGCCAATCGAATCGGCCAGATCGCGGAGGGCGCGCGCAACATCAGCCCGGACACCGCCTTGCGGCTGGGGCGTTACTTCGGCACCGGCCCTGAGTTCTGGATCAATCTGCAGGCGCGTCATGACTTGGAGCGCGCCAAGATGGAATTCGCGGCGGCTATCGAGCGCGAGGTGTTACCCCGTTCCGCTGCATGACCGCAACGTGAAGCTAATGAACGCCCGCCACGCCGCCGCATAGACAGCTTCCCCGAATCATATTGTTACCTCCTGATTTTGGTGCGAACAGGCGTCGGTCCAATAGCACTACTCTAACGCATGATCGGTTCTGTTCAACTGAGCATTGACGTCTATCACGTGCGACGTTACGATGCTTTAGCGGCACTCTTCACGCGCAAAGTTTATCAGTGGTCGTGCAACCGCGATCATCGTTCCGCAAGGTTTAGGGCACCAGAGCCTCCTTTGCTTTAGCGTTTATAGGCTTATAGCTAAGGGTATCGGCAAAGAGAAAATTGGCGCTGGAGAGTGCCGCGAAAGAGCTCGTTCGCAGTTATGCCTGTCCCCCCTCCCTCCGCTACGGAACTCGCAGCCTTCAGATCTTTGTATTCCATTAGCGACGTCGTCGCGCTGTTCAAAACCACCAGACGGCGTTTGGATTTTCACCTCTATGGGCGGCTTCGGCCTCGATATCACGAGTTTCAGATCCCGAAGGCTTCTGGCGGGCAACGACAGATAGCCTCCCCGCCCCGCGTTGTAGCGGTGTTCCAGCATACGCTACTCCGATGCATGAATGCTTGCGTTACACCGAAGGACCCCGTTCACGGCTTTACAACGAACCGAAGCGTGGTCACCAACGCACGAAGGTGGCCTGCCCTGGAAATTTTGTACCAGCGAACGTGTTAGGAAAGCTGGAACAGGAGGAGCCAGGGAATGGCAAAACGAAGGTACCAGGCGGAAGAGATCGTAACGGTCTTGCGGCAGGTGGAGGTGGCGATCGCCAACGG